>NZ_RZOZ02000298.1:0-279 GCF_003999155.2 Mesorhizobium sp. M1D.F.Ca.ET.231.01.1.1
CTGATGCGGAGCGCGGTACGCGAACGCCACGAAACCCCTCGCGGCCAGCTCCACGTCTCCTGCGTAACGGCCTTTGGCAATGAGTGCCTGGCACCAGCGGTTCCCGAGTTCGTGAGACGGTTCCCGCAGCTCGAGGTCTCAATCGACCTTGGCAATCGGTTGGTCGATCTTATTGGAGAGCACTTCGATGTCGCCATCCGAGTAGGGCCATTGAACGATTCATCCCTGATTGCGCAGAGAATTTTCACGCAGAGGATCGTGTTCGTCGCTACGCCCCAG
>NZ_RZOZ02000299.1:0-279 GCF_003999155.2 Mesorhizobium sp. M1D.F.Ca.ET.231.01.1.1
GCGGAGCCTGAGATGCGCACACGGCTGATGACCCTGCTGATGCTCCTCCCACTGCCGGCAGTTGCCGGCGGTGGCAGCGCAAGCACCCTGCAGTGGCAGCAGGGCGAGGCCCGGCTGGCGCTGCACTCGACCGAAGGCCAGATCCAGGTGGAGGCCGCGCGCCCGGAGGGCCGATTCGGTGTCCGCCGCGGGGACCGCATCCTGCGCGTGGATGACACGCCCGTGTACCAGATCGATCACCTGTCCCGGGCGCTGATCGATTCCCCCGCCGCGCGGGCC
>NZ_RZOZ02000300.1:0-279 GCF_003999155.2 Mesorhizobium sp. M1D.F.Ca.ET.231.01.1.1
CAGCAGCAACGGCAGCGGCATGCTGTCGAACATCGTGAACAGCACCGTCTCGTAGCCATTGCCCAGTGCCTGCACCAGGTCGGCCTGGCCGAAGATCTGCATCCAGATTGCGGTGCCGCCGAACACCGAGAACCAGAAGAAGCCCAGCAGCGTCGGGGCCAGCACCACGCCGATCACGAACTCGCGCACGCTGCGCCCGCGCGAAATGCGCGCGATGAACGAACCGACGAACGGTGCCCAGGAAATCCACCAGGCCCAGTAGAAGATCGTCCAGTCGGC
>NZ_RZOZ02000301.1:0-279 GCF_003999155.2 Mesorhizobium sp. M1D.F.Ca.ET.231.01.1.1
ATCATAGTGTGTCCCACGAGTCCCCGACTCAGTTTTAGAGGGTAATCATACGACCGGCTAGAAGAAAATGCCTCTCATGCGAATGATCACCGGCAAAAGAACGATCATCAGCACGACCGGAAAGATGCAGATGCCGAGCGGGATCATCATCTTGACCGGCAGCGCATTGGCTTTCTCCTCCGCGTAGAGGATTCGCTGCGTGCGCATTTCGTCGCTGTACACGCGAAGGGCCTCTGTCAGGCTGGTGCCAAGTTCTTCTGACTGCCGAAATAGCACGGC
>NZ_RZOZ02000302.1:0-279 GCF_003999155.2 Mesorhizobium sp. M1D.F.Ca.ET.231.01.1.1
CAACGTACTTCCAGGCCCTCTCCCTGGTGCCGCCGATCGCGCAGGGCGAAGTGCGCTACTCAGCGGCATTCGAGGCAAACGCCCCGCCCGTGGATTGCCCCCCGCCGCCGGGGCTGATCTCAGCCCTCGTACCGGAGATGGATCAGCGGATACGGGCGGCCCTGCGAATCCAGCGGTGAACGTCCGGTTTCGACGAAACCCATGCGCTGGTAGAAGCCGACGGCCTGCGCGTTCTGTTCGTTGACGTCGGTACTGAGCTGCGGATGCAGGGCCAGCGCA
>NZ_RZOZ02000303.1:0-279 GCF_003999155.2 Mesorhizobium sp. M1D.F.Ca.ET.231.01.1.1
GATCGAACTACCAGGCGCAGGGCCTGAAGCTCTCCAAGCATTTCCGCGCCGCGCGCTGATCGCGACTCAATTTTGGGTGTCGCAGGTCAGCCGCGAAACAGAAATTCTTTCGCCGCGCCCAGGCAGGCGTGAAAATGGCCGATGTAGAGCAGTTCGCGCACAGTCAGGCGCTTTCTGCCCCAAAATCCTGAGGTCTGCTTCATCTCATCGAGCGGAGAGTTCGAGCCCGCCCCTGCTGGAAACAGCTGCTTGTCGAGGCATCCGAGAACATAGGCTCGC
>NZ_RZOZ02000304.1:0-279 GCF_003999155.2 Mesorhizobium sp. M1D.F.Ca.ET.231.01.1.1
GGCCATCGATGACACCGGCGGTGTTGTAGATGGCGGGGATGAAGTAGCACAGCAGCAGGGCCGGCACCCAGGCGAAGATCTTCTTCAGCAGCGGCGTCGGACCACTGGCGGCCCAGAAGATCAGGGCCAGGGTGGCGGCAATCAGGCCCAGTCCAACGATGTCGTTGCTGATCAGGGCAGGAGCGGGTTCGGTCGGCATGGGATCCTCTGTCGATCGAAAGAGCGGAAAAAAAAAGCGCCGCATAAAGCGGCGCAGGTTGAGATTAACATTGTCTTCAC
>NZ_RZOZ02000305.1:0-279 GCF_003999155.2 Mesorhizobium sp. M1D.F.Ca.ET.231.01.1.1
ATCAAGGGTTCCACTCTTGCGATCATGAAGGATCTTGGTCATTTTCCGATGAGCGAGAACCCCACTGCCTTCAGGGCCTATTTCAAGGAGGCACTGGAAAGGGTCACGCGGGTGCCTGCCCGGCTGATGGATGCCTGACAAACGGCCATGGACTTCAAACGGCTGAGCTATTTCCTGGCAGTGGCCGAAGAACTTCATTTCGGGCGCGCCTCGGCGCGGCTCGGAATTGCTCAGCCTCCATTAAGCCGACAGATCGCCCAGTTCGAACGGGAGATCGGT
>NZ_RZOZ02000306.1:0-279 GCF_003999155.2 Mesorhizobium sp. M1D.F.Ca.ET.231.01.1.1
CTCAATCAGAGTTGCAGCACGCGCACCGCAATCGCGCAATGGCGCATTTCATGGCGAGCTTCGGCAACATGGAAATGCCGCCAGAAGTAGTGGTCGATGCATATTGCCGCCAATGCGCAATTTCAATGAGTTGCGTGGAATTGGCAAAAGCCGCACTCTTTCTCACCCACCATGGTGTCGTGCCTTCTACGGGCGAGCGCATTCTCGACACCAGCTCCGCGAAACGCCTTTCGGCACTCATGCTGACGTTCGGCACTTACGACGCTGCCGGCGACTTCG
>NZ_RZOZ02000307.1:0-279 GCF_003999155.2 Mesorhizobium sp. M1D.F.Ca.ET.231.01.1.1
GCTGAGGAAGGCTGCGACCCGGTGCGGCAAGGTCTCGACGGTGCCGATGGCGGCCAGTCTTTGCTTCATGGAAAAGTCTCCGTCACGGGCAACAGGCAGCCAGGATTCATCAAGCTCTTGGGGTCGAGGGCGTTCTTCAGTGCCATGACCAGGCCGCGATGCGTCGGCGAGAGCCCGGCCCAGAATTCCCGGACGCGGCTGCGGCCGATACCATGCTCGGCGCTGATCGAGCCGCCGAGGCCGACGGCTATGTCGTAGAGTCCAGCAGTTATCGAAGCG
>NZ_RZOZ02000030.1:0-4475 GCF_003999155.2 Mesorhizobium sp. M1D.F.Ca.ET.231.01.1.1
TTTCCCTTGCCGGTGGAAGCCGCCTGGTTCGACGACTTGACCAACGTCACGCAGCAAGGGCATGCTGACGAACAGAGAGACCTTGACTGCAGGCTCCATTTCGTTCCGCGCTTAGGACGTTGTCGGTGAGGACGGCGTGGATCTTGTAGGGAACGGCCGCGATCAGGCGCAGCAGGAAGTCTCTCGATATGGCGGTGGTGGCCGTTTCCACGAAGGGGAACTTCGAGGTGCGATCAATGGCGACGAACATGTGCAGCTTGCCCTGTTCGGTGCGCACCTCGGCGACGTCGATGTGGAAGTAGCCGATCGGATGGCTCTTGAACTTCTTCTTCGCCGGCTTGTCACCTTCTACGTCCGCAGGCGGCTGATGCCGTGGCGCTGCAGGCAGCGATGCAGTGACGAGCGCGTCGTGTGGGATCGTCGCTTGTAAGGCGTAGAGGCAGTCATCGAGTGGCAACAGAGTGTAGCGCCGGAAGGGGACGATGACGGCCTCCTCCTCGGGCAAGAGCACCGTCGATCTAGGCTCTCTCGGACCGGTCGGCACATCGTCCACGGGACTGTCAGGAATTCTGTGCGCGAGGCCATGATGATGGAAAGGAGAGAATCATCACATGGCTATCGAGAAGGAACTTCTGGACCAACTGCTTGCCGGCCGCGATCCGAATGAGGTGTTTGCCAAGGACGGATTGCTCGACGACCTGAGGCGCTTTCGGAACGGATTCTGAACGCTGAACTCGACGAGCACCTCGAGGACGACCGCACCGACGGCAGCGCCAATCGCCGCAACGGCCATTCGAGGAAGTCGGTTCTGACGGGCACGTCGAAGATGACGCTGTCGATCCCGCGCGACCGGGCCGGGATCTTCGATCCGAAGCTGATCGCCAAATACCAGCGCCGCTTTCCCGATTTCGACGACAAGATCATCTCCATGTAGGCGCGCGGCATGACGGTGCGCGAGATCCGCGGCCATCTGGAGGAGCTCTACGGCATCGACGTGTCGCCGGAACTGATCTCGGCCGTCACCGACGCCGTCCTGGAGGAAGTGGCCGAGTGGCAGAACCGCCCGCTGGATGCGATCTATCCGCTCGTCTTCTTCGATGCGATCCGGGTCAAGATCAGGGACGAGGGCTTCGTGCGCAACAAGGCCGTCTACATCGCGCTCGGCATCCTGCCGGACGGCACGAAGGAGATCCTCGGCATTTGGATCGAGCAGACCGAGGGCGCCAAGTTCTGGCTGCGCGTCATGAACGAGCTGAAGAGCCGTGGCGTCGCCGACGTCTTGATCGCCGTCGTCGACGGCCTGAAGGGCTTCCCCGAGGCGATCAACGCCGTCTTCCCCCAGACCGTGGTCCAAACCTGCATCGTGCATCTGATCCGCCATTCGCTGGAGTTCGTGTCGTGGAAGGATCGCAAGCCGGTCGTGCCGGCGCTGCGCGCGATCTACCGGGCAAAGGATGCCGAAGCCGGCATGAAGGCCCTGGAGGAATTCGAAGCCGGCTACTGGGGCCAGCGGTATCCGGCGATCACCCAGAGCTGGCGGCGCAACTGGCAACACGTGGTGCCGTTCTTCGCCTTCCCCGAAAGCGTGCGCCGGATCATCTACACCACGGATGACATCGACAAGCGTGATTTCGGCTTTCTCGACTCCTGTGCGTTTATTTGTTCGGCTCAGGTGAGCGTGTTTCTTCGTCCCGGCCCACAGGATTTCCCATGCGAGCGTGTCGAGACGCAGTCAAGGCTGGCCGGTGCGATGGCGCCATGGCCGGCTGCGAGGTTTCCAGGCCACGCCTTGACTGCGTCGAGCACGGCGCCTTTCTGGAGTGGACCGGGGCGATGACTGTCGCACCGGGATATTTGCTTATGTTATGTTCGCCTGGCACGGACGACCACGTGGCAAAGAGCGGCGTGAGAGGATGAGAGCGCCGCCGCGCAGCCGTTATAGTCGTTCCTCGTTTGTGGCGTCCGTGCGCCGCTTCGGCCCTAGTGACCGCCAATGCCGAACCATCAGCTCGTAGGCACGTTCGGCATTCTCGGCCGCGGCTTTCTCGCTGTTTCGCAACTCCTTCACGTTGTAGGCGTAAGCCGAACCGCGGCGACCGACACCGCGCTCGCCCGGCGCGCCAGCCTTGAGAGCGAGCTGCCTCTGCTTTGCCGCCACCAGCGCCGGCGAGCCCAGAAGTAGTCCTGCTCCTTTGTCAGCAGATGCCAGATCAACACGGCGAGCTTGCGGGCGAGCGCCACGGCTGCGACCTGATGGCCGCGCTTGTTGCGGATGCGCAGGAAGAAAGCCCTGAGCGGTCCGGGCGCCTTCGCCGCCGCCCAGGCGGCCTCGACCAGCATGGCGCGGGCATGGGAACGCCCATGTTTGCTGATCCGGCCATATTGCGCCAAGCCAAGACCGGATTGACGCACACGAGGATTGAGGCCGAAGTAGCTCACCAGCTTCTGCGGTTCGCGGAACCGCCGGATGTCGCCGACGGCGGCGATGATACCGCTCGCGACGATGGCATTGACGCCGGTGATCGTCTGAAGACGCCGGACTTGCACATCATCAACCGCTTCCCGGGCGATCTCCCGATCGAGGTCAGCCAGATCCTCGGCCAGGCGGTCGATCTCGCGGATGTGGCGAGCGATAGCGGCCCGCTCGTCGTCGGGAAGCACCTGCCGCTCGAGCCAGGCGCGACCCCGACGGTTGAACAGATCGGCATGCGGGCACTTCGGCACGAGGTGCGCCTGCAGGAATCCATGCACCTCGTTCTTCACGCGCGTGCGATGCCGCACGACCTGGTTGCGCCGCGTGACGAAGCGGCGAAGCCGCTCCGTCCGCTCATCGGGAACCCAGACCGCCGGCAGAAAACCGCTGGCAATAGGGCGACAGAACCCGCACCACTGCCATGGCGTTGCCCGTAGCTTCGACGACAACCTCATCCATTCGTCGCAACTGCGGCCGAAGCCTTCCAGTCCCGAGCGGGTCATGTCGACCCGTCCGTGATGGCGCAGTTGGCCATCTTCCCAAACCACCACCTCCGCAAAGGTGCGGTGGATGTCCATCCCAATCACGCGTCTCATCGGCTCCTCCTCAAACAGTCGGGAGCCGGCGGGCGACGCGACACCTACGGATCCGCGCTCTCGGCGCAACCGGGCAGGTCGCAGGGGCGGCCAGCTACTAACGCGAGCTCGCAGCTCATCGAATACATCGGCCTGCCCGTACTTGGCGTGCTCCCGGTGCCCCTGTCCCGGATGGTCGCACCATACGCCGAAAGCCTTTCATCTCAGCGGGGATCAGGTGGCACCGTCATGACCATACCGGTTACGAACGCGATCGAGGCGCTGAACTCGAAACTGCGCCGCGCCGTCCGCACCCGAGGCCATTTCCCCAATGACGACGCGGCAATGAAACTGTTATATCTGGTCCTGAACCACGCGCCAAGGATTGGAAACGACCTCCGCGCGAGTGGTTCGAGGCCAAAACCCAGTTCGCCGTCGTCTTCGGCGAAAAGTTCGTCAGCCAATGACGAAACCGGCCTCGCGCACAGAATTCCTGACAGTCCCATCGGCCACCGAGGTCCGTTCCCGCCATTTGGCAACAGTCTTCTGGTTGATCCCGTACCGCTTCGCCAGCGCTCTCAGGCTCTCTTGACTATGCTGTATCGCTCGACGAACCGCCTCTGTCGTCGTGGCGCTCCCATGAAGAACCTGGCCCATAGCGCATCCTTTGATTCGGACGATGATGAACCATCAAAATCTGGGATCAAACATCTAGTTGGCCAGCCAATGGGCAAGATCGCACCGCACTTCGGAGAGGCAGTGCGGTCATACGTCCACTGCAGTAGTTTCGCAGTTTGCAGGAAATGCACTAGCATTATCATACCGCCTACACTCGCTTCTCGCCGAGGTGGCGGTGCCGCCACATCGTGGCCAGCGGCAAGCCACCAGATCTGGCAGTTACTAAAAAACGTTGAGAGACTATCTTCGACTCCTGTCAACGAACAACGGAGCACAAAACCCCGGCCACGCACGCGATATGAAGATGATTTGCCGTGCCGGCGGCCTGCGAACCGGCTGAACCGATTGACCCCAGAGCATGCAGCCTTTCCCGAAGGATCCGAATTGATTTTCCGGGAGTGGTGTCTGCCCACCGGGCAGAGACCGGCGGCCAAGGTAGAACGCCGCCCTAATCCACTTTTGCGGCTGTGATACAAACGAAATAGATTGATTGTGAGCGGTCGAAGAGAGGCAGCCCTTAAGCAGGTTCAAGATGTTAACCCAATGAAACTAATATTTCATAGGCTTGGACTTCACTCACACGGCCATCTCACTGCGAGATGTTAACAATACACAAACTGTGTTTGACGCAAACCACCCGGCAGTTGACCATCTAAGCACAACGACGGGAGCGGAGGAGAGGTAATGGCGAACACTCAGTCGAGCTTGGCGCCCGGGCTTCCTTTTAGCGAGGCGGAGTATAACCGTCG
>NZ_RZOZ02000308.1:0-279 GCF_003999155.2 Mesorhizobium sp. M1D.F.Ca.ET.231.01.1.1
TTTCCAGCGGCAACGTGTTGTAGGTGCCAGACGTCATCAGCGTGCGGGCGAACTCGTCGTAGGAAAGCGTGAACCCGAAGAGGCCGACACCGATCAGGCTCGGCGCGATCATCGGCAGCACCACATGGGCGAAGGTCTGCCATGAGGACGCACCGAGATCGCGCGCCGCTTCCTCATAGGACGGCGAAAACCGGTTGAAGACGGCGAGCATGATGAGAACGCCGAAGGGCAATGTCCAGGTCAGATGCGCGCCAAAAGCTGATGTATACCATGAAGGTT
>NZ_RZOZ02000309.1:0-279 GCF_003999155.2 Mesorhizobium sp. M1D.F.Ca.ET.231.01.1.1
ATCGCCGACGATGGCGCGCTGCGGCTCGGTGGCGATGAGGTCGGTCGGCGAAATGATCGGACCGCCAAGCGCCGGCGCTTGCACGGGCGGCGCGGGCTGGGCCGGCGGCGGCAGCGAGCTGGCCGGATCGCGACGCGGATCGGGCGTCGGCACCGGCGTCGCGCCGCCGGGAGGATTGGGGAACAGGTCGACGATCAGGGCAGGCAGAAAGACGGCGCCTGCAGGGCCGGCACCAGGCGTACCGCCGCCATCATCCTTGGCGCAGTCGGCGCCGGCGGC
>NZ_RZOZ02000310.1:0-279 GCF_003999155.2 Mesorhizobium sp. M1D.F.Ca.ET.231.01.1.1
CTGAGAGGCTGCGGGTTCAGAGATCGATGTTGCGCCGTTATTGACTGATCAGCCGCAAGAATTTCCGCGGTCATGCAAAAATAAAACTGGCGGCAACCTTGTTTAACCGGCAATTCCGGCCTAGATATTAAATTCGTTGATTTGGCCGATTTGGCTTGAGCGGTGTCAGAGACCCGCCATTTTACTCCGAATTCTCGATGAGCGTGTTGCCTGGCCGGCACACCCGCTCGCGCGTCTCGACCCCGGAACAAACTCCTGCTTACCACGGATGTACTGGAG
>NZ_RZOZ02000311.1:0-279 GCF_003999155.2 Mesorhizobium sp. M1D.F.Ca.ET.231.01.1.1
CCTCACGCCCGATTTAAGCAGTGGAAAAAGCGGCGAGAAAGCCTGATTGCTCGACTTTGAGCGGTTCAAAAGGTTACGGATGACGCCGCAAATGAGAGTGAAATAAACCAAGCATTAACCATTCCGCCGGTAGATTGCAGCCTATCGCCGGCGAAACTTGGCAGGCTGGAGTTTTGTTTCGAGACGCGCGAAGTGCGTATCAACGGCGCGTTTCTTCCGCTGACGAGACGGGAGCTGCTGATTCTCGAAGCCTTGCTGCGACGACAGGGCAGAACAGTG
>NZ_RZOZ02000312.1:0-279 GCF_003999155.2 Mesorhizobium sp. M1D.F.Ca.ET.231.01.1.1
TTCGCGGCCGGATTCCTGTCGCGGCCTGTCGGTGCGCTTGTCATCGGTACACTGGCGGACACGGCCGGGCGTAAGCCGGCGTTGTTGCTGACGGCGGCACTCGTCACCGCCGGCTCGCTCGGCGTGGCACTTACGCCGGGCTATGCGACGCTCGGCATATTGGCGCCGATAGCGGTGTTGCTCTGCCGGATCCTGCAAGGTCTGGCCGTGGGCGGAGAGATGGGCTCGTCGGGAGCCTTGCTGATCGAACATTGCCCGGCCGGCCAAAAGAGCCTGTAC
>NZ_RZOZ02000313.1:0-278 GCF_003999155.2 Mesorhizobium sp. M1D.F.Ca.ET.231.01.1.1
GGGGAAGGTTTAACGCGCTCCCCGTGACGCGGCAGGTTGCCGCCTACTTTCCTGCTGGCGGAGATGGGATCACCCCCTTCCGATTGCCTGAAAGTCCTGAATCAGCTCGCGCCAGCCTTTGCAAAAATCGCATTCCTGCTGGCAACGCTTGCATTCCTTCGTCCAGTCGATGGTGTCGGCTCTGGGGTCCGGGACGTTAATAGGTTTCTCGTCCTCGGGCGGTGCCCGTGGATTAAGCATTGCTGCCTCCTGTTGAAACGGATGAGGTATTTACCCGG
>NZ_RZOZ02000314.1:0-278 GCF_003999155.2 Mesorhizobium sp. M1D.F.Ca.ET.231.01.1.1
GATGGCAGCATCAGCTGGTAAAGTCGCGAATTGGCCGCCCGGATATCGCAGAAAAGCCGCGCCTAGGCCAGAGAGAGCATGTCGAACTGCCGGCGGCAGAGAACTAGCCGACCGGTTTGGTGCTTCCCATCACCGGCCGGAGCGGCGGCGCCGGCGGCAGCAATGCGCGTATGTCGGCGAAAGGAAAGACAGGCTCGAAGCGGAAAGCCTCGGCCAGCGCGCCGGGCCCGCCGTTGCACTGGCCGGCACGGAATTCATTCTGTATCCGCGCCCTGTCG
>NZ_RZOZ02000315.1:0-278 GCF_003999155.2 Mesorhizobium sp. M1D.F.Ca.ET.231.01.1.1
CCAGGCCGCGATCAGGAAGCGATGGCGTGAACCTCGGGTCCGTTTGACAAGGCGGCCGGTCTCGCCGAAACATTGGCCCGATTTCGTGCCGCCGGGGAGCGGCGGGGCGGTGAGTTTGCCAGATATCCGCAACATCGCGCAAGGCACGCCCTTGCATGTGTCGACAGGCGCCTTGCCGATGCGCGACCGGCTGGGCATCTGGCTCGAATTCTACGGCCACAAGCTGTTCAACCTGGAGATCCAGCCTTTCGGCGACGAGCCGCTCCGGGCCGAGGTGA
>NZ_RZOZ02000316.1:0-278 GCF_003999155.2 Mesorhizobium sp. M1D.F.Ca.ET.231.01.1.1
ATCGACTCCTTTAAATATCCAGTTCGTCATAAATGGGCAGCAGTCTTGCGCGCAGGTGCTGGACCGCATAGCGTTTGCGCGCGAGCAGCGTGTTAAGCGGTACACCGCTTTGTGCCACCATGTCCTTGAAGGACCGCCCCTCCAGTTCGTGAGCGATGAAAACCTCGCGCTGATTCGGCGGCAACTCATCGAGTGCATCCTGCAAGGCCGTCAGCAGCAAAGCGCGAGCGTAAAGCGCCTCTGGGCCCGCATCGTGCGCAGGCATGGTGAGATCGAGG
>NZ_RZOZ02000031.1:0-3179 GCF_003999155.2 Mesorhizobium sp. M1D.F.Ca.ET.231.01.1.1
CCTCGCCGGGCTTCGGGTGATGCTGCTTCGGAAAAGGCGGCACCGGATATTTGCGCGCGCCGGCCTGCATGGCGCCCTCCTGCTTTGCCTTTGGCTTGGCACGGTCGATCGCATCGACCTTGCGCTGGACGCTGCGCTGCCGGCTCGCCGCCTTGGCGCTCTCGGTTCTCGATCGGGTGCGGGTCGACATCGCCATCTCCTTCTCGAGAGACAACGCATCCCGATGGAAAAAGTTGGCTTTTTGTTCGCGCCGGCGGCCGCGCCGCACCGTACATCAAAGTTAAATGCGGGCGGCCGCCACCGGTGCTAATCGATCACCGTTTGGGGGGACTCTTAGGAGGCGAGTTCCATGGACTTTCGAAATCTGATCGGCAACCTGTCGACCGCATTTCTACGCCAGCGCGCAGCCGCGCCGGACATCCCTTTCAGGCCGATCCGGGCCTCGCTCGCCGACGTGCCGCCAAGGCCGCGGCCGCGCCCGCCTCACCATCCGGCGCCACCCATCCGGCCGGCGAGCAACATGTAGCGCGCTCCTGTTTCCGCTCCGGTCGATCGAATGCAACCGGTCGGCGGCATCTCGCCATGGCAGGCATCTGCCGTCCGGCGGTCGCCTTCGCCGCATTCGCGGCTGCCATCGCGAGAGGATTTTACGGTGACGTCGCTTCAGCCGAACGCCTTGACATTAGCCACTTGGAACCACGGCGGCAGACAGGTGCCGGGATTCTCGCCGATGGAACGTTTCTACTTCGACTTGCACAATACCGATCACACTCAGTTGGACCGCGAGGGACAGCTCTTTCCGTCCCGCGAACGCGCGGGCGCGGAAGCATTGCGGATATTGCACGATGTGGCCGGCGACGAGATGACGGTTGGCGACCAACTGAAGATCACCGTTAGGATCCGGAATGAGAAAAGCGAGCAGATCTTCGAGGCGTCCCTCACTGTTGACTCTGCCTGGACATGACCATCGCACGGCGGCCGGGCGAACGCTCCTCGCGGCTGGGAGGGCTAGCCTGATACGCCGATAGCTCCTGAGGATCTTATCAGCTATCGAGCTTCTGGATACGTCCCTTGTCCAGACGAAACACCCCATCGGTCCCGCCTTGGCTTTCGAAGTCAGTCTGCAACTCATCCCATGTGCCAAGATATTTGCCGCACTCGGTGCAGCTGATGGGAGTTGCAGGCTGCGCATCGGCCGGAATCTGCAGGCGGATGGTGCCGCAAAAAGGGCACTCCAATTTGTGGTCCAGAAACTTGGCGGTCATGATGCATAGCATCATGCAATCGACACGAATGCGCAAGCGCAGTTCCAGGGCATCGCTACGGGACTTCTCACACGGCTAGAGGGGACAGCGCGCGTCTCCCGAAGTTCGGCTTCGCCCATCCCGGACAGCATGACCGCCCAGAACATTGGCGCGGCGATCAGGCAAAACACCATTACGATCACACCGCATTGCCCGCGGATTCGTCGAGCTTTTTGCGACCGTAGCCGAAACGTGGAAATCGCCTCGACCAGCAGGCGGGGAACTTAGCCCTTCGAACCCGGTTTTCATCCGACGAAGCACGGAGAAACATCATGGCCCGAGGAAACACCGAATACGAAACTGGCGCGCGGAAATATCCGGCAAGAACAGGTCCCGATCCGACCGACGATTTCTCGCAGGATGCGGCCGCCAATGAACGCCCTGCGGGCGGTTTGACGCGGGCTACCGGCGAAACAGAGGACAAGACACGCCAAGCCGAAGGACGGAACCCGCCCGGTCGGACGGCGCCCAGCCCCGCCATCGAGAAAACGTCGGGGGCCGGTCCGGCGATCTCCGAACGCTCGAAGGACGCTAAAGGGCCAAAATCGGGTCGCCAGCCCGGCGCCGATGTCAAGGACTAGGGCACCTTGGATACCAGTGCTGGCGGTTGGATGCGCGGCACTGAGTTCACGAATTATTTCGCCAGGAACATCAGTGGCGCGCGGCGATTGTTGTTACTCGGGGAGGCCGAATTCCAAGGACCCGATCCCGCGAGTCGAACCTCCTTAAGTCCACCCCAATTCACAAATCTAAGGAGCAATGAATTGCCCAAACAAGGCGGAAGCCAAGCACGTCAAGGCCGGCCAGCAGAGCCACAAGAACCGCGAGCCGGATCAACGTCGCGGCGGTGGCCAGCAGCAGGCCGAGGGCCGCACCATGGGCCAGCACAGAGGTGGCGGCCGCAAGGGCGGCCAGTCTTAAACCTTCGAAGCGGCGTCTATGATTGCAGGCGCCGTTTTTCTTGCCTCAAGGATCAAGCAATTTGGAAATCAAACTGAGCAACGGAGAAAAGCGATGCCAAGGAGAAACTCGACCGGCGCGGCAAACGGCCTCGAAAGCCTTTTCGTCGACGGCCTGAAGGACATTTATTACGCAGAGAAGAAGATACTGAAGACACTGCCGAAACTGGCTAAGGCGGCGCAATCCGAAGAAGTGAGCGCTGCTTTCGAGAAGCATCGTATGGAGACCGAGGGCCAGGTCGATCGACTCGAACAGGTATTCGAATTGCTCGGTAAGGCCGCCAGGGCCAAGACTTGTCCGGCGATCGACGGCATTCTCGAAGAGGGTTCGGAGATCCTCGAGGAGTATGAAGACCAGCCGGCACTCGATGCGGGCCTTGTGGCGGCCGCCCAGTCGGTCGAGCATTATGAGATCGCGCGCTACGGCACGCTGATCGCCTGGGCGGAGCAGTTGGGCCTGAAGGATGCCCTGCCGCTGCTGCGCGAGACCCTCAAGGAAGAGTCCGCTACCGACGAGGCGCTTACCAAGCTCGGCGAAAGCGGTGCGAACGAACGCGCCTTGCAGGCAGCCGCATAAGGCGCTGTGTAGGCTCGCTTCGCATTCCAAAGGCATGCCTGGCTATGCGGCGGCCCCGGTCTCAGCCGGGGCACCGCGACTCCTCATGGTCCCTCGCGCGAAAAGGATCGTTGCGCCGATAAATCGTGTAGGGGCAACTAAGGTCACCGAAGACGCTCGCGAATTTCTTCATGCCCTTTTTCAATAACCGGACGGCCTAGCTGTTTGATCCCGGCATTTGATGGTGCATTGTTTTCCCAAGAATGGAAGGATGCACTATGGGCCAGGTTCTTCACGGCAGCGCCACAACGACAGAGGCGATCCGTCGAACAATACAGAATAGTCAAGAGAGCCTGAGAA
>NZ_RZOZ02000317.1:0-278 GCF_003999155.2 Mesorhizobium sp. M1D.F.Ca.ET.231.01.1.1
GCGAGCCATGCCTCGACTTTTTCCGTTGCCGCCGAAGTCTGTTCGATGGATGAGCCATACGGCATCTGCACCTCCACAAGGACTTCCGGACGATCCGAGGTCGGGAAGAACTGCTTCTTCACGACACCCATTCCCATCACCGCAATCACGAACGACACGACGACAGCCCCCGCGACCATCCACTTGCGCTGGACTACACGTACCAGAAACTTCCGAAAGCGTTGGTAATTGGGGGTGTTATATATCGCTGCATGCCCGCCCTCGATTTTGGGAATGTC
>NZ_RZOZ02000318.1:0-278 GCF_003999155.2 Mesorhizobium sp. M1D.F.Ca.ET.231.01.1.1
GGCAGAAGCAGAGGCTCGCGGCGTATGTGGCGGGGGACGCGCAGGCGGGGAGTCAACGGGCAACAAACACCGACCCAGCGAACGGCACCCCCGCCCCGTCCTTCGCGCTCGACGCCGCCCCCCTGCAACGCCAACTCGAGCAGAGGCTGCCCGCCTACATGGTGCCGTCGTCGGTGACGGTGCTTGCGCGGCTGCCGTGGATGCCCAACGGTCAGCTCGATCGCGCCGCGCTTCCCGCGCCGCAAACGGGCGAGCGCGAGCGGATTGCGCCGTCGAAC
>NZ_RZOZ02000319.1:0-278 GCF_003999155.2 Mesorhizobium sp. M1D.F.Ca.ET.231.01.1.1
GCAGCACCGCGCTGCGGACCCTGTTCGCCGAATGCACCGCCGCTGGCACGCTGCGCGGTATCGCCCAGCTCAGCGAGGGCGCCGACGCGCCGCGTGACCTGTCCAGCCTCGGCGATGACGCCATCCTCGCCATCACCATCGAGAACCCCGGCCTGGACCCGCGTGAGCCGCAGCGTTACCAGAGCCTGGTTGCGCTGGCCGCGCCGGAACTGGACGAGGCCTTCGAAGACTATTTCCGCCAGTCCGAACAGCTGCCGACCCGCCTGCTGCTGGCCGCC
>NZ_RZOZ02000320.1:0-278 GCF_003999155.2 Mesorhizobium sp. M1D.F.Ca.ET.231.01.1.1
CGCCAGGGAACGAAAGACTTCTGCTAGGTAACCAAGGCGCGATTGGTCAAAGTGAAAAGTAATCGCGCATAGTATGCGCGCAGCCTCCGCTCTTTTTGTGTCTGTTTTCTCCATGGTCCGTTTCTCCATAGCGCGGTCCAATAAGAGGTTGTTTTTTGAGAAATGATAACCCCGAGCTCTCGCGTCGTCACGACTTGCCTCGCCAGGAAATCACGCACCTTGAGGCATGGCGATGAAAAAGTTGGGCTTGCTGTCAAAAATCCGGCTGACGCCAAAAT
>NZ_RZOZ02000321.1:0-278 GCF_003999155.2 Mesorhizobium sp. M1D.F.Ca.ET.231.01.1.1
TCGACCTCGCAAGGAACTGTCCGGAAATGAACGCCTGCTCCATAACCGGGCAATCATTTGCAAAAGCCGCGCTCTGGGAGGTCGCGGGCCGATCAGGCGGAGCTTTTTTGTCAGCTCGAAAGATAGAGCGCTTCCTCGTCGTCGCGCTGCCTGCCGCCAAGCGCTGCCGCGGCGCTGGCGATGAAGGCGCCGACGACCAGCGACAGTGCGCCGAGCAGTGCAAAGGTAGCACTGGCCTTCCTAGCGGTGTCGGCGGCCTGCTGCGCCTTGACCTTGGC
>NZ_RZOZ02000322.1:0-278 GCF_003999155.2 Mesorhizobium sp. M1D.F.Ca.ET.231.01.1.1
ATCGGTGGAGACCGTGAACACGATCGCGCCGCCCGCGCCGGCCCGGCCGACCACCTGGCCGCCCTCCAGGCTCAGCACCACCGCCTGGCCGGTCGCCGTATCGACCAATCCGGTCGAGCCGGCGTTGAAGCCCAGCGCATAGGTCACCGCACCGGCATCCGCCACGCCATTGTGGTCGGCGTCCAGCGGACCATCGGCGCCGGAGTTCGGCGTGAAGGCTCCGGCGAAGCTCGCCGTCGCATTGGTGGCCAAGGTCGTCTCGTCGACCGTCAGTGACA
>NZ_RZOZ02000323.1:0-278 GCF_003999155.2 Mesorhizobium sp. M1D.F.Ca.ET.231.01.1.1
GGACGAAGGCGGCAGCCGTAAGAAGGATCAGCTGCCGCGTTACCTTTCGCTCGCCGACGAGCTCGAGCGGGCGCAGAAGCTTTTGCCGATCGTCTTCGGCCATAATGATCTTTTGCCGGCCAATATACTCGACGACGGCCAGCGGCTGTGGCTGATCGATTTCGAATATGCCGGTTTCAACACGGCCATGTTCGACCTTGCCGGCGTCGCCTCGAATGCCGGCATGAGTGATGACGAATCCTTCGCCTTCATGACCGCCTATTTCATGAAGGAGCCGG
>NZ_RZOZ02000324.1:0-278 GCF_003999155.2 Mesorhizobium sp. M1D.F.Ca.ET.231.01.1.1
GCTGCGACGAGCCTGATGGTTGCGGAAGGACCCAGGGATTTGTCCTTGAGAACATTGTCGTTATCTGCAACGTCGCGCGCCATGAGAGCGATGGTTTGTATTATAGGAGGCATAGTGACGATGTGTGACGATGTACAAGGTCTTGATTGTGGTTTTAGGTCGTACAAGGTGTGTAATATGATGATATCGTGGAGTGTCGCTTGCGCTGGTGCTTGGGCTTGACTTGTAGTTTTCGCGCGCGGATATCGACGTGATTGGGGGATGCTCGAAGAATGTTC
>NZ_RZOZ02000325.1:0-278 GCF_003999155.2 Mesorhizobium sp. M1D.F.Ca.ET.231.01.1.1
GGTCGCCTGGCGCGACATGCACGCGGACTGTGAGGTTGCCTTGCGCGATCTGTGCAGCCATTTCCTGCGCGGCGCGCGGCTCGCCTCCCAACTGCCGCAGAATGCTGCGCGAGATCAGCGTGGCAGTCGCAATGCCCAGCAGGACCGCAATTGCCGCGATCACCGCGACGATGTTGCGTACCGTCGAATAGGTCGCGGCGGCGCTCTTCTGCGCATCCTTGTTCATCTGATCTTCGAAGCCTGCCAGTTCCGTTGCGTGAGCGAGCCACACTCGTTGC
>NZ_RZOZ02000326.1:0-278 GCF_003999155.2 Mesorhizobium sp. M1D.F.Ca.ET.231.01.1.1
GTCCGCACCACATGATGGCGACCGCGAAGGCGACGTCCGCGCCCGCGGTAACGGCGAGTTCCCGAAAGTCGAAGGCCGTACCGGGCTTGTGGTAACGGAAAAGCAGATCCCAGGTCTGTTCGTAGGCTTCGATGCCCCTGCATTGAAGTGGCGGCGGCAAGTCGAACATCACCATGTCCCGCTCATGGTGCGCAAGAATAGCGGGAAGCTCGTGCCGGCGGACAGCGTCCGCCCAGTCCTCGAGAAGGGCTTTGATCCGGGCTTCTTCGGCGTTGGCC
>NZ_RZOZ02000032.1:0-3113 GCF_003999155.2 Mesorhizobium sp. M1D.F.Ca.ET.231.01.1.1
GCGGATGGCGACTTGTCCGGCGATCCACAGGGTGCGGCGCAGCCGAGCATTGCCGAATTTGGAAAGGCGGGTCTGGCCCCGATATTGGCCTGACTGCTGTGTCGAGAGGTTCAGCCCGCAGAACTTTAGAAACTGGCGATGATGGGTGAAACGGCGAAGATCGCCGGCTTCGGCAATGATGGTCAATGCGTTGATCGGTCCAATGCCCGGGATTTGTCGCAGGAGCTGATAATCCTGGCTGTGCCGCAACAGCTCGTCGGCCTGCGCTTCGATCTCATTGCGCTGCCGGATCAGGCTGCGTGCTTCGTCAATGACCATCCGGAACATGCGAATGGCAGGGACATCAAGCGGCAGCGGCAGTCCGATCGATGAGCGCGCCGTCTCGTAAATATCCATTAGAATCTGTGTCTTGCTGACCTTGCGGCCGACGACATCCCACGCTGCTGTCACAAACTCCTCCTTTGTCCGTGATGCTTGCTGGCGTCGGAAAGGCATGAAGGAAGGCGAAGAACCAATCGCTGCGGCTGTTCCCCCGGAATCGATCGATCTCGGGAAAATACAGTGGCAGGTAGTGCGTCAGGATACGGTGCTGGATCTCGGTCTTGGCCCTTGGCGATCGCTTCATGGGTCTTCGACAGTTCCTGCACGTCGTGATGCCGGCGCGCGGCGGATCATGGTAGACCTGCGTCGCCTGGATCCTGAGCATGTGCAGCATCACCTGGGCATCCTTTGGATCGTTCTTGTCCCAGCTGTTGTGCAACGCTTCTCGTGTTCGGGCCAGCGCCAGCGACGCCACCAGCCGCACCTCGAAACCCGCTTCAGCCAGGCGCCATGCTATCGGCCGGTGATAGTTCCCGGTCGCTTCAAAGGCGCAGACCACAGGGCGGCCGTACGCCTGCAGCACTTCGATCATATGGTCGTGCTCAACACCGGGTGTTGAGGACCAAAAGGCGACGCCGGCGCTTGTGGCCCGGTGCTTCGATCAGAACTTCATTGCGCACCTTGGCAATGTCGATCGCTACCAGCACCGCGGCGGCGGGTGTAGAATCTGAAGTGGTCATGGTCGGTCTCTCCGGAATGGGCTGTGAACATTCCACATTCTAGAGAAACTTTGACTGGCCATGGCCGCCTCGACAGCGGTGCGCGCCTGCAGCGAGCTGCGCGCACCGCTCTCTCGGTCGCCGCGGCTCCTTCATTCCGTAGGTGCTACGGCTCCTGCTACAAATCAAAGGCCTTCGCCAAGGCCTGCCGCGATCTCGGCCTCAAGCACGTCAGGACAAGACCCTATACGCCCAAGACCAATGGCAAGGCCGAGCGCTTCATCCAGACAGCATTGCGCGAATGGGCTTATGCCATCGCATCCGACATCCGATCACCGTGCCGCCGAACTGCCTGTCTGGCTACACAGATACAATTGGCATCGTCCACATGGCAGCCTAAAGTCCAAAACACGTATCAGTCGCCTGGCTCTAACCGAGGACAACCTGTGGAGGCAATGGCGGCGTGCATGGGGCGTCCATCGCGCGAAGCTTGGAGATCGGCCGCATATATGTTCCTGCAGCAGCGGGCGTTTTCAGTGCCGTGGGTCTGCTTCTGGCCGAAAAGTCAGTAGCTGTCGCATCAGCCTTCGTCGCACGACTGGACGAGCTCGACGATACGGCAGCTGAACAGGCTTACGTTCAGCTCCAGCGTGAGGCGGAGCGCCTTCTGGGTGTTTCCGGGAAGGCCAGGTGCATGCGCCAGGTAGAGATGCGCTACCTTGGGCAGGCATTCGAGCTGATTATTGATCTCGATGTTGGGCACCTATCCACCGAGGCGCGCAGCGAGCTGCGGTGAGCGCCCGATCAGGCGGAGCTGGTTGGGGTTGCACAGCCTGATCGGGCGCGGCTGATTGGCTTTCGGCTTCAGTTTGAGAGCGGCTCTTGAAGCGCCAGGACTCATTTCCGGTTTCGACGATCTCGCAATGGTGAGTGAGGCGATCGAGCAACGCGCTGGTCATCTTGGCGTCGACGAAGACGCTCGGCCATTCACCGAAGGCGAGATTGGTAGTGATGAGGATCGAGGTGCGCTCGTAGAGTTTCGAGATGAGATGGAAGAGCAACTGCCCGGCGGCCTGGGCGAAGGGCAGATAGCCGAGCTCATCGAGCACGACGAAGTCTAGCCGGGTCAGGTGATCGGCAATGCGGCCCTGGCGGCCGGAGCGGGTCTCGGCCTCCAGCCTGTTGAACAGGTCGACGACGTTGAAGAAGCGGCCTCGCGCGGCGTTGCGGATGAGTGAGCGGGCGATGGCGATCGCCAGATGCGACTTTCCTGTGCCTGTTCCGCCGACCAGGAACGACGTTGCGATGATCGGCGACGAAGACGCCGCCGGCGAGATCGCGCATCCGGGGTTCGTTGACCGGCGTGCCGGCGAAGTCGAAGTCCTTGGCCAGCGGCAACTTGGCGACGGCGAGCTGGTATTTGATGGAGCGGGCCTACTTCTCCGATATCTCGGCCTGCAAGAGATCACCGACAATCCTGGGCGGCTCGTGCTGTCGCTTGATGGCGACGCGCCCATGATCTCGTCATAGGCGCTGCGCATTCCGTAGAGCTTCAGCGCTCCCATCAGTTCCATTACCTCGGTGCGTTCCACGGCTGTTTGTCCTCCTGAGACTGTCATAGCGGGCGCAGTCGGCGACCGGCTCGTGAGCTAGCTTCAGCGCCGGGGAATGGAAAGGATCGTGCCCGGCGCCGGATCATGCGCGTCGAACACCATCTCCTGCGTCTCGCACGGATACGCCCTCACGAATACATGCGGCTGGTGGCAGAGCCGCATGTGCGCGACCTTCACTGTCACTGTCACGCCGTCGAGCAGGACGATCTCGTGACTCCAGTCGAACCGGTAGGCCTCGCCAGGTGCAAAACTCAGCGGAATGTGGGCCTCGGCGCTGCCGCGATCCGCCGCCCAACTCTGAGCATGCCGCCACACCGAACTGTAGCTGCCGTCAAAGTTCTGCGGGCTGAACCTCTCGACACAGCAGTCAGGCCAATATCGGGGCCAGACCCGCCTTTCCAAATTCGGCAATGCTCGGCTGCGCCGCACCCTGTGGATCGCCGGACAAGTCGCCATCCGC
>NZ_RZOZ02000327.1:0-278 GCF_003999155.2 Mesorhizobium sp. M1D.F.Ca.ET.231.01.1.1
GCGCTCCATGCCGCGCGGCAGGGCCTTGCCGTCCAGGTGCTGGACGCCGGAGCGATCGGCGAGGGTGCCTCGGGTCTCAATGGCGGTCAGGTCATCCCCGGACTGAAATACGATCCGGAATGGCTGGTCGAGCATTTCGGCAAGGAGCGTGGCGAGGCGCTGGTCAATTTTGCCGCCTCGACCGCGGATGCGGTGTTCGACCTGATCCGCGACGAGAAGCTGGCGGTGCCGCTCACCCGCAACGGCTGGATCCAGGCCGTGCACACCGAGACCGCTTT
>NZ_RZOZ02000328.1:0-278 GCF_003999155.2 Mesorhizobium sp. M1D.F.Ca.ET.231.01.1.1
GCAGCGTGAAGCGTGTCAGGTCCTGCGCCGATTTGATCTTTTCGCCGATCGCTGGCGTGCAGCAGATGATCTTCGGGTCCGGCACCAGCAGCGTGGTCTCGTATTCGGGCCAGCCGCCGTAACCCCACTGCACCGTCATATCGATGTCGTCGCGCCCGAAATCGGGCAGGTCGACCATCGTCGTCAGGCGCAGGTCGGCGCCCGGCAGGATTTCGCGGAACAGCGAGAGCCTTGGCAGCAGATAGTGCGTGGCGAAATACGGGCTCGCATTGAGGTTG
>NZ_RZOZ02000329.1:0-278 GCF_003999155.2 Mesorhizobium sp. M1D.F.Ca.ET.231.01.1.1
GGCAAGTCGGTCGAGGACGTTCTGGAAAAGATGGTGACCGATGCCAAGGCGCAAGCCGGCCAGCCTCCGCCGCCTAGTGCCGAACAACAAAAAGCTCAGGCGGACGCGAAGGCGCGAGAGGCGGAGCAGGCGCAAAAAGTCGCTGATGCGAAGCTCAAGTCGGACGCCGCCGCGCAAGACATGGAGTTCAAGCGCGAACAGCACGACATGACCATGACCGAGAAGCGCCTTGACCTCCAGTCGAAGCGGCAGGCCGCGCGGATCGACCAGAACCAGAT
>NZ_RZOZ02000330.1:0-255 GCF_003999155.2 Mesorhizobium sp. M1D.F.Ca.ET.231.01.1.1
CCATCACCGGCACCGCGGGCGGCAACTTCGAGCACCTCGTGGTCGGCACCGGCACGGCGACGGCCAACGTCACCGACACCGCGACCGACGCGACGGTCGACCTCAGCGCCTCGACGGTCGCCGAGGGCGCGGTCGCCGACTACGTGTTCACGGCGACGCTGAGCAATGCCTCGCAGGGCGTCACCACGGTCCACACCGACCACGGCGACATCACCATTGCCGACGGCCAGACCACCGGCACGCTGACGATCGCGT
>NZ_RZOZ02000331.1:0-250 GCF_003999155.2 Mesorhizobium sp. M1D.F.Ca.ET.231.01.1.1
GGCACGACGGCGCCCGATTCGTCGCTGCCGGGTTTGCCGGCGTCCGATCTGCCGTCGGCCGATTTGGCGTCGCCTACTTCGCCGCTGCTGCCGGCGCAGTAGAGCGGAGAAAGTCTGAGACGTCGGCAGGACAGAGGGGGGCGCGAAGGATCACAGCCGATATTGCTTATCTAACCACCAGCACCGGGATCTGCGTCAGCGACACCACTTCCGCGGTCTGGCTGCCGAGCACCAGCCGGCCGATGCCGCG
>NZ_RZOZ02000332.1:0-235 GCF_003999155.2 Mesorhizobium sp. M1D.F.Ca.ET.231.01.1.1
GGAATCGGTCGACGAATCGGGAACAAAAGTGTCCAGAAAATAGGGTGGTGTGAAAAGGCTGGACACTTTTAGCCTCTAACTATTTGATTTTGTTGAGGCGAAAAAGGCGATGGTGCCCAGAGGCGGACTGCATGAAGTGAGCGAAATCAGAGGCTTGCCGAATCTCTGGACACTTTTGCTTCCCACGTAATCATTAGGTTTTTTGGAAAAGTGTCCAGCCGTGAAAACGGCTCAC
>NZ_RZOZ02000033.1:0-2835 GCF_003999155.2 Mesorhizobium sp. M1D.F.Ca.ET.231.01.1.1
TGGTCGCCCCAGATCAGGAGCACCGGGCATTTGAGATTGGCGAGTTGGTTGGCGATCGACTGGCGCTGTCCGTTGTTGTCGGCGATGGTGTCGGCGATGGCCGTCAGCGCTTCGGGCACGCCCTCCAGGCGCTTGAAGCGAAGCGTGCCCTCGACCATGTCGCTGGTGATCTTGGAGGGATCGGCAAACAGGCGTTCCAGCACGACAAGCAGCGGCCGCCGGCGCTCGGCGGCGATGAAGTCGGTGAGGAAGTCGCGGCTCATCTGTTTGCCAAGGCCGATCGGCGCGATCAGCGTCAGCGATGCGACACGATCGGGCTGATTGGCGGCGATTGCCGCCGCGACCGCGCCGCCGAAGGAGTGGGCCACCAGATGGATCCTGCCCGGCGCTACGGATTGCAGAGCACCCTCGACGGCGGCCACGATCCTGGCCAGGAGGTCATCGCCGCCGGCCAGCGGCGAGGAGCCGCCATGGCCCGGAAGATCAAGCGCGATGGTCTGGTGCGTCTCGGAGACGGCCGCCTGGTTGAACAGCCAGGTCGACAGGTCGCCGCCGAAGCCATGCAGGAAGACGACCGCTTCCTCGCCCGCCAGTCCCGCCTCAAGGACGTTGATGACGCCCTCGCCCACGGCAATGGCGCGCGGCGCCGCAGCGCCCGCCTGGCCATCCTCGGACGCGCCGAGCCGATCGGCATAGGAGGCGATGAAGGCGTCGATCTCTTCTTGGCTTGCGCTCGCGTCGGCAATGACGCCGGCAAGCGCGCCAACCGGCGCCGTCGTTCCCTCCTTGAGCACGATCTGCCGCAGGATGCCGCTTGCCGCCGCCTCCACGACATTGGTGACCTTGGTGGTCTCGATCTCGAGCAGTTCCTGGCCATGGGCGACGCTGTCGCCTTCCCTGGCCATCCACTGCGTGATGGTGCCCTCGGTCATCGTCATGCCCCATTTGGGCACGGTCACGGCCTCGATCAGCGACATGTCATCTACCTCCTGGCGATCGAAGTCGCCGCCTTCGCCACCGCCGCGGCCGTGGGGATGTAGGCGTCTTCCAGATTGGGGGCGTAAGGCACCGGCGAGTGCGGCGCGGTGACCAGCTTGATCGGCGCCTTCAGCGCATCGAAGCTCTTGTCGGCAAGCAGCGCCGAGATGTCGGTGGCCACGCTGCAGCGCGGGTTGGCTTCGTCGACGATGACGACGCGGCCGATCTTGTCGGTGAAGTCCAAGAGCGTGTCCTCATCGAGCGGCGAGGTGGTGCGCGGGTCGATGATGCAGGCCGAGATCCCCTCGCCGGCGAGCTGGCGCGCCGCCTCCTCGGCCACCGAGACCATGCGGCCGATGGCGATGATCAGCACATCCTTGCCGTCGCGCGCCACGCGCGCCTCGGCGAAGGGGATGGTGTAGGCGCCGTCGGGCACCTCCCCCATCGTGTCGTAGAGCATCTTGTGCTCCAGGAAGATCACCGGATCGTCATCGCGGATGGCCTGCAACAGCAGCCCCTTGGCGTCATAGGGGGTGGAGGGAATGACGACCTTGAGGCCGGGGATGTGGGTGAAGATGGAATGCAGCGCCTGGGTGTGCTGCGAGCCCGAGCGGCTGCCGGCGCCATAGGTGGCGCGGATGACCATCGGGGTCTTGGCGCGGCCGCCGAACATGTAGCGGAACTTGGCCGCCTGGTTCATGATCTGGTCGAGGCACACGCCGGCAAAGTCGACGAACATGATCTCGGCGATCGGCCGCAGCCCGGTCAGCGCGGCACCCGCGGCAGCCCCGATGAAGGCAGCCTCGCTGATGGGGGTGTCGCGGATGCGCTCGGGGCCGAAGGCGCCAAGCAGCCCCTTGGTCACCCCGAAGGCCCCGCCCCAGGCATCCTTGACGCCGTTGGCGCCGGCGCCGCCGGTCAGATCCTCGCCCATCATGATGACGCGCGGGTCGCGCGCCATCTCGAAGTGCAGCGCCTCGTTGAGCGCCTGCCGGAAAGATTTCTGTGCCATGGTCCGCAAGCCCCTCACATATACTTCACATAGACGTCGCTGGTCAGCGCCGACAGCGCAGGGAACGGCGCTGCCCGGGCCGCGCTGACGGCCTGGTCGATCACGGCCTCGACCTCTGCGTCGACCGCGTCGAGCTCGACCTCCTCCAGCAGCGACACCTCGCTGACGCGCCGGCGGAAGTTGACCAGGCAGTCGCGCTCCTGGCGCATGGCCTTCTTCTCATCGGGCGTCCGGTAGGTGTCGGGGTCGCCGCTGTAGTGGCCGTAATAGCGCGGCACATGCACATGCAGCATCGTCGGGCCGCCGCCGGCGCGCGCCCGCTCCACCGCCTCGCCGGCGGCGCTGTAGACGGCAAAAACGTCCGTCCCGTCGACCTCAAGCGTGGGGATGTCGTAGCTTTCGGCGCGCCGGGTGAAGCTGCCGGCCGACACCAGCGCATTGGCCGTCGCCTCGCCGAAGCCGTTGTCCTCGATGACGAAGATGATCGGCAGGTTCCAGATCTTGGCCAGGTTGAAGCTTTCCGACATCACCCCTTCGTTCATGGCGCCGTCGCCGGCAAAGGCCACCGCCACCTGCCTGGAGCCCAGCACCTTCATGCTCAGCGCCGCCCCGCAGGTGATCGGCGCGCCGGCGGCAACGATGCCGTTCGCGCCAAGCATCCCCTTGCGAAGGTCCGCGATATGTTGAGAGCCGCCCTTGCCGCCGCAGGTGCCGCTGGCGCGGCCGAACAGCTCCGCCATCATGCTGTCGATGTCGACGCCCTTGGCAATCGAGTGGCCATGGCCGCGATGGGTGGAGGAGATGTAGTCGCCCTCCTGGAGCTGCAGGCACACGCCGACGGCACT
>NZ_RZOZ02000034.1:0-1968 GCF_003999155.2 Mesorhizobium sp. M1D.F.Ca.ET.231.01.1.1
GTTGACGGCGGTGGCGAGCCAATCGCCCTCATAGTCGAGCGCGGCAAGCAACTCGGCCAGCGTGGTGGCGGCAATCTCACGCGCCTCGCCGTTGACCATCAGTTTCATGAGCATGCTCCTTGGTTCTGTCTTGACTGAAAACCAGGTCGGCAGCCTGGCGCGCCATGGCGGGGGCGAGGAGAAAACCGTGACGATAAAGACCGTTGATCGCGATGATCTCACCGTCTGTTTCGACGCGTGGCAAATTGTCGGGAAATGCCGGACGGACACCCACACCGGTTTCAACGATCTCGGCCTCACCAAAGGCCGGATGGAGGGCATGGGCGGCGCCCAGCAGCTCCATCATGGAACGCGCCGTCACCGGTCCGGCGCTCTGGCTTTCAATCATCGTCGCTCCGATCATGAAACGGTGATCGGTGCGCGGCACGGCATAAAGCGGAAAGCGTGGATGAAGCAAACGGACCGGCCGCGACAGCGAGACATCAGGCGTGCGAAGGATCAGCATTTCGCCGCGAACACCGCGCAGCCTGTCATCGGCCGCTGCCATTCCCATGCAGTCTATCTGACGGGCGAAACCCGAAACAGGCCGGGCGTCGCAGCCGAAGTGGAATTTGACACCCATGGTCGCAAGGTTGTCATGAAGTGCCGCCATCGCCTGGCGTGGGTCGAGGTGAGCCTCGTTGGGGAAGAGCAATCCACGCCGGAAGCGGCCGGCGAGGTCGGGTTCCAGGAGCGCAATTTCGTTTTCATCGACGCGCCTATGCCCTGACGTGCGACTGGCGAACCGGTCAAGCTCACCGGCATCACGCGGCGCGGCCACGACCAATGTCCCGGCCCGTGTCACCTGACCCGACAGCACCGCATCCCACCAGTCGGCAGCGTCGCGTCCGAGATCCAGCACCGGCTGCTCCGCGCTTTCGCGCTCGCACCATGGCGCCAGCATGCCGCCGGCGAACCACGACGCGTTGCCGCCAAGGCCATGCCGCATCTCGGCGACTGTGACCGTCGCGCCGCGGGCGGCGAGTTCGAAAGCGACGGTGAGGCCGGCAACGCCGGCCCCTTTGACGAGCACCCTCATGATGGTTTGGGAGCCTCCGGCACGACCGGTACGCCAGTCTCGTCCGCCGGCATGTAGAGATCGCCGCCCTCCCGGTATTTTGCCGCCATTGCCGCCATGCCTTCCTTCTGAGCCTCGGCACGGATGTCGTGGGAAATGCGCATGGAGCAGAATTTCGGCCCGCACATCGAACAGAAATGTGCCAGCTTGTGCGCCTCCTTGGGCAAGGTCTGGTCGTGGAAGGACCGTGCGGTTTCGGGGTCGAGCGACAGGTTGAACTGGTCCTCCCAGCGGAACTCGAAGCGCGCGCGCGAAAGGGCATCATCCCTGGTTTTCGCTGCCGGATGGCCCTTCGCCAGATCGGCTGCATGGGCGGCTATCTTGTAAGTGATCACCCCAATCTTGACGTCGTTGCGGTCGGGAAGGCCGAGATGCTCTTTCGGCGTGACGTAGCAAAGCATTGCGGTGCCGAACCAGCCTATCATGGCGGCACCTATCCCTGAGGTGATGTGGTCATAGCCCGGCGCGATGTCGGTCGTCAGCGGCCCCAACGTGTAGAACGGCGCCTCACCGCACACTGCGAGCTGCTTGTCCATGTTCTGCCTGATCTTGTGCATGGGGACATGGCCCGGGCCTTCGATCATCACCTGGCAGTCCTTTGCCCAGGCAATCTTGGTGAGTTCTCCAAGTGTTTCCAGTTCGGCGAATTGCGCCGCGTCGTTCGCATCGGCGATTGAACCGGGACGAAGGCCGTCGCCGAGCGAGAAGGAAACGTCATAGGCTCTGGCGATGTCGCAGATCTCCTCGAAATGCTCGTAGAGGAAGCTCTCCCGGTGATGGTGCAGGCACCATTTGGCCATGATCGAGCCGCCGCGCGAGACGATGCCCGTGACCCGGTCGACGGTCAGCGG
>NZ_RZOZ02000035.1:0-1576 GCF_003999155.2 Mesorhizobium sp. M1D.F.Ca.ET.231.01.1.1
CTAAAATGAGCAACGAAATTGTACGCCGTGTCGCCGCAGGCAGTGCACTTGCTGGATAGCTGCTAACGAATTCGGCGAGTTCAGATATGGCTCGCACTGAGGTATACTCCAATATATCCGCTTCTTTTCGAATAAAGTCTACGGCTGCTTTTCTACCTCGGGGCGAGCCTTGTTACCCACAATAGTCTCAAGCGAAGCCAGGGCCATGTGCTGGCAGATGGAATTAGGAGACGTCAAACTCCTGCTGCAGCTCGATCAACAACGCGCCTGCTTAACAGTTAAGAAGCCACTCCATTTTGCTGGTGCACTGTTCTACCGGTTTCGATACCGCGTAGCTCCAACAAGCCAAGTTTCATAAAGAATTTACACGTTGAGAACGCCTATTTGCACTTGAGGCGGAGCAATTAACAGAACGGCGAGGTTGTGATGCGCTGACCTTCGCTTCACCATCCCCCTTGCAATCCGCATGCCACCGAAGAAGTTGTCCGAGCAAGTGGCGGACACTGTGTTTCGCGCCGCGCTACCGGAACACTTGACCATTCGTGTGTCTTCTTCCGAACATAGGTGTCTCCGCATGAGAGGCGACCGTCGTATTCAACGTTCCAAGTTCTCGTGGGTCCATATCTAGTGCCAATTCAAACGCCCACCACAATAATGTCTATTGGGCTCTCAGTGGTGGTGGACTCGGCATCCGAGCATCACCAAAGACTCTTGCTAGCTGTGAGCTTTCGGGAGGTTGTCCATTCGGACCGGACCGAGGAGACTGGAGTTACCACGCTTCAGCATCTATCGGAGGGTCCGAATGAACATCCACAAGAATGCCCGTCTCACACCGCTGCGTCGAGAGGAGATGGCGCTGTCGGTGATAGAGGGCGCTTTTTCCAAAGCCCATGCGGCGCGGGTCTATGGCGTCGGCCAAGATCGTGGCGCGCTGGGTCGAGCGCTATAAGGCTGAAGGGCGGGCCGGCATGATCGACCGTTCCTCGCGGCCCGCCCATATGTCACAGGCCACCGCTGCGTTGATCGCCGAGCGCATCATGGCGCTGCGGCGGCAACGTTGGACCGGCAAGCACATCGCCCATGAGGTCGGCGTCTCGCCCGCCACCGTCAGCCGGGTTCTCAAGCGTGCCGGGCTGTCGCGGCTAAGCGATAGCGAGCCGGCCGAACCGGTCCGGCGCTACGAGCGGGAGAACCCAGGCGAGATGATCCATATCGACATCAAAGAAGCTCGGCCGCTTCAGCCAAGTCGGCCATCGCATCACCGGCGAGCCGCAAAAAGGCAAGTCGCGCGGCGCCGGCTGGGAGTTCGTCCACGTCTGCATCGACGACGCGTCCCGCATCGCCTTCTCGCAAATCCTGCCCGACGAGAAAGAAGAACGCGCCATCGCCTTCCTCAAGGCGGCGGTGGCCTGCTACGCCAGCCTCGGCGTCACAATAGCCCGCGTCATGACCGACAACGTCCTAAGCGCGGAACGAAATGGAGCCTGCAGTCAAGGTCTCTCTGTTCGTCAGCATGCCCTTGCTGCGTGACGTTGGTCAAGTCGTCGAACCAGGCGGCTTCCACCGGCAAGGGAAA
>NZ_RZOZ02000036.1:0-1418 GCF_003999155.2 Mesorhizobium sp. M1D.F.Ca.ET.231.01.1.1
GCCGGCGAAGGCAAGACGACCACCACCGTCGGCCTCGGCGACGGTCTGAACCGCATCGGCAAGAAGGCGATCGTGTGCATCCGCGAAGCCTCGCTCGGCCCGAACTTCGGCATGAAGGGCGGCGCCGCCGGCGGCGGCCTGGCCCAGGTGGTGCCGATGGACGACATGAACCTCCATTTCACCGGCGACTTCCACGCCATCACCACCGCCCATAACCTGCTTTCGGCGCTGATCGACAACCACATCTATTGGGGCAACGAGCTCGGCATCGACATCCGCCGCGTCGCCTGGCGCCGCGTCATGGACATGAACGACCGGGCGCTGCGCGACATCCTCTGCTCGCTGGGCGGCGTCGCCAACGGTTTCCCGCGCGAGGCCGGCTTCGACATCACCGTCGCCTCGGAAGTGATGGCGATCCTGTGCCTTGCCACCGACCTCAAGGATCTCGAGAAGCGGCTCGGCGACATCATCGTCGCCTACCGCCGCGACAAGTCGCCGGTCTATGCCCGCGACCTCAAGGCCGACGGCGCCATGGCGGTGCTGCTGAAGGACGCCATCCAGCCCAACCTGGTGCAGACGCTAGAGAACAACCCGGCCTTCGTGCATGGCGGCCCGTTCGCCAATATCGCGCATGGCTGCAACTCGGTCGTCGCCACCACGACGGCGCTCAAGCTTGCCGACTACGTCGTCACCGAAGCCGGCTTCGGCGCCGACCTCGGCGCGGAGAAATTCTTCGACATCAAGTGCCGCAAGGCGGGCCTGAAGCCGGCGGCCGCCGTCATCGTCGCCACCGTGCGCGCCATGAAGATGAATGGCGGCGTCAAGAAGGAAGACCTCGGCAAGGAGAACATCGAGGCGGTCAAGAAGGGCTGCCTCAACCTCGGCCGCCACATCGAGAACGTGAAGCAGTTCGGCGTGCCGGCAGTGGTGGCGATCAACCACTTCACCACCGACACCGAGACCGAAATCCAGGCGATGAAGGACTTCGTCAAGGCACAAGGGGCCGAGGCGATCCTGTGCAAGCACTGGGCGCAAGGCTCGGCCGGCATTGAGGACCTCGCCAGGAAGGTCGTCGAGATCGCCGAATCCGGCGCCTCGCAGTTCTCGCCGCTTTACCCGGACGAGATGCCGCTGTTCGAGAAGGTCAACACCATCGTCAAGCGCATCTATCGCGGCGACGAGGCGATCGCCGACAAGTCGATCCGCGACCAGCTGCATGCCTGGGAGCAGGCCGGCTACGGCAACCTGCCGGTGTGCATGGCCAAGACCCAGTACTCGTTCTCGACCGACCCGAACCTGCGCGGCGCGCCGACCGGGCATACCGTGCCGGTGCGCGAGGTCAGGCTTTCGGCCGGCGCCGGCTTCGTCGTCATCATCTGCGGCGAGATCATGACCATGCCCGGCCTGCCCAAGGCGCC
>NZ_RZOZ02000037.1:0-1377 GCF_003999155.2 Mesorhizobium sp. M1D.F.Ca.ET.231.01.1.1
GACTGGTCGCATGTGCTTTGCCATCTTGAATGGAGTGCTTATATACGCGAGAAGAGCTTGCGCTCCATGGTGGTCAGGCGTTCCGGGCCTTTTTCCGTCACCAGCACCGTCTCGCTGAAGCCCATCCCCGCTGCCATCATCAGCATATGAAACACCATTCCCGGCTCTAAGACCCATTCGACGCCAGGCACGAATTCGCGGATAAATTCGCCGGCCGACGGGCGATGATTAAGACCAAGCGAATAGCCGGCACGATTCGTATAGGTTTCGCGCAGTCCAGATGCCAGAAGCGGCTCGCGGCAAGCTCGGTCGACCACGCTGGCCGGTGTGCCCGGCCGCATCAATGCGATCGCCTCGTCTTGGATGCGGATGATCGTGTCGGCGATACGCTGTTGCGCAGCGCTCGCCGGACCGACAACAGCGGTGCGCATCAAGCGTGCCCAGTAATTCTTGTGGACCCCGTTTTGCTCAAAGTAGACAGGATCGCCACGTTCCAGGCGCCGGTCCGAAAGTCCTCCATGTATGAGACTTGTTCGATCGCCGGAGGTGATGATACCGCCGAGCGACGCTGCCCCCGCCTTCACCAATGCGCTAGACACAGCCTCGGCGAGTTCTCGCTCCGCGACTCCAGGCGCGATAGCCTCGATGCCGGCCCGCAGACCCACTTCAACTAGCCGCGCAGCGCCGCGCAGATGTTCTAGTTCCCGCGGCGATTTGATCAGGCGCAGGTGGTCGACAATACGGGGCTCTCCAACCAGAGTTGCCTTCGGCAGCAGCGCCTGCAGCATCTTCCAGCGCTCCACCGTCAAGAACCATGAGTGCTCATCCAGACCGATGCGCCCGCCTGCCAACCCAAGACCTTCAAGGGCTCTTCGCGCCGTGTCGAGCCAAACGGGGAGCGGATCAGCGGCATCTGCATAGACCACATGGTTTTTGACCCATGAGGTGCTGTGCGCCGTGGGGACTTCCATGTCGCGCACGATCAGCACCGGGTCGCCGCGGCTGGGTACTGCTAAAGCGTGATAGGAGAAATAGCCAATTTGATCGAGGCCACTTAGATAATTGATGTTTTCTGGTTGGTGCAGCAGTAAGACGGGAAGATCATACTTAGCCATCTCTTCTTGCGTACGCCGTAGGCGCTCCCGATACTCCTCCGCCGGGAAATCCATGCC
Organism: Mesorhizobium sp. M1D.F.Ca.ET.231.01.1.1; assembly: GCF_003999155.2. Taxonomy (NCBI): domain Bacteria; kingdom Pseudomonadati; phylum Pseudomonadota; class Alphaproteobacteria; order Hyphomicrobiales; family Phyllobacteriaceae; genus Mesorhizobium; species Mesorhizobium sp. M1D.F.Ca.ET.231.01.1.1. The sequence continues at coordinate 1,173 of NZ_RZOZ02000037.1, forward strand.
GTTATTCGCAGGCTCACTCACCGTCTTAAGCTCCTTCATCGTTGACTAGCTCATTGTATTTGTTTCGCCGTTCACCCGTCTGGCGGACCACCTCTACGCCGGCATACATAACGACTGTCAACGCGATCAGCAGACTTGAAACGGCAGCGATTGTAGGCGTGATCTCTTCCCGAATTCCCGACCACATCTTTATCGGTAAGGTGGT
>NZ_RZOZ02000038.1:0-1215 GCF_003999155.2 Mesorhizobium sp. M1D.F.Ca.ET.231.01.1.1
GGCTGGGCCGAGACGATTGAGCTTCTCGGCGGGGAAGAGTTGATCGCAGGAAGTGCTCGCGAGACGAAGGCGTTCCTGCGCCCGCGCGGCATCAGATCGGCGAGCGACCTGTTGCGCCTGACACTGGCTTACTGCCTTGGCAAGGTAGGCATGCGGGGCGTCGTGGCCTGGGCGGCGGCGAGCGGGATTGCCGACATTTCGGACGTGGCCTTGCTCGGCCGGTTGCGCAATGCAGGCCCCTGGCTGCAACAGTTGATCGGGCATCTTTTGAAGCGCGAGGATGCAGGCTTGGCCAAAGGCCGGCTAATCCGCATCCTCGATGCGACGGCGGTTGCCAAGGCTGGTGCGCATGAGAAGAAGAACAATGGCCTTTGGCGCATGCACTGCGCCTTCGAGCTTGAGCGCGAGCAGTTCGATTTCCTCGAGATCACCGACCAGAGCGAGGCCGAGTTGATCGACCGCGTGCCGGTGGTGGCGGGCGAGATCCGCATCGGCGACCGCGTCTATCTGCAGGCCGAGCGGATCGCAAAGGTCATGGCGCAAGGCGGCGACGTTGTCGTGCGCGCGTCGTGGAAGAATGCGCGATGGCTCGACGCCAACGGCGAGGCGTTCGATCTCGTCGGCCACCTGGAGAGCTGCCGGGAGGAAGTCTTCGAAACGCCTGTCCGGCTAGGCCTCAAGAAGGGCGAGCCCGTGAGGATGCGCCTGATCGCCTTGCGCAAATCCGAGGCCGCGGCACAAGAAGCGCGGCGCAAAATCAACAAGGAAGCCAAGGCCAAGGGCAACAAGGTTCAACCGCAGACGCTGATTGCCGCCGGCTTCGTCATCCTTGTGACCTCGCTCGACCGGGAGGAGTTTCCCGCCGGCACGGTTCTCAAGCTCTATCGCATGCGCTGGCGCATCGAGCTCGCCTTCAAGCGTCTGAAGAGCCTGATCGGACTGCGCGCGCCTCCCGCCAAAGACCCAAGGATCGCAAAGCCTTGGATTCTTGCCCACTTCCTCATCGCGCTCGTGACCGAACCCCTCTCGCAGGAGTTGGGTGTCTCTCCCCCTTGAGCGACGGGCGCCCGCTGCTGTGGCGTGCTACCCGCCAGATCGTCGCCTCTCTGCTCGCAGCGATCTTTACGCAACCGCCCTTGGCAGCCCTGCGCCAAAATCTCCATGCCTTGCGGCATCGCTGGCGCGAGCCACCTCGAAAGCGCAAGTTTCAGTCCA
>NZ_RZOZ02000039.1:0-1206 GCF_003999155.2 Mesorhizobium sp. M1D.F.Ca.ET.231.01.1.1
CGATAAAGGGCGCAGGACATCCCCAAGTGGGTGTCGTACAATCATTTCTTCCGGCCCTTTCCCTTGATCCATGACAACGCGGGCTGGCGTTTCGGCTGGAAACGCCGAAGCGAAATCGGAGGACGCTTCAAGCTCAATACGCCCGGCCAACTCAATGATGCGTACGTCAGTGAGACGTTCAGGTTGAACAGGCCGTAGGGCTTCCCGCCCGTACAAAGCGGCCAGTGCGCAACTAAAATAGAAGCTGTATTGAGCCCCCTCCAAGGTGCTGGGGGCGCGCTCGTTTGCTAGGCGCAGCGCTTGTGGGAAAGTTTCTATGCGCAGCTTGCGGATCTCTTGCCCATCGCGACGCATGGCTAGTATCGCATCGATAGCTGCGTGGATATAGCGACAGCATGCATACGGCTTAAGATAGCATTTTTGAATTTCCCATGAAGACCCAAGATTTTGGGTCAGGAGATGGCGGGTGAAACGATCGTCGTCATCGAGAAGATTGAGAGGTCCAGTTGCGGCTGCCCGCGCGCGATAGGCGGCGGTGATACCTGCAACCACGGCGGGCGGAATCCCTTCCTTGATCGTGCTACCCTCGAATTTCGAGGTTGTGGTCAGGAAGACGATTGGTCCTTCGGATCCGGCAATACCTAACGCATGAGCGGTTTCCGTGGCACTCAAACCCAAGAGACGGCTAGCTGCAGCCGCAGCCCCGTAGCCGACCCAGCGTCCAGTTGCATACGTATCGATTGCCGCAACCGGCCGAGAGCTCGCGATTCGGAGGGCGATTTCATATCCGAGCGCAATTGCAACCATGGTCTCGGAGACCGACGCGTCAACAGCCTGAGCCACTGCCAAGGCGGCGGGAATAACGCCGGCACCCGCGTGACCTGCTGCGCCACGATGACCGTCGTCGATATCCAGCGCGCTTGCCGCAGCGCTGTTCGCCATCGCGGCGCCGACCACACTAGAACGATCCTCGGTCACCCAAATGCTGATCAGGCCCTCGCCATAGGCTTCCAGTGCTGATTTTCTGGCCGCATCAGCTAACGGCGATCGCAGGCCCGCAGCCGTGGCACCGATAAGATCTAAAATGAGCAACGAAATTGTACGCCGTGTCGCCGCAGGCAGTGCACTTGCTGGATAGCTGCTAACGAATTCGGCGAGTTCAGATATGGCTCGCACTGAGGTATACTCCAATATATCCGCTTCTTT
>NZ_RZOZ02000003.1:0-625265 GCF_003999155.2 Mesorhizobium sp. M1D.F.Ca.ET.231.01.1.1
CCAGTGTCAGGCGCAACAGGTCGCTCGCCGATCTGATGCCGCGCGGGCGCAGGAACGCCTTCGTCTCGCGAGCACTTCCTGCGATCAACTCTTCCCCGCCGAGAAGCTCAATCGTCTCGGCCCAGCCATCATCAACAAGCGATTCGTGTGTCATCCCAGCGTAGAATCACAATCGATTCCGCGCCGCAATCCCTATCTTAGCGCCTATGCCCGAGAGGGGGCTCGCCATGATTTCCAGCCTGTTTCGAATTGGCCTTGCCTGGCTGCTGCTGCCGTGGCTGTGCGCGACGGCACTCGCGGACGCCACCAGCTTTCCCGAGCTGAACAATACCGTTCCTGGCCATCAGGACGTTACCTATCTTGACCTCGCCAGGATGGTCATTCCCGATCTGAGGCCCGACAAGAACGGCTTCTACGACGGCACCGTGCCGATCGAGATGCGCCATATCTCCGCTGGCGACGATGGCGCCTCGCCGCCTGCGACTACCAGCCTGTCCAATGCCGAAGTGCTGGCCATCAGGGCCGCCGGCAAGGACCGGTTGGCGATGCTCTACGATCTCGGCTACGGCTCCGACAGCGCCGAGGGCTTTGCCGTTCTGGCTCTCTACGATCTGACTGGCAAGCCGAGGCTGCTCGACGCGGTGAATGTCGCCGTCGACAGGAGCACCTCCTTTCGCGAACCCGGCAAGGTTTCGATCGCCGCCGGCGACGATGCCATCGTCACCATGAGCACGCATTTCAACTCGAACCAGGGCTATGCCGGCACGATGCTGATCATGGTCCGCCACGACCGCTTTCACCTGATCGACGAGATCTATACGTTCGACGAAAACTATTGCGCCTACCGGCGCACGCAAAACCTGGCCTTCCGGAGCCTTGGCGGCCACAAGCCCTATGCGCCCATCAAGGTCACGGTGACGGACGCGACGGTGCCGAGCGAGGAAAGCTGCGGCGAGGCGCCGCCAAAGGCCACCTCTCATGACATTTCCGTCACCTACCGTTGGGACAAGGCCAAGTCGCGCTACGTCAAGAATTCCGACGCCTTCGAGAAATTGTCAGCAGAAAACGAGAAACGCTTCTGAACCAAACGCATTCATTTGCCCGGCCCCGGCCCGCGCGGTAAATTCTTCTCACAACCCCGATCTCGATTGAGGACCCGCCATGGACAAGGGCAAGATTTTTCGCGATCTGCACACTTCCACCTTCGTCATGCCCAATCCCTGGGATATCGGCACGACCAAGCTTCTTTCATCCTTCGGCTTCAAGGCGTTGGCCACGACCAGCGCCGGCTTCGCCTTCTCGCGCGGCCTGCCTGACGGCGCCGTGACCTTCGAGGCAATGATCCACCATTGCCGCGAGGTGACGGCGGCGACAGACCTGCCGGTTTCGGCCGATCTCGAGCGTGGCAAGGGCGACAGCCCCGAGCAGGCGGCCGAAACCATCTTCGCGGCCGAGGCCGCCGGCCTTGCCGGCTGCTCGATAGAGGACCATACCGGCGACGCTGAAAATCCGATCTACGAGTTCTCCCATGCGGTCGAGCGCGTCGCCGCGGCCGTCGAGGCGGCTCGCGCGCTCAAGCGCGATTTCATCTTCACCGCGCGGGCCGAGAATTTCCTCTGGGGCAAGACCGATCTCGACGACACGATCAAGCGGCTGCAGGCCTTCGAGAAGGCCGGCGCGGACGTGCTCTATGCACCGGGCCTGAGCGATGTGGAAACCGTGCGGACGGTCTGCTCGGCGGTGGGCAAGCCCGTCAACATCATGGCGCGGCCGGGCTTCACCGTCGCCGACCTTGCCAATGCCGGCGTCAAACGCATCTCGCTCGGGCCATGGCTGACGAATTTCGCCTATGGCATGCTGGAAACGGCGGCGCGCGAGATCCAGCAGGACGGCACCTTCGGCTTCACCCGCACGGCGATGCCGTTCGGCAAGCTGCAGGCGCTGTTCCGCGACACCAGCGAATGATGCTTAAGGCCGCGCCGCTTCGCGCGCGGACACCGCCTTGTGCAGATGCACCAGCATGGCGGCGGCGAAAAGCGGCGTCAGAAGGTTGAGCAGCGGCACGGCAAGGAAGGCGGCGATGACCAGCCCGGCCAGGAACACCGTGCCGGCATATTTGCGGCGAAGCGCCTTGGCTCCAGCCTCGGGACGGAAGCGCATGGCGGCGAATTCGAAGAACTCGCGCCCAAGCAGGTAGCCGTTGACGATGAAGAAGGCGGCGATGTTGATGCCCGGCACCAGGAGCAGAAGCAGGGCAACGATGTTGCCGAGGATGACGACGCCGAAGAACTTTGTCGCCAGCACCAGAGAATGCAGCGCCGGCACGGCGCGGCCGGGCGGATCGTCAGGATAGTCAGTGCGCTCGACCACCTCGGCGACGTCGTCGAGGAACAAGCCGGCGATGATCGCTGTCACCGGCGCGATAAGCAGCGCCATCCCCACCGCCAGAAGGATGCCGGCAACGATGCCGCCCAGCCATCCGGCCCAGGAGGGTAGCCCCGGAACAAGCGTCTGCAGCCACGGCCAGGCCAGCCATTCGAGCAGGCTCTCGATGCCTAACCAAAGCGCCACCAGCGCCAACACGGTGAGCCCGAGCGTCTTTACGAAGACGGAGCGGAATTCGGGCGAGAACAGCTGGCTGGCGGCGGCGCGGGCTGCGTCAAGAATCACGGCGTCTTCAACCCCTCATCGAGAAAGACGCTTCCGACATAGGCAGGGTCGCCCCCCGGTGCAACTACCGCGCAAGCCTGGCCTGCCTCGCAGGAATCGTCATGGCCGCGACGCCGGCCACGACCAAGGCCATGCCGAGCCAGGCGGTCGGCCCCAGGCTCTCGCCCAGGAAGACGGCGCCGATGCCGACGCCGATCGGCACGCGCAGATAGGCCTGCGAGGTGGTGCCGACCGAGCCCAGCGTGTGGATGAGCCGGAAGAAGATCGAGAAGGCGAGCGCCGTCGAGAACACCGAAAGCCCGAACAGGGCCAGGATCGACGCCGTCGACGGCGTCAATGTCCAGGGCCGGTCGAAGACGAGGCTCAACGGTATCAGGATCGTGGCGCCGCAGATCATCGAGCCGGCGGCCGGAACCATGGGGTCCAGGCCTCTGAAGTTTCGGCCAAAGATGGCGGCGCCGGCATAGCAGACGGTGGCGGCCACGACCGCGAGCTGCGCCCGGAGCTCATGGCCGATGCCGCCAAGAGCCTCGGTGCCGACGATGAGGCAGATGCCGGCAATGCCGGCGCCGACGCCGGCCAGCTTGCGCATCGTCACCGGCTCGTGGCGGGTGATCAGCGCCGTCAGCAGGAAGGTGAAGATCGGCGACGTCGCGTTGAGGATGGTGGCAAGGCCGGCGTCGATCGAACGTTCGGCGGCGGCGATCAGCGTGAACGGGATGACGCTGTTCAGGCAGGCCTGGAACATGAAGCGGCGCCAGGTGACCACATCCCACGGCATGGCAAGGCCGCGCCAGCGGATGAGGCCAAGCAGGATGCCGCCGGCGACAAGCGTGCGTGCGGCGATGAAGGTCACCGGCGGGATCGTCTCGACGCCGATCTTGATGAAGGTGTAGGAGGCGCCCCACAACACCGCCAGCAGGCCAAGCAGCGCCAGTTCGCTCGTCATCCCGGTCTTTTCGAACATTCGTTGGTTCGTGCCTTCAGCCTGTTGCGGGAAACGCACCGGTCCTAGCCCACGGCGCGGCAGAAACGTTTCTATGACGGTGAAACCATAGCCGTCAGCAGCGCGACTGTTGTGGGCCAGTTGGACACGAACACTGCCGCAGCCGGCGAACATTCCCGGCCACGATCGGCACGACGCAAGTCGGCGCCGATTTTCGGGGTAGGCAAAGCGGCCGTGAGCCGCTAGACCCGCGCCCGGCCGGCATGGCAGAAAGCCGGCGGCTCGTTGGCGGAGACATTGATGCCGGAATATGACGTGCTTTGCATCGGCAATGCCATTGTCGACATCATCGCCCAGTGCGACGAGGCCTTTCTCGAAACCAACGGCATCATCAAGGGCGCGATGAACCTCATCGACACCCGGCGCGCGGAGCTGCTCTACAGCCGCATGGGGCCGGCGATCGAGGCTTCTGGCGGCAGCGCCGGCAACACGGCGGCGGGCGTGGCGAGCTTCGGCGGCCGCGCCGCCTTTTTCGGCAAGGTGTCCAACGACCCGCTCGGCGCGATCTACACCCACGATATCCATGCCCAGGGCGTGGCCTTCGACACCAAGCCGCTCAAGGGCGAGCCGCCGACGGCGCGCTCGATGATCTTCGTCACGCCGGACGGCGAGCGCTCGATGAACACCTATCTCGGCGCCTGCGTCGAGCTCGGGCCGGAGGACGTCGAGGCCGACAAGGCCGCCGGGTCCAAGGTCACCTATTTCGAGGGCTATCTGTGGGACCCGCCGCGCGCCAAGGAAGCCATCCGGCAGACGGCGAGGCTGGCGCACGCCGCCGGCCGCGAAGTCTCGATGACGCTGTCGGACTCCTTCTGCGTCGACCGCTACCGCGACGAGTTCCTCGAGCTGATGCGGTCGGGCACGGTCGACATCGTCTTCGCCAACAGCCACGAGATCAAGTCGCTCTACCAGACCGCTTCCTTCGAGGAAGCGCTGGCGGCGATCCGCGAGGATTGCAAGATCGCCGCCGTCACCCGCTCGGAAAAGGGCTCGGTGATCGTGCGTGGCGACGAGACCGTCACTATTCAGGCGACGACGATCAGCGAACTGGTCGACACCACCGGCGCCGGCGATCTCTATGCCGCCGGCTTCCTCTACGGCTATACGAGCGGCCGCAGCCTCCAGGATTGCGGCGACCTCGGCTCGCTGGCGGCCGGGCTGGTGATCCAGCAGATCGGCCCGCGGCCGCGCCAGAATCTGCGCCGCGAGGCGGAACAGGCAGGGCTGCTTTAGTTCCGCTGCGTCACCGCAACCGGACGCCAAATGAGGCCGTCTGTCGCGCCGCTGTCATAGATCGCTCCTACAGGCATAGTGGGCGTTTCGCGACTGACATTTCGGGACGTCGGCAGCAGTTGGGGTGTCACATGCAAGACAGCAACCTGTCCGGTCGCTGCGTCTGTCGTCATTGCGATTGCCGCTTTCCGTTATAGCCGCTCAAGAACCGCCGCGGCTGAGGAGGAGAGCGCGGCGCGCAAGACAGATGCATGACCAGATTTCAGAACCCGCCTGAAGGAATTTCGCAGGATGCCTTAGCCGGGCTGGTGGCCGAGGCGGTCCAGCAGGCTTTGATGCAGCATGGCGTGCTGCTGGACGCGGAGGCCCTGGTTTCCGCCAGCGCGATTGCCGGCAGCGTTGCCGCCGCCCTTCCCTTCCTGCCGCAGGTGCAGCGGCTCGCAATCACCTCCCTCAAAGGCGGCTGGACGGAGCTGACGTCCGAGCTTTTCCGCGCGATGGCGGAAAAGATCGCAGGTGCCGACCAGGCCGGCGCAGACAGCGCGGACGAAAGCCCGGCCATAGGATTTGCCAAGTCTGCCTCCCGGCCTTTGGCCGGGCGAGCCTCCGAACTCCAGTCGATGCTCATCGAAGACTGGGCCGGCGAGGTTGCGGGCTCGACCTATCTCGAAGAGAAATTCCGCATCCCCCGCTCGACCCTGCATCGCTGGCAAAGGCGGGGCGAGGTCGTCGCGCTGCGCAAGGGCGGCCGCAAACACGTCTTTCCGCTGGCGCAGTTCGTCGACGGCAGGCCGGCTCCGGGCATAGGCGACGTGCTGGCGGTGATCACCAGTCCGAGGCTGGCCTGGTTCTGGCTCATTCGGCCCTGCCCCGAACTGGACGGCCGCACCCCCATCGAAATGCTCCGCGAGGACATGATCGAGGATGTGGTGCGCGCCGCGCGCGGCTTGTCCTGATCCTCATTTTCCAATGCGCCTTCTCGCCCTGCAGCGTAGTTTGTTCAAGATATTAGCCGACTATCTTTGGCGTCATAAAATTGTAATATTGGCACATTCGGCACATTTATAAAGTCAAAATCTCGTCTATAACGTGCATATTGTGTAATATGTGCCATTCTTTCAAATATGTGACGTGACATTTGCGCAACAAGACTTTTATAAGCGCCCAAACGCCGCTTTTAAGACATAATCTCTGTTGTGAACGACCGCCGATTAGGCCATGTCGAGGGCGAAGAAGCGGCGCTGTTGCGCGACTTTTTCAACGATGGGGACGGGGGTGGCAAAAGCCGGATGGCTGCCAGGCCTGTCTTGAACCTTTGACTGGAGATTCAAGAAAATGAACATCAAGAGCCTTCTACTCGGCTCCGCTGCGGCCCTGATCGCAGTTTCGGGCGCCCGCGCCGCCGACGCGGTCACCGTCGCCGAGCCGGAACCGGCCGAATACGTCAAGATCTGCGACGTCTATGGCGCGGGTTACTTCTACATCCCCGGCACCGAGACCTGCCTGCGCATCGGCGGCTATGTCCGCTACGACATCGGCTTCGGCGACGTCGGCTCGTTCGACGGGCGCAAGACCACCGACGTCCAGGACGGCGACGCGCAGAACAGCTGGAAGAAGAACGCCCGCTTCACCCTGAAGACCTGGACCGGCCAGGAAACCGAACTCGGCACGTTGAAGACCTATACCGAGACCAAATTTGACTTCTCGAATGGCGGCCCCACGTCTACTCCCAAGCTGAGCTTCGCCTGGATCCAGCTCGGCGGCCTTCGCGTCGGTAAGGACGAAACGCCTTACGACCAGTTCATCGGCTATGCGGGCAACGTCATCCAGGACACGATCATCCCGTACGGCATCAAGGACACCAATGTCGTCAGCTACTACTTCGACGCCGGCAGCGGCTTCTCGGGCGTGATCTCGCTCGAAGAAGGCTCGGACGTCACGGGCCTCGTAACCGGCACGGGTCCGGGCTCTATCGCCGGCACGATCGACAGCTACGTTCCTCATGTGGTCGGCGGCCTGAAGTACAAGGGCGACTGGGGCGCGGTCACCGGTGTGGTCGCCTATGACAGCAACTATGAAGAAGTGGCTGGCAAGGTTCGCCTGGATGTCAATGTCACCAAGGAGCTGACACTGTTCATCATGGGCGGCTACGGTACCGACGATAACTTCCGCGACGCGGGTAACGCCATCAATGCTCACGGTCGCGGCTTCTACAAGCCGTGGGGCGGCAACTGGGCTGTCTGGGGCGGCGGCACCTACAAGTTCAACGAGAAGGCGGCGTTCAACGTCCAGGCGTCGGCCGACGACGACAAGAACTATGCGTTGGCGGCGAACATCGCCTACACGATCGTTCCGGGCTTCACGATCACGACCGAAGTCGACTACGCCCACTTTGGCAGGTTTGACGATGGGCTCGGCGACACCAATGTCGTCGACTGGACCAAGGCCGACAAGAAAAACAGCGTCGGCGGCATCGTCCGCTTCCAGCGCTCGTTCTGATCGAACTCCACATCCAACGGAAAGGCCCGCGGCATCGCCGCGGGCCTTTTTGTTGGTTGCTGACCTACAGCGTTTGCAGCGAGCCTTTCGGCTCGTCAATTCCCCGCCGTATAGGCCGCAATCGCGGCCATATTGACGATGTCTGAATCCTTGGCGTTGAGCGAGACAATCTGCACCGGCTTGTTGAGGCCGACCAGCAGCGGGCCGATGACGGTCGAGCCGCCGAGTTCCTGCAGCATCTTGGTCGAGATCGAGGCCGAGTGGAACGCCGGCATCACCAGCACATTGGCCGGGCCGGTGAGCCTGATGAACGGATATTGCGCCATGGCGCGGGGGTTCAGCGCCACGTCGGCCGCCATCTCGCCATCATATTCGAAGTCGACGCGGCGCTTGTCGAGGATGCGCACCGCCTCCTGTATCCGCTCCGAACGCTCGCCCTGCGGATGGCCGAAGGTGGAATAGGCAAGCATTGCGAGCCTGGGTTCATAGCCCATGCGGCGGGCAAAGCCGGCGGCCTCCTCGGCGATGTCGGCGATCTGCTCGGCATTGGGCATGTCGTGCACGGCGGTGTCGGCGATCATCACGGTGCGGCCCCTTGCCAGCACGATCGAGGCGCCGATGACGCGGTGACCCGGCTTGGCGTCGATGACGCGGCGGATGTCGTCGAGAGCGGTCGAATAGTTGCGGGTTACGCCGGTGACGATGCCGTCGGCGTCGCCCAGCGCCACCATGCAGGCGGCGAAATGGTTGCGGTCGTTGTTGATCAGGCGCTGGCAGTCGCGGAACAGGAAACCCTTCCGCTGCATTCGCTCGTAGAGATAGTCGGTATAGATCGCGTTGCGGCGCGACAGCCGGGCATTGATGATCTCGAGGCCCTGCTTGTTCAAGTCGATGCCGGCGTTCCTGGCGTTCTCCTTGATGACGTCGTCGCGCCCGAGAAGGATCGCGGTGCCGAGCTTCTGGTTCACATAGGAGACGGCAGCGCGCATCACCTGCTCCTCCTCGCCCTCGGCGAAGACGATGCGCTTGGGCTGGCGGCGGACGCGGTCGTAGATGCGCTGCAGCGTGGACGCGATCGGATCGCGGCGCGCCGAAAGCTCCTGTGCGTAGCGGTCGAGGTCGAGGATCGGCTTGCGGGCAACGCCGGAGTCCATCGCGGCCTTGGCCACCGCGAGCGGGATTGCCGAGATCAGGCGCGGATCGAACGGCACCGGGATGATGTAGTTGGGGCCGAATTTCGGCCGGTTGCCCTGATAGGCGGCGGCGACGTCGTCCGGCACGTCCTGGCGCGCCAGCGCGGCGAGCGCCTGGGCGGCTGCGATTTTCATCTCGTCATTGATGGTGGTGGCCCGGACATCCAGCGCGCCGCGGAAGATATAGGGGAAGCCGAGAACATTGTTGACCTGGTTCGGGTAATCCGAGCGGCCGGTCGCCATGATGGCATCAGTGCGGATCTCGCCCACTTCCTCGGGCGTGATTTCCGGATCGGGATTGGCCATGGCGAAGATGATCGGGTTCTTGGCCATCGACTGCACCATGGCGGGGGTCAGCGCGCCCTTGGCGGAAAGGCCGAGGAAGACGTCGGCGCCGTCAAGCGCCTCGGCGAGGCTGCGCGCCTCGGTCTTGACCGCGTGCGCCGACTTCCACTGGTTCATGCCTTCGGTGCGACCCTGGAAGACCACGCCCTTGGTGTCGCACAGGGTGATGTTTTCCGGCGAAAAACCCATCGCCTTCATCAATTCGATGCAGGCGATGCCGGCCGCGCCCGCGCCGTTGCAGACCATCTTCGTGGTCTTCATGTCGCGGCCGGTGATCTCCAGCGCGTTGATCAGCCCGGCGGACGAGATGATGGCGGTGCCGTGCTGGTCGTCATGGAAGACCGGGATGTCCATCAGCTCGCGCAGGCGCTGCTCGATGATGAAGCATTCCGGCGCCTTGATGTCCTCGAGGTTGATGCCGCCGAAGGAGGGGCCGAGGAAGCGCACGCAGTTGATGAACTCGTCGGCATCCTCCGTCGCCACCTCGAGATCGATGGAATCGACATCGGCGAAGCGCTTGAACAGCACCGCCTTGCCTTCCATCACCGGCTTCGAGGCCAGCGCGCCGAGATTGCCGAGGCCGAGGATGGCGGTGCCGTTGGAGATGACGGCGACCATGTTGCCGCGCGCGGTATAGTCGAAGGCGCGGCTCGGGTCCTCGGCGATGGCGCGCACCGGAACGGCGACGCCCGGCGAATAGGCGAGGCTGAGGTCGCGCTGGGTGGCCATCGGCTTGGTGGCGACGATCTCCAGCTTGCCCGGCCGCCCCATGGCGTGGAATTCGAGCGCTTCCTGCGCGCTGACGGAGGGCCCGCTGCTTTCGGTTTTCCTGGCCATGATGCTTTTGATTTCCTCGCCTTGCGGCACCGCTTGGGACGGGTGCTTGCTTATGGTTCTCACGGATTAAGGCTACACGCGGCCGCTGTAAACCGACAAGCCGGGCGAAGCTGCCTCAATGCGCGCGCAGGCCCAGGCAGTGCCGAGGCTCGGTTGGCAGGCGACTGGCAGCATGGCTCGCGGTTTCCCCTGCTTTTCGAGCGCCCGGCATTAAACCCTCCTGTCACATCTGCTAGCGTTCCGGCATGAACATGCACATGCCGACCGATCCCGACGCTCAGGAAACGACGACGCCGGCGCCAGCCACGGGCGGCGTCACGCCGATGATGGAGCAGTATATCGAGATCAAGGCGGCGAACCCGGATTCGCTGCTCTTCTACCGCATGGGCGATTTCTACGAGCTGTTCTTCGACGACGCCGAAAAGGCCAGCCAGGCGCTCGGCATCGTGCTCACCCGGCGCGGCAAGCACCAGGGCCACGACATTCCGATGTGCGGCGTGCCGGTGCATGCGGCGGACGACTATCTGCAGAAGCTGATCGCGCAAGGTTTTCGCGTTGCCGTGTGCGAGCAGATCGAGGACCCGGCCGAGGCCAAGAAACGTGGCTCGAAATCGGTGGTGCGCCGCGACGTGGTGCGGCTGGTCACGCCCGGCACCATCACCGAGGACAAGCTGCTCGCGCCGTCGGAATCGAGCTTCCTGATGGCGCTGGGCAGGGTGAAGGGAGGCAATGCGGCCGGCCAGGGCATTTTCGCCCTCGCCTGGATCGACATTTCGACCGGCGCGTTCCGGGTCGCCGAGACGACGGCGGAGCGGCTGCTCGCCGACATCTTCCGCGTCGATCCGCGCGAGTTGATCGTCGCCGAGCCGGTCTTCCACGACCCGGAATTGCGGCCGGTGTTCGACGTGCTTGGCCGGGTCGCCAGCCCGCAGCCGCCTCCGCTGTTCGATTCGGCATCGGCGACGGGCCACATCGCCCGTTTCTTCGAGGTGGCGACGCCGGACAGCTTCGGCGCTTTCTCGCGCGCCGAGCTGTCGGCGATCTCGGGCGCGATCGCCTATGTCGAGAAGACGCAGAAGGCGGAGCGCCCGCCGCTGTCGCGGCCCGAGCGCGAGGAAAGCGGCTCGACGCTGTTCATCGACCCGGCGACGCGCGCCAACCTGGAACTGTTGCGCACACTTTCCGGCAACCGCGAGGGCTCGCTGTTCAAGGCGATCGACCGCACGGTGACCGGAGGCGGGGCGAGACTGCTCGCCGACCGGCTGATGGCGCCGCTGACCGATCCGGCGGCGATCTCCGCAAGGCTGGATTCGGTGTCGTTCTTTCGTGCCGAGACGCGGCTTTGCCAAGGATTGCGGGCAAGTCTGAAGAGCGTCGCCGACATGCCGAGGGCGCTGTCCAGGCTGGCGCTCAACCGCGGCGGCCCGCGCGACCTCGGCGCGCTGCGCGCCGGCTTCGAGGCAGCCGGCGCCATCGCGGCTCTGTTCGCGACGACGGTGCTGCCGGCCGAACTGGCCGCCGCGCTAACGGCGATCAATGCTTTGCCCGAAGCGCTCGCGCGCCACCTCAGCGAGGCGCTCGACGACGAGTTGCCGCTCATCAAGCGCGACGGCGGCTTCGTGCGGTCGAGCTATCATGCCGAGCTCGACGAGATGCGGGCGTTGCGGGACGAGTCGCGAAAAGTGATCGCCGGGCTGGAGCGCTCGCTGATCGAGGAGACCGGCATCCGCTCGCTGAAGATCCGGCACAACAACGTGCTCGGCTACTATATCGAGGTGACGGCGAACCACCACGCCGTCATGACTGGGAGCGACGCGGCGAAGGCGCGCTTCATCCACCGCCAGACCATGGCCAACGCCATGCGCTTCACCACGACGGAACTGGCGGAGCTGGAATCGAAGATCGCCAACGCCGCCGACAAGGCGCTGAGCATCGAGCTCGCCGCCTTCGACCGGCTGACGGCGGAGGTCGTCGGTGAGGCCGACAGCATCCGCGCCGGCGCCGAGGCGCTTGCCGTGCTCGACGTGTCGTCCGCGCTGGCGCTGCTTTCCGAAAGCGAGGGCTGGTGCCGGCCGGCGGTCGATTCCAGCCTGGCCTTCGAGATTTCCGGAGGGCGCCATCCTGTGGTCGAACAGGCGCTGAGGCGCTCTGGCGAGGGCCCGTTCGTCGCCAACGACTGCAACCTTTCGCCCGAAGGCGGCGCCAAGGCCGGCGCGATCTGGCTGCTCACCGGCCCCAATATGGGCGGTAAGTCGACCTTCCTGCGGCAAAACGCCTTGATCGCCATCCTGGCCCAGACCGGCTCCTTCGTGCCGGCCGAAAGCGCCCATATCGGCATCGTCGACCGCCTGTTTTCGCGCGTCGGCGCCTCGGACGACCTGGCGCGCGGCCGCTCGACCTTCATGGTCGAGATGGTCGAGACGGCGGCGATCCTCAACCAGGCCGGCGAGCGGGCGCTGGTCATCCTCGACGAGATCGGCCGCGGCACCGCGACCTTCGACGGGTTGTCGATCGCCTGGGCGGCGGTGGAATACCTGCACGAGAAGAACCGCTGCCGCGCGATCTTCGCCACGCATTTCCACGAGATGACGGTGCTGGCCGGCAAATTGCCCCGGCTCCACAACGTCACCATGCGGGTCAAGGAGTGGGAAGGCGACGTCGTCTTCCTGCACGAGGTCGGCAAGGGCGCGGCAGATCGCTCCTACGGCGTGCAGGTGGCGCGACTCGCCGGCCTGCCGGAAGCGGTGGTGGCGCGCGCCAAGGAAGTTCTGCACCAGCTTGAGGAGGGCGAAGTCTCGGGCAAGACCAACCGGCTGGTCGACGACCTGCCGCTGTTTTCGGTGGCGGTGAAGCGCGAAGCGCCGAAGCCAGTGAAAAGCGATGCGGTGGGCGAAGCGCTCGGCGCGATCAATCCGGACGAGATGACGCCGCGCGAGGCGCTGGAGGCGCTCTACCGGCTGAAGGGTGTGGCGGCAAGGCAATAGCATCTGTCCTTGTTGACTTATTGTACCGATCGGTACAATATCCCGGCAAACGAGCGAAGCCAGGAGATCCCGATGAGCCGTCCGCCATTGCCGCCCTTCACGGCCGCAACAGCAGCGCAAAAGGCGCGGCTCGCGGAAGATGCCTGGAACAGCCGCGACCCGGAACGGGTTTCGCTTGCCTATACCGAGGATAGCGTCTGGCGGAACCGGGCCGAATTCATTGTCGGCCGCGGCGAGGTCGTCGGCTTCCTGAGGCGCAAGTGGGCGCGCGAGCTGGATTATCGCCTGATCAAGGAAGTCTGGACCTGGAACGGAAACCGCATCGCGGTGCGCTTCGCCTATGAATGGCATGACGACAGCGGCCATTGGTTCCGCTCCTACGGCAACGAGAACTGGGAGTTCGACGAAGCCGGGCTGATGCGGCGGCGTGTGGCGAGCATCAACGACCTGCCGATCACCGAGAGCGAGCGCAAATATCACTGGCCGCTCGGCCGCCGGCCGGACGATCATCCCGGCTTGACCGAGCTCGGGCTGTAGAGCGCGCCAATGCGCAGGATCGCGCCCGATCGTGACGGCCTGCTGGCCATGATCGGCGAGGTCTTTCGCGAGCATGGCTATGAGGGCGCCAGCCTGGCCTTGATTGGCGCGGCGACAGGGCTCGGCAAGGGAAGCCTTTATCACTTCTTTCCCGGAGGCAAGGAAGAGATGGCGAGCGCAGTCATCGCCCATATCGACGGCTGGTTCGAGAACAACGTGTTTGCGCCGCTGCGCGACAGCACCGATCCGCAGGTCGGGATCGAGCGGATGCTCGAGGCGACGGACAGCTATTTCCGCTCGGGACGGCGCGTTTGCCTGATCGGCGCTCTTGCGCTGGAGGAATCGCGCGATCTCTTCGCTGGCCAGATAAAAGACTATTTCGGCCGTTGGGTCACGCATCTCGCCGAAGCGCTGGCGCGATCCGGGCGCCGGCTTGACGAGGCCGGCGAGTTGGCCGAGGAAACCGTCGCCGCCATCCAGGGCGCATTGACACTTGCCCGTGCCGCCAAAGACCTCGACGTGTTTTCGAGAGCATTGCGGCGACTACGGATGCGGCTTGGGCCGCCGGCCAAGATCTAGCCTTGGTTGCTACAAAGGTTCGAAGCGGAAGGCTGTTTCGGTTCGGGAAACCCGGCCGACGCCCGGTGAATCGAGATGCGCTCCTGCAACGCACCAGCCGTTGTCGGCGGCAAGGGCCAATATCCGCAACCGGGTCGCCCGCGCCTGTTCCTGGTCGGCGTCGAATTCCCACGCGATCTCGGGCCGATCGAACTGAAGCGACGGCACATGCACAAGATCGCCCCAGGCCAACAAGGTTTCGCCGCCGCTCGTGACACGAAAGCAGGTATGGCCGACTTCATGACCCGGGGTGGCGATCGCCTCGATCCTCGCGCTCAGGCGCTGTCCCGGGTCCAAAGGCTGCGCCCGATCATGGAAGCGGCTCAATCTCGCTTGCGACCGGAACATGTCGAGCTCGGCTCGAGGCACGAACAGGCGGGCGAGCTGCGGGAAGCCGTCCCCACCGTCCGGACGGATGAGACCATGGATATGGTCGAGATGGGTGTGGGTGAAGGCGACCGTGCGTATCCGATCGGCGGCGATCTTCGCCTCGCTCAGCGCCTGCGGCAGAAAGCCCATCGTCGGATGCCAGGCGTTTGAGGATCCCGTGTCGATCAGCGTGATCTCTTCGCCCTCGTCGATGGCAAAGGCATTCACCGACAATCTCAGTGCGCCGTCGAAGAGCGGTACCTGCGACGGGAGATCGTCGCCTAATGGCTTGTCTCCCGGCTGGCGCAGTCGCCGGACCGGCATGTCGACATAGCCGTCTCGCAGCGACGTGACCCTGATGTCGCCGACCTTGTAGGTCGTGTGATACGGCTCGGTCGAGATTCGTCGCAACGCTTGCTCTCTTTCAACCGCACATTTTGCGGTGAGGTTTCGGCTAGATCATCTCCAGGCCGCGCTTGCGCGTCGGCGGCGGGAAGACGCGGTCGAGATCGGCGAAATCTTCCGCTGTCAGAGCGATGTCGAGCGCGGCGGCGTTCTGACGAACGTGTTCCTGCCGGCTGGCCTTCGGGATGGCGATGACGCCCTTCTGCGCCATCACCCAGGCAAGCGCGATCTGCGCGGCCGCCGCGTCGTGGCGGGCGGCGATCGCGTCGAGCCTGGCGTTGCGGGCGAGCGCACCCTGCTCGACCGGCGAATAGGCCATCAGCGGGATGCCGCGCTCGAAGCTCCACGGCCCGAGATCGAATTCCGGGCCGCGCCGCGAGAGATTATAGAGGACCTGGTTGGTCTGGACGTTGGCGCCGGAGGGCAGGCCGACCAGTTCCTCCATCTCGTCGGTGTCGAAATTGCTGACGCCCCAGTGGCGGATCTTGCCTGCCGCCTTCAGGGCCTCAAAGGCTTCGACGGTTTCGGCCAACGGCACGCTGCCCGGCCAGTGCAGCAGATAGAGATCGATGCGGTCTGTGGCGAGCCGCCTCAAACTGTTCTCGCAGGCCCGCTTGACGCCGGCGCGCGAGGCATTGGTCGGCAGCACCTTGGAAACCAGGAAAGTCTCGTCGCGGCGCCCGGCAATCGCTTCCGCCACCACCTCCTCGGCCCCGCCGCCGGCATACATCTCCGCCGTATCGATCAGCGTGATGCCGAGGTCGAGGCCGAGCCTCAATGCCGCGACCTCGTCAGGGCGGCGCCGGCGGTCCTCGCCCATCTTCCATGTGCCTTGACCCAGCACCGGAACGGCTTCGCCGGATGCCAGAGTGGTGGTTCTGATTTCAGAAGACTTGGTTTTGGAAGACGTCGGCTTGGAAGACATGGGGGGCTCGCTCCGCGTGAATCGGGATCGCAGCACAGGCATGGCCGAAAATCCAGACCGAAGTCCTCGCTTCTGTCCGGATTCCAGCGCGGAGGGACTACTTCACCGGATGCTTGGCAAGCCAGTCCTGCATCTCCTTGATCTCGGCTTCCTGCGCCTTGACGACGCCTTCCGCGAGCTTGCGGATTTCTGGGTCCTTGCCGTTGGCGATCACCACCTTGGCCATGTCGATCGCGCCCTGGTGATGCGGGATCATGCCGCGCACGAAGTCGACATCGGCATTGCCGGTATAGTTGAGCATCATGTCCGTGTGCATCTTGTCCATCGCCGCCTTGTAGCCGACGGTGGCGGGGCTGTCCGCGCCCATCGCCATGCCGGTCATATCGTGCTTCATCTCCTCGGACTGCGCCGGAACGCTTTCGAGGAACACCGCCAGCAGCATTCCCGCCGCCATCAGCAGCAGCACAATCTTCTTGGCCAAGGTCATCCATGATCTCCTGTTGAATGGAATGTCGTATTTGGGAGCTTCGCTCAGAGTTTCAACGTCCGGAGCCGCAACGCGTTGCCGATCACCGAAACCGACGAAAGGCTCATCGCCGCCGCCGCGATCATCGGCGACAGAAGCGTGCCGGTGAGCGGGTAGAGCACGCCGGCCGCGACCGGCACGCCGAGCACGTTGTAGAGGAAGGCGAAGAACAGGTTCTGGCGGATGTTGCGGATCGTCGCCTGGGCCAGCGCGCGGGCCCTGACGATGCCGTTGAGGTCGCCCTTGACCAGCGTGATGCCGGCGCTTTCGACCGCGACATCGGCGCCGGTGCCCATGGCGATGCCGACATCGGCGCCAGCCAGCGCCGGCGCGTCGTTGACGCCGTCGCCGGCCATCGCGACGCCAGCACCCTTGGCGCGCAGTTCGTCGACCAGCGCGCCCTTCTCATCCGGCAGCAGGCCGGCGCGAACCTCGTCGATGCCGAGCCTTCCGGCGATCGCTTTTGCGGTGCGCTCGTTGTCGCCGGTCGCCATGATGATCCTCAAGCCCTTGTCGTGCAGCGCCCTGATTGCTTCGGCCGTGGTCGCCTTGACGGGATCGGCGACGGCGACGAGGCCGGCGAGCCTGCCGCCGACGGCAACGAACATCGCCGTCTTGCCTTCGGCCTGCAACGCCTCCGCCCTGGCGGAAACCGCTGCGGTATCGACGCCGAGGTCGGCCATCATCGCCGCATTGCCGAGCGCGACCTTTTTGCCGGACGCCGTGCCGGAGACGCCCTTGCCGGTGAATGCCTCGAAGTCTTCGGCATCGGCAAGCTTGACGCCGCGTTCGGCGGCACCATCGACGATCGCCTCGGCAAGCGGATGCTCCGAGCCTTTTTCAAGGGCGGCGGCGAGCGCCAGCAATTCATTCTCCGCGATGCCCTCGGCGGCGGCGACATCGGTCAGCCTTGGCCGGCCCTCGGTCAAGGTGCCGGTCTTGTCGACGATCAGCGTGTCGACGGAAGCAAAACGCTCCAGCGCCGCGGCTTCCTTGATCAGCACGCCGGCATGCGCGCCGCGCCCGGTCGCGGTCATGATCGACATCGGCGTGGCGAGGCCGAGCGCACAGGGGCAGGCGATGATCAGCACCGACACGGCCGAGACGATGGCGAAGGCCAGGCTGGGCTCGGGGCCGAAGAACGACCAGGCAATGAAGGCGACGATCGCCACCAGCACGACAGCCGGGACGAAATAGAAGGAGACGCGGTCAGCCAACCCTTGAATGGGGGCGCGCGAACGCTGCGCCTTGGCGACCATCTCGACGATGCGCGAAAGCGTGGTCTCGGCCCCGACCTTTTCGGCGCGCATGATCAGCGAGCCGTTCTTGTTCAGCGTGCCGCCGGTGAGAGGATCGCCTTCCGACTTTTCGACCGGCAGCGGTTCGCCGGTGATCATCGATTCGTCGATCGCCGAGCGGCCCTCGAGCACGGCACCGTCGACCGGCACGGCATCGCCGGGGCGGATGCGGAGCTTGTCTCCGGTCTTGACGCTGTCGAGCGGCACGTCCTTCTCGGACCCGTCGGCGCCGATCAGCCGCGCCGTCTTCGGCGCAAGGTCGAGCAAAGCGCGGATGGCTGAGCCCGTGCGTTCGCGGGCCCTGAGTTCCAGCACCTGGCCGAGGAACACCAGCGCGACGATGACCGCGGCCGCCTCGAAATAGACCGGCACTGTGCCGTCATGGCCGCGGAACTGATGCGGGAAGACATCCGGGAACAGCGTCGCCACAAGGCTGAACAGGTAGGCGGCGCCGACGCCGAGCGAGATCAGCGTCCACATGTTGGGGCTGCGGTTCAGCATCGAGTCCCAGCCTCGGTGGAAGAACGGGAACGCCGCCCACAGCACCACCGGGCTCGCCAGCGCAAGTTCCAGCCATGTTTTCGTGCGGCCGTCGATGAAGCTTTCGAAGCTGACGCCCAGCATCGGCGCCATGGCGATGACGAGAAGCGGCAGCGAGAGCACCGCGCTGACCCAGAAGCGGCGGGTGAAATCGACCAGTTCCGGGTTCGGACCCTCGTCGCCGGATGGCACGCCCATCGGCTCCAGCGCCATGCCGCAGATCGGGCAGGAACCGGGCTTGTCCCGGATGATCTCGGGATGCATCGGACAGGTGTATTGCGTGCCCTTCGGCACCGGCTCTGGCGTGGGCCGGCCGGCAAGATATTTTGCCGGCTCTGCTTCGAACTTGCCCTTGCAGCCGGCCGAACAGAAATAGAAGCCCTGCCCTTCGTGGCGGATGAAATGCTTCGCGCTCGCGCGGTCGACATTCATGCCGCAGACGGGATCGGTAGCCGTCAGATATGTTTCCGGCTCGGCCTGGAACTTCGTGCGGCAGCGCTCGCTGCAGAAATGAAAGGTCCGGCCGCCATGCTCGGCCGTCGGCTTGCCGGCGGCCGGATCGACCGTCATGCCGCAAACCGGATCGCGAATCACCGCTTCGGCAGCGGGCGCGGCATTTTTTGCCGAACAGCAGGATGCGCCATGTGCATGAAGGTGGTTGTGGTCGGAATGACTCATGATCAAAATGCCTCGCAATTCTCGAATTGAGGCGGAGGTAGTCCTTCCAGTTACTGGAAGGTCAAGGGCCGGTTTGGATTTTTGGGAAGTTTGGTCGGGCGACCGTAAATCGTCCTTCTCCCATGCGATGGCAAACGCAGCCGCTAGCCCCATACACAGCGCTGAGAAAACACGCTATAGACGCCGCCGAATGGC
The DNA here is from genome assembly GCF_003999155.2 of Mesorhizobium sp. M1D.F.Ca.ET.231.01.1.1. Lineage (NCBI taxonomy): Bacteria > Pseudomonadati > Pseudomonadota > Alphaproteobacteria > Hyphomicrobiales > Phyllobacteriaceae > Mesorhizobium > Mesorhizobium sp. M1D.F.Ca.ET.231.01.1.1. Next base: position 18,859 of record NZ_RZOZ02000003.1, read on the forward strand.
AAAGATCTCCTTGAAACTCGACGAAATAATCGACGGCGACGCTTTGCGCCGCGACATGACGGCGCTGACCGCGGCGAGCGCCGGCGACGGCTCCAGCAAGGCTACTCGCACGGCCGTCCTCCAGCTGCTGAAGGGCGGGCTTGGCGAAGGACGGTCGATCGCGGAAGCGATGCTGAAGGAGGATGGCGGCGGCAATGCCTGCGCCGAGCGGCTGTCGCATCTGATGGACGAGCTGATCAGGGCGCTTTACGACTTCGCCGCGACCCATGTCTACCGGGTCAAGAATCGATCCGCGGCCGAGCGCATGGCGGTCGTCGCGGTCGGCGGCTACGGGCGCGGCACGCTGGCGCCGGGTTCCGACATCGACCTGTTGTTCCTGCTTCCCTACAAGCAGACGCCGTGGGGCGAGCAGATCGTCGAATACATGCTCTACATGCTTTGGGACATGGGGCTGAAGGTCGGCCACGCCACCCGCAACATCGAGGAGTGCCTGAGGCAGTCGCGCACCGACATCACCATCCGTACCTCGATCCTGGAAGCACGCTTCCTGTGGGGCGAACAGAAGCTCTATGACGAATTGCTGACCCGCTTCGACCATGAGGTGGTGCGCACCACCGGACCGGAATATGTCCAGGCCAAGCTCGCCGAGCGCGACGAGCGCCACGCCAAGGCAGGCGAGAGCCGCTATCTGGTCGAGCCGAACGTCAAGGACGGCAAGGGCGGCTTGCGCGACCTGCAGACGCTGTTCTGGATCGGCAAATATTTCTATCGCGTGCGCACCGGCGAGGAGCTGGTCGAGAAAGGCGTCTTCACCGAGGCCGAGTACCGCGAATTCCAGAAGGCGGAAGATTTCCTGTGGGCGGTCCGCTGCCACATGCACTTCCTCACCGGCAAGGCTGAGGAACGGCTGCATTTCGACATCCAGCGCGAGATCGCGGAGCGGCTGGGCTACACCACGCATCCCGGCCTGTCGGCGGTCGAGCGCTTCATGAAGCACTACTTCCTCGTCGCCAAGGATGTCGGGGACCTCACTCGCATCTTCTGCGCCGCGCTGGAGGAAGAGCAGGCCAAGCACGTGCCCGGCTTCAACCGCATCTTCCTCACCTTCTCGCGGCGCAAGCGCAAGCTTGCCGGCACATCCGACTTCATCGTCGACAACCACCGCATCAACATCGCCGATGACAGCGTGTTCGAGCGCGATCCGGTCAACCTGCTCAGGCTGTTCTGGTTCGCCGACAAGCACGGGCTGGAATTCCATCCCGACGCGCTGAAGCTGCTCACGCGCTCGCTCGGCCTGGTCAACAAGTCGCTGCGGCGCGACGAGGAGGCCAACCGGCTGTTCCTCGACATCCTCACCTCGGACCGCAATGCCGAGCTCAATCTCAGGCGCATGAACGAGGCGGGACTGCTCGGCAGGCTGATCCCGGACTTCGGCAAGATCGTCGCCATGATGCAGTTCTCGATGTACCACCACTACACGGTGGACGAGCATCTCATCCGCTGCATCGGCGTGCTGGCCGAGATCGAGCGCGGCGACGGCGCGAAAGTGCATCCGCTGGCCCATTCGCTGATGCCCGGGCTGAAGAAGAGCCGCGAGGCGCTCTATGTCGCGGTGCTTTTGCACGACATCGCCAAGGGCCGGCCGGAAGACCATTCCGAAGCCGGCGCCAGGATCGCGCGCCGCATCTGCCCGCATATGGGGCTGTCAGCCGCCGACACCGAGACGGTCGCCTGGCTGGTCGAGAACCATCTCGTCATGTCGATGACGGCGCAGACGCGCGACCTCAACGACCGCAAGACGATCGAGGACTTCGCCTCGATCGTGCAGTCGGTCGAGCGGCTGAAGCTGCTCCTGATCCTGACCGTCTGCGACATCAGGGGCGTCGGGCCGGGCGTGTGGAACGGCTGGAAAGGGCAGCTGCTGCGCACGCTCTATTTCGAGACCGAGCTGCTATTGACCGGCGGGTTCTCCGAAGTCTCGCGCGCCGAGCGCACTTCCGCGGCGCGCGAGCGACTGGCCGAGGCGCTCTCCGCCTGGCCGGCGAAGGAGCGCAAGCGCTATGTCGCGCAGCATTACGAAAACTATCTTTTGACCGTCGACCTGCCCGACCAGTTGCGGCACGCCGAATTCGTCCGCGAGGCGGACGCAGCCGGCAAGAAGCTCGTCACCATGGTGAAGACGCACGAGTTCGAGGCGGTGACCGAAATCACGGTGCTGGCGCCGGACCATCCGCGCCTGCTTTCGGTGATTGCCGGCGCCTGCGCCGCGGCCGGCGGCAACATCGTCGACGCGCAGATCTTCACCACCTCCGACGGGCGCGCGCTGGATACCATCTTGATCGGCCGGGAATTCGACCGCGACGAGGACGAGCGGCGGCGCGCCGAGCGCGTCGGCAAGCTGATCGAGGACGTGCTGTCCGGAAAGAGCTGGCTGCCGGAGATGATCGAGAAGCGCACCAAGCCGAAGCGCGGCGCCAAGGTCTTCCGCATTCCGCCGCGCGCCGAGATCCGCAACACGCTGTCGAACCGTTTTTCCGTGATCGAGATCGAGGGGCTGGACCGGCCGGGCCTGCTGTCCGAGATCACCGGCGCGCTGTCGGACCTTTCGCTCGACATCGCATCGGCCCACATCACCACTTTCGGCGAGAAGGTGATCGACACCTTCTACGTCACCGACCTCACCGGCCAGAAGATCGACAGCCCGACACGCACGGCCACAATCCACAAGCGGCTGATCGACACGCTCGAAGGCAACGCCCCCGAACGCAACGGCAAGGCCAAGGCGGCGGCCGCCGAGTGACCATCACCATCCATTTGACGCAATTCCGCAGGCAGTCATCCAGCGCATGAGCCTTGTCAAGAAATTCGCCACCGTCGCTTCCGGCACGCTGATGAGCCGCGCGCTGGGTTTCGGCCGCGAGATGCTGATGGCGGCCGCTCTCGGCACCGGGCCGGTCGCCGACGCCTTCAACGCCGCCTTCCAGTTCCCCAACACCTTCCGCAGGCTGTTCGCCGAGGGCGCCTTCAACGCCGCCTTCGTGCCGCTGTTCGCCAAGGAGATCGAGACGCACGGCACCGACGGCGCCAGGCGTTTTTCCGAGGAAGTGTTCGGCGTGCTGTTCTCGGCGCTGCTCGCGCTGACCATCGCGATGGAACTGGCGATGCCGCTGATCGTGCGCTACCTGGTGGCGCCGGGCTTCGCCGACATCCCGGGCAAGTTCGAGACGACCGTCCGGCTCGCGACGATCATGTTCCCCTATCTGATCTGCATGTCGCTCGGCGCCATGATGGCGGGCATGCTGAACTCGCTGCGCCGCTATTTCGCGGCGGCGATCGCGCCCGCCTTCCTCAACATCATCCTGATCGGCGTGCTCGCCTATGCCTGGTATCACGGGCTGGACGCGCGTGATGTCGGCTTCGGGCTCTCCTGGGGCGTGCTGGCGGCGGGCATCGTGCAGCTCGCCATCGTCTGGGTGGCAGTGCGCCATGCCGGCATCTCGATCGGCTTCCGCCGGCCGAAGATGACGCCCAACGTCAAGCGGCTGCTGATCCTGGCGCTGCCGGCGGCGATCACCGGCGGCATCACCCAGATCAACCAGCTGATCGGCACGGCGATCGCCTCTGGGCAGAACAGCGCCGTGTCGTCGCTGGCCTATGCCGACCGCATCTACCAGCTGCCGCTCGGCGTCGTCGGCGTGGCGGTGGCGATCGTGCTGTTGCCGGAACTGTCGCGGGCGCTGAAATCGGGCAATCTGATCGAGGCGGCCAATCTGCAGAACCGCTCGGTCGAGTTCACGCTGTTCATGACCTTGCCGGCGGCGGCGGCGCTCTGGGTGATGTCGGAGCCGATCGTGCGGCTGGTCTATGAGCGCGGCGCCTTCGCCGCCAACCACTCGACGCCGACCGTCGCCTCGATCCTGGCGATCTTCGGCCTCGGCCTGCCGGCTTTCGTGCTGATCAAGGCCTTCACGCCCGGCTATTTCGCGCGCGAGGACACGCGCACGCCGATGATCTTCGCCGCCATCTCGGTCGGTGTGAACGTCGCCACGGCGCTCACCTTGTTTCCCTCGATGGGCGCGCCGGGCATCGCGGTCGCGTCGGCGATAGCCGGCTGGGTCAACGCGCTGATGCTGCTCGGCATGCTGATCCGGCGAGGCCATTGGGGCCGCGACGTCCCGCTCATGAAACGCATTCCAAGGCTGGTGCTGTCGGCGGCGGTGATGGCGGTCGCGCTTTACTTCGCCGAGCACTACTTCGCCACAAAACTCGGACCCGGCTCGCCGCTGGTCATCAAGGCGACGACGCTGCTCGCGCTCGTCGGCGGGGGTGCCGCGCTCTACTTCATCACCGCTTTCGGCACCGGCGGCGCCGATTTCGGCATGATCCGCAGGAACATCGGGCGAAACCGTAACGGCTAGGCCCTTCGTAAGCTGACCCGAACTCCACGCCAGCTGTTGAGACGCCAGCGCCAGGTCGTGTATTACCTTTCGTCAGCGAGCCGGTTGGAGATCCGTTGAATGCAAACGCTGTCGCTTGACGATTTCGTTGATGACAAACCATGGCGCGACGAGATTCCTTTGCTGGAGGACATTTCCAACGGCAATCTGATAGCCGGCGTCCGGATTCAACGGCTGATCACACGTGGAGACGAGCGTGGCGATCTTACGGTTCTCATGTCGGCGCTGCGAGAGCCCATCACCCCGCCGCCGCATGTCTATCTGGTATCGGCCGAGCCGGGATCGATCAGGGCATGGGTCTATCACAGGCGGCAGTTCGACCGACTCGCCTATACAAATGGCGACATCAGGGTCGTGCTCTACGATCTGCGCGAGGATAGCCCGACATACCGAAAACTGGAGATTCTCGACGTCGGCGCGGCCAACAAGGTCCTGCTGACAATTCCGCCGTGTGTCGTTCATGGGGTTCAAAATCGCGGCAAGAGCACCGCGACATTCGTCAACATGCCGACCAACTTCTACGACCCTGAAACTCCCGACAAATTGCGAATTCCTTTCGATCACCCGGGCGTCCCGTACAGATTCGAATAAGGTGACGACGTTTTCCGTCATCATGGCGACCTACAATCGCGGCAGGCACATTCTTCCGTCGATACATTCGGTGCTGCGCCAAACCCGCCAGGACTTCGAGCTGCTGGTGGTGGGCGATTGCTGCACGGACGATACAGCCGATGTGGTCCGGGCGCTTGCGTCTCCTCGAATCCGCTGGGCGAACCTGCCAGAGCGCGGCGGCAGCCAGGCCTTTCCCAACAATGCGGGGATAGAAATGGCGCGCGGGCAATACATTGCCTATCTCGGTCATGACGATATCTGGGCTCCGGACCATCTCCAGGCGCTCGCCGATCATTTCGGGCGAGAACCGCGACCGGACTTTGTCGTCAGCGGCGCGATCTTTCACGGGCCCAGGGCAAGCAATTATCGCTGGGTGACGGGCATATTCAGTGAACCGGACGCCGCTCTGAAGCACTTCTTTCCGCCTTCGAGTTTCGGCCACCGACGCGACGTCGTCGATCGGCTCGGCAAGTGGCGCAATCCGAAAGAGATAACAGCGCCGGTCGACTCGGACTTCATGCTTCGAGCGACAAGGTCAGGCATGCATTTCATGTCGACGCAGCGGATCACCGTCCAGAAATTCGCGGCCGGTCACCGTTACCTGAGCTATCTGAGCCAAAGCTCGGACGAGCAGGACCGAATGGTCCGACGAATGGCCCGGCCTGGATTTGACGGCTATCTGGCCTCCGAAGTGGCCAAGGCGAAGGCAGCCAACGCCTACATGGTCGTCGTCCATCCGGATTACGAGCAATTCGAGAAAGGCCAGCTTGCGACCCAGATCGCGACGAACAAGGGCATCGTCCGCCCCGACCTGCGCGACCTCAGGCGGCGCGAGGTCATCAGGCAGGACAACACGGCAAAGGCGCTCGACTGGTTTCCGCTCCAAACGGCCGCCGGCTGGACAATCTGGGTTGGCTGCAATCCGCGGCCAAAGCTGCTTGTGCCGTTCAAATATGACGGCAAGGCGCGGATTCGCATGGACATATGGCACCTTCACCGCGAGGCGCTGACCGGGCTCAAACTGGCTGCAAACGGCGAGCCGGTTGCGGCAAGCGTTTCCGGAGCGCGCCAGGAGGGCGATCTCTGGACCGCGCAAGCGACGTTTGAAACGGCGCTGCGAAAGGACGATCATACGATCCTCGAGCTTCACCTCACCAGATTGCAGAGACCCGCAGGACGCAACGGCATCGGCGTAGCCGACATCGAGGTTACGCCGCTTGGGTGGCGAAGCATTGTTGCAAAGGGAACGCAGCTGCTCGCCAAGTTTCGGCCAGCCCGCTGATATCTCTTGCCGCGTTTTTCGCCTTCGTCCATAAGCGCGCCGTCGCAAGACTTTCGCCGCGCGCGGTTTCCAGCCGCATGATTGGCTCCAAAAAGTCTGCAACTTTTTGGAATCATGCTTAGACGGCCCTCCACAAGCCATGAGGAAATCATGTCCGCCTTCAAGCCACTCGTCTTTTCGGGCGTCCAGCCGACCGGCAATCTGCATCTCGGCAATTATCTCGGCGCCATCAAGAAATTCGTTGCCCTCCAGGAACAGTCCGACTGCATCTATTGCGTCGTCGACCTGCATTCGCTGACGGCGCAGCTCGTCCACCAGGATCTCGGCGACCAGACGCGCTCGATCACCGCCGCGTTCCTCGCCTCCGGCATCGACCCCAAGAAGCACATCGTCTTCAACCAGTCGCGGGTCATCCAGCACGCCGAGCTTGCCTGGATCTTCAACTGCGTGGCGCGCATCGGCTGGATGAACAAGATGACGCAGTTCAAGGACAAGGCCGGCAAGGACCGCGAGAACGCGTCGCTCGGCCTGCTCGCCTATCCGAGCCTGATGGCCGCCGACATCCTGCTCTACCGCGCCACCCATGTGCCGGTGGGCGAGGATCAGAAGCAGCATCTGGAGCTCACCCGCGACATCGCGCAGAAATTCAACAACGACTTCTCGGAACGCATCGCGGCACTTGGCGTCGGCGTCGAGATGCAGGTCGGCGAGGAGACCGTGAACGGCTATTTCCCGATCACCGAACCGGTGATCGGCGGTCCGGCGGCGCGCATCATGAGCCTGCGCGACGGCTCGAAGAAGATGTCGAAGTCCGATCCGTCGGACCTGTCGCGCATCAACCTGACGGACGACGCCGACACCATCTCGAAGAAGATCCGCAAGGCCAAGACCGACCCAGAGCCCTTGCCGAGCGAGCTCGACGGGCTGGAAACCCGGCCGGAAGCCGAAAACCTGGTCGGCATCTATGCCGGGCTCGCCGAAATCTCCAAAGCCGACGTGCTGAAGGAATATGGCGGCCAGCAGTTTTCCGTGTTCAAGCCGGCGCTGGCCGACCTTGCGGTGGAAAAGCTCGCGCCGATCGCCTCCGAGATGCGCCGCATCGAAGGCGACCGCGCCTATGTCGATGCCGTGCTCAAGGATGGCGGCGAGCGCGCCCGCGCGATCGCCGAGGGCACGATGAAGACGGTGCGCGACATCATCGGCCTGCTGCAGGACTGATCGATCCTACCTGGTTGAGTCCGTCGCCATGACCCGGCCGCTTGCCGCCGGTTCATGGCGGTGGCAGATTGCGGCCGAATTGATACCGGGCAGATAGACATGGTCTCCAAACGCCTCAGCCGCGAAGCCGGCCATCGCCGCAAGTTCCTGGCGATCATCGACGACACGCCGGAATGCGAGCGCGCCGTCGCCTACGCCTCGAAGCGGGCGCAAAGCACCAGCGGCGTGCTGGTGCTGCTCTATGTCATCGAGCCGGACGATTTCCAGCACTGGCTGGGGGTCGAGAAGATCATGCGCGAGGAAGCCAACGCGACCGCGCGCGCGGCGCTCGATACCTACGCCAACAAGGTGCGCCAGAAGGTCGGCATCGAGCCGGAGCTGGTGGTGCGCGAGGGCAAGCCGACCGAAGAGATCCACAAGCTGATCGAGGAAGACCAGGACATCGCCATCCTGGTGCTGGCGGCCGGCGCCGGCAAGGAAGGCCCCGGGCCGCTGGTCAGCGCCGTGGCCGGCCGGGGCGCCGCCTTCCCCATCCCGGTCACCGTGGTGCCGCAGAACCTTTCCGACGAGGAAATCGAGAGCCTGGCCTGATCGGCCAAGGCCTCTCCCCGACCCGGCAGACGCTTCCCGCCGGACGACGTCCCTGGAGCTATTTCGGCGCAATCGCTCGACCATGGACTGCGACGCGGCCCTTGGCCTGCGCTTGCGGCGCGCCATTTGGAATCGTCGACGAAACGACAATCCCAAACGGAGCGCCGATGGCCAAATCAAAGCGGGAGACGAAGCGGAGCGGTACGTCGAAGCCGCAAGACAGGGCGGCCGAACCCGCCGCGACGCCACCCCGCCCGCAGCGTGCACGAGCCCGGCAGGAAGCCCGGCAGCCCCCGCCCCTTGCGCGGCATGGACGCAGACATCGTCTGCTCGCCAAGCGCCATCCGGCGATGGTCGACAGCATCGCGGGCGCGGTAACCGTCAAGAGCCTCGATCTCTACTACGTCGTCGCTTCGGATGCGCAGATCCCTATGAAAGGCGAGCACGGCTTCGGGCTCTATTTCCACGACTGCCGCTTCCTCGGCGGCTATCGGATGGCGCTGGCTGGCATGACGCCCATCGTGCTCGCCTCGACCGCGCAGAAGGGCTACGCGGCGCTTTTTGAGCTGACCAATCCCGACCTGCATTTCGAGCGGGAAGAAACGATCCCCAAGGATGAGCTCGGCATCCGCTGGGAGCGCATGCTCGATGCGGGGCAAACATGCGTGCGGGAGGTTCTGACCATCCAGAACTTCGGCCACCAGCGGCACGGCTTTCCGCTGACCTTGCAATTCCGCGCCGGTTTCGAGGACATCTTCGACGTGCGCGGGCTGGTGCGGCAGGACCTCGGCAGACCCCAGCGGGCCGCCTGGCGACAGGGCCGGCTGCATTTTGTCAATCACGGCGCCGACCGGCTGCGCAGGACGGCGACGATCGCCTTCTCGCCCCGGCCCGACGCCGCGCACGAAACCACGGCCGAGTTCCAGATCGACGTGCCGGCAGGCGAAACACGGATCATCGCGGTAACGATAGAACTGCATGAATATTCGGAAGATGCCGAAGCCAACCACCTGAACCAGCGGCCGACGGTCGCGCTCGACAACCTTGCGGTAAACCTTCAGGCCGGCTCGGAGGAATGGCTGGAGCGGCATACGAGGCTCGACAGCGACAGCCTGCTGCTCAACCGGATCATGGATCGCTCGCTGCGCGACCTGGCGATGCTCCGATCGGATCTGGGCAGCCGCGAGTATTTTGCCGCCGGCGTGCCCTGGTTCGTCGCCCTGTTCGGGCGCGACAGCCTGATCGTCGCGCTCGAAATGCTCGCCTTTCAGCCGGAGATCGCCGCCCAGACGCTGCGTCTTCTCGCCAGCTATCAGGGGCGTCGGTCGGACCGATGGCGGGAGGAGCAGCCCGGCAAGATCCTGCATGAATTGCGCGTCGGTGAGCTTGCCGGAGCGGGCAATGTCCCGCATGCCAGGTTCTACGGCACTGTGGATGCGACCCCGCTCTTCCTGATGCTGCTCGGCCGCTACGCGGCATGGACAGGCGATCTCGGGCTGTTTCGCGAGTTGCAGGAACCCGTCGAGAGAGCGCTGGGCTGGATCGCCAGGGCCGGAGACCACCGCGGCGAGGGCTATCTCAAATACCGGCCCTGCGAGAGCGGCCTCATCAATCAGGGATGGAAGGACTCGCCCGACGCGATCGCCAGAACCGACGGCGGCATCGCCAGGCCGCCGATCGCGCTTGTCGAGGTGCAAGGCTATGTCTTTGCCGCCAAGCATGCCATCGCCGATCTTTACGAGCGCATAGGCGAACGCAATCGCGCCAAGCAGCTTCGCGGCGAAGCCGAAAAGCTTCGGATACGGTTCAACCGCGACTTCTGGTGCGAGGAGCAGGGCATCTTTGCCCTTGCGCTCGAAGCACGAAGCCGCCAGGTCGGGTGCGTTTCCTCAAATCCCGGGCAGGCGTTGTGGACCGGTATAGCCGATAAGGACAAGGGTCGCCGGACGGTTTGGCGGCTGATGCAGGACGACATGTTCAGCGGCTGGGGCGTGCGCACGCTCTCGACCACGGAGCGCCGCTACAGCCCTGTCGGATATCATCTCGGAACCGTCTGGCCACACGACAATGCGCTGCTGGCGGCCGGCTGCCGACGATATGGCGAGGACGACGCCGCGCTGCGGATATTCACAGCCATCACCGAGGCGGCAATGCATTTCCGCCATCTTCGGCTGCCCGAGGCGATGGCTGGCTTTCCGCGCAAGGATTTTCAGGTGCCGGTGCACTATCCCGTGGCCTGCCACCCGCAGGCCTGGGCGGCCGGAGCGGTGCCGTTCCTCATAACTACCTGCCTCGGCCTGGAGCCGGATGCCTTCGCCGGCAAGCTTCGGATCGTGCGGCCGCGCTTGCCCGACCTCGTCAACCGCATTGCGCTTCGCGGGCTGCGGGTCGGGGAGGCAAGCGCCGACCTCGAATTCTGGCGGACGGCCGACGGAGCCGAGGTCAACATCCAGAAGACGAGTGGACAACTCAGCGTGGAAGTCGGAGGATAGGCCTGCCGTGATCGAGCGCTCCGTCACGGCAAAAACATTCCGCCAGCCAGCCGTTCGGGCGACGTGTTTCGCTTGAATGTCCAGCCGATAGAGCCTATTTAGAACTATTCCAAACTATCGGCCCGGGAAGGGCCTGGAGATACGCATGTTCATCCAGACCGAATCGACGCCGAACCCGGCGACGTTGAAGTTCCTGCCCGGCAAGGAAGTGCTGCGCGAGGGCACCGCCGATTTCCGCGACGCCGCAACGGCCGCCGAGGCCTCGCCGCTGGCCGGCCGGCTGTTCGAGATCCCCGGCGTGACCGGCGTCTTCTTCGGCTACGATTTCATCACCGTGACCAAGGACGGGCCGGACTGGCAGCACCTGAAGCCGGCGATCCTCGGCGCCATCATGGAGCACTTCATGTCGGGCGCCCCCGTCATGGCTTCGACGGCTCCCACGAGCGAATCCGGCCAGACCGGCGAGTTCTACGACAAGGCCGACGAGGAGCTGGTGCTGACCATCAAGGAGCTGCTCGACACCAGGGTGCGCCCGGCTGTCGCGCAGGACGGCGGCGACATCACCTTCCGCGGCTTCGAGAACGGCACCGTGTTCCTGCACATGAAGGGCGCCTGCGCCGGCTGCCCGTCATCGACGGCGACGCTGAAGCACGGCATCCAGAACCTGCTTCGCCATTTCGTTCCCGAGGTTCAGCAGGTCGAGCAGGTCGCCTGATCATTTTCGCAGCGTCTGCTGCGATACTAATCGCCAAAAACAAAAAACCGGGCCCCAACAGCCCGGTTTTCTGTCTGTGGACGTCTGTTGTTGCCTAGACGGTCCGCGCACGAAAGCTTTTGTCCGCGGTCATCGTGATCACATCACGATGACCTTGGCGCCGACCGAGGTGCGGTCGTAGAGATCGATGATGTCCTGGTTCATCAGCCGGATGCAGCCCGACGACATCGCCTTGCCGATCGAGAACCACTCCGGGCTGCCATGCAGGCGGTAGCCCATGTCGCCGCCCTTGTTGAAGAGATACATGGCGCGCGCGCCGAGCGGGTTCATCAGGCCGGGGTCCATGCCGCCGGCGAACTTGGCGAGTTCGGGCTGGCGCCTGATCATCTGCGAAGGCGGGGTCCAGGTCGGCCATTCGCGCTTCAGCGCGATATGGGCGGTGCCGTGCCATTCGAAGCCTTCGCGGCCGACGCCGATGCCGTAGCGGATCGCCAGGCCGTCGCCCTCGACGAAGTAGAGGAACTTGTTCTGGGTGTCGACGATGATGGTGCCCGGCTTCTCCGAAGTGTCGTAGCGCACTTCCTGCCGGTGGAAGCGGGCCGGAACCTTCTCGATCGGGATGCGCGGCAGATGATAGCCGGCATCCGTGATCGCGCCATAGTTGTTGGTGAAGAGTTGCCCGCCGATGGTGCTGCAGCCGCTGACCGCGGTCGAGAGCGCAAGGGCGGCGAGGATTGCAAGTGACTTCAAGCGCATGAAAGGTCCGACGCCCTGCCGTTATATCAGCGGCACGAGTCGGCCGCTTTCCCGCCATCATTCATGCTGGCATTTCTTTTGCTTGCCAAGCGCGCACTGCCTATATGCATGGGCTGACGCGCCGGTAAGTGCCGAACTGCGGCATTTCGGCAACAGGGCTCACAGGATTGTGAAGCAAAATCAATGGGGCGGCCGGAAGGGCGCCAGAGATCAAGGAGAGCGCCATGAATGTCGGAGATGCTGCCGAGCGTTCGGGCCTGCCGGCCAAGACCATAAGATATTATGAGGAGATCGGCCTGATCCGGCCGGCCCGGGCCGATAACGGCTACCGCGACTACTCGCGCGACGACATCCACCGGCTGGCCTTCCTGCGCCGGGCCCGCAACCTCGGCTTTTCAATCGACGATTGCAGGCAGCTGATGGCGCTCTATCAGGACCGCGACCGCGCCAGCCACGACGTGCGCGAAATCGCCAGCGCCCATGTCAGGGCGATCGAGGAGAAGGTGCGCGAATTGCAGTCGATGCGCGCGACGCTGCAGAAGCTGATCCACGCCTGCCACGGCGATGACAGGCCGGACTGCCCGATACTGGATGACATGGCGGGGGCGGCCTGATGGCATCGCGCCGGACCTGGACAAGCGTCCGATCCCCATCTTAGCTCGCGAGCCAGCAACACTTTAGCGGCAAGGAGCGCTTCACCGTGAAGGGATACTGGCTCATCGTTGGCACCGAGATTTCGGACCAGCAAGCGCAAGCCGAATATGGACGGTTGTGGAAGCCCATAGGCGAGAAGTATCAAGCGCGCCTCAGTTCGATGAAAAACCCGCCCTTGCTAGTGGAGGCGCGCGATGCGGGCAGGCTAGTCGTCGTCGAATTCCCGACATTGGAAATCGCCAAGGCTTGCTATGCCGACCCGGCCTATGACGAAGCCAAGCGGCTTGCGCTGCAAGCGTCGAACCGCGTCCTGGTCATCTTCGAAGGGGAACTCGGGTAGGGTCTGTCAAATATATAATCGCCCCTGCCAAGGGGGTTCAAACCGTGAACAAAATCTGGCATGGTGCCGGCCATGCCCATCGTTTCCCCGATTCCCCTCAACCCGCTGATCGACGGCCGCCAGTCCGAGCGCGCCATGCTGGTGCGGCGCGGCGTGCAGCGCTTGCTCACCGAAATGGGCGCGCATGTGCTGCCGGAGCTGTCGCTCGCCACCGGGCGGCGGGCCGATCTCGTGGCGCTGACCCGGCAGGGCGACATCTGGATCATCGAGATCAAATCCTCGATCGAGGATTTTCGCGTCGACCGCAAATGGCCTGACTACCGGCTGCATTCGGACCGGTTCTTCTTCGCCACCCATCCCGGCGTGCCGCAGGAGATTTTTCCGGAGGAATGCGGCTTCATCCTCTCCGACGGCTATGGCGCCGAGATCCTGCGCGAAGCGCCGGAGCACCGCATGGCGGCCGCGACGCGCAAAGCGCTGATGCTGAGGATCGCCCGCGCGGGCGCGGCCAGACTGCTGGCTGCGGAGCTTGCCGGTGTCGCGGTGCCGGCGCTCGAGGGCGAGAGCGAATAGACCGGCTCATTCGGCCTGTTGAGGCTTCGCCTGCGGCGCTTGCGCCGCCCCTCATCCCCCTGCCGGGGACCTTCTCCCCGCAAACGGGCAGAAGGAAGAGTGCCGCGACCTTTGCGGTCGCCCGTGAAAATTGTTTGACGCTCACCGATGATTTCCGCTTGCCCCGGCTGTCCTTACCTGCATGGCGCGTCCGGATGGTCCGGCGGCCAGGAAAAAGAGGTGGTCCATGGCATCGTTGAAAGGTCAGAATGTCGTCGTCATCGGAGGCAGCCGAGGTGTCGGCCGCGCGATCGCGGAAGCAGCGCTTGGCGAAGGGGCGGCGGTGCTCGCCGTCGCCCGCGGCGCAACGGACCTCAAACAGCTCGGCTGGGAATTGCCCGGCGTGAGGACGCTTGCGGCCGATGCGACGGACGAGACGACGCCCGAGACGGTCTTCGAGGCGCTTGCGCCGGACGTGCTGGTGGTCTCGGCGGGCGCGCTTGCCCCGTCCGCGCCGGTGCAGGAGCAGAGCTGGGAGGTGTTCTCGGCAAACTGGGAGACGGACGTCAAGGCGTCGTTCCTGTTCTGCAGGGCAGCGCTCCAGGGGCGGCTGAAGCCGGGCAGCCGGGTGATCCTGATCTCCAGCGGGGCGGCCTTCAGCGGCGGGCCGCCGAATTCCGGCAGCTATGGCGGCGCCAAACGCATGCAGGTGTTCCTCGCCGGCCACTGCCAAAAGGAATCGGATCGGCTCGGCCTCGGCCTGCGCTTCATGGCGCTCTCGCCGATGCGCATCATGCCCGGCACCGGGGTCGGCGATCGCGGCATAGACGGCATTTCGGCCTATATGGGTATTCGCCCGGCGGACTTTCTCGCCAGCCTGAGCGATATGCAGACCCCGGCCGATGTCGGGCGCGCGGTGGTTCAGCTTGCCACCACGACGCCGCAGGGCAGCTCGTTCGCGGTCAGCGGCGCAGGACTTGCGGCGGCGGCATGAGGCGCGCAGGATGCCGGCCAACTCCAGCATCGCGGGCCCCGCATGACGGACGCTCCTGACCCTCTCGGGCCCCTGGGCCGGTCAGGCCAGCCGATCCTCGATCGGCTGGCTTTCGAGCGCCTGACCATGGCGCACAAGCGCGAGCTCAAGCTGCACTGCTACCGGATGATGGGCTCGCTCAACGAGGCGGAGGACCTTGTCCAGGACACCCTGCTCCGCGCCTGGCGCGCAAGGTTGCAATTCGATGGGCGGGGCTCCGCGCGCGGCTGGCTCTACGCCATCGCCACCAACAATTGCCTCAATGCCATCAAGGCCAGAGCAGCATCGCGCCGCATGCTGGAACTGCCCGGACGAGCGCCCTCCGACGGATCGGCCAGCGGCGGACCCGCCGCTGAGATCGCCTGGCTGGAGCCCTATCCGGACAGCGAGCTTCCGAACCTCGCCGCGATCGAGCCCGGTCCGGAGGCGCGCTACGAGGCCCGGGAGGCGGTGCAACTCGCCTTTGTCGCGGCGATCCAGCTCCTGCCGCCAAGGCAGCGGGCCGCCCTGCTTCTGTGCGACGTGCTGGGATGGTCCGCCGTCGAGACAGCGCAACTGCTGGGCGGGTCGACCGCCTCGATCAACAGCGCGCTGCAGCGGGCCCGCGCCAAGCTTGGAGAGCGATATCCCGAGGGCCGCCCCTCGCAGCCGTCACGGCCAAGCCAGCAGGAGGGCCTGCTGCTCGAACGCTACATGCAAGCCTGGCAGGCCGACAATCTCGACGGCCTCGTCGACCTGCTGCGGGAAGACGCCGCCTACCACATGCCGCCATGGCGGGAATGGTATTACGGCCGCGAGGCAATCCGCGGCTTCCTCGCGACCGTGTGGGGCAATTTTGCCGGCTATCGCACGGTGGCCACCAGGGCCAACGGCCAGCCCGCCGCCGGTGTCTACGCGCGGAGCCATCAAGATCAAGCGTGGCGACCGCACTCACTGCATGTCATCGAGCCTGACGGCGGCGCTATTGCTTCCCTGACGATCTATGTGCCGCCGCTCGGACCCGATCTGTTCGCCGCCTTCGGCCTGCCGCCAGCTTAGTCTAGAGGAATTCCAGGAAAAGTGTAAGCGGTTGTCCGTCCGGAATTGCGTAAAAACAAGGAGATAGGGCGTTTCGCCGTTTCCGTGAAACGGTGAAACGCGCTAGTCCTCCGCCTCTTCAGTTTCTCCGATCGCCGGCGCGACCAGCAGCACCGCGGCGCCGACCAGTGCCGCAACCAGCGAACCCGCAAGAATGCCGACCTTCACCGCGTCCTGGAGCGCCGCGTCATTGGCGAAGGCGAGCAGGCCGATGAACAGGCTCATCGTGAAGCCGATGCCGCACAGCAGCGAGATGCCCAGCATGTGCAGCCAGCCGGCATCGACCGGCAGGTCGGCGAGGCCGGACCGGATGGCGACGGCCGAGGAGCCGAAGACGCCGACCAGCTTGCCGAGCACCAGGCCGGCGGCGACGCCCAGCGTCAGCGGCTCGACCAAGGCGGCGAAGCTCAAACCGCCGAGCGACACGCCGGCATTGGCGAAGCCGAAGATCGGGATGACGATGAAGGGGACGAGCTTATGCAGGCCGTGTTCCAGCCGGTGCAGCGGCGAATGCTCGAGATCGTGGCCGATGCCGGGCGAACGCTCGAGCGGAACGGTGAGCGCCAGCGCCACGCCTGCGAGCGTGGCATGCACACCCGATTTCAGCACCAGCACCCACAGCACCGCGCCGATCACGAGATAGGGCAACAGCTTCATCACCCGCATGCGGTTGAGCACGATCAGCACGGCGATGGCCGCGAAGGCCGCCGCCAGATAGGCGAGCGACAGGCCGCTGGTGTAGAACAGCGCGATGATGATGACGGCGCCGAGGTCGTCGATGATGGCCAAAGCGGTGAGGAAGACCTTCAGCGACGCCGGCACGCGGTTGCCGAGCAGCGAGAGCACGCCGAGCGCGAAGGCGATGTCGGTGGCGGTCGGGATCGCCCAGCCGGAAAGGGCGGCCTGATTGTCGCGGTTGATCAGGACATAGACCAGCGCCGGAACCAGCATGCCGCCGGCGGCAGCGATACCGGGCAGCACGCGGCGCGGCCAGGTCGAGAGCTGGCCGTCCAGCATCTCGCGCTTGATCTCCAGCCCGACCAGCAGGAAGAACACCGCCATCAGCCCGTCGTTGATCCAGTGCGAGACGCTGAGCGGTCCGAGATAGGCGTGGAGCACGCCAAAGTAAGTATCGGCGAGCGGCGAGTTGGCGACGATTAGCGCCAGCGCCGCTGCCGCCATCAGGATGATGCCGCCGGCCGCCTCGCCGTCGAGGAATTCGCGAAGGATCGATTTCGGCCGCTCGTCGCGCATGTCCCCTCCGTCACATGGCCCGTCGGCCAGGCTAGTGTTGCCGGATGATGCGCAAGCGCCGCTGGCGACGCACGCAAGGTCAGCGCGGCGCGCGCTTGGCCAGTATCCGCTGCAGGGTGCGGCGGTGCATGTTGAGCCGGCGGGCGGTCTCGGAGACGTTGCGGTCGCACATTTCATAGACGCGCTGGATGTGCTCCCAGCGCACGCGGTCGGCCGACATCGGGTTTTCCGGCGGCGCCGCGCGCTCGCCAGCGGTGCGGGTCAGCGCCGCGAAGACATCGTCGGCGTCGGCCGGCTTGGACAGGTAGTCGACGGCGCCGAGCTTCACCGCGGTCACCGCGGTGGCGATGTTGCCGTAGCCGGTCAGGATGATGGTGCGGGAATCGTCACGCTTCTCGCGGATGGCGGCGACCACGTCGAGGCCGTTGCCGTCGCCCAGCCGCATATCGACCACCGCATAGGCCGGCGGATGGGCGCGCGCCTTGGCGACGGCCTCCTCCACGCTTTCCGCCGTCTCGACCGCGAAGCCCCTGGTTTCCATGGCGCGGGCAAGCCGGGAGAGGAACGGCTTGTCGTCGTCGACGATCAGCAGCGAGGTGTCCTCGCCTTCGACCATTGCGCCAGTGGTTTCGTCTGCGCTCATCTCATCAGCATCCTACTGCCTTACTTTTACGCAGATACAATTCTGCAACAGCAATGTCCAATTTTTACAGCCGGCAACAGACCTGCCATGCAGCAAACGCAACGCTCAGGCATTGTCGAACATGGTTCCGGACAACTGTTCGGGGTTGAGGAAGACGCCGCGCGGCCAGGTGATCTGCACCACCGCGCCCTCGCCGAGCCCGCTCGAATTGCGAAAATCGGTCGTGGCGCCCGAGCGCTCCAGCAGGGTCTTGGCGATGAAAAGCCCGAGCCCCAGGCCGCCGCCGGCCTCAGTTCCCTGGCGCGTCGACATATAGGGCTCGCCGATGCGGTCGATGATCTCCGGCGGAAAGCCCGGGCCGTCGTCGATAATGGAGAATGAGACCTCCTCATTGTCCCAGTTCCAGCTGACGGTGACCGTGCTCTTGGCGAAGTCGACGGCGTTCTCGACCAGGTTGCCGAGCCCGTAGATGACGCCGGGACTGCGCTGCCCGACCGGCTCCGGGCCGATGCGCTCGCCGGGGCGCAGTCGGATCGAGATGCCGAAGTCGCGGTGCGGCGCCGTCACCTCCTCGACCAGCGAGGTCAGCGGCAGGCGCGAAAGATGCGCCTCGCCCTCCGAGGACAGGCTGGTCAGCCGCTTCAGGATCTCGCGGCAACGCTCGCTTTGCGAGCGCAGCAGCTTCACGTCCTCGCTGAATTTCGGGTCCCCGCCCAGCGCCTTTTCCATTTCCTTGGCGACGACGGTGATGGTGGCCAAGGGCGTGCCGAGCTCATGCGCGGCGGCGGCGGCAAGCCCGTCGAGCGCGGAAAGATGCTGCTCGCGCTGAAGCACCAGCTCGGTGGCGGCGAGCGCGTTGGCGAGCAGGCGCGCCTCCGCCGCGACGCGGAAGGCGTATATCGCGGTGAAGGCGATCGAGGCGAACACCGCCATCCACATGCCGGCGACATAGATGAAGGGCATCGGCAGCGGCGCGTCCTGGTACCAGGGCAGCGGCAGGTGGAAGAACACAAGCAGCGTGGCCGCCACGATGACCAGCGCGCCGAGCATCGCCGTGAGGCGCAGCGGCAGCGACGCGGCGGAGATGACGACCGGCACCGAGAGCAGGACCGAGAACGGATTGGTCAAACCGCCGGTGATATAGAGCAGGCCGGCCAGCTGCAGGCTGTCGATGGTCAGGATGACGAAGGCCGAGAGCGGGGTCAGCCGGTGCGCCGCCGGATAGCGGAAGGTGAGCCAGAGGTTCATCCAGGCCGAGCAGGCGATAAGCGCGAAGCACATCGAGACCGGCAGCGGGAATTTCAGACCGTAGGCGACGACCAGCACCGCGACGCTCTGGCCGACGATCGCGAGCCAGCGCAGGCGGATCAGCGTGTTGAGCCGCAGCCGCTGGCTCTGCTGGGAATCGGGCGCGCGCAGGATGTTGATCATCGACTTACGATTATAACCGCAGGAGGGTGAGCGCTAGTAGCGCTGTGAAGGCGACTTGACTGGGCGGCAGCCGGTGTTTCGATTCACCATCATGAGCGCTTGATGATTGGCCGAGGCCCCTCGCAACTTCGTCATCCACGGGCGGAGCGACGCGAAGCGGAGCGCAGACCCGAGGATCCATTCCGTGACTTCGAAGCTTTGCGATGGTTCAGAATTCTGTTCCGCTGCATTTACGATCAAGGTAACGGAATGGATCCTCGGGTCTGCGCGCGTCGCTTCGCTCCTTGCTCCGCCCGTGGATGACGAAGCGATGGGCGTTTGCGCCAATCGCCAACGCACGTTGCCCACTACGAATGGCCCGCCGAAAGCGGCACGAACCTACGTTCCGCGCGGCTTGGCGCGGCTGGTGGCGGCGGCGAGCAGCGGGTTTTCCGGCCAGACATGTTTTGGGTAGCGGCCGCGCATGTCGGTGCGCACATCCGCCCATGAACCGCGCCAGAAGCCGGGCAGGTCGCGCGTCGTCTGGATCGGGCGATGCGCCGGCGACAGCAGCTCCAGCGTCAGCGGCACGGTGCCGCCGGCGATCGCCGGATGGCGGTCGAGGCCGAACAGCTCCTGCACGCGGATCGCCAGCACCGGCCATTCGCCGTCATAGCGGATCGGCACCCGACTGCCCGAAGGCGCGTCGAAATGGGTCGGCGCCAGCGCGTCGACCTTGCGCTGCAGCGCGTGCGGGACCAGCGACATCAGCCCGGCCGCGAGCGCGCCGGAGTTGATAGCGGAGAACGACGCCGCGCCAGTGAGAAACGGCAGCAGCCAGTCGTCGAGGCGGCCGAGAAGCGCTTCGTCGGTCACATCGGGCCAGGGCGCGCCGAGGCCGCGATGGAGCCAGCCGAGCCGCTGGCGCAGCGTCTCGGCCTCCTTGCTCCAGTCGAGCAGCGACAGGCCGTGCTCGCGCAGCGCATCGAGCATTGCCCGATCCGCATCGGCGCCCGATGGTGCCGGCAGCATCCGCTCGGCAAGCGTGATGGCGCCAAGGCGTGCAGCCTCGCGCACGCGCACGGCGCGCCGCTCGCGGTCGAAGCCGGTCTCGCGCTTCGTCTCGATGCGGTCGGCAAGTGCTGCACGGATGTCGGCTTCGTCGACGGGAGCAGCGGCGGTGATGCGGGCATTCTGCGCCTTGCCCTGGAGGTCGGCGACAACCAGCCAGGTCTCGCCGGCCAGCGGATCGGCGGCGTCGACCATGGCGCCGGAGCCGTTGGCGAGGACGAAACGGCCGCGCTCGCCGCGCGCCCTGGCGACGCGATCCGGCCAGGCGTGGATGAGGAGCGCGCCGGCCGGAACCGGCATAGGTCTTTTTCCGCCGCCGGCTTGCTTCGCCAGGCGTTCGGCCAGCTGCCTGGCTGCATTGGCGCGCGGCGATTTCTCGCTGCCAAAGCGCATCAGCCGCCGTTCCAGATCGGCGCCGTCGCCGCCGAGTCCGCGCTCGGTAAGCAGCACGGCAAGCGTCGCCGCTTCGAGCGCCTGTCCGCCCTTCGCCGCTTCCGCCACCATATGCGCGGGCCGCACCGGCAGCGCCAGCTTGCGCATCGCAGCACCCACCTCGGTCAGCCGGCCGGCGTCGTCGATGGCATGGAGCGCGCGCAGCAGCACCCGCGCCTCGTTGAGCGCCGGCCCCGGCGGCGGATCGAGAAAGGACAGGCTCGACGGATCGGCAACGCCGAAGGCGGCGCAGTCGAGCAGCAGGCCGGACAGGTCGGCCTCGAGGATTTCCGGCGGCGTGAAGGCGGGAAGCGCTGCCGTCTGCTCGGCGCGCCACAGCCGGACGGCAACGCCGGCTTGCGTGCGCCCGGCGCGGCCGGCGCGCTGGTCGGCGGAAGCCTTGCTGACGCGCACGGTTTCCAGCCGCGTCAGGCCGCTTGCCGGCTCGTAGCGCGGCAGCCGCGACAGGCCGGAATCGATGACGACGCGCACGCCGTCGATGGTGATCGAGGTCTCCGCGATCGATGTCGCCAGCACCACCTTGCGGCGGCCGGCCGGCGCCGGTTTGATCGCCGCGTCCTGCGCCCTGTTGTCCAATTGGCCATAGAGCGGGACGATATCGGTGTCGGCCGCGACATTGCCCAGAAGCCGCTCGGCCGTGCGCTCGATCTCACGCTGTCCTGGCAGGAAGACGAGCACGCTGCCCTGTTCGGTGGCTAAAGCCGAGCGGATCGCCCTGGCCATCGCGTCCTCGATGGCCACGCCGGCCGGACGCTCGTCATAGCGGATCTCGACCGGGTAGGCGCGGCCTTCGCTTTCAATGACCGGTGCTCCTGAAAGAAATTTCGCAACGCGCGCGCCGTCGAGCGTCGCTGACATGACCAGCAGGCGCAGCTCCGGCCGCAACGCCCCCTGCACGTCGAGCGCCAGGGCGAGGCCGAAATCGCCGTCGAGCGAACGCTCGTGGAATTCGTCGAAGATCACCGCAGAGACGCCCGGCAGCTCCGGATCGTCGAGGATCATGCGGGACAAAACACCTTCGGTGACGACGAGGATCTTCGTCCGCGCCGAAGTGCGGTTCTCCATGCGCATGGCGTAGCCGACGGTGCCGCCGGGCTCCTCGCCGAGCAGCTCGGCCATGCGGCGGGCGGCGGCGCGGGCAGCCAGCCGGCGCGGCTCGAGCAGGACAATGCGACCCGAGCCCAGCCATGGCGCATCGAGCAGCGCCAGCGGCACCAGCGTCGTCTTGCCGGCGCCGGGCGGCGCCACCAGCACGGCGCTGTTGTGCTCGGCCAGCGCCTGGCCGAGCGCCGGCAGCGCGGCGGTGACCGGGAGATCCGGCAGAAGTCCTGTCCTCATGGCGCCCGCATATCAGCGGCAATGCACAGCGCGCAACCGCCCCGACAAATCACAGCCTGGTGCGCGTGAACGGGTTCCAGCGCACGGTGCCGAGCCGCGCCTCCTCGCGCACCATGGTCAGCAAGCCGGAGGCGCCGACGACGGCCAGGCCGACCAGGGAAAGCGCATCGGGGTATTCCTTGAAGAACAGCGCTCCCAGCACAACCGCCCAGACGATCTGCGAATAATGCGTCGGCGCGATCCGGTTGGCCGGAGCGTATTTGGCAGCCAGGAGCTGCAGCAGTTGACCGCCGGCGGTGAAGATCCCGCCCAGCACCAGCCAAGCCAATTGCCCGATATTGGGAAGCGAGAAAGATGTCGCGACCGCGCCGACCCCGTTGAACAGCAACCCGCAGCCGATCAGCGTGCCCAGCATGGTCGTGCGCTTTTCCTGCTGGGCGAGCGAGCGCATCAGGATAACGCTGGTTGCCGCCAGGAAGGCATTGGCGAAGGCGGCGAGATGGCCGAGATGCAATTCGCGAAAGCCCGGCCGCACCACCAGCATGACGCCAGCAAAGCCGGCGACGACGGCAAGCCATCGCCAGGGCCCGACGCTTTCCTTCAGGATGACGGTCGAAAGAATGGTGACCAGCAGCGGCGCCAGGAAGATCAGCGCGTAGACTTCCGCAAGCGGGAAGGTGGTGAAGGCATAGACGCTGAGCACGCCCGACGCGATGCCCGCCCAGGCGCGCGCCTGCACCGCCCATGGGCGTTTGGTGCGCCAGAAGTCGCGCCACCGCTCATCGGCCGGGCGGGTGAAGAACAGGAAACAGCCGGCAAACAAGGTCACGAAGAATCCGATCTCGAAGACGGTGAACTGCCCGCCGAGGCTCTTGATGACGGCATCGCTGCACGAATAGCTTGCATAGGCGATCAGGGCGAACAGGATTCCGTTCGGCACGTTTCGGTTTCCGGGAGAGTAGACGTGAAGATACTGGCGCTGGGGGCACATCCCGACGATATCGAGATATTCATGTTCGGTACGCTGGCTGCCTACAAGGCGCTAGGCGCAGAGCTGACTTTTGCGATAGCCACCGACGGAGCCAAAGGCGGCAAGGGCGATCCGGCGGCACTCGTCAAAGCGCGGCGCGAGGAGGCGACCGAAGCGTCCGGCCTGCTCGCCGTCACGCCGCGCTTCCTCGACTTCCCCGACGGAGCGCTGGTCGCGGACGCCGCGCTCATCGGCGCGCTGAAGGCGCTGATCGGCGAGGTCAAGCCCGATCTCGCGATCACCCACGCGCCGAACGACTATCACGGCGACCACCGGGCGCTGTCGGACGGCGTGCGCATCGCCGCGTCCTTCGCGGTGCCGGTGCTGCATGCCGACACGCTCGGCGGCACCGGCTTTTCGCCGACGCACTATGTCGACATCTCCGCGCATTGGGACATCAAGGCGCAAGCGATCCGCGCGCATCGCTCGCAGGATCCGGAACGCTTCGTCGAAGGCGCGCGCACGCAGAACGCGTTTCGCGCCGGGCAATGCAACGGCGAGCCCGGCGCACTGGCCGAGGCCTTCCGCTTCGATCCTGTCTTCCCCTTCGCCGACATCCGCGAATTGCTGCCGCCCGCGCCGCCGATCCGGCCGGTGACGGTCAGCACGAAGACGGTCAGCTAGAGCGTTCACACCTTTCCTGAGTTGCTCTGAGCCGGCTGACGAACGATCCGGCTGAAGCAGCCCGCGGCTATTTCCCAATGATTTCAACCACCCTTTTCGCCATGCTGCGGCGCAGCAACGAATTCGCTTGCGTTGTTTAGTAAAAAGAGCATCACTAAACAAATTACTAAACATCGGCGGCGCATCGCGCGCCATGTTCAGGCCCTCGGAGGAGCGAGGGTCGAGAGCTCTTGAAACCGTCATCCGGACGCGTTTCGCAAATGGGAGGTAAGGCATGAAATCGACCTGGAAACTGGCATTGGGACTGGCCTCGGCGATCACAGCATCGACCGCCGTCTCGAACGCCGCGCATGCGGAAGACCTGACGCTTTGCTGGGCGGCCTGGGATCCGGCCAACGCGCTCGTGGAACTGTCCAAGGACTTCACCAAGGAAACCGGCATCGGCATGAAGTTCGAGTTCGTGCCGTGGACCAACTACGCCGACCGCTTCCTCAACGAGCTGAACTCGCACGGCAAGCTCTGCGACCTGATCATCGGCGACAGCCAGTGGATCGGCGGCGCCGCCGAGAACGGCCACTACGTCAAGCTGAACAACTTCTTCGACAAGGAGAAGATCAGCATGGACGACTTCGTGCCGGCGACCGTGGTCGGCTATTCGGAATGGCCGAAGAACTCGCCCAACTACTGGGCGCTGCCCGCCATGGGCGACGTGGTCGGCTGGACCTATCGCAAGGACTGGTTCTCGCGGCCCGAGCTGCAGAAGGAATTCAAGGAGAAGTATGGCTGGGACCTCGCCGCGCCGACCACCTTCGACCAGCTGAAGCAGATCGCCGAGTTCTTCCAGAAGCGGCAGATCGACGGCAAGACCGTCTATGGCGCCTCGATCTACACCGAGCGCGGCTCGGAAGGCATCACCATGGGCGCCATGGACGTGCTCTACAGCTTCGGTTTCCAGTACGAGAACCCGAAGAAGCCCTATGAGATGGACGGCTTCGTCAACTCCGAGAAATCGGTGAAGGGCCTGGAATTCTACAAGGCGCTCTATGACTGCTGCACGCCGCCCGGCGCTTCCAACAGCTACATGGGCGAAGGCGTCGACGCCTTCAAATCCGGCCAGGTGGCGATGCATATGAACTTCGCCTTCACCTGGCCCGGCCTGCAGAAGGACGAGAATGTCGGCGGCGACAAGATCGGCTACTTCGTCAACCCGAAGGGCCCCGATGGCGACCAGTTCGCCCAGCTCGGCGGCCAGGGCATTTCAGTGGTCTCCTATTCCGACAAGCAGGAATCGGCGCTGAAATACATCAAGTGGTTCGCCAACAAGGACGTGCAGGCCAAGTGGTGGTCGCTCGGCGGCTATTCCTGCCTGAACTCCGTCGTCAAGGACCCGAAGTTCCCATCCAGCCAGCCCTATGCGCAGGCCTTCCTCGACTCGATGGCCATCGTGAAGGACTTCTGGGCCGAACCCAGCTACGCGCCGCTGCTGCAGGCCTCGCAGAAGCGCTTCCACGACTATGTCGTCGCCGGCCAGGGCTCAGCCAAGGACGCGCTCGACGGCCTCGTCAAGGACTGGACGCAGGTCTTCCAGGACGATGGCAAGATGTAGTCGGGGCAAGATGTAAGGCTCCTCCCGAGCTTGATCGAGGCGTCCCGTGCCACCCTTGGCACGGGACGCAGTTCAGATAAATTCCATCGCCGAGACTGACCAGTGACCGAAGCAGGACTAACCATGCTCAATCGGACTGCGGACAATGCTGCCCGGGCGACCCCGGAACCATTGGCCAAGACGATCCGGGGCATCAGCGACAAGGGCCTCGCCTGGCTGTTCATCTCGCCGACGATCCTCCTGCTGCTTGCCATCAACATCTTCCCCCTGTTCTGGGCGATCTATCTGTCGTTCACCAACTTCCGCGCCAACCGCCCCAACGAAGTGGTGAAAAACCTGGGGCTCTCGAACTACCGGCGCATCCTCGGCGACCAGGACATCTGGATCGCCATGCAGACCACGGCGCATTTCGTGTTCTGGACCATCCTCTTGCAGACGGTGATCGGCTTCACGCTGGCCTGGCTGATCGACCGCAAATTCCGCGGCCACGCCTTCTGGACGACGATCATCCTGGTGCCGATGATGCTGTCGCCGGCGGTGGTCGGCAATTTCTGGCGCTTCCTCTACGAGCCGCAGATCGGGCTGTTCTCCTATGTCATCTCATTCGTCACCGGCATTCCGCCGACGAATGTGCAGATGCTGTCCAATGTCGAGCTGGCGCCTTGGGCGATCATCATTGTCGACACCTGGATGTGGACGCCCTACGTGATGCTGATCTGCCTCGCGGGCCTGCGCTCCATCCCCGAATACATCTATGAAGCGGCCGAGGTCGACCGCGCTTCCAACTGGCGGCAGTTCTGGTCGATCACCCTGCCGATGGCGCTGCCCTTCATCATGCTGGCGGTGCTGTTCCGCGGCATCGAGAACTTCAAGATGTTCGACATGGTCAACCTCTTGACCGGCGGCGGGCCCGGCTCGACCACCGAGGTCGCCTCGATCACGCTGAAGCGGCAGGCCTTCGAAAGCTGGCGCACCGGCTATTCCTCAGCCTTCGCCATCATCCTCTTCGTCGCGGTGTTCGGGCTCGCCAACATCTACGTCAAGGCGCTCAACAAGGTGAAGCAGAGATGAGCCTGACCACCGCCCATTCCGTCGTCGCGCCGTCGTCGAACTCGAAGCGGATCGCCGGCATGCTCGTTGTCGGCTACGCGCTGATCTCGATCGTGCCGCTGCTTTGGATCTTCGCCACCAGCTTCAAGACGCCGCCGGATTCGATCGCCTATCCGCCGAAGATCGTCTTTCAGCCGAGCATCGAGGGCTACTGCAACCTGTTCACCACCCGCACCAGGCAGACGCCGGAATACATCAACTCGCTCGGACCGGCGACCGGCTTCTGCGACGAGACGGTACGCAAGCGCAACATGGTGATCGCCGGGCCGTCGAACTTCCTGCCGCGCTTCGTCAATTCGCTGATCATCGCCTTCGGCTCGACCTTCTGCGCGGTGTTTCTCGGCACGCTTTCTGCCTACGGCTTCTCCCGCTTCAAGGTGCCGCTGGCGGACGACCTTCTGTTCTTCATCCTGTCGACGCGCTTCATGCCGCCGATCGCGGTGGCGATCCCGATCTACCTGATGTACCGCGAGCTCGGCCTCTCCGACACCGCGCTCGGCATGATCCTGCTCTACACCGCGGTCAACGTCTCGCTGGCCGTCTGGCTGCTCAAGGGCTTCATCGACGAGATCCCACGCGAGTATGAGGAGGCCGCGATGATCGACGGCTACACCAGGCTGCAGGCTTTCTGGCGCACCGTGCTGCCACAGGCGACCACCGGCATCGCCGCGACCGCCATCTTCTGCCTGATCTTCGCCTGGAACGAATATGCGTTCGCCGCGCTGCTCACCTCAGGCACGGCGCAAACCGCGCCGCCCTTCATCCCAACCATCATCGGCGAGGGCGGCCAGGACTGGCCGGCGGTCGCCGCGGGCACGACCATCTTCCTGGTGCCGATCCTGGTCTTCACCATCCTGCTCCGCAAGCAATTGCTGCGCGGCATCACCTTCGGCGCGGTGCGCAAATGAGCACGATCCAGCCCGCAAGACGCAAATCCCGCTGGCCGACCTGGGCAAGACGCGGCCTGATGGAAAACATCGCCACGGCAATCATCGCCATCGGCTTCCTGATGCTGTTCCAGTCCTTCGCGCTGGCGCTTTACAGCTATTCCTTCGTCACCATGCTCGTCGGCACGGCAATGTTCATCATCGTCTCGAAATTCCCGGAATAGCCATGGCCGAGATCCGTGTTCAGAACCTGAGGAAAGCCTTCGGCGAGTTCGTCGCGGTGCAGGATTCCAACTTCGTCGTCGAGGACGGCGAGTTCTTCGTCATGCTCGGGCCGTCCGGCTGCGGCAAGACGACGACGCTGAGGATGATTGCCGGGCTGGAGCTGCCGACCGGTGGCAAGATACTGCTCGGCGGCGAGGACGTCACAATGCGCCGGGCACGCGAGCGCGACATCGCCTTCGTCTTCCAGCTCTTCGCGCTCTATCCACACATGAACGTGCGCAAGAACATCGGCTTTCCGCTGCTGGCGCAAGGCATGCCCTCGGCCGAGATCCGCGAGCGGGTCGAGGAGACCGCGAGGCTGCTGCGCATCGACCATCTGCTCGATCGATCGGTCTCCGGCCTTGCCGGCGGCGACCGGCAGCGCGTCGCGCTCGGCCGCGCCATCGTGCGGCGCCCGAAATGCTTCCTGATGGACGAGCCGCTCGGGACCCTCGACACCGAATTCCGGGATCTGATGGTTCACGAATTGCGCGAGCTTCACAACCGCATCCACGCCACCACCGTCTATGTCACGCACGACCAGATGGAAGCGATGTCGATGGCTGACAAGATCGCGGTGATGAATCACGGCGTCATCGAGCAGTTCGGCAGCCCGCGCGAAATCTACGACCGACCGGCGACGATGTTCGTCGCCGACTTCATCGGCTCGCCGCCGATGAACTTTCTCCGCTTCGGCGGCGGGCTCGCCAGGGGCGCGAAGGAAATCGTCGTGCAAGGCGCCAAGGTGGCGGTGCCCGAAGTGCGCGAGGACGTCGCGCCCGCCGACATGGCGCTCGGCATCCGGCCCGAGCATATCCGCTTCGACGACGCCTCTAAGCTGCGCGGCGCGATCTACGGCACCGAATATCTCGGCACCACGCAGATCGTCGCGGTGGAGACGGCCGACGGCATCATCAAGGCCCGGGTGCCGGCCGGCATCCATTTGAACCCCGGCGAGCAGGTCGGGCTGACGCTGAGCAGCGCGCGGCTGTCGCTGTTCGAGAAAGGATCGGGCCGCGCGGTGAGGACCGCCATGCACGATCAGGCAGCGGAGGCGCGCCATGGCTGACGTCCACATCCACGGTGTGACCAAGAGCTTCGGCGACACCGTTGCCGTGAACGATCTCGACCTGCAGATCAAGGACGGCGAATTCGTCGTGCTGCTCGGCCCGACCGGGGCCGGCAAGACGACGACGCTCAGGCTGATCGCCGGGCTGGAACGGCCGGACAGCGGCACGATCCGCATCGGCGGCCACGACGCGACGACGCTGTCGCCGGCCGAGCGCGACACGGCCTTCGTGTTTCAGCAATATTCGCTCTACCCGCATCTTTCGGTCTACGACAACCTCGCCTTCCCGCTGCGCTCGCCGGCGCGGCGCTTCCCCGAAGAGGCGGTGCGCCGCCGCGTCGAGGAAGTGGCGCGCATGGTGCGCATCGACCACAAGCTCAACAACCGCTCGACAAAACTGTCGGGCGGCGAGATGCAGCGCGTCGCCATCGGCCGCGCGCTGGTGCGCAAGCCGTCGATCTACCTGATGGACGAGCCGCTGTCGTCGCTCGACGCCAAGCTGCGCGCGGACCTCAGGCTCGAGCTGAAGCGCATCCAGGCCGAGCTCGGCGCCACCATGCTCTATGTCACGCACGACCAGATCGAGGCGATGACCATGGCCGACCGCATCGGCATCCTCTCTGAAGGCGTACTGGTGCAGATCGGCACGCCGCGCGCGATCTATTCGGAGCCGGCGAACCTGCATGTCGCGGCCCGCCTCGGCCAGCCGGCGATCAACCTTTTGCCGGCCGGCCTGCTGCCTGACGGCGGCGCGCCGACCGGCACGAAGACGATCGGCGCCCGCACCGAACATCTCGCGATCGAGAAGGCGGCGAACGGCCATGCCGATGGCGTCGTCGACTGGGTCGAGCATCTTGGCGACCAGAACCACCTGCACGTGACAGTGGGCGCGAAGAAGCTGGTGACGCTCACCGATCCCGACACGGCGCTGGCAAAAGGAGACAAGGTGACGATCCGCTATCGCTCGCCGCTTTATTTCGGCTCGGACGGGCAAAGACTGATGTAGGCGAACCGAGCACGCCGCGCACGCCGATTGACGACTCGCGGATACGGACTGGACGAAATCCATGAAGCACTTTTTCAACCGCAAAGAGACGATCGTCACCGAAGCGCTGGATGGCTTCCTGGCCACGGCGGGGTCGGGCGCGCTGGCCCGCCTCGACGGCTATCCCGAGATCAAAGTCGTGCTGCGGTCCGACTGGGACAAGACGAAGGTCGCGGTGGTTTCCGGCGGCGGCGCCGGGCACGAACCCTCGCATGCCGGTTTCGTCGGCGCCGGCATGCTGACGGCCGCCGTGTCGGGCGAGATCTTTGCTTCGCCGAGCGTCGAAGCGGTGCTGGCGGCGATCCGCGCGACGACCGGGCCGGCAGGCTGCCTTTTGATCGTCAAGAACTACACGGGCGACCGGCTCAATTTCGGGCTCGCCGCCGAAAAGGCGCGCGCGGAAGGTTTTGCGGTCGAGATGGTGATCGTCGCCGACGACATCGCGCTGCCCGACATCACGCAGCCGCGCGGCGTCGCCGGCACGCTGTTCGTGCACAAGATCGCCGGGCACCTCTCGGAAGCCGGCCGTGACCTGCCATCGGTCGCCGCTGCGGCGCGCGCGGCGGCGAAAGACATCATTTCGCTCGGCATCTCGCTCTCCTCCTGCTCCATCCCGGGCCAGACGCATGAAGACCGTTTTGGCGCCGACGACGGCGAGCTCGGCCTCGGCATCCACGGCGAGCCCGGCGTCGAGCGCATCGCGCTGCAGAGCGCCGGCAAGCTGGTCGCCATCATGGCCGAGCGGCTTGCCGCGCGGCTCGATCCGCACAGCCGTTACGCCTTGCTGATCAACAATCTCGGATCGGTGCCGCCGCTGGAAATGTCGCTGATCGCGAATGCCGTGCTCGCCTCGCCGCTGGCAAAGGCGGTGACGCTGACGATCGGCCCCGGACATCTGATGACCGCGCTCAACATGAACGGTTTCTCGCTGTCGCTGATCAGGCTGGATGCCGAGCGCGAGGCGGCGCTCTCGGCGCCGGTCGGCCCGCATGCCTGGCTGCCGGCGAAGCCGGTTCGCCAGCCAGTCGTGGTGGAAATGGCCAAACCTGCCATTCGCGACGCCGCCAGGCCGGCCAGCCGCGATGCGGGCGCCGAGCGGCTGATCGCCACGGTCTGCGAGAAACTTATCTCGCTCGAACAGACGCTGAACGGCCTGGACGCCAAGGCCGGCGACGGCGACACCGGCTCGACGGTGGCGACCGGCGCGCGCAGCGTGGTTCACCGCCTCGATAGGCTGCCGCTTGCCGACAGGGCCGCAACGGTCGCCGCAATCGGCGATACGCTGGGAACCTCGATGGGCGGTTCCAGCGGCGTGCTCTTGTCGATCTTCTTCACCGCCGCGGCCCAGTCGCTCAGAGGCGGCGTGCCGCTCGGCAAGGCGCTGCTCGCCGGCCTCGACCGGATGACCTTCTACGGCGGCGCGAAAATCGGCGACCGCACCATGGTCGATGCGCTGGAGCCGGCGCTCAAGGCGCTCGACGCAAGCGGGCTGGAAGCGGCCGCATCGGCCGCGCGGCACGGCGCGGAGACGACCATGGCGATGCAGAAGGCGAAGGCGGGGCGCTCGGCCTATATCGGCCGGCAGCTTGACGGCGTAGCGGATCCAGGCGCCTTTGCGGTGGCCGAAGCTTTCGCGGTCGTGGCGGCCATGTTCGCCCCGGCATGAAGGACTGAGAATGGCCGCATCCGACTTCTCACGATTGATCGCGGCGGCGGCGGACACGGTCGCGACGCACGCCGACGAGTTGACCGCGCTCGACCAGGCGATCGGCGACGGCGACCACGGGCTGAACATGAAGCGCGGCTTCGAGGCCGTGCGCGCCGAGACCGGGGCCATCGCCGAGAAGCCGCTGCCGGACGCGCTGAAGGCTGTAGGCACCAAGCTGGTGATGACGGTGGGCGGTGCTTCCGGTCCGCTGTTCGGCACGCTGTTCATGGCGCTTGGCAAGGAACTGCCCGCGGCACCCGACCGCGCCGCGCTGACGGCGGCGCTGGGCAAGGCGATCGAAGCGGTTTCAGCGCGCGGCAAATCGCAGCCGGGACAAAAAACCATGCTCGACGTGCTGCAACCGGTGTATGAGGCGCTGGCGCAAGGCAAGACGGCCAGCGAAATCGCCGACGCCGCCGATGACGCGGCAGACGCAACCGTGCCGATGAAGGCCCTGCGCGGGCGCGCCTCCTTCCTGGGGGAGCGCTCGATCGGGCATATGGACGCCGGGGCGCGCTCGACCGCGCTCTTGGTGCGCGCAGTCGCTGAAGCGATCGAGGGTTCTTGATGAGCAATGTCGGCATCGTCATCGTATCGCATTCGCCGCTGGTCGCCGAAGGCACGGCCGACATGGTGCGCCAGATGGTTGGCGACGAGGTGCCGCTTGCGTGGTGCGGCGGAAACGGCCATGGCGGGCTCGGCACCAGCGTCGAGGCGATAATGGGCGCGATCGACAAGGCCTGGTCGGAAGCGGGCGTCGCGATCCTCGTCGATCTCGGCGGCGCCGAGACCAACAGCGAGATGGCGGTCGAGATGATCGGCGAGCCGCGAGCGCACAGAATTGTCGTCTGCAACGCGCCGATCGTCGAGGGCGCGGTGATGGCGGCGACGGAATCCTCCGGCGGCGCCTCGCTCAAGGAAGTGGTGGCGACCGCGCATGAATTGTCGCCGTCGTGAGTGAACGGGAACCGACTGAATGTCCGCATCCGCCGAAGCTACGGTACTGATCACCCACGAGGTGGGCCTGCACGCGCGCCCTTCGGTGAAGTTCACCAAGCTCGCCAAGTCGTTCGCGGCCGAGGTGGAAGTAGCCGTCGCCGCCAACGGCCCCTGGGTCGACGCCAAGAGCATCGTCAAGGTGATGGCGGCCAAGGCGCCGAAAGGGACCTTGCTGCACATAAGGGCGCGAGGCGACGGCGCGAGCGAAGCGGTCGGCGCGCTGGTCGATCTGGTGCAGCGCGATTTCGACGAGGACAGGGACCATGCCCGGTCCGCTTGAAACGGGCCGATGCGGCCTCCTGTCCGCTGGAGCCGTTCAGCTACCTCTGAACTGCTCCGGCCATCTGTCTTTACGCATTTCCGGACGGAAAGCCGCGTCACAGTTTTCCTGGAATTGCCCTAGGAATGCCGGCCATGCGGATTGAAGGCATTCCCGCCTCTCCAGGCTATGCCGAAGGGCCGCTGTTCGACCTCGACCGGCCGCCGGCCGCCTACAGAAGCAAGGCGAACGCGGCGGAGGAAATGACAGCGCTGCAGGCGGCTATCGGCAAGGCGGTAAGCCGGCTAACGTTACTGGTCGAAAGCACCGACGGCGACGCCGCCGGCATACTCGAATTTCATATCGCGATGCTGGAGGACGACGCACTGAGCGGTCCGGCCTTCGTGTCGATCGGCTCCGGGGAGCCCGCCGACGTCGCCTGGCGGGCAGCGCTCGATGCCGAGATCGCCGGCTACGATGCATCTGACCAGGACTATTTCCGCGCGCGCGCCGCCGACCTGCGCGACATCCGCGATCAGGTGCTGCGGGCGCTGAGCGACGACAGCGACATGGCGGCACCCCCCGGCGCCATCCTCTGTGGCGAGGACATCGCGCCGACGCGCTTCCTCGAAACCGAATGGAGCAGCGGCGGCGGCATTGCGCTGAAAGCCGGCAGCTCGGCCAGCCATGTCGCCATGCTGGCGCGCTCGCGCGGCGTGCCGATGGTGGTGGGGCTTGGCGCGTCCGCGGATAAACCGGCAGGGAACGCGCTGCTCGACGCCGAGCACGGCCGCATCGTGCTCTCGCCCTCGCCTGCGGAACGCGACGCGTTCCGGCAGTCGTCCGCCTCCTTCGCGGCACGGCAGGGCAAGGCGCGGATTTTTCTCGCCCGGCCCGCCACAACCAAGACCGGAACGCCCGTGCGGGTGCAGGTGAACATCGCCTACCCTTCCGATGTCGACGGCATCGATATCGCCACCTGTGACGGCGTCGGCCTGATGAGGACGGAATTCCTGTTCGGCAGGACGCTGCCGGACGAGGAGGCGCAGTATCTTGCCTATCGCAAGGTGCTGGAATGGGCCGGAGAAAAGCCGGTGACCATTCGCACCGTCGATGCCGGCGGCGACAAGCCGGTTCCGGGTTTCACCGTCGAGGAGACCAACCCGTTTCTCGGCCTGCGCGGCATCAGGCTGTCGCTGGCGCGGCGCGACGTTTTCCGGGTGCAGATCCGGGCATTGCTGCGCGCCGCCGTACACGGCAATCTGAAGGTGATGTTTCCGATGATCGCCACCGCCGAAGAGTACGCCCAAGCCGGGGCGCTGTTCGCCGAAGAGCAGACGGCGCTTGCCGCGCGCGGCATGGCGCACGAAATACCGCCGCTCGGCATCATGGTCGAGGTGCCATCGGTAGCGATCGCGCCGGAAGCCTTCGCCAACGTCGCCTTCTTCTCGATCGGCTCCAACGATCTGACGCAATATGTAATGGCGGCCGCGCGCGACAACACGGCCGTCGCGTCTCTCAATTCAGTCCGCCATCCCGCCGTGCTGCGGCTGATCGCTGCGGTCGCGGCCTTCGGGCGGGAGAAAGGCATTCCGGTCAGCCTCTGCGGCGATGCGGGCGGCGATCCGGCCGCCATCCCGGCGCTGCTCGAAGCCGGCCTGCGCGATCTTTCGGTGGCTCCGGCCCAGCTTGCGATGGCCAAGGCGGCCATCGCGGATGTTTTGGTGTAAGGACGGCATGGCCAAGGCAGCCAAGATACAGGAAGCAGGTTCGGAAGACGCGATCCGCGCCTACAAGACGATCCTGTCGCAGGTCATCGACCAGCGGCCTTCCGGCATGCGCCAGCGGCTTGCCGATGCGCTCGGCAAGCATCGCAGCTTTGTCACGCAGATCTCAAGCCCGGCCTATTCGATCCCCATTCCGTCGAAGCATCTGCCTTCCATCTTTTCCGTCTGCCATTTCAGCCCGGCCGAGCGCGACCAGTTCCTGGTCGCCTACCACCAGGCGCATCCCGGCAAGCTGCCGGCAGCTTCGGGGCCGCGCAAGACGCGCCACGTCTCGCTGATCGTGCCGGATTTCGGCGACGACAGGCAGAATGCCGCGCTCGACCGAGCGATCAACGAGTTCATCCAGAAGATATCCAGCATCGCCGGCAAGGGCAGCGGCTGAGAAAGCTATTCCAGGAAAAGTGTGTAGCGGTTTTTCCGTTCGGAATTGCGCAGATCAAAGATCATTTCGGGAGGACTGCCATGAAGAAATTCATAAACGCGGTGGACACGGTGCTCACCGAAAGCCTCGACGGTTTCGTAGCCGCCCATTCCGACATCCTGACGCTCGGCGACGAACACAAATTCGTCCGCCGCAGAGAGCTCAAGCCGGGCAAGGTGGCGCTGATCTCGGGCGGCGGTTCCGGCCACGAGCCGCTGCATGGCGGGTTGGTCGGCCACGGCATGCTGGACGCCGCCTGCCCCGGCCAGGTGTTCACCTCGCCGACGCCGGACCAGATCCTGGCAGCGATGCAGGCGGTCGACACCGGCGCCGGCTGCCTGTTCATCGTCAAGAACTACGAAGGCGACGTGATGAATTTCGACATGGCCGCCGAGATGTCGGACGGCGTGCTGCAGGTGGTGACCAATGACGACGTCGCGGTCGAGAACTCATCCTACACGACCGGCCGGCGCGGGGTCGCCGGCACGCTGGTGGTGGAGAAGATCCTCGGCGCGGCGGCCGAGCAAGGCATGGCCTTGCCTCAGCTCAAGGCGCTCGGCGACCGCGTCAACGGCGCGACACGCTCGATGGGCGTGGCGCTGACCAGTTGCACCGTGCCGGCGGCGGGCAAGCCGACATTCGAGATCGGCGACAGCGAGATGGAGTTCGGCGTCGGCATCCATGGCGAGCCCGGCAGGCGACGCGACGCGCTGAAGAGCGCTGACGCCATCGCCGAGGAGATCTGCGCGGCGATCCTC
Organism: Mesorhizobium sp. M1D.F.Ca.ET.231.01.1.1; assembly: GCF_003999155.2. Lineage (NCBI taxonomy): Bacteria > Pseudomonadati > Pseudomonadota > Alphaproteobacteria > Hyphomicrobiales > Phyllobacteriaceae > Mesorhizobium > Mesorhizobium sp. M1D.F.Ca.ET.231.01.1.1. The sequence continues at coordinate 54,374 of NZ_RZOZ02000003.1, forward strand.
GGCGATCTTGGCGACCGCGCCGAGGGGCCGGCTCTGCTGTTCATCAACGGTTTCGGCGGCACGCCGTCGATGGAGCTTTACCTGATGTACAACAGCGCCCGCGAAATCTTCGAGAGCAACGGTGTGACGGTGGCCCGCTCGCTGGTCGGCTCCTACGTCACCTCGCTCGACATGGCCGGCTGCTCGATCACGCTGACGACGCTCGACGGCGAGATGACGGCGCTGTGGGACGCCCCGGTGCACACGGCCGCGCTGCGCTGGGGGATGTAGCCCCGCTGGCATCGCCATGACTTTTCTGCGACCATATTCGCGGAATTTGCATGCCATTCGCAACGTTGCCCGGTTGATGCTGCCACCGCTTTCGCCTGCCGATGAAAAACTGCTGCTCGACTTTGCCGACCCCGAGGTGCCGGCCGACCGTGACCGGAATCTTTCGGCAAGCAGCTTGACGGCGCTGCTCGCCAATGCCGAATTCCACGGCGTGCTGCCGATCATGCTGCGCAAGCTCCGGGAAATCGGCGACGCCAGCCTGCCGGAAGATGCCGCCCTGCGGCAGAAGCTCTCCGAGCTGCGCGATCAGGCGACGCTGGTGACCGGGCAGTCGATGCTGCTGCAATATCACGGCGACCGGATCATGAAGGCGCTGGCGGCGAAGGGCATTTCCGCCCGCATCGTCAAAGGTCCGGTGTTCGCGCGAAAACTCTATCGCCATGCCGCCGACCGGCCGTTCACCGACATCGACATTTTGGTCGGTCCCGCCAGCATCGGCGAGGCCAATAGCGTCATTGCCGGCTGCGGCTTCAAGCTTGCCAGCGCCGAGGCACGCTCGCACGAGTTGCAGGAGTTCAAGTGGCTGGAGAAGGAGAACTCCAGCCTGCTGATAGAGCTGCACGGCAACCTGGTGCACGACACAGGCATGCGGCGGCGGCTGTCGCTCGGCTTTCGCGAGTTGGAAATCATCGACGGCGGCGAGGCCAATACGCCGGCGGCGCTGCTCACCATCGCCATCGTTCACGCCGCCGGCGGCCACAAATTCCACCGGCTGCAGCTTTGCGTCGACGTGTTGCAGGGCGTGCGTGCGCTGCAGTCGCCGGAGGCGGAAGCGCGCCTGCTCGAGGCCGCGCGCATGACCGGCATCGAGCTCGAGCTGGCGACCGTCCTCAACGTGACCGGACGCCTGTTCGAGGAACCGCGCGCGATCGAGCTCGCCAACCGCATCAAGCCCGATCTTTCAATACGGCTCGCCAAGTGGCTGATCACCGGGAACATGCTGCTCAGGGTCAATTCACGGGACAAGATGCGCTCGCGCCTCAGCCGCGACGCCTTCCGCTGGGTCCAGCGGTTGGCCCGGCCGAGGCCCTATCCGGCCTGAGAGTCCATTTGGAAACTCTACTCCTGCGGCCATCTGAAGGTGTTTTCTGCGCTTCCGGTGCGGGATTCTTCGACGGAAAGAATCCGTCTAATCTAAGCCTGATCAAGCACGGCGCGGATCAACGCCGCCGCGTCCTCCGGCCTCGAGCCGACTTCCAGGGTGAAGGTCGGGACTGCCTTGACCAGCGCCGCGATCGTCGCCATGCGCCGTTTCTGCATCGGCAAGAGGCCGGTCATGCCGGTCCTGACGTTGTCGGTGGCAAGCGCAACCATCGCATCGGTCCTGGCCATGGGCATGAGCCTGGTCTGGCCGTCGGCCGAGCGCGCCAGATGCAAGAGCGCCGCGACCGGTCTCGCGCGCACATCCTCGACGCGGATGATCTCGGCAAGACGTTCCAGCGAGACGGCCTGCTCACCCTCGGCGTCCCATTTGTCGCCGAGGCAGGGAGCGAGGAATGGCAGCATCGCCGCGGTGTTGCGATGGATCTTCACCTTGCGCGGCATGCCCCAGGCCGTGACGCCCCCTGCTTTCGCACCGAGGATCATGACATCGTCCGAGCAAAGGCCAAAGCCCAGCGACGCCAGCGCCATTGACGTCGTCGACTTGCCGGTGCCGCTCGGCGCGTGGACCAGCACCAGCGCCTCGCGGCCAGGCAACGTCAGGCCGGCGGTATGGAGCATGTGCTGCCCGCCAGCATCCAGCGCGGCGTCCAGCACCATCATCAGCAGCGTCCATTTGACCTTGCTGTCGGGATGAACGCGGATTTCGGCCGAGCCCTCACAGGCATGGATCGAGGCCGTCTGCAGGCCGGGAAAGACCAGATGGACGATGTCTCCGGCGTCGATGATCCGGCAATGGCCGTCCAGCGGCACCTCGCCGTCGAAGGCGAGCTTGCCCGCCGGGTTTTCCGGCAGCGCCGACGTTTCGCGGATATCGATGCGAAAACCGGGGTCGACCGCTTCATCGACACGCAAGGTGCCGAGCATCAGGTCGAAGCTCGGCCAAAGCTCGGCGCGCTCTACCGATATGCCGATGACCTGGCCGTCGAGGTCATAGCGGAAGCTGGTTGCCGCGCCGGTCAAGCGGCGCGCGCCTTCACGCTGCCGCCGGGATGGCGATAGATTTCAACCATGTCGGGAAGGCTGTCGCTGACCACAGGCTTGCCTTCGAGGCAGACCCAGCAATGCGCCGACAGGCGCGGCTCGTGCATCGATTTGGCATCGACACCGAAGTGCAGGTCGGGGTCGAAACCGGCCATGCGCAGAAAGCGGAAACCGAGCAGCCCTTCCCTGAGGCATCTGCGGTCGCGCATGAACCAAGGGCGCCGGACCGTTCGATTGACGCGAGCGACGATGTAGCTCCATGGCAGGCCGCGATAGGGTGTGGGCAATCGCAGCGGTGCCAATTTCAGCACGCTTTCGAAATCGCGCCGGGCGACCAGCACCGGCAGCAAGCGGGCGCTGAGCCACAGATGGGTGCGAAAAACGGTGCGCAGGAACGGTCCGTCGGCCATCACGCGCCCGGGTCGGCAAGGATGCCTTCGGCCACCAGTTCGGCGGCAAGGGCGGCGATATCCTCATCGAGCGTGGCCTTGTCGACTTCGAATTCGTCCGACAGCAGGTCGACGATCTGGTCAAGGCTGCGCACGCCATCGACCTTGTCGAGGAAGGCTTCGGTGGTGCCGTTGCAGGTGTAGAGCTGGCCGCTGCGCGCCAGAAGCACGACGGCGCCGTCGCCGACATGCTGCACGGAGGCGTCTTCCGCCATCCGCAGAACCGTTTCAGAACCGATTTCAGCCATACGCCCGCTCCCTTGCCGAAGTGGAATTAGCGCGGCACCATGGCGCTGTCCATTACCCGATATCAGGCAGTCGGCCCATTAGCCTGCCGGGCCGCTTGGGGCGGCAACGACGTTCGACAGCTTCTCGCGCTTGACCAGAACCGGCTTTTCGTAAGTTCTCTTCATCAAAAATCCCCCGAGTTCACCTATGGCGGAAGGATGATGGTCGGTTATGCCCCCTGTCAAGCCGGCGATTCCCGTCAGGGTTGCCTTCCTTCCCTTAAGTAAGCTAAGAGTGCGCCGGCGTTTTCGGGGAGTGTAGAGCATGCGTTACAACTGGGATCGGGCTCCGACGGCTTTCGAGCGCCATCGGAAGGCATTGGCGGCCGCCGTTCTGATCGCCGGCGGCGTCGGACTGATGCTGGCGGCACTGCCGCTCTAAGCCGGCTTTCTATCCGCGACCGGCCGAACGGCGCTCCAAGCGGAAGCGCCGCCTGGGCAGATTTGCCAAGCGACGTCGACCAAAATGCAGGGAGACATGGCCGCGAGAAGCGGCTTAGGCTATGGCCAGACGACGAGATGTTCCTGGGAGGAAAGTCGATGGCCTCACGCTACCGCGAAGTCTATGAGGGCTGGAAACGCGACCCTGTGGGGTTCTGGGCCGAAGCGGCCAAGGCGATCGACTGGTATTCGCCGGCCGAAAGCGTCTTCGACCCGGCGGCCGGCGTCTATGGCCGCTGGTTCGTCGGCGCCTCTTGCAACACCTGCTTCAACGCCCTCGACCGCCATGTCGCCGGCGGCCGCGCCAACCAGCTGGCGCTGATCCATGACAGCGCGATCACCGGCACGATCCGGAAATTCACCTATGCCGAACTGAAGCGCGAGGTCGTCGCGCTGGCCTCGGTGCTGAGGCATCGCGGCATCGGCAAGGGCGACCGCGTCATCATCTACATGCCGATGGTGGCGGAAGCGGCCGTCGCCATGCTCGCCTGTTCCCGCATCGGCGCCGTTCATTCGGTGGTCTTTGGCGGCTTCGCCTCGCATGAGCTCGCCACCCGCATCGACGACGCCAAGCCGAAGCTGATCGTCACCGCCTCCTGCGGCCTGGAGCCGGGCCGCGTCATCGCCTACAAGCCGCTGCTCGACAAGGCGATCGAGATGTCTAGGCACAAGCCCGACGCCTGCCTGATCCTGCAGCGCGAGCAGCTGCGCTGCGAGATGAAGGACAATTACGACTTCGACTATGCCGACGCGGTTGCCCGCGAGCGGGCGGCGGGAGCCAATGTCGACTGCGTGCCGGTCTTGGCCACCGACCCGCTCTACATCATCTACACCTCCGGTACGACCGGGCAGCCGAAGGGCATCGTGCGCGACAATGGCGGCCATATGGTCGCGCTGAAATGGACGATGGACAGCGAGTTCGGCGTCAAGCCGGGCGAGGTGTTCTGGGCGGCCTCCGATGTCGGCTGGGTGGTCGGCCATTCCTACATCGTCTACGGGCCGCTGCTGCATGGCGCGACCAGCGTGCTTTTCGAGGGCAAGCCGGTCGGCACGCCGGATGCCGGCACCTACTGGCGGGTGATCTCGGAGCACGGCGTGGTGGCACTGTTCACCGCGCCGACCGCCTTCCGCGCCATCAAGGGACAGGATCCGCGCGGCGAGTTCGTGCCGAAATACGACCTGTCGAAATTCCGCACGCTGTTCCTTGCCGGCGAGCGCGCCGACCCCGAAACCATCAAATGGGCCGAGCAGAAGCTCAACCGTCCAGTCGTCGACCATTGGTGGCAGACCGAGACCGGCTCGCCAATGACGATCAACCCGGCGGGCCTCGGGCTGTTGCCGGTGAAATACGGCTCGCCGGGCGTGCCGATGCCGGGCTATGACATCCGCATCCTCGACGATGCCGGCCATGAAGTACCCCGCGGCACGCTCGGCAATGTCGTCGTCAAGCTGCCGCTGCCGGCCGGCTGCCTACCGACGCTCTGGAATGCCGACGCCCGCTTCCGGCAAGCCTATCTCGAGGAGTTCCCCGGCTTCTACAAGACGGCCGACGCCGGCATGATGGACGAGGACGGCTACCTCTATGTCATGGCCCGCACCGACGACATCATCAATGTCGCCGGCCACCGGCTCTCGACCGGCGCGATGGAGGAGGTGCTGGCCGCGCACCCCGACGTCGCCGAATGCGCCGTCATCGGCATCGCCGACGCGCTGAAGGGCCAGGTGCCGCTCGGCTTCGTCGTGCTTAATGCCGGTGTGTCGCGCGACACCGGCGCCATTGAAAGCGAAGTGGTGGGGCTGGTGCGCGAACGGATCGGTCCGGTCGCCGCCTTCAAGACAGTGGTGACCATCAAGCGGCTGCCGAAGACGCGCTCCGGCAAGATCCTGCGCGGCACGATGCAGAAGATCGCCGACAAGGAGGAATGGACCATGCCGGCGACCATCGACGATCCGGCGATCCTCGATGAGATCACGGCGGCGCTCAAAGGTCGCGGCATCGGGATCTAACTCCTTCGCAGCGCGGGATCGTCACGGCAGGTGCTCTCAGGAATTCGTCCCGCACTGCAATCGACTGTTGTGCAATGCAGCAACAGCCCGTAAAGTTTGCCTGGGGGGCCATTCCGAAGGCACGGCATGGCTCAGCACAAGACAACATTCGGCGGCGTCGACATATTGCGTTTCCTCGCCGCCGTCATGGTGATGTTCTATCACTATGGCTTCTGGGTATGGGCATTTCCCGACGGCGTCTCGGCGCGCTCGACCGGCGGCATCCCGGCCCATCCCGAGATGGCCTTCGTCGGCTCCGGCTGGGTCGGCGTGCAGGTGTTCTTCGTCATCAGCGGCTTCGTCATCGCATTCAGCGCCGAGAATTCGACGCCGCTGAAGTTCTTCGAGGCGCGCGTCAGGCGGCTGGCGCCGGCGGTCTGGGTCTGCGCGCCGGTCTCGGCGATCGTGCTGCTGCTCGTCGGCCTGTCCTGGCCGACGGACGCCGTTGTGCGGCTTGCCCGCACGGCGTTGTTCGTGCCCTTCGAGCCATGGGTGGACAGCGTCTACTGGACGCTCGGCATCGAGATCGCCTTCTACGCCATCGTCTGGATCCTGCTCAGGCTTGGCCGATACGACCTGATGGAGGCGATAGCCGTTGTCATCGGCCTCGTCAGCACGCTGTTCTGGTGCCTCTATTTCACCTTCGGCTGGACCGATCTCGCGGAGACGCGCTGGCTGCAGCTCACCCTCGTGCATCATGGCGCCTTCTTCGCCGTCGGCGTGCTGCTGTGGCTGATGCGCTTCAAGGCGGTGACGATGCCGCGCATCGGCTTCTCGGTCCTGTTCCTCGCCGGCGGGGTGCTGCAGATCGTCAGCTCGGTCGACGTGCACAGCATCAAGGTGGAGGCGGCGATGCCCTACGCGCCGCCGATCATCATCTTCCTGGCCGCGGTGGCGCTGATGGCTTGGTCGCTGCGCCTCGATCTTTCCTGGCGCGGCTGGCGCCGGATCGGGCTGATGACCTATCCGCTCTACCTCATCCACGACGTCGTCGGCGCGGCGATGCTCGGCGCGCTGGTCCGGGCGGGCGTGCCCTACCTCGTCTCGATCCCGATCGTCGGCGCCGCCATGATCGCGGCAAGCTGGCTGGTGGCGGCCGAGGCCGAGCCGCGCATCCGGCTGCTGCTCGACCACACGCTGTTCCGCTACCGGCTGAAGGTCGCCTGACCTCCGCAGAAGCTCCCGGTGTGGAATTGTTTGCATCCGGCTGATATCGAGACTTGGCCCGCGCTCCGCGTCGCGCGATCCTAGAGCGGTTCAGCGATTCATAGAATCGCTGAGCCGCTCTAAGTATTTGTTTTTACGCAATTCCGGACGGAAAACCGTTACACACTTTTCCTGGAATTGCTCTAGCTTGAGTGCCGAGCCCGATCCGTGAGCCTGTTCCAGCGATCGAGACGACCCCGACCCGTGCCGCGCGAACGGCTGGTGATGGATATGCGCGACACGGTGGTCTACGCGATCGGCGACGTGCATGGCTGCTATGACGAGCTGCGCGCGCTGGAGCAGAAGATCCTGCTCGACGCGCAGGTGTTTCGTGGCCGCAAGGTCATCATCATGCTTGGCGACTATATCGACCGCGGGCCCAATTCGCGCCGCGTGCTCGAGCATCTGATGGCGCCGGCGCCAAAAGGCTTCCTGCGCGTGTGCCTGGCCGGCAACCACGAAGTGGCGATGCTCAACTATCTTGACGGCTCGCTGTCGCGGGAGCCATGGCTCGCGGTCGGCGGACGGGAGACCCTCTATTCCTATGGCATCGATCCGGCGCACCTCGCCAATCTCTACGCTTCAAGCGAAGAGGTCGACGAGCGCATCCGCGAGGCGATACCTGTCGGCCATATCGGCTTCCTGCGTACGCTGCCGGTGATGGTCTGCTCGGATGAGTTCGTGTTCGTGCATGCCGGCATCCGGCCCGGGATCGCCCTCGAGGAGCAGGACGAGGCCGACCTGCTCAACATCCGGTCGGATTTCCTGGCGGCGGCGCACCGCCTCGACCATTGGGTCGTGCATGGACACACGATCGTGGACACACCAACGCTCGACGGGCGCCGGCTCGGCATCGACACGGGCGCCTTCCAGAGCGGCCGGCTGACCGCCCTCAGGATCGTCGGCAGATATGGACGGCTGCTGTCGTCCCGGGATTGAGGCAGAGTTGCCTTGGCGTTCGGGCCGCTCCAGGTGTTTTCAACGCAACTCCGGAAGGCGAAACAACCCGCAACGCCGCCAGGAAGCGCAGCATCGCCGCTCTCAGCTCGGCGCGAGCTCGGCCTCGGCGGCGGCGCCATAGGACAGCAGCTCGCCTTGCCATTTGCTGCGCTTGAGGAACTGTTCCCAGGTCAGAGCATTGGGATCGATTTTCCGGCTCCAGGTCAGATCGCGCCCAGGGGCGTAGTAGCCATATTCGACGGCGTATTCGACCATACCCACCAACTCGCGCACGAGATGCTCGTTGCCGGCGAAGCTCGGAAAATGGCGCAGCAAGTCTTCGCGCGAGTACGCAGAGGCGTAGCGCGCGGCCTTTCCGGTGATCTGCACAAACGTGTCCACCATCTGTTGCGCCGAGATGAACTCGCCGATCACCGGCAAGACCTCGCCGGCGTATCGCGCCGGATTGTCAAACATCTCGCGCACCGCCGGGCCGGCCGCGGTGAGCGGATCGCAGAACGGCATGGGATGTCCGGCGGCAAGTAAATGGCGAACGTTATGCCGCGGTCGCCGCCCTGCGGCACGTAGTATTCCAGGAAGTTGGTGTAGTAAAACGCCAAGTACACAAACGAGCTGCGGACGGGCAAGCCGCGAATGTAGTCCTCAATCTTTGCCTTGTCCGTGAAATGCGGCGCCCACTTGGTGTCGCCGGTGATGGCTTCGACATTTTCGAGCCCGCTGAAGACCACGTGCTCCACGCCAGCCGCCACCGCCGCATCTGAGGACGCGAGCGCCCGGTGTTCGTGTCGCGATCCGCAATCTGGACGTGCCGCAGTTGGAAGCGCAGATGGCGCGCGGCGATGTGGATCTGGCGCTGATGACGCCGCAGGCGGCCTCGCCAGGTCTTCGCACGCGCCATCTGTTCGATGAACGCTATGTGCTGATCGGCCGCCGGAAGCATCCGCGGCTCCGGGACGGAATCACGGTCGCTGAATTTGCCGAGCTGGAGCAAGTGATCGTGTCTTTGGACGGGGGCAGCTTCGCGACGCCGCTGGACAGCGCTTTGGCTGCTCTCGGACACAAGCGTAACGTGGTGCTCTCCGCGGCGTCGTTCCTGTTTGTCCCCGAGATCGTGTCTCACTCGGACTTCGTGGCGCTGGTCCCGGAACGGCTGGTGCGCGGCTCTGCGGACCAGCTTGAAGTGATGGACTGTCCATTTCCCGTTGAAGGCTTTGCGGTGGGAATGGTGTGGCATGAGCGCAATCACGGACACGCCGGCCAACGCTGGATCCGTGAAGCTGTTGTCTCCCTTGTCGCGCATCAATCCTCGCCCCAGGCGCGTAATAATCCGGACTGGAGTCAAAACCCAATCAGTTGCCGATTTGAACGACCGAGCTCGGACCCTCCTCGGACATTTTGACGCGGAGAGCCGGGGCGGCGCAAGTTGACCCATTCTTGCCGTTCCGTCCCGTCACCTCAAACGTCCGGATTCGGGTGACGAGCTGTCATTTCGCTGCTCTGGTCCCGATGGGATCGAAATCCGAATCCGTTCTTGAACCACGCTCTCATGTCACGTCCCACCTTCTGCAAGTAGGGTTCCAGCAGGTCGATGGCGCGATCGGACTGGCCGAGCAGTTCACCTCAACTCGACGCTCTATTTCTTGGTGGGCGACGCGGCCGAAGAAGGCGCCGGCGATGATGGCGGAACAGTCGGAACTCTATCCCGACGTGCCGGGCCTCGAGCCCGATGCCCGCTATTCCGAGCGATCGGCGAGCACCCTTCTCAATGCGTAGAAAGAACAGCGCCGCCTGGCGGCAGCCGGGTGCGCTATCGCGCCAGCTCCAGCACTTTCTGCCAGCGCGGCAGGCCGTGCAGGGTTGCGAAGTCAGAATCGTACCTGACCCACGCTTTCGTCTCGTGATTGGCGTGCGGCAGAAGGTCCTCCAGCAGCGCGAAGGCTTCGTCGAAGTCGCCCAGCAGGCAGCGGACGCAGGCGATGTTGTAGCGCGTCAGAATGTCGTCGGGGTCGATGGCGAGCGCGCGCGCCGCCCATTCCCGCGCCCGCTCGCGGTCGCCGAGCACGACCAGAGCGTTGGCGCCCATATAGGCAGGCCGCGGATTCTCGGGGTGCTTTTCAAGCACCCGCTTGGCCCGTTCCAGTCCCTCGCGGGCCGCCCACAGTTCCTTGTCCCGCAACGCGAGGGATCGATAGATCTGCACGAGCAGAAGCATCGACTGATAGTCGGTGGGGTTGAGCTCAGCGGCGCGCGCAAAATGCTCGGAAGCCTTCTCGAACTTTCCCTGCGCCTGGCATGTGCGCGCGTAGAAATAATGCGCCTCGAACAGATTGGGGTTGCCGGCGATCGCCTTCTCGTACTCGGCCTCGGCTTCCTGATATCGTTCCCCGACCGAGAGGGCCAGACCGCGCGAGGCGTGCGCTTCGCCAAGACTGGGGTCAATGTCGAGGGCCCTGGCGCTGTTGGCCAGAATGGCCTCGAGCGAGACCTTTACGTCATAGTGCAGGAACAAAAACGAATCGCAGTCGGCGATGCCTGCGTAGGCGCGCGCATAGAGCGGATCGAGCTCGATCGCCTTGGCGAACATGCGCCTTGCCAGCAGGTAGTAGGATTTGGAGCCGCGGTGGACGAACTCGCGTCCGCGCAGGTAATAGGTATAGGCCTCGACGTTCTCGGTCGGCGCCTGCCGGATCGCCTGCTTTTCCTCCGGCAACAGCCTGACCTTAAGCTGATCGACGATCGTGTGCGTGATCTCGTCCTGGATGGCGAAGATATCGGTCAGGTCGCGGTCGTAACGGTCGGCCCAGACATGGCCGCCGCTCTTGCCGTCGATCAACTGACCGGTGACGCGAACCCGTTGCGCAGCCTTGCGGACGCTGCCCTCAAGCAGGTACCTCACGCCCAACTCGGCGGCCACCTGTTGCAGCTTCACCACTCTGCCCTTGTAGGTGAACACGTTGTTGCGGCCGATCACGAACAGGCCCGATATCTTGGACAGATCGGTTATGATGTCCTCTGTGATGCCGTCAGCAAAATATTCCTGCTCGGGGTCGCCGCTCATGTTGTTGAAGGGCAGCACGGCGATCGACGGCTTTTCCCCAGCGGCGGGTTCGGCCTCGAGCTCGACCGAGACGGTCGAGGATCGGGGCTGCCCGATCCCGGCGAAGAGATCGACATGATAGACCCTGACGGGGCGGTCGATGTTCTTCAGCACCTGCTCGCCGGCGTCCTCGAAGGCGAGGTCCAGCCGGTTGCCGACATTGTCGCGGACGGAGCCGGACACCGCGACGCCGCCCGGCCTGGCTATCGATTCTATGCGCGCGGCAACGTTGACGCCGTCGCCGTAAATGTCATTGTCCTCGACGATGATGTCGCCGAGATGGATGCCGATGCGGAACTCGATGCGGCTCTCTGCCGGCACGCCGGCATTGCGCTCGCGCATCGCCCGCTGGATCTCGGCGGCGCAGGCGACGGCGTTTACGACGCTCGGGAACTCGACCAGCATGCCGTCGCCGGTGAGCTTGACGATCCGCCCGTGATGCTCGGCGATCCTGCCGTCCGCCATCTCGCGGCGGTGGGCCTTGAGAGCGGCCAGCGTTCCCACCTCGTCGAGGCCCATCAGCCTGCTGTAGCCGACCACGTCGGCTGCGAATATCGCCGTGAGCCGGCGCTCCATGTGTGCAACCCGGATTTTTCGAAGAAGCCTAAAATATCAGGTTCGGCGCTACGTGCCATATGTAAATCCCACTGACGCCGCCTGAGCATCAGCGGGATTGCGGCTCGGAAAGGTTCGATCAACCGGACCTTTGCGGGAACCGCTTGGCACTTCTGCCAAGCCACCCAGCCCGCACTCAAACCGATGTCCGAATTGGCGCTAAACCGACATTGGCGCCGCGATCCGAGTAGGTCCAGAACTGGCGCTACCTGCTCGTTCCGGTAGCTGGATCGAACGGCATGGGTCCATCCCATCTTGGCTATTGGCGCAGCTAAGCTGATGGGGTTTTGACCCTAAGCGCGTCGCGTTGCAGCGGATTCAGGCGACGCGCTGTGAGTCTTTGTTAGGCGGCCTGCTTGGCGCGCGATTCCGACTTCTCCAGATAGTAGCTCGAATAGCGGTCGAAGAACTTTTCCGAACCGCCGAGCGAGCCGTATTTCGCCAGCTTCTTCAGCTCGACCTTGTTGAGCACCGCGCCGACGACCTTGTCGGCGATGTAGGGTTCCTGTTCCAGCATCGAGCGCACCATGGCGCGCGGCGTGCGGCCCCATTCGGTGACGAGCACGAAACCGTCGACCAGGGGCGCGAAGGCCTTGGCGTCGACCACGGGCCCCAGCGGCGGCAGGTCGACGATGATGTATTCGAACGTCTCCCTGGCGTTCTCGATGAAACGCCGCATGCCGGCCGAGCCCAGAAGCTCGCTGGTGTGCGAGAACTGGCCGCGCAGCACGGCGGGGATGATCGCCAGCTTGGTCTGGCGGTCGACCTTGCCGACCGATTGCCAGGTTTGCCCGTTGACCACAGCTTCCATCAGCCCATGCTCGGTCTCCATGCCGAGGCTGCGGCTGAGGCCCGGATTGCGCAGGTCGCCGTCGATCAGCAGCGTCTTGGCGCCGTTGGCGGCGAGCAGCCCTGCGAGGTTTGCCGCGACCGTCGACTTGCCTTCGCCGGGCAGGACCGAGATGACGCCGATCACCCGGCTGTCCTTGTCTTCCATCACCACGTCGAACGCGATCTTGGCGTTGCGCAGCGTCTCGGCGAACATCGAGGCCGGCGCGTCGAGGCTGACCCGCATGCGCGCCCTCTTTTCGGCAGCCGACAGGCTGGCGACCTTGCCGTCGGCCGGCAGGTCGTCCGGCTTCGCTTCCTTGGCCCTGCCGCCGCCGATCGTCGGCAGATAGCCGAGGAACTTCAGGCCGACGCGGTCGCGAACGTCCTCGCCCGTCCGGAAGAAGCGCTCGTTGAATTCGTTCAGGCCGCCGAAACCGGCGCCGAGCATAAGGCCAAGCACCAGCGAGAGCGCCAGCACCCTGATGGTGCGGGGGCTCGACGCGGCAAGCGGCACGTTCGCGTCCGAGATGATGCGCACCTTGCCGACAGGGAAGGTTTGCTGCTGCGAGGCTTCCTGGTAGCGGCTGAGGAAGGTCTGGTAGAGCGTGGAAAGCGCCTGCGCCTGCTGGTCAAGCTCCCTCAGCTTCACCTGCGACTCGTTGTCGATCGAACTCTGGCCGGCGGCGGTCGCGATCTTCTGCCTGAGCTCGGCCTCGCGCGCCTGCGCCACCTGGAAGTCGTTGCGATAGCTTTCGGTGATCTGCTTCAACTGCCCGAAGATCTGCGCCGACACATCGGCCTTTTCCCTGGCGAGCGTCACAGCCTGGGGGTGGTCCTTGCCGAAATTCGCCTCGACATCCTGCAGCCGCTTGGAGACGGCGAGATAACGGGTCTTGAGCCCGATGATGACCGAGCTGCTCGGCTGATCGGATGCAATCGCGGAATCGTTGAAAGCATTCTCGGAGCCGCTGTCGACGATCGCCTTGTACTGCTGATAGCGGGCGCTGGCGCGCGCCGTATCGGCCTGCGCGATGATGAGCTGGGCGTTGAGGTCGGACAGTTGCTTGCCGCTGATCAACTGGCCGTCGCTGTTTGCGGACAGCCCGTGCTCGGCCCTGAATTTCTCGACCTCCATCGAGGCCTGTTGCGAGCTTTGGCGAAGCTCGGTCAGCCTGCCCTGCAACCAGACGGCCGCACGCTCGGTGGCGTCGAAGCTGGCGTTGAGCTGATCGGCCAGATAGGCGTCGGAATAGGCCTTGGTGATGGCCGTGGCGAGGGCCGGATTCGTCGACTGATAACCCAACGTAATGACGTTGCTGCGGCCGTTGCGATCCGCCATCAATCCGGTCTGCAGAACGAGGACCGCATAGTCATGGGTCGCGGCCTTCATCATGGCTTCGCGCGTCGCGGCATCCACATTCTCGATCCCGGGGAGTTCGCTGGCCGAGCTGCCGCGGAAATAGGCGACGATACCGCGCAGGAACCCGACACCCTTGGCCAAAGCCGACTGCGGCGGGTTCATGAACTCGTCGTTCTGGTCGAGCTTCAGCTTGTCGACGACCACCGAGGCCAGTCGCGCGGAGCTGAGAATCTCGATTTGGCTGAGGATCGTCGCGTCCGTCTGCTGCGTGGTGCTGACCGCCGAGATGTCGTCCACGACCTTGTTCAGGCCCTCGTCGATCAGCACGCTGGCAACGGACGTGTATTGCTTGGGCGTCGTCTGGAGATAGATCACGCCCAGGAACAGGCCGATGACGGCGCAGACCGCCACCACCTTGGCCTGCCGGGCCGCCATGCCAAGCAGGCGCTCGACGTCGATGAAGTCTTCACCTTTTTCCGGTTCGGTGCTGGGCAATGGCATCCTCTTGTCGAGAGGAAAGTTGGCATAATTCATCTTCGGTCCAATTCCAGGTTGCAGGCGCTACCGGCCTTCGAAGAGTGGCGTCGTTACCAGAAAAGACCACGCAACATCCGTGCCACGGGGCGCCTGGCCAGGAAGGCCAAGCGCTTGCGCGGCTGTCGCGCCATCGCGATTTCGCATATGCACCCAAAAAATGGGCATTATGCGGCCACTTCCCGGCGCTCGTGCGACCGGACGAACTGCTGCAGCATTTCGAAGACAGGTCCTTTCATGTCGTCGCGCGCCAGAGCAAAGGCGATGGTGGCCTCGATGAAGCCTTCCTTGGAGCCGCAGTCGAACATGCGGCCGTTGAAGGGCTGGGCATAGAAGGGCTGGCTCTCGGCCAGGCGAACCATGGCGTCGGTGAGCTGGATCTCGTTCCCGGCGCCGCGCTGCTGGGTGCCGAGCAGGCCGAATATCTCCGGTTGCAGGATATAGCGGCCGTTGATGTAGAAGTTCGACGGCGCGGCGGCGGGAGCCGGCTTTTCCACCATGGCGGTCACCTCGAAGCCGGAGGCCACCTCGGCGCCGCGGCCGACGATGCCGTATTTGCCGGTTTCCGAGGGATCGCAGCGCTCGACGGCAATCACGTTGCCGCCGGTCCGCTGGTAGAGATCGACGGTTTCGGCGAGGCAGCCCGGCGCGCCGAAGGACACCATGTCGGGAAGCAGCAGCGCGAACGGCTCGTTGCCGATCACGTCGCGCGCGCACCATACGGCATGACCGAGGCCGTGCGGCGACTGCTGGCGGATGAAGGAGGTGGCGCCGGCCACGGGCAGCAGGCTCTCCAGCGATTGGAGCTGCGCCTTCTTGCCGGTCTGCTCGAGCGTTCCGATCAGTTCAGGATGCAGGTCGAAATAGTCTTCGATGACCGCCTTGTTGCGGCCGGTGACGAAGACGATGTGCTCGATCCCGGCCTCGAACGCCTCGTCGACGGCATATTGCACGACGGGCTTGTCGACGACGGGCAGCATTTCCTTCGGCATCGACTTGGTCGCCGGCAGGAACCGCGTTCCGAGCCCCGCCACCGGTATGACAGCCTTCCTGACTTTCTGCATTGCTTATTCCTTCTGAGGAGATCGATTTTTACTATCGCTGGCTATGAAACCGCATTCCATGCGCCCGCATGCTTCACCTCCCCATGCCCACGGCAAATTGTGCCGCAACCCTTCTCAGTCGAACCGCGATCGGCATCGACATATGCCTGACCGCGGCCGGATCGCTGAGCGCCGTGCGGATCGCCTTGAGCGGCGCACGCGCCTTGATGTGCTGAACCAATGACAAGAACGAGGCCGCCTTGCGCAGGCTGCGGCCGCGCCTGGCGAAGGCCGCCTTGGCGCCATCGTCCATGAAATGCGCGGCGGCGAAGGCTGCGTCGGCTTTGGCCATCGCCTCGACATGGTGCAATTCGAGCACCCGCGAGATCGAGCCGGTGCGGATGTGGTAGACATAGCCGACGGTCGGCTCGACCACGCAGCGACCGCCCTTCGCCAGCGCGCTCGCCAGAAGAATGTAGTCTTCGCCGATGCGCAGATCCTCGTCGTAGCGAAGCCGGTTTTCGTCGAGGAAACCGCGCCGGAAGATCGGCTTCAGGTAGCCGAGGTTGAAGCGCGACTCGAAGACCACGTTGCCGGCGATGTAGTCGGCGAGAGAGATTTCGGCGAGTTCCTCGAGATAGCTGGTCGGGAACATGATGTCGTCGGGCGTGCCGTCCTCGCGCACGACCTGGACATTGTCGACCGCGATCTCGGCGCCTGCCTTTTCCGCCCGCGCGATCATGGCCGCCAGCCTGCCGGGCAGGATTGCATCGTCGGAATCGAGCACGGCCACCCATCGGCCGCGGGCGAGATCGAGCCCGGCGTTCCTGGCGCCGCCCGGACCCCGGTTGGCGGGAAGCGCGACAACCTTCACGATGTCCTCGGGATAGGCGCGCGCGATATCGAGCGTGCGGTCGCGCGACCGGTCGTCGACGACAATGATTTCGATCGCGACGTCGCGCTGCGCCATGGCGCTGGCGATCGCCCGGTCGAGGGTCGCCTCGGCGTTATAGGCGGCGATGACGAAGCTGACGTCAGGCTGCACGCTTGTCCCCTTCCTGTGGGTTCAGGCCGTATTGGCGGATTTCGCGGACGCCGACCAACCCGCTGACGACGCCGACATGCATAATGCCGCGCAGCACGCTGCGGTTCCGCCGCACGGGGCTGACCGCGGTCAAAAGCGCCATGCCGAAGCAGTAGGCCGCCTTGGCCGAAGCGAGGCCGACCTGACTGATGCGGCGCACACCGCCGGCATTGCGCCCGATCAGGTGGCCATGCGTCTGTCCGAAGCGGAAGCGGCGGCGGCGCAACCACTCGAAGGCAGCCCTCGAGCGCGGCACCACCTCGTCGACAAAGGCCCGCGGGGCGAAGGCAATGCATCCGCCGGACTTGACCACGCCGTCAAAGAATTCGGTGTCCTCGCCCCCGGTCTGGCCGCGCGCCAGGCTGAAGCGCCGGTTGCGCAGGCTTTCCTCGGTCATCCTGAGCAGGACATTGCAGGTGTAGCCAGTGCGGATCTCGCCGCGCACCCAGACGGGCAAGGTCGAGTGGAAGTCGCCCTTGCGCATCCAGTCCGGCGCATCCTGGCGATATGTCGCGCGAACCGGGCCGAGCACGGCCGTCGCGCCGGTCGCCTCAGCGGTCGCGACGAGCTCGACAAGCCAGCCCGGCGAAGCCGTCTCGTCGTCGTCGATGAAGGCGACGAGGTCCGATACGCTGGCATCGAGGCAGGCGTTGCGGGCGATGGAGATGTTGCGCGCAGGGGCGTGGCGATAGCGGATCGGCAGCTTCAGCTCCTGCGCCATGGCCTTCACCTGCGACCGCGCCGTCGGCTCGTCGTCATTGTCGGCGACGACTACGCCGATCTCGAAGCCGGCGGGCCTCTCCAACGCGGCGATGGAGCGCAGCGTGTCGGCAAGCTCCGCCCTGCGGAAGGTGCAGATGCAGATGTCGATGCTGCGGTTCTTGTCTGCAGTCATCACGCCGCCTCGCGCGACGGCTGCGGGCCGAGGATTTGCAGCCAGAAGCCCATGGACCAGCCCAAATGCATGACCATCGCCGACACGCCGGCCAGCGCGATGGCCGGATTGCGCTGGCGGATCGCGGTCACGGCGCCATAGCCGAGACAGACCGCCGCCCATATCAGAAACGGCACGGCCGCCAGCACGAAGATCGGAGACAAGACCGCCAGCAGCACCACCGGGAACACCAGCAGCGGGATCATCTGCCGCAGCTTCGGCATCATGCGGTGCTTCAGCACGTTTTTAGCGCGGCCGCGGCCATAGCCGAGATACTGGAAAAACAGCCCCTTCAGCGTGGAGCGCGGATAATAGACCATCTGCGTCCTGCCGCTCATCCAGATACGGTAGCCGGCCTGACGGAGGCGATGGTCGAACTCGGCGTCCTCGTTGTGGCTGAAGCTCTCGTCATAGCCGCCGACCGCCCGGAAGGCGGCGATGCGCATCAGCGCATGGTGGCCGTGGTCGACCCATTCGCCCGCCGACATGTGGCGATGCTTCGAGCCGCCGGTGCCGAGCTTGGAATTCTGCGCCGCGGCAACCGCCTTCTGCATTGCGCCGGTGCCGCTGGTCAGCATCGAGACGACGACCGAATCGGCGCCCGTGGCAAGCGCTTCCTCGATCAGCCTGTCGCAATAATCGGCGGGATAGCCGCCATGCGCGTCGATGCGGATGAGATAATCGGCGCCGTCGCCGAACGTCGCCACCGCCAGGTTGATGGCGGCGCTCTGGATGCGCTTCGGATTGGCGAGCAGCAGGACCCGGGGATCCTCGGCGGCGACCCTTTCGACGATGGCTTGCGTGCCGTCAGTGCTGCCGCCATCGGCGACGACGATGCGTGCGCCAAGCCGCGCCGCGGCTGGGCGCAATTGCCCCAGCAGCGTGCCGATATGGGCGGCCTCGTTGAGGCACGGAATAACGATCAGGCTTGATGCGGCGGTCCGCGTCATCGGCTTTTGTCCATTCTCAGCCATCCTATGCCAGCGCCCCGGTCGCGAAGGTTCCGCGAACGGCGGTCAACGCGCGCAGCTTGTCGACGAAAGCCAGGCAATCGCCGCGGTCGTAGCTCCAGGTCCTCGGATTGCGGGCCCGCACCCGCGACTTCAGCTTGCCGAAACCGTCCTGTCCCATCCGGCCAAGCGCGGTGTCGAGCCCTTCGGGCGTGGCTTCCGACACAAGCACGCCGATATCCTGCTGCTTGAGGAACCGGCCGGTTTCGGTGCTCGCCATCGATATCGGCACGGCGCCGAAGCGGCAGCCTTCGTAGAGCCGGTTGGGAAGCAGCCATTCGGAATTCTGGCCTTGCTCGAAGAAATCGATCGCCCAGGAGAAATGCACTTCGCGGTAGATCGCCGCCATGTCCTCCGGATTGCGGTAGGGACCGCGAAAGGAAAGCCAGGGCTCGGCCTCGACGAAGGCATGGAAATCGGGGAATTCCGACAGCGCCGGACGGCCCCGGAGCACCACTTCGAAGCGTCCGCGTTGCCGGCGGGTGAATTCGGCCAGGAGTTCCAGCGAGCGGCGGCAGCGCAGCGCGCCGAACCAGCCGATGCGCCAGGGCGGCGCCGCCGGGCCGTCCTTCTCTGGCGGATTGTCGGCCGGTACCGGCATGGTGTCGAAATATTTGTTCTCGATCAGTTCGACTGGTGCGGCAATTTGCCCGAACGGCTTGAAATAATTGGCGATGAAAGCGGGAGAGCTGGTCACCAGAAGCTTCACGTCGCGGGTGAGATGGCGCTCGGCACCGCGCAACGTCCTGCCGATCAGGTCGTTGCGCAACACCAGCCGATGGATATCCAGGCATTCGTAGACGATCGGCACGCCGGCGCCGAAGGCCTGGTTCGCGCGGCGGGCGAGCGCCAGCATCTCGAGGTTGCGCGCAATGATCAGATCGGGTCGCGCCACGCCCGCGAGCTTGCCGCCGATCGACATGGCGGCCTTGGCGACAGCGCCGATGCGCTGCGCGAATCGGCCGTCGCGCGTCGGGCCGAGGTCGACCGGATCGAGGCCTTCGATCTCGGCTACCGGTTTGGGAGTGCGGCGGAAACCCGCCAGGGTGATCCTGGCACCGCCTGCCTTGAGCATCTTGACCCTGCGGCGCACCGCCGGGTCGGATACGTCATGCACAAGGTACAAGACATGCAGCATGAAACTCGACCGCAGTTGGGCCCGCCACCCAAGGAGGATGCTAGTACAGCTTTTGCTGCATCGCAACATTTTTGGTGCAGCGTAGCAAACGACACATATTTTTTGTTGCGCTGCAAAAACCTCTTGCGGTAGTTTGTGGATGGCGGCGGGCGCCGGTCGCGACGATGTCGGGCCGGATGCAAAAACAGGGATTCCTGAATTTGGAAACCAGTGCATTCGATCCGCCCGAGGGCTCATTGCGCAGATCGGTCGGGCGCGGCGCCGTCGTCACAGCGATGGCGCAGGGCGTGCGGGTCGCCACCCAGATCGTCTCCGTCATCGTCTTGTCGCGGCTTTTGTCGCCGCAGGATTTCGGTGTCGTGGCGATGTGCGCGCCGGTGCTTGCCTTCATCGCACTGTTCCAGGATTTCGGCCTGACCCAGGCGACGATCCAGAAAACCGGCATCCGGCATGAGGAGGTCAACTACCTCTTCTGGATCAACACGGCGGTGAGCGCGATCCTGGCCTGCGTGCTTGCCGCGGCGGCTCCCCTGGTGGCCGCCTTCTACGGCGAGCCGCGCGTGACCGGGCTGGTTGCCGCGTTCGGCCTGCAGATCATGGCCTACGGCCTCGGCGCCCAGCATCTGGCGCTGCTGACGCGCCGCATGGAATTCACCCGGCTCGCCATCATCGACGTCGCCAGCGCCGTTTTTGGCCTTGCCGTGTCGATCGCGTGGACCTTCATCGACCGCTCCTATTGGGCGCTTTTCGCCGGCACGCTGACCGGCGCCGTGTTGCCGACGTTTTGCTACTGGGCCTCCTCGCGCTGGCGTCCCGGGCTGCCGCGCAAGGTCGAGGGCATCAGCCAGCTGATCCATTTCGGCGCCGGCATCACCGGCTTCAACTTCGCCAATTTCTTTGCCCGCAACCTCGACAACGTGCTGATCGGCAAATACTGGGGCGAGGCGCAGCTCGGCCTCTACGACCGCGCCTACAAGCTGCTGCTCTTCCCGCTCAGCCAGATCACCAATCCGCTGTCGAAGGTGATGGTGCCGGCGCTTTCGCGGCTGAAGGACGAGCCGGACCGCTACCGCAGCGCCTATCTGCGCGTCATGCCGCTGATCCTTCTGGTGGCGCTGCCGGGCGTGGCCTTCGCCACCGCCATGTCGGATACGCTCATTCCCTTCGTGCTCGGCCAGCAGTGGCGGGAGAGCGCCAGCATCTTCCTGGCGCTGGGTTTCGCCGGCCTGCTGCAGCCGCTCAACAATCCGGCCGGGTGGCTGTTCGTCAGCCAGGGCCGTTCGGGCGATTTCATGCGCTGGGGCATCATCACCGCCGTGACCTCGGTGCTGGCCTTCGCCATCGGCCTGCCCTATGGCGCGCTGGGCGTCGCGATCGTCTACGCGGTCAGCGAATATCTGCGGACGCCTTTCCTCTGGCTCTATGTCGGCAAGACCGGACCGCTCAAGGCCAGCCACGTGCTGCGGGCGGCGACCCCGTTCGTGCTCGGCGCGCATCTGGCGCTGGCGCTGGTTTGGCTCGCCAAGCCGATGCTGCCTGCGCAGCCCGTGATTGCGCTGGCAGGCGGCGCGGTGCTGTCCTATGTCGTCACTATCATCGTGGCGCTCGCCTTCGGCGCCGGCCGCGAGGCGCTTCGGGAGGCCTTGCGGCTGATCCCGGCGCGCGGGTTTTCCCCCGCGACCAGCGAGGCGAAATGACGTTGGCGGCACAACTGAAATGGCATTCCGGCAGCTGCCGGGACAACCGCAAACCGGTGATTTTTGAGGGTAAGGCAACAGCATGAATTACCGATCGATTTCAGACATGAACGACGCGATCGCGCGGAACCTGCACCGGCTGCCGCGCGACATCGACCTGGTGGTCGGCGTGCCGAGAAGCGGCATCCTCGCCGCGACGCTGGTAAGCCTGACGGCGAACATTCCGATGACCGATCTCGACAGCTTCCTCGCCGGCAAGATCTACACGTCGGGGATCACCAAGCGCCGCGCCGCGCTTGACCGGCAACATTCCGAAATGCGCAAGATCCTGGT
The DNA here is from genome assembly GCF_003999155.2 of Mesorhizobium sp. M1D.F.Ca.ET.231.01.1.1. Lineage (NCBI taxonomy): Bacteria > Pseudomonadati > Pseudomonadota > Alphaproteobacteria > Hyphomicrobiales > Phyllobacteriaceae > Mesorhizobium > Mesorhizobium sp. M1D.F.Ca.ET.231.01.1.1. The sequence continues at coordinate 75,914 of NZ_RZOZ02000003.1, forward strand.
GATCGACGACAGCGTCAGCGGCGGCAACGCCATGCGCGATGCGCGCAGCAAGATCGCGGCTGCCGGCATACAGGGCGATTTCGTCTACGCAGCCGTGTTCGGGCTGCTGTCGCAGCACAAGGAAACCGACATCGTCTTCGAGGTCGTGCCGCATCCCAGGATGTTCCAGTGGAACTTCATGCACCACGTCTTCCTCGAGCAATGCTGCGTCGACATAGACGGCGTGCTTTGCCTCGATCCGACCGAGGAGGAGAATGACGACGGCCCGGTCTACGAGAAATTCCTCGCCGAGGCGCGGCCGCTGCTCGGGCCGACGCGCAAGATCGGCTGGCTGGTGACCAGCCGGCTGGAAAAGTACCGCAAGCTGACCGAGGCATGGCTCGCGAAGCACGAAATCAAATACGACCATCTCATCATGCTCGACCTGCCGAGCAAGGCCGAGCGGCAGCGGCTCGGCGCGCATGGCAGCTTCAAGGCCGATTTCTACCGCAAATCGGACGCCATACTGTTCATCGAGAGCGAGCATGAACAGGCGCTCAGGATCGCCAAGCTGTCGGGCAAGCCGGTGCTCTGCGTCGAGACCAACATTGTGAGCTTTCCCGACGCGCTGTCGCTGCCGGCGCTTCAGCAGACGGCTCGCAACCTTCCTGCCCGGCTCAGACAGACCAACTCGCCTGACGGGCGCAAGAAGGTCGCGAAAGCGGCAGTGCGCGCCCTGCTGGGCGCACGCGGCTATGAAATGCTGAAAAGCCGCGTCAAAAGGCCTGCGTAAGTAAAATCTTACGCATCTAGCCTTTGCGTAGTCGAGAAAGCGTACGCAATTCTCCGGAGTCGCTCCGGACCAGCACGGCGTTTCGTTCAATCGGCATGCTGATCCAACTCTTTATCGGAGCATGATCTTCTCCGAGGTCCCCACTTTTCGGGTCTCTATGCAGCCCGCCGGGAGCGCTGCTGCGCCGCCCTCTCGATCAGGCCGAAGAAAGTGGCGAACTGGCGGTCGGGATCCAGTTCGGGGCGCTGCGAGAAGGTGAGCGCCGCCTGCGAGAGCCGCTCATAGTCCTGGCGGTCGTTCCACAACCGCCTGACCGACCCGACCCAGTCCTCAAGCGGCGCGTCATAGTCCAGCACCACGCCACCTGCGCCGATCGCCTCGGGCAGGCCCCCGCGCCGCGAACCGACAACCGGAATGCCGCTGCAATGGGCTTCAGACGCGACGCGGCCCCAGGCCTCTTCCCATTTGCTCGGCGCCAGCAGGATCCTGGTGCGGCCATAGACGGTTTTCATGTCGCTGGTGCGGTTTTCCAGCCTGATGTTGGAAAGCGGCGCGATGGTCCGCTCGATCTGGGCGCGATGGTCGTCATCGAGCTTCCAGCTCTCGACGAACAGGAAAGGGATTTCCGGGCAGGCGGCAGCGATGCGCACGGCCAGGTCAAAGCCTTTTTCCTCATAGGGGTTGATGAAGGTGACGAACTCACCAGTCGTCGGCGTGCTGTAGGTGGCCGGATTGATGGTCGGCGGGATCACCGTGGAATCGATGCCGAACTCCTGCTTGTAGGTGCGCGCCGTGAACTCGGAATTGGCGATGTATCGCGCCGCATCGAGCTCGCGAAGGTCGCCCCCCAGTTCGTGGAATTCGACATTTCTCAGATAGACGACCAGCGGAACGCCCTCGGCCTGCAGCGCCTTGCCGACCGGAACGGAGTTGTGGCACTGCACGACGGCGACGTCCGGCTGCATTTTCTTGACGGCGAAAGCCGCAGCCTCCCAGGGGAACCAGGCACGCACCACCGGGTAGCCCGGAAAGCTGTCGATCACGGCAGGCTGGCCGAGGAGCTTCATCTTGGCGCGCGCCTTGTAACCGAACATGCCCTGACCAAACAGGGCGGCGAGCACCGAGGCCTCATGGCCGTGCTCGATCAGCTGCTCGACAAGGTGATGCGTGCTCGATTGGACACCGCCGCTGAACTGGGGCGTGTAGCCAGTACCGCCTGCGAAAAGAACTTTCATGGGCTCGGCTCCTTGTCACTTTTTTCTTGGCCCGGCTGCGAGCATGTCCGCCGGGCGGTTTCAGGCACTCTGCTGGTCGAGTTTGGCAAAGGGATTGGTGCATGGATGCCAGCCGGTGAAGCGGATCGGATCGTTGGGCGAGCTGCGCCAGGCATAGTCGGTCAGCATGTGGAACTCGGCGATGATCCAGCGCTCGAAATTCCCGACATCCTGCTGCTTCTGCCTGGGCAGCAATTCGCGTGCCTTGTCGAGCCTCACGGTCTCCAGAAGCGTCACCGCATCCGCCAGCTTGTCGCTCGGGAACACCCAAGGGTTGCGGTTGCGGAATTCGAGCACGAATTGCTGGAGATGCTCGATGCGCATGTTGAGCGGCCCGAAATATTTCTCGAGCGTGACGCGGACCAGATCCTCATCCGAGAAGGACGATACGGCCGCGGCGGCAATGCCGGTCGAAGCGATGCCGCCGGCAACAACGGCGAGTGCAGCGCGTCGCGTGATTTTCATCGGCCCCTCCCTCATGCCAGCCGGCTCGCCGCCCGCAACGAAAGCGCGGCGGCGGTCAGGCTCGGGTTGGCGCAGGAACAGCTCGGATAGGTGCTGGTGCCGACGACGACGAGGTTCCGGAGCTGGTGGTGGATCATGTCGCGGTCGACCACCGAGTCGGCCGGGCCCGTGCCCATCCGCAAGGTGCCCTGCACATGCGATTCGGTCGGCCTGATGCCGCGATCGAAGATCTGCTCGACCGGCAGCGGCTTGAGCAGCGACGGCAGCCGCTCGAGCGCCTTGGCCATGCCTTTGGTCGCATAGTCGGACGCGCCCTTGAAGCTGACGAAGGCGTTCTCGTCCTTGTCGAGGACCACGCGGTTTTCCGGGTCGAGCAGGTTCTCGGTGACGATGACCAGCGGCAGCACTTGCCTCAGCCGCCCCTTGTCGGCGCGCATGCCATGCTGCCAGCGGTTTTCGAAATAGACCAGCGCCGCAGCGTGCTCGGCGCGATGCGGGCCGTCATAGAGGCCGAAATTCAAGCCGGTGGTGATGGTCGAGCCATCGAAATTGTCGACGCCGTCGAGATAGACCTCGTAGTTCCAGCCATAGGATTCGTGCAGGCCGAGCCCGACGAACTCGCCGCCAAGCCCGGAGCGCAGCATGATCGCCGGGCTCTGGATGGCATTGGCGCCGAGGATGACGAGATCGCCGCTGACCGAATAGTCCTTGCCGTTGCGCACGAAGTCGACCGCGCGGACCGAACCGCCGGCATGATCGAGCCGGCGCACCTCGGCGCCCAGGCACACCGACACGTCGGGGTGCTGGAAGACGTGCATCAAACCGTTGTTCACGGTGAACTTGGCGTCGACCGGGCAGAGCCAGCATCTGAGGTTGGCGCAGCACGAGGTGCGCTGCGCCGTCGCCACGCGGGCACGGGCGGTCGGCATGACGAAATGCTGCTCGGGCTGCGCCGCCTTCATCATCCGGTCCGGCGTCGACATGCGGTGCGGCGGCTGCGGGAACGGCCGCGAGCGCGGCAGCATGCGAGCCATGTCGGGGTCGCCAGAGATCGACATGACTTCCTCGGCATCGCAGTAGAACGGCTCCAACTCGTCATAGCTGATCGGCCAGTCGTTGCCGACGCCATAGGTGCTTTTCAGCCTGAAGTCGTTGGGGTGGAAGCGCGGCGTCTGCGCGAACCAGCAGTTGGTGCCGCCGCCGAGGCCGATCGTGTAGTTCCACGGCTTGTCGGCATTGTCGGTCTTGTAGGTGCTTTCGTCGTCTATGTCGGTGTTGGCGTTCTGGCTGAGCTGCCATTCATGCGTGTTGTGGCGGCCCCATTCGAGCACCAGGACGCGCGCCTTGCGCCGCTTCAGGAACTCATGCAGGAAAAAGGCCGAACCGAAACCGGAACCGATGACGACGAGATCGAAATGCTCGTTGGCGATTTGTTCGGGCTGAACATCCATCACCATCGGATCGAACCCTTTCGCGAAACGCGCAGGATCGTTGCCGGACCTCTCATCATTGTCGGCCTCCCATCACTGTCGAGGCCCATTGCTGGTCGCCGGAACCGTTCGGCGGGAAACTCACCGCAGCCACCGTCATGCCGCCATCCTGCCGATCGAATGGTATTCGATGCCATAGCGCGCGATGACCTTCGGATCGTAGAGGTTGCGGCCGTCGAAGATGACCGGCGTGGTCAGCGCATCCTTGAGCGCGTCGAAGGAAGGCGCCCGGAAGCTCTTCCATTCGGTGCAGATCAAAAGCGCGTCGGCGCCGCGCAGCGCCGCTTCCTTGGTGCCGCACAAGAGCAGATCCTCGCGCAGGCCGTAGATGGCCTGGCATTCCTGCATCGCCTCGGGATCATAAGCCTGCACCTTGGCGCCCGCGGCCCACAACGCTTCCATCAGCGTACGCGACGGGGCCTCGCGCATGTCGTCGGTGTTCGGCTTGAAGGCCAGCCCCCAGAGGGCGAAGGTCTTGCCCTTGAGAGCGCCCTGGAAATAGCGGTTGACCTTGTCGAACAGCACCGATTTCTGCGCGTTGTTGCGTTCCTCGACGGCGCGCAGCAGCTTGGCGTCGAACTTGACGCCCTCGGCGGTCTTGATCAGCGCGCGCACATCCTTGGGAAAGCAGGAGCCGCCATAGCCGAGGCCGGGATAGATGAAGTGGTAGCCGATGCGCGGATCCGAGCCGATGCCCTTGCGCACCTCCTCGATGTCGGCGCCCAATTGCTCGGCGAGATTGGCCATCTCGTTCATGAAGCTGATCTTGGTCGCCAGCATGCAGTTGGCCGCATATTTGGTGAACTCGGCGCTGCGCACGTCCATCACGATCATCTTCTCGTGGTTGCGGTTGAACGGCGCGTAGAGCTCGCGCATCACCGCTTCGGTGTCCTCGCTGGACGTGCCGACGATGATGCGGTCCGGCTTCATGCAATCGGCGACGGCCGAGCCCTCCTTGAGGAATTCCGGGTTCGAGGCGACGTCGAATTTCAGGTCCTCGCGGCCGCGCGCCTTCAGCGTCTCGGCGACCCTTGCCTTGATCTTCTCGCAGGTGCCGACCGGCACGGTCGACTTGCCGACGATGATCTTGGGCGCGTCCATCTCCTTGCCGATGGCTTCGGCGACGGCGAGCACGTATTTCAGGTCGGCAGAGCCGTCCTCGCCGGGCGGCGTGCCGACCGCGATCATCTGGATCTGGCCATGCTTGACCGCAGCGGCGGCGTCTGTGGTGAAGCGGATGCGGCCGGCGGCGTGGTTCTCCTTGACGAGAGCCTCCAGCCCGGGCTCGAAAATCGGGATGAAGCCCTGATTGAGCCGCTCCACCTTCGCTTCATCGATGTCGACGCACACCACCTCGTGCCCGACCTCCGCGAGCACAGCGGCCTGGACGAGACCGACATAGCCAATTCCAAACACCGTCAAGTTCATTCGGTTCTATTCCTGTTCAAGGCCGGGCCGCGTCGCGGCCCGGCCGGTTCAGATGTCCCCCAGGCCCTTCGTGGGCCCGGATGTCGCGCATGATCTTATCCCAAAACCGGTTCCCGGTTTGGGGGATCATGCCTAGTTGCTGTTACTTATGCTGCATGCCAGCGATTCCGGGAACTGACACGGCTGGCCCAAAGCGGTGAAGGCGATGCGCTTGACCTCCATCGTCACCTTGCGGCCGGGATCGGCGAAGGCGCCCATCCAGTTGGTCAGCTTGTCGCTGCCCCACAGGCTGAAGAATATCTTTTGCGGATTGGTCGGCAGTTCGTCCGGATTGGTCACCTCGTTGACCAGCTTGCCGTTGACATACCAGCGCAGCCGGTCCTTTTCCCAGACGAAGCCGTAATCGTTGAAACCCTTGTCGGCGCCGCCTTCGACATCGACCAGCTTGCCGTTCTTCGGCTTGCCCTGGATATAGCTGTTCACCTGGACTTTCGTCGGGTCCTTGGTGAGGACCTCGAAGTCGATCTCGTCCCAGGGCTTTTTGTCCTGCGGCCCGATATAGGTGAAGAAGGCGGCGTTGAGGCCGGATCCGGTATCCGTCTTCATCCGCGCCTCGTAGACGCCGTAACCGTAGCGCTGCTTGGTCTGGACCTCGGCGCAGGCGAACTCGCGATCCTTCAGCTTGCGTTTTTCGAAGCTCAGCGAGAGCACGCCGTCGGAAAGCCGGACAAGGTCCTTCGACCATGTGCAGTTCTGGTGATTGCCGTTGTTCCAGCCGTCGGAGACGAACCAGCGCGAACGGTCGAAGTTCGAGAAATTGTCGACGAAGGACGGCGCGCTCTGCATCTCCTCGGCATGCGCCGGACGCGGGACTGCCGAGACTGCGGCTGCAACGGCAAGCAGCGCGCCTGCCAGGCTCAGCCAAAGACTGCGTGATCCATTCGAGCGCGGACGCGGCGTGCCGCATGCCGCCGCGATGGACGTGTTGTTCGAATCTGCGTTCATGACAAACTCACCTTGTGTTGTCCGCCCCAACCCAAAGTCACTCCCGGCCCGCCTCAAGCGAGCCGTTTCCGATCTTCTGCCCTTTTGAACTCCTTCAATGGTCTCGTATCGATGACAGTGTCCGTGGATGCCTTCAGCCCCGTCCTGCGGACTTCGCCAATACCGCCGGCGCCTTAGCCTGCTGCGCGCCGTCGACAATCGCGTCGAGCGAATGACGCAGTTCCTTCATCAGACCGTTCTGGCGCGTGAGCTCGGCGATGCGCCGCTCGTAATTCAGGATCGCGCCGGTCATCGCGCTGACATCCGACGACTTCTCCGTCGACGCGGAGCCGTTCTCCATAGCCTCGACCAGGAAAGCCGCGTTAGTCGCCGTCGACCGATAGCGGTTCTCCAGCCCGGCCTTTTCGGCTTCGATCTCGGCGCCGATCTGGTCGAACAGCTTCGCCAGACGGTCAAAACGCTGGAGATCGGTCTGCCGGTCACGGGCCGGGTTCCTGGATCTGAAGCCAAAAATCGAAGCCATTCGATCGGCCTTTCGAAATTGCTGCACCGCAACATAGACTGCCATTCTCGGAGTAACTAGGCAACCTCGTAGTTTCGGAAAGCGGATTTTTTTGGGAACGGCCCAACAGCCGGCGCCTTTATCCGATCATTCCTTGGCGGCATTTGTTGCCGGCATCAGGAAGCGCATCGGCGGCACCTGCTGCTTTGCAGCAATGCCGGTGCGGCGGAACAGCGCGTCCAGCTTGTCGGCGGCCACGCCGCGAACGATCGGGATCAGGTTGGACTGGCTGGCGAAGGCATAGGCGGCGGCCGACGCCAGGCCGCGCTCCGCCTTCACGTCGAGGAAATTGCGCAGCCGATATTTGTCGCGCACGTGGCGCTCGTGGCGCCGCAATGCGGCCTTCGAGCCCTCCGGCAGGTTGCCCAGCGTCAGCAGCGCCAGATCGGCATCGGCAAGCCGCTTCAGATCCTGCGTCCTGTGGCGGCCGCTCAGCGAATCGGCTCGCACGATCGCGCCGTAGCCGCAGGACTTGATGATCTTGAAACGCGCCCCGCAGGCGACCGCGCGCGCATAGAGCTCGTAGTCCTCGCCGAGCCGCAGGTTTTCGTCGTAGCTCAATCCGTGACGCTCGAGGAACGCCCGGCTGATCACCGGCTTGAGGAAGCCCAGTTCGCCGCGCAGCACGCGGCGGCGGGAAATGTTGCCGTCGATGAAACGCTCGAAATCGAGAAATTGCGGTTCGGGCGCGAAGGACGGAGCAGCGACCTTGGTGGGATCGGCCGCGGCATCGTCCCTGATCAGCATGATGTTGTCGGCCGCGAAATCCCAGTCGGCGCTGGCAAACAGCCGGCGGAAACGACCTTCGAGGAAGAAATCGTCGGCGTCGAGGATGCTGATGAAAGGCGAAACGGAGGCCTTGATCGCGGCGTTGCGGGCAAAGGACGGACCGCGATTGACATCGAGACGCATCACCTTGAGCCGGCCGCTGCCGTCATCGGCGGCACGCGCCGCACCCTGCGTGTCGTCGGCGGAGGCGTCGTCGACCACGACGACTTCCGCCACCTCCGCCTCGCGCAGAGCCGAAGCGATGGCGACCGGTATGGTCCGCGCCGCGTTGCGAGCGGCGATGATGACGCAGACCTTGGGGGTCGTCACGGGCATGATTCACCTTTCGATTGCATGAGTGACAGCCCGCCCATGAATGCAAAACCGGTCTTCATCCGTTGCCCCGCACCGGCGCCGCGGCCGGCCTCTCGAAGAGGCGCCGGCTGAGATCGGCGGAGGCCGCCCAGCCGGCCTCGGCCAGATAGCGCACCGGCTCGCGGCCGCAGAGCTCCCACAGCACCATGCGCCGCTGCGGCCAGCGCAGCGACGACAGCCAGGGCGCGATCACCATGTGGAAGAGGTCCGCATTGTCGATGCGCGCCAGGATCCTGACGGCGCGATCCGAAAGCAGCGTTGCGGTACCGCCCAATAGAACATCGGCGGCGCGCAGACCAAGCAGCAGCGTGTCGGCGAGGCCCTGCCCGGCGGCATGGTCGAGCACTTCCTGCTGCTCGGCTTCGTTCAGCCGGCTGGCCGCGGCTCTGACATCGCAGACATAGCCGGCGCAAGGCTCGCGGTTGAAAAAGGCCTTGGCGACGCTGATGCAGGACAGGAGCAACATGTCGGACGCCGAAATCAGCGGCATGGCGGCGCCGGCAACCGTGACCTCGCGCCTGCGGCGCAGGAAGCCGTCGATGTCGCGCGGGCTCGGCGAGCCCGGCTGCTGCAGCCGATGATGGAGATCGACCGTGGCGGTCCGCACGCCGTCGTCGCGGACCATGTGCTGCTCGCCGAGGAAGCGCACCCACCAGACCGAACGGGACTTGCCCGCGACCTCGTAGCCGGCCGAGCGCAGCGCCTCGCGGGCGGCCGAGAAACCGGCCGGCGAAACCAGGATGTCGACGTCACCGGACGGCTTCATGAAATGATCGCCATATAGCAGTTGCTGCTGCAGCGGCCCCTTCAGGAAGACGAAGTCGACCCGCCTGTCACGCAGCACCTGATGGATGGCGATCGAATCGCCGATGCAGGCGGCGTTCATCGACATGGTGCGACGGCGATAACCATCGAGCCATGCGAGCAACTCACCCGGCGCGGCACCGGTCACAGCATGCGACAAAGCCTTGAGCAAAAAAACCGCGACCTTGTTCAACCGCGCGATGTCGGCGACATTGGCCACGGAGATTTCCGGGGCCACGGAGACTGCCGGAGCCCGCGTGCCGCCACGGCCGGCGGCACCAGCAGCCAGATTGAAGAACAGCCGAAGACAGGCCTGCACATAGGCGACTTCGTCGGCGCAGCCGGCCGCACGCAGCCTGTCGTAAGAAGCGTCCTGCACGGCCATGCCCGTTCGTCGTTTCTCCGCAAAACCGCCCGCGGCGGGCTTTATACCGCAACTGCGAAGAATAGCACCGTCAAAAATCAGGACAGCCATTCATCGGGTTCCGAGGCCGCCTGATGTCTGCAACCTTTGCGTTTATACTTGCCGTACAACGATCACTTTTGAAGACAAGATGCAGCCACGACGAGGCGAGCCGGCAATCGGTATTTTCGCGGCATTTTCTTCGCAATCGCGAGATAGTCATTTGAGTTTCACAAAATTATCTCAATTAAATCACATACTTATTTAATCGGCAAAAGATGCGGCGTCGAGACTTAGGATGAGAATGCAAAAGCCGGCCATGCCATGACCGAAGGCGGCACGCGCAACCGGGAATTGATTAATGCGGGGTAAATCACGCTTGACTCATAAATGTTGCCATGCAGCAATTGCAACGCAGCATAGCGATATGCTGGCGGCATTCTGACGCCGCTTCCAGTCCTCAGTTGGAGAGTAAAATGGAACAGAATGTTGAGAAGCACGAGTACGAGACCCCCAGCCTGACGGTTCACGGTTCGATCGAAACGATCACGCAGGGTGCCTCCGGCACGACGGCGCTGGACGCGGCATTTCCCGCGCACACACCCGTCGGCGAGCTCACCTTCTCCTGAGCTGGCAGGCGCTTGGAGTTGTCGCGGTTGGGGCTCCGGGCGTTGTCTTTTGAACAGTGGGCCGGGGGCTCGTATCCCCCGGCTTCCTGGCCGGGCAATCGCAGGCAACCGATCCCGATCCAGGGCGCGCGTGGCGTTCGACAATGAGGTTTTAGGATGCACTGGAACCCATCTGACCATGACCGCGTGGTCGCGACTGGCGATGCCGTGGCTTGCGAATTCGGCAAGGGACTGGCGCTGCTCCATCTCAAATCCAACGTCTACTACAGCCTGAACGGCGTTGGCGCCTATATCTGGGAGCTGATCCAGGAGCCGCGACCGATCCTCGACGTAAGAAGCGCGGTGTGCGCGCGCTATGATGTCGATGCCGAACGCTGCAAAGCCGATGTCGAGGGCCTGCTCAAGGGACTGATCGAAGCCGGGCTTGCGAGGCTCCACCATGAGGAAATGGCCTAGGGTCCTCTCGCTGAGCGGCCCGGAGGTGCTGTTTCTGGCACGCTGCCTGGCAGTGGTCGGCGCCGTGCGGCTGGGGCTGACACTCTCCTCCTACAACCGCGTGCGCTCTCTGGTGACCCGGCTCGAGGCGAGGAATGACGCTGGTATCGCCGATCTGCGGCGCGTCGCATGGGGCGTTGCCGCCGCCGCCCGGTTCGTGCCCGGCGCCAGCTGCCTCACCCAGGCCCTTGCCGGACAATATCTGCTTGCCCGCCAGGGCAATGCTTCCAGGATCCGCATCGGCATCGAGCGCGACACCGGCGCGGAGCTCAAGGCGCATGCCTGGCTGGTCAGCGGCAACCACATCGTGCTCGGCGGCTCGATCAACGGCTTCGCCCATCTCGTCGATCACGTCTCATCGATCCCTGGCAATAGGCCATGAGCGGCGTCGCCGGAATTCTGCTGAGACAAGACGGCAGGCCCGCAGCGGCAGCCGACATCCAGCAGATGCTTTCGCGCATGCGCCACCGGGCCCGCGACGGCAGCTCGTGGTGGGTAGACGGAAGCGCGGCACTTGGCCATGCCTGGCTCGACACGACGGGCGAGGACGGCCCCGGCCCGCTGACGATGGACGGCGGCAAGCTCGCCATCACGGCCGATTGCCGGTTGGACAACCGCGACGAGCTTCTGGCGCGGCTCGGCATACGCGACCGGTCGGTCGCCGACGCGATGCTCCTGATGCACGCCTATCTTAAATGGGGCGAGGCCTGCCCGACCTATCTGCAAGGCGATTTCGCCTTCGCGATCTGGGATGCCGAGCGCCGGGCGCTGCTTTGCGTGCGCGACCATTTCGGCGTCAAGCCGTTCTACTATCACTCGACCACGAGGCGCTTCGCGTTCGCCTCCGAGATCGGCCCCCTGCTTACGCTGGATGGCATCGGCAGGAATCTCAGCGAGCATCAGATTTCCGGCTTCCTCGCCGGCCTGCCGGACGATCCGCAATCCACCCTCTACGCGGAGATCTTCCGCCTGCCGGCCCGCCACATCCTGAAGGTGACGGACAGCCAGGTGACGCTCCGCCGCTACTGGCAAATCGAGCCTTCGCCAAAGCCGCTTCGCTCGGATGCGGCCGAGGAATTCAGGCATATATTTTCCCAGTCGGTGCAGAGCCGGATGCGCGGCACGCCGTCCGTCGGCGCCATGCTGAGCGGCGGCCTCGATTCGTCCTCGATCGCCTGCGTGGCCGGACTTCAAGCCGCGGCGGCGCGGATGCCGAAGCTCAAAACCTTCTCGCTGGTCTTCGGGAAGGGTTCGTCGATGGACGAGCAGCCCTTCATTGATGCGGTGCTTGACAGATATGCGCTGGACGGCACGCTGATTGCCATCGGGGACTATGCGCCCTTTGCCGAGTTTGAGCGCATTCTGGAGGAACAGCAAGGGACTTTCCTGGCGCCCGGCCTGTCCTTGACACGCAGCATCTATCGCACAGCGAGCGCCAACGGCGTCAAAGTGCTTCTCGATGGCCATGGCGGCGACGAGGTCGTATCGCAAGGCTATGGTTACCTACATGAGCTCGCCCATGGCGGCAGATGGCTGGAGCTGTGGCGCGAGTTGCACGGCGCCGCCAACACTTATGGCGAGGGAATGCTGTCGCTGTACTTCAAGTTCCTCACCGCCTACGGGCCGGCCTGGCGGATTGCCAGGATGAGAGCGCTGGCCAAACGCTTCCTCGGCAAACTGCGGCGCGGACCGCTGCACGCGCCGCGCGCGGCCTGGGCGGGACTGGTCAATCCGGAGCTTGCCAGGCGCACCGACCTTGCCGAACGTTTCCACCGCGCCGGCTATATGCCCGCCAATGTCAGCACCAGCGAAGCGCTGACGCATCGCTGGCTTCTGTCCAACGGACTGGTGCCGCACGCCTTCGAGGTTCTCGACAAGGCAGCCGCCAATTTCGGCATCGAGCCGCGCTATCCGTTCTGGGACAAGCCGCTGGTCGAGTTCTGCCTGGCATTGCCGGGCGCGGAAAAACTGCACAACGGCTTCGGCCGCCATGTGCTGCGCCGGGCGATGGAAGGCGTGCTGCCGCCGGCGGTGCAATGGCGGCGGGACAAGATCGATTTCACCGCCAACCTGGTCAAAGGCATGATCGGCAACCATCGCGATCTCCTGGACAAACTGCTGGTGTCGGACGGCGGCTTGATCGCCCCCTATGTCAATCTGCCCGAGGTGAACGCCGTCTATGCCCGCATGCTGCGGCGGCCCGAGCAGGCGACGCTGCCCGATGTCCAGCATGTCTGGCGTTCGGTCTCGCTGTCACTGTGGCTGCGGCAGGTCCAGCAGAATGGAAGCCCTGCATGAACCCTCCGGTCGCTTCTCTTGCCGCGAGGCCCGGCTCTGCCTTCGAAGCGGCCACCCGAAACGCACGTGTCCGTCGCTTCTACAAGGCGTACGGCCTGACGATCGGGTCCGAAGTGGTTTTGCCGGAGCTGGAACCGACCGCGCCGGCAACACCGGACATCGAGATCGCTGTCGGGCCGATCGATTTTCCGGAGGCCGTTTCGCCAAACGCCACGGCCTTTCGTTTCGAGCCGACACGCCAACATCTGTCCTGGCAAGCCGTCGGCACCTTCCTGATCAGCGATGCTTCCAGGATCGACGTCGATCCGGCGCCGGGCATCGACGATCCGCTGCTCGCCTTCCCGCTCCTGGGTCCGGTGCTGGCGCTCACCCTGCATCAGCGCCGTCTGCTCGTCCTGCACGCCAGCGCCGTCGCCATGGGCGGCCAAAGCGTGATCTTCATGGGTGACAAGGGCGCCGGCAAGTCGACCACGGCGGCCGCGATGATCCGCGCCGGTCATCTCCTCCTTACCGACGATGTCGTGGCGCTGGACCTGTCCGATCCTTCACGGCCGATGATCCTGCCGGGTTTTCCGCAGCTCAAGCTTGCAGCGGATGCCGCCGACGCCATCCGGATCGGACAAGCGGAGGTGCGGCCGCAGGTGCATCCGGAGATCGAGAAGGCGCAACATCGCCTGCAAGCCGGATTTTCCGGCGAAGCCGTGCCGGCAGCCCGGATCTATGTGCTGGAGCGCGGCGAGCGTGCGGCGATTGCGCCGCTGCCGGGCGCCGGCGCCCTGCCGGCGATAATCAAGTTCTCCTACGTCACCCGGTTCGGCCGGCAGGCTCTGGTCGGCGATTTCGCGTCCACGCATCTCGGCCAATGCGCGCACCTCGCCGCCCGGGTCGGCGCCAGCCGGCTCGCAGTGCCGGCAGGTCTGGAGCGCATCGATGAGGCCGTCGCCCTGATCGAGCGCGATCTGGCCGCCGGCGCGCAAGCAAGGTGGTGAGAGGCATGGCCTGGTCCGCAAAACTCCGCCTGCCGCTTTGGCGCGATGTCGCCGGTTTCGGCGGCGTGATGGCGCATATCGGCGGGCAGCGCACGCTGACGGCGCTGGTTTTCCTGATCCTCGGAAGTCTGACCGAAGGCCTCTCGATCCTGCTTTTGATCCCGCTCCTGCATCTGATCGGCAATGCCGACCAGGATTTCGCCGTGCGGGTTCCGGGCGCCCTGCGCTGGCTGGTGCCCGGCGGTACGCTGTCGCTGGCGACGGTGCTCTGCCTGCTCGTCGCCCTGGTGGCGCTGCAGGCGATGTTCAACCGCTTCAAGTCGCTCTACATGGCGCGGCTGCTTTACGACTTCGTCAACCGCGTGCGCATGAACCTGTTCGAGAGCATCGGCAAGGCGCGCTGGAGCGTCTTCACCCGCATGCGCAGCTCCGATCTCGACCACGCGCTGACCGGCGACATCGACAGGGTACAGGCGGCGGCCTTCTCGCTGCTGATGCTCGCCCAGACGGCGCTGCTGCTTGCCGGCTACCTCGTGGTGTCGCTGTTCATCTCGCCGGTGATGACATCCTTCGCCATCCTCATCGGCGTGATCCTGTTCGTTGCGCTGCAGCCCTTCCGTGCGCGCGCCACCGCCTATGGCCGCGTGCTGACCGCCAGCCGCCAGGAGCAGTACCGCACGGTTTCGGAGTTCCTTGGCGGCATCAAGGTGGCCAAGAGCCTGAACGTGGAGGCCAGCTATTTCGCGCAGCTCCGCGCGACGCTCGAAAAGATGAAGGCGGACAACGTCGCCTATGTCCGCAACAGCACCATCGGCACCGCGCTGTTCCAGGTGGCGAGCGTCATCGGCCTCAGCCTGTTCATCTACGTCGCGCTGGTGCGCTTCCATCTGTCGCTTGCGGAAATCGTCGTGCTGCTTTTGGTCTTCATGCGGGTCGCGCCGCGTTTCATGGACATGCAGGTGCAGGCGCAGCAGGTGCTGATCAACCTGCCGGCCTACACCGCCATGCAGGCCCTGCAGGCGCGCTTCGACGCCGAGCGCGAGACGGAGCCGGGGGATGCGGCGCAGAACGCAAGGCTGTCGCTCGACAGCGGCGTCAACATCCGCGATGTCTCGCTCGCCTATGGCGACGGCAACCCGGTGGTGAGCGGCATTACCTTCGGCCTTCCTGCCGGCAAGGTGACGGCGCTGATCGGCCCGTCCGGCTCGGGCAAGAGCACGATCGCCGACGTGCTGCTTGGGCTGCTCGAGCCGACAGAGGGCAGGGTCCTGGCAGACGGCGTCGAGATCACCGCCGGGAACCGCAGGGCCTGGCGCGACCAGGTGGCCTACGTGCCGCAGGATGTGTTCCTGCTGCATGACACGATCGCCGCCAATCTGCGCCTTGCCGCCCCGCAGGCCGGTGACGAGGCGCTTTGGGCGGCGCTGCGCAAAGCCCATGTGGCCGACTTCGTCGAGCGGCTCGACCGGCGGCTGGAAACGGTGGTGGGCGACCGCGGCGCCCGGCTCTCGGGCGGCGAACGCCAGCGAATCGCACTGGCACGGGCGCTGTTGCGCAAGCCCTCGCTGCTCATCCTCGACGAGGCGACGAGCGCGCTCGACTGGCAGAATCAGTCTCTGATCGCCCAATCGATCGAGGAACTGCGCGGCCAGATGACCATTCTCACCATCGCGCACCGGCCATCGATGATCGCTTTCGCCGACTGGGTCGTGGCCATCGAGAACGGGCGTATCGTCGAGGTCGGGCAATATCAGCGGCTGAAGGCAAAGTCGGGCAGCCGTCTGGCCAGGATGCTCTCCGGCGAAGGGGCCGATCCGGGAATCGCGCAACCGGCGGACAACGCGCCGGTTCGGGGCCCGACTGGAAGATCAGCGGACGCTGCCGCGCCTGGCGGTTAGCTTTTCGCCCTCGGCCACCTTGACCCCGCGGTCGGCTTCTCGGGCCCTGTCGGCGGGCAGCGGCCGGCTCCTGGCAATCATGGCGAAGACCAGAAGGAAATAACCCAGCTGAATGATGACCGCGCAAAGCACGGCACGCACGACGATGGTGCCAAGCGACGCGCCGTCGAAGTAAGACCAGCCGACGACGATCGCGAGCGCGAATATCATCCCGACGATGAATTTTGGCAAAGACATGCTCGTCGTCCCGTCAACCGGCACGAACGCGCAAAAGCACTGACTTACCCACCCGCGTAACTCCCCGTTCCGCCAAAGAGCTATTTTCTGGCTGCCCAATTCGGCCGGTTGCTTCCGGCCTTTCTGACCCATCCAGACTATGACAGAAACAGTTTGCGACTCTATTAAGGCGAGACCTTCGCAGCAAGGCCAATCGCAGGAGATTTCCAATGGTTTTGCGGGATCGACTCTACCATGCTGCGACGCACACTCCGGCATGGCCACCTATTCACCATAATGGAATCCCTGACAATAGAACCCAAAACATTAATTAGTATTTTAGGCGAAGAACTTACCGCAGCGAGTGATTCTGACGCTCTGCAACCGGCGTTCGTCTGCAGCAAAGAATGCACTGCCCAAAAACAGCCCAAAAGCGGCACTACATTTCCCGAAAATTCTCTCACCTTGTCATAAACAAGCCACAAAGCCGAAAATTTGGGCACGGCAGGTTTATTATTTGGTCAATTCATGACGCGAACATTTCACGCGAATGGGAAATTGTGTGTTGCGCTGCAGCATTTTTTTGATATCGTGCCGTAAACCATCCGTTCAACGTATGGAGCTTCTGAATGAGGGACGTCGCCAAGTCGGCCAACGCGGGTTTTTCGCACGCCGGCATTGATTTTCCACCCCCCATCGGCGGTCTGCTCAAACGCAGTTTCGATATCGTCGGTTCTCTGGCGGGTCTGATTCTGCTCAGCCCGCTCTTCCTGATGGTCGCCCTGCTGGTCAAGCTTTCCGACCGCGGTCCGATCTTCTACGGCCATAAGCGAATCGGTCGCGGCGGCAGGATCTTCGCCTGCCTCAAATTCCGCACCATGGTTCAGGATGGCGAGAAGGTGCTCGCCGCGCATCTGGCCTCCAATCCGGACGCCGCCGCCGAATGGGCCGCGACGCGCAAGCTGAAGAGCGACCCGCGCGTGACGCGCGTCGGCCAGGTGTTACGGAAGCTCAGCCTCGACGAGCTGCCGCAGATCATCAACATCCTGCAGGGCGACATGAGCCTGGTCGGGCCGCGCCCGGTCGTACGCGACGAGCTCGAAATCTACGGCAGCGCCGCCGTCTACTATCTGAAGTCGCGCCCCGGTCTCACCGGGCTGTGGCAGGTAAGCGGACGCAACGACGTGTCCTACGACACGCGCGTCGCTTTCGATCGCCATTATGTCGAGAACTGGTCGATGGTCGAGGACATTCGCATCATTGTGAAGACCGTGCCTGCCGTGTGGATGTCGCGCGGCAGCTATTGACCGACGGGCCTGCCCCGCCGAACTCGGGGCAGGCGTCCGGCAATGATCTCATCGGGCGGATGGGGCCAACGCGGATCGGAAACGTTCATTTGAAAAAACACCCCTTCGGACTCCTTTTCCGGGCGCCCAGCCGCTTTGCGGCCGCGGCGCTTGTGATGTGTCTTGCGACGCCGCAGATGGCGATGGCCGAAGACTATCGACTCGGCCCCCAGGACAAGCTCAACATCCGCGTCGCCGAGTGGCAGACGGTCGACGGCACGTTCCGCGACTGGTCGGCCATCAATGGCGACTATTCGGTCGGCCCCGCCGGCACGCTCTCGGTGCCCTTCGTCGGCGAGATGCAGGCTGCCGGCAAGACGACGTCGGAGGTCGCGGCGGCGATCGGGCTCGCGCTGCAGCGCAAGCTGGCGCTGCCCGACAAGCCCGAAGCCTCGGTCGAAATGGCGCAGTTCCGGCCATTCTACATTTCGGGCGAAGTGCAGAATCCCGGCCAGTTTCCCTATGTGCCCGACCTGACGGTGCTGAAAGCAGTCAGCATCGCCGGCGGCATTCGGCGCAGCGCCGACTACGGCCCTCAGCTCGGCAAGGACCTCGTCACCGCCAAGGGCAGTTTCGACATCTATGACGACCAGCGCCTGCGGCTGATCGTCAAGCGCGCCCGCATCGACGCGGAACTGGCCGGCAAAGAGAGCTTCGAGGTGCCGAAAGAGGTGGAGAGCGACCCGCGCGTGCAGGCGATTGCCTCTGACGAAACGCAGATTCTCACAGCCGACCAGAAGGCGCTGAAGTTGAAGCTGGACGCGCTCGACGACCTGAAGGGTGTCCTGCAGGGCGAAATCGAATCGCTGCAGAAGAAGATCGGCAACCAGCAGCAGCAGGTCGACCTGGCGCAGCAGCAGCTCACCAGCATCGGTCCACTGGCGCAGAAGGGCCTGGTCGCCAATGCGCGGCTGCTCGATTCGAAGCAGTCGGTGGCCGATCTGCAGGGCAAGATCCTGGACTATGAAACGGCTATCCTCACCGCCAAGCAGTCGATCAGCAAGGCCGAGCAGGACGCCATCGACGCCCGCAATACGCTCAACTCCAACCTGGCCGCCAGCCGGCAGCAGACCGAAGCGGATCTCAACGAAGCGACGCTGAGGACAGCCATGCAGAAGGGCCTGATCGCCCAGGCGTCAGACCCCGCGACGATGGCTTCCATCACCGGCAGCGAGGAACCGACCCTGCTCTACTCGCTGCTGCGCGTTGCCAATGGCAAGACCAGCGAGGTCCAGGCCAAGGAAGACACGCCGGTGCTGCCGGGCGACGTGATCAAGGTCAAGCTGGCGCCGATGGCCAGCCAATAGCGCCGTCCGCATAGGGCTTGCTCGGCAGGGCCTGCGTCATGGAGGCGGGAGGAACTTGTCAGGCTCGTTCGCGCCAAGGCGCGGGCGAGCGATCTGTCTGGACCGCTTGAAGGCATAGAATGCAGCCCGCCGCTCCGCGTCACGTCTACCTCAACCTCGACGCCATTCGCGGCGTGGCCGCGATCAGCGTGATGCTCTATCATTTCTCGCCGTTCCTGGCCGACGGCAAGGTGCTGCCTTCGAGCTATCTCGCGGTCGACCTGTTCTTCCTGCTCAGCGGCTTCGTCATAGCCCACGCTTACGACCGCAAGATCGAGAACGGCATGGGCTTCGGCACGTTCGTGGCCATTCGCCTGATCCGGCTTTATCCGCTCTATCTCGCCGGCACGCTGCTCGGCTTCTTCTACCTGCTGGTCAAGAACAGGCTGATGCCGGCCGAATACATGCCGCTGTCCGAGATCGGCATGCAGCTGACGACCGGCATGTTCTTCATTCCGCTGGTCGGCGAGGCCTACCATACGATCTTTCCGCTCAATCCTGCTTCGTGGTCGCTGTTCTTCGAGCTTGTCGTCAACATCGCCTATGTCGCCGTCTTCTTCCTCATGTCACGGCGCGTGCTGACGGCGCTGATCGCCGTCAGCCTCGCGCTGCTGATCGTCGCCTCCGTTGTCATCGGCACGCTCGATTTCGGCATGACCGGCAAGACCATCATCAGCGGGCTGCCGCGCGTATCGTTCTCCTTCTTCCTGGGCGTGCTCTTGTGCCGGTCGATGGCCGGTTACCAGGGCAGTCTCGGCTTCCTGCGGCGCGGCTGGTGGGTCGAGGCCGCGATCCTGCTCACGCTCGCCGTCTTCGCCATCGCGCCGGCGGGCGCTGCCGGGCGCGTCGCCTATGACCTCGCCTGCCTCGCCGTCGTCTTCCCGATCATGGTGGTGACCGGCGCCGTTGCGCCGACCGCGCCGCGACTGGCTGGCTTCTATGGCTGGCTGGGGCGGATCTCCTACCCGATCTACATCATCCACACGCCGATGCTGATGATCATTGCCGGAGCCGGCAAGGCGGTGTCGGTCGACCCGTTCTCGCACCATCCCTGGTTCGGCATTCTGATGGCCGTCGCGGTCATCGTCATCGCCGACATAGCCACCCGCATTTATGACGAGCCGGTGCGCCGCTTCCTGCAGCGGCAAATGCAGCGCTCGCGGGCCGTGGCTTAGACTGGTTTACACACCAGCCAGAGCAAGCCCAGGAAAAGTGCGTAGCGGTTTTCCGTCGGGAATTGCGCAAAAACAAATGCTTAGAGCGGATCACCGATTCGGTGAAAAGCTGAACCGCTCTCGGCCTCGCCATCCTTGGGTGTAGCGACGCAGAGCGCAGACCCAAGGATTGTGCCGCTACCTTGGCTTGAGGTGCAGCGGAGCGGAGTTCTGGACCGCTGGCGGAGCTTCGATGTAACGGCATAATCCCGGGGTCTGCGCCGCGTCGCTTCGCCTCGCTCCGCCCCAGGATGACGAAGACGAAGGCTTTGGCCCAATCTCCGACGCACTCCGCGTGTCTGCGCAAACACCATCCGAACCGCTGCTACCGGACTTTTTGCGCGACTACGCTGAGCCGTTCCGCGCCTCCGCTGTCGGAGACCGGTCGGGTCAGACCGGGGCCGGCATGTGGCCGGCGGCCGGCTTTTCATCCTGGGCCGGAACGGCAACCCGCCGTCGCCGGGCGACCGGGCTCAGCTTGAACAGGCCGTAATACACGATGAAGGAGGCCATGAAGTAAGGGCCGAGAATCTCGACCTCGAAGAAGGAGCGGATCAGCATCAGCCCGACGGCGCCGGCGAGGACCACCGAATCGGCGTTCCAGACGCCGAACACCACCTTCGATATATGGCCGTAGAAGGCGCGCAGGATGACAAATGCCAGCATGGCGACGCCGACGGAGCCGATCTCGACCAAGGTCTCGATATAAGTGTTGTGGAAGTGGAAGCCGGTGCGGGTGGTGATGTAGAATTCCGCCCACAAACGTTCCGGATCGGCGAAACCCTGCACCCAATAGGCGGCATAGCCGTAGCCGAGCAGCGGATGCAGTTGCGCCGCCTCCCAGCCCTGCTGCCAGAGATAGGTGCGGCCGGTCAGCGTCGAATCCTTGCCGAAGATGCCGAGCACGACGTCCAGCAGGCCAAGGTTCAGCGCGGCCACGACGCCGCCCACCAGGGCGCCGCCGCCCACCACGAACAGCACGCGGCGGTAGCGCCGCGACAGGACCCTGCTCATGGTGAGCAAGATGACGATGCCGAGCACCGCCGGCAGCGAGGCGACCGATGTCGCCGAATGTGCGATCGCCAGCATGTATGCCGACATCAGGATGATCGGCGCGGTCCATAAGAAGCTCAGCCAGTTGCGCCGGTAGAACATCAGGAAGACGACGGACAAGAAGATGCCGAGCGACGAGAAGAAACCGACCTGGTTCTTCGAGGCGAAGGCGCCGACGAAATTGAAGGTGCCGTCGATGATGTCGAGTGCGTAAGCGTTGACTTTCAATGAATAGAGCAGGACGAAGAAGATGCCGATCAACGAGCCCAGCACCAGCGTCCGCACGCTGATGGTGCGCGCCGCGATGTAGGCGCAGACGATGTGCGAGGAATATTGCACCGCCGCACGCGCGCTGGTGCCGGCAGCCTGCGACCAGAAGACAGACAGGCAGACATAAGCCGCGAAGAGCATCGGCAGCCAGGCGTATGAGAGCTTCCAGGTGAAGCGCCTGTAGTCGACGAAGAGCAGCGGCAGCCAGACCGCGTAGTAGGCAAGGATCAGGATTTGGCCGAAACTGCTCGAATAGGCGAAGGCAAAGACGGAAACCGCAACGGCAAAGGCGCCGTAGGCCTTGTTAGCCTCAGGATCGAGCAGAATGGATTTCGGAATCTTCATGCCGGATTTTTTGTCCGTGAGCCTTGGAGCGTTCAGCGTGTGGTAGCCGGCCCAAAGCCGACGTGTCGCCCGGCCGGATGCATTGTGCACTGCAGCATAACCTATCGCCCAATCGCCTGCGGCTCAACCGCAAATGTTGTCTCGGGCAGAAGGGACGGCCGCCGGAGGCTTGTTGCATAGCGAAAAGGCCGGAATGGGGCGGCGGCGCAGCCTAAACGCGTCACCCGAGCCGCAGATTGTTCCTGCAATTCGGCATCGGATGGAAATCTGGAGCATTCCAGGAAACCTGTGCAACCGGTTTTCCGTCCGGAGTTGCATAGAAACAAATAGTTAGAGCAGCCCGCCGTTTCCGTGAGACGGTGAACCGCTCCAGACTTCGGACCGGCGCTGATCTGAGGAATTTCGGCAATGCCACGGCGGCCGCCGCGTTCGGCCCGGTTTGTCTTGTTTCGGTCGTGCCACCGACCGGCGAAGCGCAACCTGTCGGCGCGGACATCCGCCTGGTTCAGCTGACCAATGAGAGCGAGCGGCGCGCGCCGTCGCTTGGCTGGCGAAGGATCCGAGGCGAGAGCCGGATACCGCTTCCAGCGCTGGCGCGCCTCAAGGCGCTGGTGCGGGACTTCCGCCCGGACACGATCGTCGTCGAAGGCATTGCGCTGTTCAAACTTCTCGCTCCCTTGCGACCGACCGTCCGGCAACTCATTCTCGGCATGCACAATGTCGAATCGGACCTTGCCGATCAGTTGCCGCGCAGGAAGATCTGGCCACCGTTTGCCTCCGGCGTCAGACCACGCCACGGCCGCCTTCAACCTGTGATCGGACAGCCCAAGCCGGTCGAATGCGAGCCGGGTGAGCGCCCTCTCAGAACGGCCGGCCGCGCCGGGCAGCCCTCCAGCGTCGCAAGCGGGTCCGCAGGAACGCTCGAGCGCCAAACGGCAGGGATGGCCTGCCCGTCACCCGGCCCGTGCCGTGCTGGAGACGTTGACCGACGAGTTGAGCGAGCCGGCAGCGCAACGGCGTCTCGATCTCGCCAAGTCGCTCCGCCAACCGATCGGGCAGCGGCCGTGATCGCCAGGCCAGATAGGCTTCATAGGCCGGCGGTGTTTCGATGAGATGGCGAAGGTAGGCCGCCAGCTCTGCCGGTGTGCGGAAGGACGCGGCGTCGATGTAGGAATTGTCGGGGACGAATTCGGCGGCGTTGGGCGCGCCGAGATAGACCGGCACAGTCCCGGCCTCCAGCGGATCAAACATCTTCTCGGTGACGTAGTCCGGTGCGATCGAATTCTCGAGCGCCAGACAGAAAGGATAACGGCCGATGGTCTCGAGCTTGGTTTGCCGGCCGAGGTCCGTACCCTCGATATGCCTGTTGGGATTGAACTTGCCGTAGCGATCGAGGCCGATGCTCCGTGACAGTTCCTCGATAAGAGCGGCGCGTCCACTTCGATTGATATCGGAGGACTGAAAATGCACCGCCGCCGTGGTCCCAGTCTTGGGCAGGATCGGCGCGTTGCTCGCGGCTTCCCACCAGCCGGCGTCCGGAAGGTACGGCGTCCAGACGTCCGATCCGGATTCGTAGGTCATCGTGATGTCGAAGTTCCGCATGAAGGCGGCATCGGCCATGCATGGATAGTTCACAACGCTTTCGATCGACCACGCCACCCAAAGCTGGCCGGGATATTTGCGGGCGTCGCCGATCTCGCGAGAATTCGGCAGATGGAAGACCACGGCGTCGGCCTCCGAGAGCCGCCTGCGGTCGTTGGTCCACTCGGCCGGAACGGCACAGGCCGGCGCAGCCGCGATGTCAGCCGGCTTGTCGAAGACGCGCGTGTAGAACAGGATGAGCGGTGCTTTCGACGGCATCGGCCCCCTTCCGCCCAGTCGATCCTTTTGTTCTTATGCTTCGATGGGCAATCGGGAAAGGGGTAGGCGGTTTGTCCACAACCCCGATATCAGTCGTGCAATTTCCTGGAAATCGGCGGACCGATCGTGAAGCCGGAGAACATCACCTCGAAGCCTTCGCGCTGCGGCGAGCAGCACATCATGCCGACATCGACGGTCCTGGAGGTCGGGAACCAGGCCAGCCGCACCGGTTTCCAACGGCCGTCCGCGGCATCCCGATACTGAATGCGGATCGCCTCGGCGTGGCGGGTGAGACGGATCCGCACGCCGTCCGGGTCCGCGAGAATGGCGACCAGCGACCAGTCGGACCTGTCGTTGGTGACGACGACGGAAAAATAGGCGAGGCCATCCGTGTATTCGATCCCGGCCTTGATCCAGTGCGTTTCGCTCAGGCGCAGCATCAGCCCGGCCTGATCGTAAAGCACCTTGTACTCACCCTTGACGGTGACCTCGGCGCTGAAGTCCCCCCCGACCGGCTGGTAGAGGAAGTGGCCGTTGTCGCGCCGGAAGCCGTAGAAGGTTTCGCGCCAGAAATCGGTCTCCTTGCTGGTGCGGACATGGAGCGTCCCGTCGCCGAACACATGGTGCGGCGGCGGGTTGAGCCAGGTCATTCCGGCAAGGTCGGACGTCATCGACCCTGCCCGTCAGCCGGCAAACGTATAGGCCGTCTTCACGGTGGTGTAGAACTCCATGGCATAGCGCCCCTGCTCGCGCGGACCGTAGCTCGAGCCCTTGCGGCCGCCGAACGGCACGTGGAAGTCGACGCCCGCCGTCGGCAGGTTGACCATCACCATGCCGGCCTCGGAATTGCGCTTGAAATGCGTCGCGTGCTTCAGGCTCGTCGTGCAGATGCCGGACGTCAGGCCGAACGGCGTGTCGTTGGCCACAGCCAGCGCCTCGTCATAATCCTTGACGCGTATGACGTTGGCGACCGGACCGAAGATTTCTTCGCGCGAGATGCGCATGGCATTGGTGGCGCCGGTAAACAGCGCCGGCCTCAGATAGAAGCCGGGCGTCCCACGCTCCAGCCGCTCGCCGCCGAAGGCGAGCTCGGCGCCTTCCTGGCGGCCGATGGCGATATAGTCCTCGTCCTGCTTCAGCTGGGTCTGGTCGACGACGGGACCGATCTGCGTCTTGGCGTCCAGCGCGTCACCGATGACCAACCTGTCCAGGCGATCCCTCATCGCATCGACGAAGCGGTCGTGGATGCCATCGGTGACGATCAGGCGCGAGGACGCCGTGCAGCGCTGTCCGGTGGAGAAATAGGCGCCGTTGACGGCACAGTCGACGGCCGTGCCAAGGTCCGCGTCGTCAAGCACGACGAGCGGGTTCTTGCCGCCCATCTCGAGCTGGAGCTTGCGCATATGCTCCACGCTAGCCGCGGCGACGCGCTTTCCCGTGCCGACCGAACCGGTGAAGGAAATGGCGTTGACGTCCGGGCTGTCGAGCATGGCCTGGCCGACCACCGAGCCCTTGCCCATGACGAGGTTCAACACGCCCTTGGGCAGGCCGGCGCGATGCAGGATATCGACGATTGTCCAGGCGCTTTCGGGAACCAGTTCCGCCGGCTTGAAGACGATCGTGTTGCCGTAGGCGAGCGCAGGCGCAATCTTCCAGGCGGGGATGGCGATGGGGAAATTCCACGGCGTGATGATGCCGACGACGCCGACCCCTTCGCGCGTCATCTCGACACCGACGCCCGGTCGCACGCTCGGCACCAGCTCGCCCGACAGGCGCAGCGTCTCGCCGGCGAAGAAATCGAAGATCTGCGCCGCCCGGATGGTCTCGCCGACGCCCTCGGCCAGCGTCTTGCCTTCCTCGCGTGCGAGAGACCGGCCGATCTCGTCCTTGCGCGCCATGATCTCGTCGGAGGTCTTCTTCAGCACGGCGTGGCGTGCCAGCGGCCCGGAGCGCGACCAGGCCGGAAAGGCCGCCTTGGCGGCGGCGATGGCCTGTTTTGCTTCCTCCGGCCCGGCCGAGGCGTATTCGCCGACGACGTCATTGGTGTTCGAGGGGTTGATGTTGCGCGAGCCGGCCTCGCCCAGCCACTCGCCGTCGATCAGGTTCTTGCGGAGCACGGTCATCTTCATTCCTTCGATATTGGCTTATTTGTTCGAGATTGGCTTGTTTGTTCGAGATTGGCTGGGGCGGCAAGCGCCGGTCATTTGTCAGACAAATGATATACGCATTGTCTACCGAAAGGTCTACCCGGGCGCTTTCGATAAAGGTAGGCACGCGGCGGTGGAAGTCCATCGAGCCCGTCCGCGACCACCTGTCACGATGTGGTGGGCCTCAGACGGAGAACGACCAGAACAGGCAGGCGAGCGTTGCCGCGGCGAAGATGACGAAGAACAGGCTTCTGAGCAGGATGTTGCGGCGAAGCTCGTTCATGGCGAGATGCGCGGCGACGATCGCCGCGACAAAGAGGAAGCGCCAGTTGAGAAGCGCCCAGATCACGTCGTGCTGACCGAAGGCCCACCGGGCGAGAAGCGAACCGACGATCGTTGCGAACAGCATGATCGTCGCCCAGAAGATGGCGTCGGCCGCATGGGTGAGGACAATGCCGGCGGCGCGGATGGGCAGGATCATCATCAGCAGCGCGCTGAAGAAATAGATGGCGGCGACGGCGAGGAAGGATCCCGCGTCGGCGATGCCGTCAAGACGCTTCACGCCGAAGGCGCCCTGGGGATAGCCGTGCCTGGCGACCGCGAGGGAGAACGCCATCAGCAAGGCGCTCAGGATCGTGACCAATGCGAATGTGCCGAGGGCCTTGCTCATGCCGTTCCTTGCCCGAGACGAATCAACGGGAACGATTTTAGCCTACCAGCAAGCCTCGCATCGACCCGGCAGCTAGGCTATCCGGTCGCCGCTCTTCGGATCGAACAGATGCAACGAGGCCGGATCGGCGGCGAGGCGGATGGCATCGCCCGGCCGCACATCACTGCGGCCCATGACGAAGACGCAGATCTGCTGGTTGGCGAACCGGACATAGAACTGCGTCGACAGGCCGAGCGGCTCGACGACTTCGACCTCACCTTCTAGCGCGCCGTCGTCGGCGAGCCTGATGTGCTCGGGCCGGAGCCCAATGGTGAGCGCATCGCCGTCCTTCAAAGGCAGGCCGTCCGGCAGCCGCAACTTCTGGCCGTCGGCGAGCACCGCATCCACCTTGCCGGCCTTGGCTACCTTCGCCGGCAAAAAGTTCATGCCGGGAGAGCCGATGAAGCCGGCGACGAAAGTGTTGGCCGGGCGGTCGTAGAGCTCCAGCGGATGGCCGACCTGCTGCACATAGCCGTCGTGCATGACGACGATGCGGTCGGCCATGGTCATCGCTTCCACCTGATCATGCGTGACATAGACCGATGTGGTCTTGAGCTGCTGATGCAGCGCCTTGATCTCGGCCCGCATATGGACGCGCAGCTTGGCGTCGAGGTTGGACAGCGGCTCGTCGAACAGGAACACTTTCGGGTCGCGCACGATGGCGCGGCCCATGGCGACGCGCTGGCGCTGACCGCCGGAGAGCTGGCGCGGCAGGCGGCCGAGGAAGCTTTCCAGGCCGAGCCGCTTGGCGGCGGCGCCGACCCTGCCGTCGATCGTCGTCTTCTCGGCCTTCTTCAGCATCAGGCTGAAGCCCATGTTGGAGGAGACGTCCATATGCGGGTAGAGCGCGTAGGACTGGAACACCATGGCGATGTCGCGGTCCTTCGGCGCAACGTCGTTGACAAGCCGCTCGCCGATGCGGATCTCGCCGCCGGTGACCTCTTCCAGCCCGGCGATCATGCGCAGCAGCGTGGACTTGCCGCAGCCGGACGGGCCGACCAGCACGACGAACTCGCCGTCGGTGATCTCGAGGTCGACGCCGTGCAGGATGCGCAGCGAGCCATAGTCCTTCTCGACATGTTGCAGCGTGACGGAAGCCATGGATTATCCTTTGACCGCGCCGGCGGTGAGGCCGGTGACGAGATAGCGTTGCAGGAAGGCGAAGAAGACGCAGACCGGGATCAGCGCCAGGATGGAGGCGGCCATCATCTGCCCCCAGTCCACCGCGAACTTGCCGATGAAGGTGAGCAGCCCGACGGCGAAGGTCTTCTGCGCGTCGCTGGAAATCAGCATCAGCGCGAACAGCAATTCGCTCCAGGCGGCGGTGAAGACGAAGCCGAGCGTGGCCCCCATGCCCGGCAAGGTGAGCGGCACGATCACCCGGCGCATGGCCTGGGCGCGCGTGCAGCCGTCGATCATCGCCGCCTCCTCCAGGTCCTTCGGAATGCCGTCGAAGAAGGACTGCATCAGGAAGGTGGCGAAGGCGGTGTTGAAGGCCGTGTAGATGATGATCAGCCCGGTCAGGCTGTTGGTCAGGCCGAGATTGCCCATGATGCGGTAGATTGGCGGGATGACCATGACCAGCGGGAAGGTCTGGGTCAGCAGCAGCAGGATGGCTAACGTCGCCTTGCCGCGGAACGCGAAGCGCGACATCGCATAGCCGGCAAGCGTGGCGATGACGGTGACGAGCGCCGCCGTCGACACCGAGACGATGACGCTGTTCAGAAAATAGCGCGGGAAATCGGAGGCCTCCAGCACGGTGACGAAGTTCTTAAACGTCATCTCGGACGGCCAGAAGGTGATGCCTTCGGAATAGAGTAGATGCTCGGGCGTCACCGAGATCTTCAGCGTCCAGAAGATCGGGAACAGTGCAAAGATCACGTAAGCCGCGATCGCCGCGTAGAGGCCGACGCCGCCGGCGATGCGCGAGGAGGTGGAGCGACCGGCGATCATCAGACATGCCTCACGAGCGTGCGGCGGATGGCGATCAGCCCGATGGCGTAGGCGATCAGCAGCACCAAGAGCAGCACCGCGACCGCCGATGCGTAGCCCTTGTCGAGCGACTTGAAGGCGCTGACATAGATGTAGACCGGCACCGTGCTGGTCGAGCCTGCCGGCCCGCCTTCGGTCATGACAAAGATCAGATCGGCGAAGGTGGCGATCCAGATGGTACGCAGCATCACGGTGATGACGATGGTCGGTGCCAGGAACGGCAGCGTCACCTTGGTGAAGCGCTGCCACGGCGAAGCACCGTCGATGGCGGCGGCCTCATGCAGCTCTGAGGGGATAGACTTCAGCGCCGCCAGCAGCGTGATGGCGAAGAAGGGTATGCCGAACCAGATGTTGGCGACGATCGGCCCCCACATGGCGGTGGCGGGATCGGAGAGCACATTGGTCGGCTCGGCCTTCAGGCCAAGGGCATAGAGCCAATGCGGCAGCGGCCCGATGATCGGGTTGAACAGCCAGGCCCAGGTAAGGCCCGAGAGAAAGGACGGCACCGCCCAGGGCAGGAACACAACGGCCTGCACGACCTTGCGGCCATAGAACGGCTTGTCGAGCAGCAGCGCCAGGCCAAGCCCGAGGAAGAACTGGAAGAACAGGCTGGCGACGGTCCACCAGAGCGTGTTGATCAGCGCCTGGCCGAGCACGGCGTCGGAAAACATCGCCTGGTACTGGCCGAGGCCGACATACTCCGACTTGAAGGCTGAGAATTTGCGAAACGAATAGCTGATGCCGATGACCAGCGGCACCAGCAGCACCACGACCAGCAGGACGATAGCCGGCGAAAGATAGAGCCAGGGCTCGATCGCGGCCTTGCTCAGCCGCTTCTTGCGCGGCCGGGCGGCGGATCGGATTTCGGACACTGCGTAGGTCATACGGTGCTCGCGGTGGTGGGTGGAGGCGGCATTGGCGACAGCGCCCTTCTCCCCGTTTACGGGGAGAAGATGCCGGTTCACCCTCCGTAGCAGCGGCGCAGCTGCTGCGAAGGAGGGCAGGCAGATGAGGGGCGGAGCCAATCTCGCAGAATTCGGCGCTGCCCCTCATCCGTCACTTCATGACACCTTCTCCCCGCAAGCGGGGAGAAGGCAAAGAAGGCGTCACTTCTTGTTCTTGGCCAGCCAGGCCTGCTGCTCCTTGGTCAGGAACGCCGCCCATTCGTCGGCCACCTGCTTGGCCGGCTTCTGGCCGAGCAGCACTTCCTGGAAGTTCTTGATCGCCACCTGGTCGACGAAGTTGCCGAGGTTCTCCAGATGGGTCGGCGGCGTCACCATTTCATATTTGGAGCTGTCGCTGAGCTCGGTGAACCAGCCCTTGAACTGCTCGGTCTTGAAATGGGCGTCCTGGTCGGCGCCGTTGTGGATCGGGACGACGCCGACTTCCTTGGCCCATTCCAGATTGTCCTTGGGCGACAAGAGCGTCGCCATGAGCTTCCAGGCCTCGTCCTTGTGCTGGGAGTTGGCGAACATCGCCCAGCCGGCATAGCCCAGCGTCGGATAGGACTTGCCGCTCGGGCCAACGGGGAGCGGCGCGACGGCAAAGTCGTCGGCGCTCATCTTGTCGGCGATGCCGAGCAATGCGTCGGGATCCTGGTTGAGCATGGCGCAGGTGCCGGAATAGAAGCCGGTCACCGTCTCGTTGAAGCCCCAGCTCACGGCATCCTTCGGCGCCAAGCCCTTCTTGTACATGTCGGCCAGCATCTGCAGGCCCTTGACAGAGCCCTCGTCGTTGATGGTCGAGGTGCCGTCCTCGGTGAAATAGCCGCCCTTGCCGTCGGCGATGTTCATGAACATGTGCATGCCGTTGAAGGCGCCGGGGCCGCCGCGCAGGCAGTAGCCGTATTTGCCGGGAATGGCCGAGATCTTCTTCGAGAATTCCACGAACTCGTCCAGCGTTGCCGGCGGCCGGTCGAGACCGGCTTCCTTGAACAGCTTCTTGTTCCAGAACAGCGCGTTCACATAGTAGCCGTAAGGGATCATGAACTGGGTGTTGTTGACGGTCGAGCCGAACTGCTTGGCGCGGTCGCCCAGCGTCTTGGCGTCGTCCCACTTGGCCATGTAGGGGCCAAGATCCTCGAGCTGGCCGTTATTGGCGTAGAGGCCCATCCAGCGTTCCGGCATCTCGACGACGTCGGGCGTGTCGCCGGCCTGCACCATTGTGAGGAATTTTTCGAAGGCCTGGCCCCAGGGCAACGAGACCAGCTCGACCTTGATGCCGGGATTGGCTGCCTCGAACTCGGCGAGCTGCTTCTTCAGGAATTCGGTGCGCGGCGGGCTGGTGATGACCTCGACCATCTTGACGGTGGTGTCGGCCAGCGCGGTTCCGGCGGAAATCGCCAGGCCGGCAACGGCGGCAAGCATGATTGTCAGTCTTCTCATGTTCAGGACTCCCATTTTGAACGGATTATTTTTTTGCTTTGTCGAAGGCCTGGGCGATGTCGGCCCAGAGGTCCTCGACGTTTTCCAATCCGACATTGAAGCGGATGGTTCGGGGGCTGACGCCGAAGCGCGCCATCGAATTGAGACCCGGCGTCTGCTCCAGCGAGGCCTTTGCCGGCACGACCAGGCTTTCGTGGCCGCCCCAGCTGACGCCGATGCGGAACAGCTTCAGCGCATCGACGAAAGCCGGAATGTCGACATCCTCGGTGACCTCGAAGGAGAACAGCCCAGCATAGCCGGCTAATGTTTTTTTGCCGGGATGATTGGAGTAGACGGGGTGGTTGACCCGCTCGACCTTGCCATGCGCCTTGAGGCGCTCGGCGAGCGTCAGCCCGCTCTTCATGTGATGCGGCAATCTGAGCGGCAGCGTGCGCAGGCCGCGCAGCAGCAGCCAGCCTTCGAAGGGCGACAGCTTGCCGCCGAGCGAGGAATAGGTCTGCTCGTTGATGTGCCTGATATGCGCGGCCGAGCCCGCCACCACGCCGGCGACCGTGTCGCTGTGGCCGCCGAGATATTTCGAGGCCGAATGCAGCACCAGGTCGACGCCGTGCGAAATCGGCTTCTGGAACACAGGCGTGGCCCAGGAATTGTCGATCGTGGTGATGATCCCCTGCTCCTTCGCCAACCGCGTCAGATGCGTAATGTCCTGCAGCTCGAACATCATCGAGGTAGGGCTCTCGAGATAGAGCAGCTTGGCGCCGGGAAGTGCGGCGGCGACCGCGTCGGGATCGGAGCCGTCGACATAGTCGACCTTGATTTGCAAGCGCGGGAACAGCCGCTCGAACAGCCGGTAGGCGTCGCCGTAGCAATTGCGCACGGCAACGATGCGCTCGCCGGCGCCGACGAAGGCAAGCACCGTGGCGCTGATCGCCGCCATGCCGCTGGAGAAGCCGCGCGCGGCTTCAGCGCCCTCCAAAGCCGCGACGCGCGCCTCGAATTCCATCACCGTCGGATTGTCGCCGCGCGAATAGATCGGCTGGCGGCGACGGCCGGCGAAGGTGTCGGCCATGTCGGCATAATTGTCGAATGTGAACAACGAGGTCTGGTAGATCGGCGGCACCACCGCGCCGCCGGGGAACGGATCGTCATGGGCGAGAAGCGTCGCCGCCTCGCCGAGATAGTCGCTGGCCAGGGAAGCCGGATCGAAGGCGGCGGGGTGCTCGTTCATTTGCGGTCCGAAAGTCTGAGGTTGGCGGCGCCGCGCTTCAGGTCGTCCTCGACGGTGGCCATCAGCTTCAGCGCCTCGGCACGGGCCCCCTCGGGATCATGCGCGGCGATGCAGTCGAAGATGGTGCGATGATAGGGAAAGCTGGCGTGGCCGAAGTCGCGCACACCGAGCGGATGTTCCCAGAAGCGATGGAACAGCTCGTGCATGACGGCGATGATCTGCTCGAACAGTGGATTGCCGGAGGCGCGATAGACCGCCTGGTGGAACTCCCAGTCCTCCTCCGACGACATGCCGGCGCGGGTGCGGAAGGCCTCTTCCATGATGTCGAGCTTGCGCTCGATCTCGGCGATCTCGGCCGTGCCGGCGCGGATGGCGCAAAGTGCTGCCGCCTCGGCCTCCAGAGCGCGGCGGATCTCCAGCGTGCGCATCAGGCCGGCGAAGTCGTTGCCGCCCGCAAGCGTCAGCGGCATGTGCAGCATGTCGGGCGAGACGGCCGCCTTGAGATAGGTGCCTGAGCCCTGCCGCCGTTCGACGAGGCCCAGCCCCTCCCAGCGCGTCAGCGCCTCGCGCACCGTGTTGCGGCTGACCTTCAGGCGTTCGGCCAGAATTCGCTCAGTCGGGAGCTTTTCGCCGGGGCCCAGCGCCTCCTGCCGGACAAAGCCGGCCAACGCCTTCAGCACCGCGTCATCGCGGGCCGTCGTCTGGATGGGCGGTAGGCAGTCTGTCACGCCAGTTCGGCCTAAAGTGGTTCAATGGTCCAACCAATTTCTGCACAGAGCGGATGGGGAGTCAACAGCCGAAATCGAGACAAGACCGAACGGCGCGCAGCCGCACCGTTCGGTCGATCGGGTTTCAGGCACGGATACGTGCCGGCGTGGCGGCCGCGCGAGCCTCGCGAGCCTCGCGCCATCGCGCGAACATCTTCTCGCGAACCCGTCGCGAAGCCGATAGCCGCTCCTTCGCCTCAGCCAGGACAGCCGGCGAAGCCTCGGCGGGCGTGCCCGAACGGAAAGGAGGGGCAGGAGCATATTCGAGCGAGAGCTGCACGACTTCCGCTTCGGCCTGACCGAGGAGCCTCGCGACCAGCGCCAGGCCGAAATCGATCCCGGACGTGACGCCGCCGGCGGTGATCAGGTTGCCGTCCTCGACAATGCGCTCATCGACGGGAATCGCGCCGAACTCTTCAAGGAAATCATGCGCGTACCAATGCGTGGTTGCCCGCTTGCCCTTGAGCAGCCCGGCCGCGCCGAGCACCAGGGCGCCGCTGCACACCGAGGTGACATAGCGGGCCTCAACCGCGCGCTGCCGCACGAAATCGAGGACCGCCTGGTCCTCCAGCAGCGCGTTGACGCCACCCCCGCCCGGAACGCACAGCACGTCGAGAGGTGGGCAATCGTCGAAGGTCGCCGTCGGGTTGAGGGACAATCGCGTCGACGACGTCACCGGATTGCGATCCTTCCAGATCAATTCCACCTCGGCGCCCTTCGCCGATGCAAGGACTTCGTAAGGTCCGGTGAGGTCGAGCTGCTGGACATTGGGGAACACGAGGATGCCGAAACGAAGGGGCATGGAAATCTCCGCGGGTTGAGTCGGGGCAAGTTGACTTGGGGCAATCTAAGGCATCATGCTTTGGCGCGATCGCCAATCATCCCTCGTTTCAGGCCAAATCGAAATGCGCCGCATCGAAGTCCTTGCCTATCCCGATGTCCAGCTCCTCGACGTCAGCGGACCGCTCCAAGTTTTCGCCAGCGCCAACGACTTCAGGACACAGGCCGGCGAGACGGCTGCCTATGAGGTCGTGGTTGTTGCCGCTTCGCCGCGGATCGGGACGTCGGCCGGACTCGTGCTGGAGGCAGCGGCGTTGCCGGCGCTCGATGCAGAGATCGACACGCTGATCGTGCCTGGCGGATGGGGCGTCAACGCGGCCTGCGAGGATCCCCGGCTGACCCAGTGGATCCTCGGCCGCTCGCGCGATGCCAGGCGAACGGCTTCCGTCTGCAGCGGCGCCATGCTGCTGGCGACGGCCGGCCTGCTCGACGGCCGTCGCGCGGTCACCCATTGGGGCCGCTGCGCGGAGTTCGCCCGGCGCTTCCCGGCTGTCCGGCTCGAGCCCGACCCGATCTTCATTCGCGACGGCAATATCTGGACGTCCGCGGGCGTGACGGCGGGCATCGATCTGGCGCTTTCCTTCGTCGAGGCCGACCTTGGCCGGCGCATGGCGCTGGCGGTAGCGCGCGAGCTGGTGGTCTTCCTGAAACGCCCGGGCGGCCAGGCGCAGTTCAGCCAGACCCTCAAGCTGCAGAGCGGCGACGGGCGCTTCGACAGACTGCATGGCTGGATCCTGGACAATCTCAGCAGCGACCTTTCGCTGACGAGATTGGCCGAACGCGCCAATATGAGCCCGCGCAGCTTCTCGCGGCACTATCGGGAGGCCACCGGCCACACGCCCGCCCGCGCTGTCGAAGAGATCCGCATCGAGGCGGCGCGACGGATGCTGGAACAGGGCCGGCCCGTCAACCAAACGGCCCGGCGCTGCGGCTTCGGCTCGGAAGAGACGATGCGTCGCGGCTTCTTGCGCGCCCTCGGCACGAACCCGCGCGACTACCGCGAGCGGTTCTGAAGCACCGCCTCGCCGACGAATGCCCGTTACAACGGGCTCTCGGCCACCCCATGCGACTCAACGGCGGCATGGCCGAGTTCGGTCAGCGCGTAGATGCCGCGCTCGGCCCGGGCGAACCAGCCATAGTAGTTGTGCAGCAGGATGCTGGCCGCCCGCGGCGAAAGAGCCTTGAGGTCGCGTGGCCGCTTCGGGCCCTCGGTCATGGCGGCGGCGCAGGCGATCGCTTCCTGCCGATAGGCGGTCATGATCGGCTTTCGCCGCGTGCTGCCGCCGATGGACGGATCGCCCTTACGTCGGTGATGTTCCTCGACCAGACGCGAGCGCCGCCTCGGGTCGCGCCGCGGCGGCACGGCGGCCGGGCTGAGCAGCAGCTCGACCCTGCCCTTTCCGTCGACCGCCAGTAGGCCGAAGCCAAGCCTGCGGCAGAGCGCGCGAAAGCGGCGGTCATGCTCGCGGCCCTTGCCGCGCGCCGACATCCTGGCGGCGAGCCAGACCTCGTCGCAGGCCGCCGCGCGATCGACGCCCTGCAGGACGAGCTCGAGATTGAACTGCAGCTTGAGCTCGCAGATGACGACCACGGGCGGCTCGCCGTCGCGTAGCCCGACGATATCGCAGCCGCCGACTTCGCCCTTGACGGTGAAATCCAGGCTCTCGAGGAACCGCTTCACCGGTGCATAGAGGGACGTTTCCTGCATGGGACAGGCATAGCCGATTCGTGGCCGACCGGCATGTTTCCAGGAGGCGGTCCTGCCGTGGCCGCCCCCGTCTTCGACGACCGCGATTCCAGCAGCGGATGGAGCCGCTGCGCCGGATCGTTGCGCGGACTATTGCCTGGCGAAAGGGCCCGTATAGGTCTGGCCGGCGAGCGCATAGGTGGCGGCCAGCGTTCCATCGGGGAGCATCGCAAAGGTAATGTCGGCGCCATTCGGAAGGCGCCCGAGCTTCAAGGTGTTGCCGACGATCCTGCCGGAGCCGTCGGCCACTCCCGGCTTGTTGTCGGCCATGTCGCCCCACGCATAGCTGACCGTCACCTGCCCGCCGGAAGCTACCGTCAGCACAGCCAGCTTGCCCTCGTACTGGCCATCCAGCTGCCCGGCCCATATGCCTGAAAATGCGGCATACCTGGCCGGAACGCCTTTGCCGGGCGGAACGACCGCCACGGTTCGATCCAACACCGCGGAACCCGCGGGCGCAGGCGCCGCCACGGCGGCAGCCAAGGCGGGTTGGGGCGGCGGAGGAGGCGGAGGAGGCGGGGTCTCGGGAGACGACTGGCAGGCGACAAGAGCGAATGCCGCGCAACCGAGGATCAGAGAAAGACGAATTTTCGGCATTTTCAGCGATCCGCCCGATTCATTGCGAGAAGTCCTAGCACGAATTCAGAAGCTTGGCAGAGACTTCGCCGGGCGACGTCGAGAAGGAGATGGACATCATCGGGGTGAAGCGGGAGACCGGAAAGCCAGCCATGGTGCTCATGGCTGACAAGGGCCACTACATGGGCGGGGCCTTCGTCACCTTCGAAGCCGACAAGCGGCGGACCTATGGGACCGCGCGAAAGGCAAGGCTGGCGCTCCGCCGCCTAAAGGGCTCGCCAAAGAGAAGGCCGAATGGCTCAAGCCCGGATTGGTGGGACGGTCAAGTTCCTCAAGGGCGAGGAGAAGCTTCGCCATGCGTCGCTGAAGGGCTTTTGGGAGGTATCAGCGGCCCAACCTGCGCAAGCCTGTCGGGGTGCCCACTCACATCGCATCGGGTGGTGCGAAGAAGCAGTTTTCGTCTTCTTCCGTGGGATGTAGGCAGATGTGGAAGTTGCCATCCCCCGAGGGGATGACGACATCGTACGGCACGAAGTAGCGGTTCTGATGAGTGACTTTTTGATGGTCGCCCGGTCTTAGGATAACCACGAAGCCATCTGGCCGGGGCGTCACAGTTGAACTGGGAATTTTCCCGCAGTCGCCAGTGAGCGGGTCGCCGTGGCAGCAAGCTGGTGGATAGCCCCAATTCCGATCCGGGCCGTGGGCCAACGCCGCGCTTCCCTGAACTGCCGCAGCCGTGGCGATCACGCCTGCAAGGCACGTCACCTGTCTTATCCCGACCGCATGCATCGATTGAGGGCCGCCCTCAACGGCAACTGACGTAGTCGATGTCATTATACACCATTAGCCGTCACTAATATATACTGGAAGCGGGCCGTTATCGGGTGTATCTTCGTCCTTATCGGCGGAGGGATGCCGAAATGCGGGGCTTATTTGCAAGCTTCCTAATCTTGCTATGTGCCATCACAACAGCGCATGGCGGTACGCTCCACGACGCGGCCAAGAGCGGAGACCTCAAGGCAATTGCGGCGGCACTCGATGCAGGCGCTGACATCGAGGAGTTGGAGAAGGGAGCAACCCCACTCTTCTTGGCTGTGCGCAGCGGCCACGTCGAGGCGGCCGAACTGCTGATCAAGCGTGGTGCCGATGTGAACAAGGAAGCGGTGCTCGGCCTGCCGATGACCGTTGCCGTGCTGAAGAACGCCGCCGACATGATCCAGCTACTGCTGGCGCATGGCGCCGACGCTAATGGCAAGACGCGGGGAGAGCCAATGCTGACCCTCGCGGTCGCCAGTGGCTGCCTTGACTGCGTCAAGGTGCTGGTGGAGGCGGGCGCTGACGTCAACGCCATATGGGTCCAGGGCGATCCCAATCAACGGCCGGGCATCATCACGGCCTATCATCTCGCAAAGCACGACGATCATGAGGACATCGCCGCCTACCTTTTGAAGCATGGCGTCGTCATCCTGAAACCGGAGCCGATTTCCGCCCGGCTCGCGGAGGGCGACCCGACCAAGGGCGCGGCCTTCTTTGCAAGCACCTGCGCCCCTTGCCATGTCGTGCGGCCAAAGGAACTTCCCACCATCGGGCCGAACCTTTGGAACGTCGTCGGTCGCGACAAGGCATCGACGAAATTCGAACGCTACTCCAAGACCCTGCTGGGCTGGGAGGGGAACTGGACGTATGAGGACTTGAACATCTTTCTCGCCGGTCCCACGCTGACCACGCCCGGCGTCAACATGGACTTTCGCGGCGTGCCCGAAGAGGCCGACCGGCTGAACGTGATCGCCTATCTTAGAACGCTCGCCGACACACCGGTGCCTCTGCCCTAAAGGCGTGCGTCTGCCGCACTTGGTTTTCGAGGCTGGCGGTTCAGATGCTGGAACGCCCGCATCACAGAGGGCATCATTCGGAGATCGTTCCGGAAGATACTGTCGTCTGCCGAACTGATATAGGTGTTCACGGGCAAGCAGCGTAAGGACATGCTCGAGGAACTGGCCTTCTAGGGGTCAGAACTGGGGGACAAGGGGTCATTTCTGACCCTTCTAAGTAATTGATTTTATTCACCTAGAGACTGTTTGGTGGAGCCAATCGGAATCGAACCGACGACCTCTTGAATGCCATTCAAGCGCTCTCCCAACTGAGCTATGGCCCCACTCCCGGCAGTCAGCCGGCGCCGTTTCCGGCGAAGAGATCCGGCGCGGTGGGAACCCGCGCCGTCGTTTAGTGCTGGCGGCTTCTAGCGCCGCCTTCAGTCAAGATCAAGCCTTCAAAAGCCGCTTTTTCGTCACAGGCCAAAATGGCCGGCAAACGATCCAATCAGACCTCGTCCTCGTCGTCGCCGACGCCGATCATATCGGAGACGTCGTCGTCCTCTTCCTCTTCGTCGGCAAGGAAGGTGTCGTCGTCATCGTCGCCGAGATCGACATCGTCCTCGTCGTCGCCGAGATCGGGAAGATCGTCGCCGCCGCCCTTGGTCTCCTCGTCCGCATCTTCCAGCGAGACGACTTCGGCGCCTTCCTCTTCCTCGGAGTCGACTTCCTTGTCGGCGACGTCCTCGTCGTCCTCGATCGCGGAAATCTTGCCTTCCTCGAAATAGGAGCGCGGATAGCTCTTGCCGGTATAGGGCGAGACGATCGGGTCCTTGTTCAGGTCGTAGAATTTCCGACCCGTTTCGGGGTCGACACGCTTGGTGCCAAGTTCAGCTTTTGCCACGTCAGGCCTCGTCAAAAAAAGAATGGTCCCCATAACCGCAGTTTTTCGCGCTGTCAAAGCCAAAAGACATGTCCCGAAAACCCGCTTTTCAAAGGCCCTTGCCAAGGGGATGACCATTGCCGCGCGCCGTGATACGAGACCGCCGCAACATGACGAACCGAGCCGGCCCGGCCGGCATTTCATTTGGAAGACAAAATGTCTCATTCCGCCGCCGCCAAGCCAGCCACGGCCCGCAAATCCCCAGCGCTAGCCGGCACGGCGCGGGTGCCGGGCGACAAGTCGATCTCGCACCGCTCCTTCATGTTCGGCGGCCTCGCCTCCGGCGAGACGCGCATCACCGGCCTGCTCGAAGGCGAGGACGTGATGCGCACCGGCGCCGCCATGAAGGCGATGGGCGCGCATATCGAGAAGAAAGGCGCCGAATGGGTGATCCGCGGCACCGGCAACGGGGCGCTGCTCGAGCCGGAAGGCCCGCTCGACTTCGGCAACGCCGGCACCGGCTCGCGGCTCACCATGGGCCTCGTCGGCACCTATGACATGGAAACCACCTTCATCGGCGACGCCTCGCTTTCCGGCCGGCCGATGGGCCGCGTGCTGGAGCCGCTGCGCCAGATGGGCGTGCAGGTGCTGAAGGCGGCGCCGGGCGACCGCATGCCGATCACGCTGCGCGGCCCCAAGCACGCCGCGCCCATCACCTATCGGGTGCCGATGGCTTCGGCCCAGGTGAAGTCGGCGGTGCTGCTTGCCGGCCTCAACACGCCGGGCATCACCACGGTGATCGAGCCGGTGATGACGCGCGACCATACCGAAAAGATGCTCCAAGGCTTTGGCGCGAACCTGAGCGTCGAGACCGACGAGCGCGGCGTGCGTCACATCTTCATCGAAGGCCAGGGCAAGCTGACCGGCCAGACCATCGCCGTGCCTGGCGATCCGTCCTCGGCCGGCTTTCCGCTGGTGGCGGCGCTCATCGTGCCGGGCTCGGACATCGTGATCGAGAACGTGCTGATGAACCCGACCCGCACCGGGCTGCTGCTGACGCTGCAGGAGATGGGCGGCCGGATCGACATCCTCAACCCGCGCAATGCCGGCGGCGAGGATGTGGCGGACCTGCGCGTGCGTTCCTCCGATCTCAAGGGTGTCGTGGTGCCGCCGGAGCGGGCGCCGTCGATGATCGATGAATATCCGGTGCTGGCTGTCGCCGCGAGCTTCGCCGAAGGCGAGACGCTGATGCAGGGGTTGGAGGAATTGCGCGTCAAGGAATCGGACCGGCTGTCGGCGGTCGCCAACGGGCTGAAGCTCAACGGCGTCGACTGCACCGAGGGCGAGGCCTCGCTCGCCGTGCGCGGCAGGCCCGGCGGCAAGGGCCTGGGCGCTCACCCCAACGGGCCGGACACGGCGGTAAGGACGCATCTCGACCATCGCATCGCCATGAGTTTTCTGGTGATGGGGCTGGCGACGGAAAAGCCGGTGACCATCGACGACGCCAACATGATCGCGACGAGTTTTCCGGAGTTCATGGGGCTGATGAAGGGGCTGGGCGCGGAGATCGAGTGACGAACGATGAGCTTGAGCCGACCTGAGACGCTGGCGGGACAGCGCCCCCCTCTGTCCTGCCGGACATCTCCCCCACAAGGGGGGAGATCAGACGTCACGCCGGCTTTCGCCAATCGCCAACGCTGCAGGATTGAGCGAGGCGCGGCAACCGCCAATCTCCCCCCAAGTGGGGGAGATGTCCGGCAGGACAGAGGGGGGCGCGAAGGATCGCGGCGCCTGTCCTATTCATCTTCATCGCGCCTTTCGATGGGTGGCCAATGACCCACACCTTCACCATCGCCATCGACGGACCCGCCGGCGCCGGCAAGGGCACCCTCGCCCGGCGGCTCGCCGACCATTACCGGCTGAACCTGCTCGACACCGGCCTCACCTATCGCGCCGTGGCGCACAAGCTGCTCGAGCTCGGCCTGCCGCTCGACAATGTCTCGGCGGCGGAAACGGCGGCGCGGCAGGTCGATCTCTCGAACCTCGACCGCACGGTGCTGTCGGCGCACGCGGTGGGCGAGGCCGCCTCGAAGGTCGCGGTCATTCCCACTGTCCGGCGCATCCTGGTCGAAAAGCAGCGCGAGTTCGCCAAGGCGCCACCGGGCGCGGTGCTCGACGGCCGCGATATCGGCACCGTCGTGTGCCCGGACGCCGACATCAAGCTCTATGTGACGGCGAGCGCCGAGGTGCGGGCCAGGCGCCGGCTGGCCGAGATCGAGAGCATGGGCGGCAGCGCCGATTTCGCCACCATCCTCGCCGACATCGAACGCCGCGACGAGCGCGACATGGGCCGCGCCGACTCGCCCTTAAAGCCCGCCGCCGACGCGCACTTGCTTGATACCAGCGAAATGGCTATAGAAGCCGCGTTTCTGGCGGCGATGGCGATCGTTGACGACGTCCTGGCCAAAAGAAGCAAGGCCTGATCGGGGTTTTCGATTGCCGTCGGCGCCGAAAATACCCATATCGGGCACGAACCAGCCTGCCAGCATTCTTCATGCGCCGGACTTGCCGCCAAAAGCGGCCAAGGGCTTTTCAGCCCGGAACGCCGGCAGGCGCACGCAACGCTAACCCACGGCGCCCGCTCCGCTCGTCATGCGGAGCACTCCAGGAGAAACAATGTCAGCTGCTAATCCCACTCGCGACGATTTCGCGAGCATGCTCGAAGAATCATTCACCGCCGGCCATTCCGGCGAGGGCCAGGTTGTCCGGGGCACGATCACCGCGATCGAAAAGGACATGGCCATCATCGACGTCGGCCTCAAGGTCGAAGGCCGCGTGCCGCTGAAGGAATTCGGCGCCAAGGGCAAGGAGTCCTCACTCAAGGTCGGCGACACCGTCGAAGTCTATGTCGAGCGCATCGAGAACGCGCTTGGCGAGGCCATGCTGTCGCGCGAGAAGGCCCGCCGCGAGGAGAGCTGGGTGCGTCTCGAGGAGAAGTTCACCAAGGGTGAGCGCGTCGAAGGCGTCATCTTCAACCAAGTCAAGGGCGGCTTCACCGTCGACCTCGACGGCGCCGTGGCGTTCCTGCCGCGCAGCCAGGTCGACATCCGTCCGATCCGCGACGTCTCGCCGCTGATGCACAACCCGCAGCCCTTCGAGATCCTCAAGATGGATCGCCGCCGCGGCAACATCGTGGTGTCGCGCCGCACCGTGCTCGAGGAGAGCCGCGCCGAACAGCGTTCGGAGATCGTGCAGAACCTCGAGGAAGGCCAGGTTGTCGAAGGCGTGGTCAAGAACATCACCGACTACGGTGCGTTCGTCGACCTCGGCGGCATCGACGGTCTGCTGCATGTCACCGACATGGCATGGCGCCGCGTCAACCATCCGACCGAGATCCTCAACATCGGCCAGACGGTCAAGGTGCAGATCATCCGCATCAACCAGGAAACCCACCGCATCTCGCTCGGCATGAAGCAGCTCGAGTCGGATCCGTGGTCGGATATCGGCACCAAGTTCCCGATCGGCAAGAAGATCAAGGGCACCGTCACCAACATCACCGACTACGGCGCGTTCGTCGAGCTGGAGCCGGGCATCGAGGGCCTCATCCACGTTTCGGAAATGTCGTGGACGAAGAAGAACGTGCACCCCGGCAAGATCCTGTCGACGACGCAGGAAGTCGACGTGGTGGTGCTCGAGGTCGATCCGGCCAAGCGCCGCATCTCGCTCGGTCTCAAGCAGACGCTGGAGAACCCGTGGGAAGCGTTCGCGCGCAGCCATCCGGTCGGCAGCCAGGTCGAGGGCGAGGTCAAGAACAAGACCGAGTTCGGCCTGTTCATCGGCCTGGAAGGCGACGTGGACGGCATGGTGCACCTCTCCGACCTCGACTGGACCCGTCCGGGCGAGCAGGTCATCGAAGAGTACAATCGCGGCGACATGGTCAAGGCGCAGGTGCTCGACGTCGACATCGAGAAGGAGCGCATCTCGCTCGGCATCAAGCAGCTGGCCCGCGACACGGTCGGCGAGGCG
This sequence comes from Mesorhizobium sp. M1D.F.Ca.ET.231.01.1.1, assembly GCF_003999155.2. NCBI lineage: Bacteria > Pseudomonadati > Pseudomonadota > Alphaproteobacteria > Hyphomicrobiales > Phyllobacteriaceae > Mesorhizobium > Mesorhizobium sp. M1D.F.Ca.ET.231.01.1.1. Next base: position 118,329 of record NZ_RZOZ02000003.1, read on the forward strand.
GCGAGCAGCGGTGAGCTGCGCAAGAACGCCGTCGTCACCTGCGAGGTCATCGCGGTGAAGGACGGCGGTCTGGAAGTGCGGCTGGTCGACAGCGGCCTCGAGACCTTCATCAAGCGTTCGGACCTTTCGCGCGACCGCGACGAGCAGCGCCCCGAGCGCTTCACCGTCGGCCAGAAGGTCGACGCCCGCGTCATCGCCTTCGACAAGAAGACCCGCAAGCTGCAGGTCTCGATTAAGGCGCTGGAAATCGCCGAGGAGAAGGAAGCGGTCGCCCAGTACGGCTCGACCGACTCCGGCGCTTCGCTCGGCGACATCCTGGGTGCTGCGCTGAAGAAGCAGGGCAACTAAGCCCCCTCGCCTCGACTGAAACAAAAACCCCGCCGGATCGCTCCGGCGGGGTTTTTCTTTGTCCCTAACAGTTGGCGTGTCAGGCCCGACCGTAAAGAGGCACCAGCGTGCCGCTCATCGCCTGGTTGGCGGGCGAGGCCAGATAGGCGATCGCCTCGGCGGCGGCTTCGAGGCTGACCCATTTGGTGAAATCGGCGTCGGGCATGTCGGCGCGGTTGGCGGGCGTGTCGAGCGTCGAGGGCGCCACGGCGTTGATCAGGATGCCCTTGTGCTTCAGCTCCTCCGCCATCGCCACCGTCATCGCCGCGACCGCGGCTTTGCTGGCGGCATAGGCGACCATGCCGGCCCCGCGCCTGGGATCGAGCCCGGCGCGCGCGCTGACGTTGACGACGCGCCCCGCCGTGCCGGAGGCCAGCATCGAGCGCACCGCCGCGCGGCTGCAGAGGAAGGCGGTGCGGGCGTTGGTGTCCATCATCTCGGCAAAGGACGCCGATTCGATCTTTTCCACCGGCGCCATGGTGAAACCGCCGGCGAGGTGGATCGAGCCCCAAAGCTCGGGCACCTGATGGTAGAAGGCCTCGACCTTGGCGGAATCCGACAAGTCGACATTGTGCGCGAGATGGACGCTGGCATGCGCGGCGAAGGGGAAGTTCGGGGGGGCAGCCGCATGCGCGTTGGGCACATGGCAGATGGCTCCCTGCTCCAGCAACCTGCCGACAACCGCGCCGCCGAGCGCCCCAGTGCCGCCCGTCACCACGACATGCATGCCGTTAAGCGTTTCCGTCATATTTCGACTGCTCCTGTCGTATTCTTATGGTTAGGCCGCCCCAATATCGAACGTCGCGCCTTTCGCGTTGTCACTCAATTGAAATATCGACATGGCTGGCGTCCCGTCTTTGCATGCGTCGCCGCACCGCCGCGTGACCTCACGCGGCGGCGTCGCCGCTGACGGGATGGCCGCCAGGACCTTCAATCGACAGTGATTTCGATAACGCGCGGCTTGCCGGCCGCTCGCGCCCGCTTCACCGCCTCGGCCAGCCCGCCGATGCCGCTCAGCCGCTCGGCCTCGATGCCATAGGCTTTAGCAAGCTTGCAGAAATCCGGCGGCGCCGGCGACACGCCGACCGGCTCGACGCCGACGTCGAGCATCGAGGTCTCGATCTCGCGATAGCCGCGATTGTTCCAGACGACGAAGATCACCGGCGCGCCTGCATCGAGCGCCGCGCCCAGTTCAGGCAAGGTGAACTGGAAGCCACCGTCGCCCGTGAGACACACGACCGGCGCCTCAGGCACGGCAAGGGCGGCGCCGATCGCAGCCGGCGGGCCGTAGCCAAGCGCGCCGAAGCCGGTCGCGGCGTTGAACCAGCCAGCCGGACGATCGTGATCGTAATAGAGGTTGGCGGCGTAGATCGGCTGGGTCGAGTCGCCGACGATGATGGCGCCGGGCAGCGCGTCGCGGATCGCCTCCACCGCGCGTACCTGCGCCAGATAATCGGGCTTCAGCTCGGCCAGCGCCACCTCCCTCGCCGCCGCGGCGCGGGCCTCGCCGTCCTTCGCCGCGACATGAGCTGCGCCGAGCTCAGCCAGCAGAGCGCCAAGCGCCTCGGCGCAATCGGCCTGGAGGCCGACCGTCACCGGACGGCGGGCGATCTGGTCGGCGCCGATGTCGATGCGGATGAGGTTCGGCGGCAGCACGAAGCCGCCATCGCCATAGCCGTCATAGTCGGTCGGGCCGAATTCGGTGCCGGCGGCGATCACCAGATCGGCGTCCGCCATCAACGCGCGCACGGCCTTCAGGCTCGGGCTCGCCGGCACGCAGAGCGGATGACGATGCAACAGGCCGCGCGCATTGGCGGTTTCGACGACCGGGGCGCCCAGCGCCTCGGCGAAGCGCGTGAGCGCCGCATTGGCCTTCTTGGCGCCGCCGCCGGCGAGGATCAGCGGCCGGCGGGCCGCCTTGATCAAGCTCGCAGCCTCGGCGACCGCCGCAGCTGCCGGAGCGGGCGGCGCAGCGTTGCGGAGCACCGGCGCGAGCCCGTCGGCGGGCTTCACCATGACGTCGGTCGGGATCTCGATATGGACCGGACCCGGACGCGACGAGGAGAACACGGCGAAGGCACGCGCCAGCGCGCCGGGCAGTTCCTCGGCCTCGGTGATGCGCTCGGAGAACAGCGCCACCTTCTCCATCATGCCGCGCTGGTCCGGCAGTTCGTGCAGGAAGCCCAATCCCTTGCCCAGCGTATCGGTGGCATTGACGCCGGAGATCACCAGCATCGGCACCGAATCGGCGCGTGCCTGGCCCATGGCGGTGATGGTGTTGGTGAGCCCCGGCCCGGTGATGACGAAGGCGACGCCCGGCCGGCCGCCGGCGCGGGCGTAGCCGTCGGCCATGAAGCCGGCGCCCTGCTCGTGGCGCGGCGTGACATGGCGGATCCTCGAGCGCGCCAGGCCGCGATAGAGCTCGACCGTATGCACGCCGGGAATGCCGAAAACGGTGTCGACGCCATGCGCCTCGAGCAAGGTGATGAGCGCTTCGCCGATGGTGGTCATTGCTCTTCTCCCCTTTGCGGCGCGAGACCGAGCTCGGCCTCGACAGCCGTGATGCCGATCGCCGCCAACTCGCCGGGCAAGAACATCTCGCCGGCCAGGCAGCCTTCGATCCAGAGCCCGTCGATGATCGCGTTGATCGCTATGGCATGATGGCGCAGCTCGCTTGCGTCCGGTTTTCGCCGTTCGGCGGCGAGCACTTCGGCCACAACCGCTTCCACCTCGTTGCGGAAGCCCAGATAGCCTTCGCGGTGGGCACGGGCCAGCGTCGGATCCGCGCCGGCGCGGCCGAGGAAGGTTGCCCACAGCGAAAACACCCGCGCGTCGATGATCGGCGCGTTGAGGTTGGCGGTGACGAAAGCCGCAAGACGCCGGCGCGGCGAGGCATCCTCCATGACCAATGCGGCTTTCGCCTGCTCGGTCATGCGGCCGACCAGCGCCGTATAGGCTTCCTGCAGCAATTCTTCCTTGCCGGGGAAATAATGCCGGATCAGCCCGGCGGTGACGCCGGCGCGCAATGCAATTGTGCGCAACGTGGCGCCCTCGAGGCCATGTTCGGCCACGCTGTCCAGAGTCGCCTCGATCAGATCCTGCCGCCGCCGCTCCTCGCCCTCGCGACGGAACTTACGGCGCGTGTTCATTGGCGCAGGATCGGCCGCGTCAGGCATGTCGGGCCGCCTTCGCAGGCGATGCAGAGCGCATCCGCCTCGAATATCTCAACCGCGCAGCCGGCGGCTTCCATCGCGGCTTTGGTCCTGGGGAAGCCCGCAACGGCAATGACCTTGTGCGGGCTGGTCGGCAGCACGTTCAGGCTGAGGCCGTTGGAAGCGGCGAACTCCTCGGCGTCGCCTTCGACCAGCCGGATGCCGCGCGCCTTCAGCATCTGATAGAACGGGGCCGGCAAAAGCGGCGAATAGACAAGCGCGAGGTCGTCGGCCAGCGGGCTGATCACCGACATCAGATGCAGGCATGCCTCTTCGCCCTGCCATAGCGGCAGGTCGAAGCCGTAGACGGAAATGCCCAGCGGCGTCAGCAGGTTGGAAACCTGCTGGATGCCTTCCTGGTTGGAGCGGACACCGCGCCCGATCGCCAGCGTGCGGGCGTCCACCCATACACAATCGCCGCCTTCGACCTGGCCAGGGGCCTCGATGCGGCCGAGGATCGGAATGCCCAGTCTTGTGTAGGTTTCCTCATGCAGGGAGGGCTCGCCGGCGCGCAATGGCTTGCCCATGGACAGGATCAGCGCGCCGCGATCGGTCATCAGCGACGGGTCGTGCGTGAACACCGAATCCGAAAGCCCGTCGACCCTGTCCTCGATCCATTCGATCTTGGCGCCGGAAGCCGCCACCAGTTCAGCAAGGGCCGCATGCTGCGACGCCGCTTTCGCCGGGTTGAACCCCGGGCCATAGTGCCAGGCAGCCCTGTCGGCGTCGCGCATGGCGTTGGCCGCCGACCGCATCAGAACACGCCGCAGCGGCGCCGCCATGGATTGTGATCCGAAAGCGCTCATCGATGCCCTTTTTTAGCTGAAAAAAATTGAAAAAATTTCATGGAGGGCTATTTATACACTTGCATAACAAGGCCGCAAGTGCCGTAATGAGCGCGATTGACGGGCTCGCGCTGTCGGGTCCATGCTGAAATCCGGAGCGGGGCAGTACAGCGTATGTTGATTAGCCGGATGGACGTTCGACGACCTGCCTTCGACCGAATAGAGGTGACCCGGTGAGCGCGGTGGAAGCTGCCGCAGCCTCATCCGGCAACGCGCAGAGCGGCGCCGCCGAAGCCATCCATGTCGAAAACCTGCACAAGAAGTTCGGCCAGCTGCACGTGCTGAAGGGCGTCTCGCTGTCGGCGCGCGACGGCGAGGTGATCGCCATCATCGGCGGCTCCGGTTCCGGCAAGTCGACGCTGCTGCGCTGCATCAACTGCCTGGAGAACCCGACCAGCGGCATCATCCGCGTCAACGGCGAGGAGATCAAGCTGAAGGCCGACAGCCACGGCCACACCTTTCCAGCCGACCGCAAGCAGATCGAGCGCATCCGCTCCAGGCTCGGCATGGTGTTTCAGAATTTCAACCTGTGGAGCCACATGACGCTGATCGAGAACGTCATCGAGGTCCCGGTGCACGTGCTTGGCGTCAAGCGCGACGAGGCGATCGCCCAGGCCGAGAAGCTGCTTGCCCGGGTCGGGCTGGCGGAGAAGCGCGACGTCTACCCGGCATTTCTGTCGGGCGGCCAGCAGCAGCGCGCCGCGATCGCCCGGGCGCTGGCGATCAATCCGCGCGTCATGCTGTTCGACGAGCCGACCTCGGCGCTCGATCCGGAACTGGTGGGCGAGGTGCTGAAGGTGATCGGCGACCTGGCGCGCGAGGGGCGCACCATGGTGCTGGTGACGCATGAAATGAAGTTTGCCCGCGAGGTCGCGACGCATGTCGTCTACCTCTACAACGGGCTGGTCGAGGAAGAAGGCTCGCCGGAACAATTATTCGGCGCGCCCAAATCCGAAAGGCTCAAGCAATTCCTCCGCAACGTCGGCTAGGGCCGGCGTCAAGCGGGGCGAAAAACCGGGAACAACAACAAACTGGGAGTCCTGACATGAAGACTGTTTTCAAGACCTTCGCCGCGGCGCTGCTGTTCGGCGTCGCTGCGATGGGCGTGGCCAAGGCCGATCAGGTCAAGATCGGCGTCGCCGCCGAGCCTTATCCGCCCTTCACCTCGCCGGATGCGACGGGCAAGTGGGTCGGCTGGGAGATCGACTTCATCGACGCCGTCTGCGCCGAGGAGAAGCTCGACTGCGTCATCACGCCCGTCGCCTGGGACGGCATCATTCCGGCGCTGACCACCAAGAAGATCGACCTCATCGTCTCCTCGATGTCGATCACCGACGAGCGCAAGAAGACGATCGACTTCTCGGACAAGTATTACAACACGCTGCCGGCGATCATCGGGCCGAAGGACCAGAAGTTCGGCGCCACGCCGGATGACCTGAAGGGCAAGGTTCTCGGCGTCCAGGTATCGACCACACACGCGGTGTACGCCAAGAAGCACTTCAGCGGGGCGCAGGAAATCAAGGAATACCAGACGCAGGACGAAGCCAACAACGACCTGGCGGCCGGCCGTCTCGATGCGGTGCAGGCTGATTCGATCGCGCTCGTTGAATACCTCAAGAGCGACCAGGGCAAGGCCTGCTGCGACCTGAAGGGCATGGTCGCGCCGGACGATGAAGTGCTCGGGCCGGGCATCGGCGCCGGCGTGCGCAAGGAAGACACCGCGCTCAAGGAAAAGATCAACGCCGGCATCAAGGCGATCCGCGCCAGCGGCAAGTATGACGAAATCACGAAGAAGTACTTCGATTTCGACATCTACGGCGGCGCCACACAGTCGAACTGACGTCTCCGCATGAGCTTGAGGGGCATGGCCGAGCGCCATGCCCCCTCTAGAGCAATTCCAGGAAAAGTGTGTAGCGGTTTTCCGTCCGGAATTGCGTAAAAACAAATAGCTAGAGCGGTTCAGCGTTTCCTTGAAACGCTGAACCGCTCTAGCCGAAACCTTGCCACGCATGCCTGTCGCCGAACGCTGCCGTCGGCGGTTGCCAGCAATCGGGGGCGAAGCTGATCGACATATTTCTTCCGGCCTCGGCGGCCGGCATCATCGAACTCCTGTCACCGGTGCCGCCGGGCTGGGGCGGCACCTTGCTTTTCGGACTGCTGCATTCGGTCGAGATCGCCATCGGCGCCACCTGCCTCGGGCTGTTGATCGGCACCGGCGGCGCCTGGGGCAAGCTCTATGGCGGTCCGGTGGCGCGCGACCTGCTCGCCGTCTACACCACCGTGGTGCGCGCCGTGCCGGAACTGGTGCTGATCCTGCTGCTCTATTACGCCGGCACCGATCTCATCAATCAGGTGCTGACGGCGATGGGTTACCAGCGCGTCGACATCAGCGGGCTGGCGGCCGGCATCTTCGTGCTCGGCGTGGTGCAGGGCGCCTATTCGACGGAGGTCATCCGCGGCGCCATCCTGTCCATTCCGCAAGGCCAGATCGAAGCCGCACGCGCCTATGGCATGTCGCCCGGCCTGATGCTGCGGCGCATAACGCTGCCGGCGATGCTGCCTTTCGCCATACCCGGCCTCGCCAATCTGTGGCTGATCGCCACCAAGGACACCGCGCTGCTTGCCGTCGTCGGCTTCTTCGAGCTGACGCTTGCGACGCGGCAGGCCGCGGGCGTCACCAAGGCCTATCTGCTGTTCTTCGTCGCGGCCGGCGTGCTCTATCTGGCGCTGACGCTGTTCTCCAACCTGATCATCGGCCGGATCGAAACATGGTCGCGGCGCGGCATGCCTTCGGTAAAGGAGGCGCGCTGATGCCGGCTGAAGCGACCGCGATCAACATGGCGGCGCGCGCCTCGCTCTGGCTCAAGCCGCACCGCATCGTGCTGATCCTGATCGCCCTGGCGCTGGTGTTCTGCGCGGCCTTCTTCATGCGCTGGGACTGGCTGCCGCAATATTGGCAAATGGGGCTGCTCGGCATCTGGCGGGCTCTGTGGATCCTCGTCGTCACCTGCGCGCTGGGCTTTATGCTGGCGGTGCCGCTTGGGCTGGCGCAGGCCGGCGGGCCGTTCTGGTTCGCGGTGCCGGCGAAGGTCTTCTGCACCATCATCCGCGGCACGCCGCTCTTGTTGCAGCTCTGGCTGCTCTATTACGGGCTGGGATCGCTTTTTCCGCAATATCCATGGATCCGCGAGTCCTGGATGTGGACATATCTCAGGCAAGCCTGGCCCTATGCCGTAGTGGCGTTGACCTTGTCCTTCGCCGGCTATGAGGGCGAGGTGATGCGCGGCGCCTTCGCCGGCGTGCCGAAAGGACAGCTCGAGGCCGCCCGCGCCTTCGGCATGAGCCGCTTCAAGATCTTCCGCCGCATCTGGCTGCCGCAGGCCTTCTATCGCGCGCTGCCGACGCTGACCGGCGAGACCGTGCTGCAGCTCAAGTCGACGCCGCTGGTGGCGACGATCAGCGTCATCGATATCTTCGCCGTCTCGTCCAAGGTCCGGCAGGACACCTACCTGACCTACGAGCCTTTGCTGCTGCTGGCTTTGATCTATATGACGATCACCGGCATCCTGGTGCTCATATTCAGCAGAATCGAGGCGCGGATTCCGGTCAAGATCGGGTAGTGAATGGTAAAATGGTGAATGGTCTCGGTTCGCCTTGCCGATGACTTTTCGTTGATTACCATTCACTATTCACCATTCACCAAGGTAGCCGCAATGCAACTCACTCTCGACCAGGCAACAGGCCTATGCCGGATGGCGGCGCTCGGCGCCGGCGCCAACGAGGAGGCGGCGCAGTCGCTCACCGCCTCGATCATCGCGGCGGAGGCGGAGGGCCTGGCGACGGTCGGCCTGTCGCATTTCATCGACTATCTCGAAGCTCTGGAAGCCGGCCGCATCGACGGCAATGCCGATCCTGTCATCACCAGGCCGGCGCTGGCGGTCTATCTCTCGGACGCGCGCGGCGGGCTCGCACATACCGGCTTCGACCGCACGATCGAGGATCTCTCCAAGGCGGCAAGGCTGTTCGGCGTCGCCATCTTCTCGCAGAAGAACGCCTATACCTGCGGCGCGCTCGGCTATTTCACCGGACGGCTGGCCCAGCAGGGCCTGGTCTCCTTCGCCGCCACCAACGGACCGGCGGTGCTCGCCGGCTCCGGCTCCGTCAAGCCGGTCTACTGCACCAATCCGATGTCCTTTGCAGCACCTGCCGCCGACGGATCGCCGCTGGTGATCGACCAGTCGTCGAGCGCCACCGCCTTCGTCAACATCCGCAAGGCGGCGGAAGACGGCAAGAAGATCCCCGAAGGCTGGGCGCTGGACGCCAGCGGCAATCCGACCACCGACCCGGCGGCGGCGATGAAGGGGGCGATGCTGGCCTTCGGCGGCCAGCGCGGCGCCAACATCGCGCTTATGGTCGAAGTGCTGGCGGCAGGCATTTCCGGCGCCAACTGGTCGCTCGACGCGCCCTGGTTCACCGGTGGGCCGGACAGCCCCGGAACCGGGCTCTTCGTTTTGGCCATCGAGCCCAAGCTGCTCGACCCGGACTTCGAGCAGCGCATGAAGGACCAGCTCGACCGGCTGCGGCGGCGCTACGGCGTGCACATCCCCGGCCGCGCCCGCGCCGAGGCGGCCGAGAAAGCGGGCGCGCGCGGCATCGACGTTCCGAAGGCGGTCGTGCAGCGCATTTCCGAATTCGCCGAACGCTATTCGGCCTGATCAAAACAATCCACGGCAGCAGGCCGCGTTTCTTCACACGGCCCTTGAACCTTTTTTCACCCGGCGGCGACCCATCAGCGGCACCCACATCGCGAGCCGCAGAGAGGGTGGCTTGGGTAGCGGCTTGCGGTTGGCGGCGCCGCGCCGGGCGTCCAGGGCCGGGGCGGGCGTGCTTGCTTCACGCCGCCTTGATACCGTCTCAGGTCAGGCCGCCTCGTTGGTCCTGTTTCGGTGCGCGCACTGCCCGGAAAACCCCGCTTCGGCGGGGTTTTCTGTTTTCGGCTAAAGTGCAGCGATCCCGTGCCTTTAGTCATCCGCGGCTGGCACCGCGATCAAGTCGACGCGCCTATCGGCAAGGTGTTCCGGGCGGGTGAAAAACAAGGCGGCGGCGACCTCCGGTCGCTCTTTGCCTTTGACGCGAAACGGATTAAGAAGCGGCTTCAGCCAAGCTTTTGCGCGCGGAGCCAACCATGACCGAAATCCTGCAGACCCCCAAGCTCGTCGTCGTGTTCGGCGGCTCGGGATTCGTCGGCCGTCATGTCGTTCGCGCGCTGGCCAAGCGCGGCTACCGCATCCGGGTCGCCTGCCGGCGGCCGGACCTTGCCGGCCATGTGCAGCCGCTCGGCAATGTCGGCCAGATCCAGCCGGTGCAGGCCAATGTGCGGGTACGCTGGTCGGTCGACCGCGCGGTGCAGGGCGCCGACCACGTCGTCAATCTGGTCGCCATCCTGCATGAGACCGGACGGCAGAAATTCGGCTCCGTGCACGAGTTCGGTTCGCGCGCCGTCGCCGAGGCGGCGCGCTCAGTCGGCGCCGGCGTCACCCATGTCTCGGCGCTCGGCGCCGATTTGAGGTCGCCGTCGGGTTATGCCCGCACCAAGGCGCTCGGCGAGAAGGCGGTGTTCGAGACGGTACCCGATGCCGTCATCTTCCGTCCGTCGATCAATTTCGGACCCGAGGACAGCTTCTTCAACCGCTTCGCCAGCATGGCGCGCTACTCCCCTGTCCTGCCGCTGATCGGCGGCGGCCAGACAAAATTCCAGCCGGTCTATGTCGGCGATGTCGCCGAGGCGATCGCGCGCTCGGTCGACGGCAAGGTCAAGGGCGGCGACATCTATGAGCTCGGCGGTCCGCAGGTGCTGACCTTCAAGGAATGCATGCAGGAGATGCTCGCCGTGATCGACCGCAGGCGCTTCCTGGTGCCGGTGCCGTGGTGGGTGGCGAACCTGCAGGCCTCGATCCTGCAGCTGCTGCCCAGCCCGCTGCTGACCAAGGACCAGGTGCTGCAGCTGCGCGAGCACAACGTCGTCTCGGAAGCCGCCGCCAAGACGAACAGGACGATCACAGGCCTCGGTATCCAGCCGCAGGCGATCGCGACGATCCTGCCGAGCTATCTCTGGCGCTTCCGCGCCGCCGGCCAGTTCCAGCAGCGCCGGCCGATAGCCGACCGGTAGGGCAAATCGCAAATGCCCGGCGGGTGTTTCCGTCCGGAATTGCGTAAAAACAAGGAGATAGGGTGTTTCGCCGTTTCCGTGAAACGATGAAACGCACTAGCCGCGAGGGGAAACCTGCATCGGCAGTCCGCCCTGCGGCTGCGTGGTCAGTTTTTGCACCGGCCATGGCCGGGTTTCCGACGTCACGTCGAAGCGGAAGCGCGACAGCAGTACAGCCAGCGCGATGATCGCCTCCTGCATGGCGAAGCTGGCGCCGATGCAGACGCGCGGCCCGGCGCCGAAAGGCAGATACTGGAAGCGGTCGATCCGGTCACGGTTTTCCGGATGGAAACGCTCCGGCATGAAGGCGTCCGGCTTGTCCCAGAGCTTGCGGTGGCGGTGCACGACCCAGGGCATCACCAGCACGGCGGCGTATCTCGGGATATAGAGACCGTTCCAGGTTTCCGGCTCGATCGGCTCGCGGTTGATCGAGGGCGCCGGCGGATAGAGCCGGAGCGCCTCCTCGAAGGCGGCACGGGTGAGCGGCATGGCGTCCAGCCACTTCGTCGGATCGGGCTCTCTTGCGAGCACCGCGTCGATCTCGCGCTCGACACGGTCGCGCTCCCAGGGCGCTTCGGCGAGGCAATAGATCGTCCAGCCCAGCGCCCGCGCCGTGGTCTCGTGACCGGCGCCGATGAAGGTGATGATATTGTCCTCGACTTCCGAGCGGGTGAGGCCATCCGGCCCCTCGGCCTTCAGGAGAAGCGTCAGGAAATCCTGCGGCACGCCGTCGGGGTCACGCTTCAGCCGCTCCTCGCGCAGCTTCACCGTGTTGGCGACGATGTTGCGGAAATAGGCCATGGTCTTGCGGCCGCGGATACGGGTCAAGCGCGGCAGCCATTCGGGCGCGCGCAGCAGGTCGAGCGGATCGACGCGGCCCATGGTCTCGAACAGGCGGTCGACCTCCTTGGCGAAGCTGCCCTGCTCGCCGGCGATCTCGCCGGAAAACAGCGTCTCGGCGAGGATGTCGTAGGTGAGCATCGTCATGTCACGGGCGACATCGGTCGTGCCGCCGGCCTCGTAGCGGGTGACGAAATCCAGCGTGCGCTTCAGCATCGGCCCGGCGAAGCCGAAGATGTGGCGCGGCGTGAACACCGGCGCCATGGCCTTGCGCGAGCGTTTCCACACCTCACCCTCGGCGGTGAGCAGGCCGTCGCGCAGGATCGGGCGCAGGATCAGCTGGCGCACCGTCGCCATCTTGTAGTTCTTGGCGTTGTCGATCAGCACATGGCGGATGAGGCCGGGATCGTTGGCGATGACCAGCGGCCCGCCGATGCCGGTCACCGAGATCCAGGGCTCGTTGTAGGTGTGCTCGCCCCACAGCTCGAGCGGGTTGCGGTAGACGATGCGCATCATCTCCAGCGTCGAGGGCGGCTGGGTGCGCGGCTTCGGCGCGGGCGGCACGAAGGGGGCGGGCTTGGTGTCCATGGGCATGCTCCGCAGGCAACGCTGAATGTAGGGTCCGGCAAAGCCCGCGTCCATGTGGCTGAACGACAGTCCGCGAACAGACCGCCTCGCCTGAATGTGAACGGCGTCGCCCGGTGGCTTGTTGACTGTGACTGTCTATTTTAGTCACCAACGGATAACGCCAAACAGGGAGTCACCCGTGAAGCATCAGTTGAGCATCATCATCGGCAGCACGCGGCCCGGACGCGCCGGCCCGATCTTCGCCGAGCGCCTGGAGACTATCGCGCGCGAGCACGGCAGGTTCGAGCCGGCGCTGACCGACATTGCCGCCTTCAGGCTGCCGCTGCTCGACGAGCCGCATCATCCGCGCCTGGGCAAATACGAGAACGACCACACCAAGGCCTGGTCGAAGGCGATCGACGCCGCCGACGCCTTCGTGTTCGTGGCGCCGGAATACAATTATTTCGTGGCCCCGGCGATCGTCAACGCCGTCGACTATCTGCTCAAGGAGTGGCGCTACAAGCCTGCCGCGATCTTCAGCTACGGCGGCGTTTCAGGCGGCCTGCGCGCGGCGCAGGCGCTGAAGCCCCTGCTGACCGCGGTCGGCGTCATGCCGATCCCGGAAGGCGTGGCGTTGCCCTCCTACAGGGCGTTACTCGACAAGGGCGGCGCGTACCATCCGAGCGAACAGGTGCTGGGCGGCGCCAGGACCATGCTGGACGAACTGTTCCGCTGGAGCGAGGCGCTGAAGACGCTGCGCGCCGGCCTCCCTTCGCAATAGCAGACGTCGCGGCATGACCTGCTGCGAGGCCGTGCCCAGGCGCGGCTTCGCAGGTGCATGGTCTCGCCCTCCGCGCCCGCTTCCCGGCACGTCGCGCCAGGGCTTGCGAAAGGTCGCCCGCCAAGCCGGCAAAATGCCTGCAAACCTTGGAAAAGCGGCCGTTTGCGCCTATATCTAGGACATCAAAACGGCGCGATTCGGGGCGATTTTCCCGCGCCGGATCATCGTCATCAATCAGACAGGTTTTCATGAGCGACCAGACCGAAAGCGCCATTGGCGCGGAAGCCGAGTACGGCGCCGATTCCATCAAGGTTTTGAAGGGGTTGGACGCAGTCCGCAAGCGGCCGGGCATGTATATCGGCGACACCGACGACGGCTCGGGCCTGCATCACATGGTCTATGAGGTGGTGGACAACGCCATCGACGAGGCGCTGGCCGGGCACGCCGACCTCGTCTCGGTGACGCTCAACCCCGACGGCTCGGTAACGGTGATCGACAATGGCCGCGGGATTCCGACCGATATCCACCCCTCAGAGGGTGTCTCGGCGGCCGAAGTGATCATGACGCAGCTGCATGCCGGCGGCAAATTCGACCAGAATTCCTACAAGGTCTCAGGCGGCCTGCACGGTGTCGGCGTTTCCGTGGTGAACGCGCTCTCGGCATGGCTGAGGCTCAAGATCCGCCGCAACGGCGACATCTTCGAGATGAGCTTCACCCACGGCAATGCCGACGCGCCCTTGAAGGTGACGGGCAGCTACGAGCAGGACAAGCAGCCCGGCACCTACGAGGGCCGCAGCGGCAGCGAGATCACCTTCTTCCCGTCGGCCGAAACCTTCACCATGGTCGAGTTCGACTACAACACGCTGGAGCACCGGCTGCGCGAGCTCGCCTTCCTCAATTCGGGCGTGCGCATCGTGCTGACCGACGCCCGCCATGCCGACCTCGTGCGCCATGAGCTGCATTATGACGGCGGCCTCGAGGAGTTCGTCAAATATCTCGACCGGGTCAAGAAGCCGCTGATCGAAAAGCCGATCGCAATCCGGGCCGAACGCGACGGCATCACCGTCGAAGTGGCGATGTGGTGGAACGACAGCTACCACGAGAATGTGCTGGCCTTCACCAACAACATCCCGCAGCGTGACGGCGGCACGCATCTGGCCGGCTTCCGCGCCGCGCTGACAAGGCAGATCACGGGCTATGGCGAGTCCTCCGGCCAGACCAAGAAGGAGAAGGTCTCGCTGACCGGCGACGACTGCCGCGAAGGTCTGACCGCCGTGCTGTCGGTCAAGGTTCCCGATCCGAAATTCTCCTCGCAGACCAAGGACAAGCTGGTCTCATCGGAAGTCCGCCCCGTGGTCGAAAGCCTGGTCAACGAGGCGCTGGGCACCTGGCTGGAAGAGCATCCGAGCGAAGGCAAGGTGGTGGTCGAGAAGGTGATCCAGGCGGCCGCCGCGCGCGAGGCGGCGCGCAAGGCGCGCGACATCACCCGCAAGAGCACGCTCGGCGTCACCTCGCTGCCCGGCAAGCTTGCCGACTGCCAGGAGCGCGATCCGGCGAAGTCGGAAATCTTCATCGTCGAGGGCGACTCGGCCGGCGGCTCGGCCAAGGGCGGGCGCTCGCGCCAGAACCAGGCGATCCTGCCGCTGCGCGGCAAGATCCTCAATGTCGAGCGGGCGCGCTTCGACCGCATGCTCTCTTCCGATATGATCGGCACGCTGATCACCGCGCTCGGCACCTCGATCGGCAAGGACGAGTTCAACGCCGACAAGCTGCGCTATCACAAGATCATCCTGATGACGGACGCCGACGTCGACGGCGCCCATATCCGCACGCTGCTGCTCACCTTCTTCTTCCGGCAGATGCCGGAGCTGATCGAGCGCGGCCATCTCTACATCGCCCAGCCGCCGCTCTACAAAGTGACGCGGGGCAAGAGCTCGCAATACCTCAAGGACGAAAGCGCCTATGAGGAATACCTGATCGATTCCGGGCTGGAGGAAGCCTCGCTGACGCTGGGCTCGGGCGAGGTGCGGACCGGGCAGGATTTGCACAGCGCCATCGACGATGCGCTGGCGGTACGCCAGCTGATCAACGGGCTGCACACGCGCTACAACCGCAGCGTGGTCGAGCAGGCGGCGATAGCGGGCGCTCTCAATGCCGATGTGCTTGCCGATCTCGGCCGCGCCAACGCGATGGCCGAGCGCGTCGCCAAGCGCCTCGACCTGATCGCCGAGGACACCGAGCGCGGCTGGACCGGCCGGCTGTCGACCTCCAATGACGGCGTCGGCGGCTATGTGTTCGAGCGCACGGTGCGCGGTGTGAAGGAATTCGTGCAGCTCGACGCCGGGCTGATCAATTCGGCCGACGCGCGCCAGCTCGACCGCTATGCCTCGCGTCTTACCGAGGTCTACAGCGAGCCGCCGGTGCTGCGCCGCAAGGAGGTCTCCGAGACCATTGCCGGGCCGCTGGCGCTGCTCAACGCGGTGTTCGCGACCGGCCGCAAGGGCCTGACCATGCAGCGCTACAAGGGCCTCGGCGAGATGAATGCCGAGCAGCTCTGGGAAACCACGCTCGACCCGAATGTCCGCTCGCTGCTGCAGGTCAAGGTGGCGGACGCGACGGACGCCGACTCGCTGTTCTCGCGGCTGATGGGCGACGAGGTGGAGCCGCGGCGCGAGTTCATCCAGGACAATGCGCTGTCGGTCGCTAATTTGGATATTTGAGCAGGTCAGGCCGACAGCCTTCTGCAAACAAAAAAGCCCGGCGGACGCCGGGCTTTTTTTGCTGCAGACGCTGCGGCTGATCAGTGATCAAACGCCTTGACGATTTCCTCGGTCATCTTCTTGGCGTCGCCCAAGAGCATCATGGTGCCGTCCTTGTAGAACAGCGTGTTGTCGATGCCGGCATAGCCGGAGCCCAGCGAGCGCTTGACGAACAGGCAGGTGCGGGCCTTGTCGACGTCGAGGATCGGCATGCCGTAGATGGGCGAGGACTTGTCGTCGCGCGCGGACGGGTTGGTGACGTCGTTGGCGCCGATGACATAGGCGACGTCGGCCTGCGCGAATTCGGAGTTGATGTCCTCGAGCTCGAACACCTCGTCATAGGGCACGTTGGCCTCGGCCAGGAGCACGTTCATGTGGCCGGGCATGCGGCCGGCGACCGGATGGATGGCGTATTTGACCTCGACGCCGTTGGCCTTGAGCTTATCGGCCATCTCGCGCAGCGCGTGCTGCGCCTGGGCGACCGCCATGCCGTAGCCGGGCACGATGATGACCTTCTGCGCGTTCATCATCAGATAGGCGGCGTCGTCGGCCGAGCCCTGCTTGACGGTGCGCTCGATGCCGTCGTCGGCAACTGCCGCCGTCTCGCCGCCGAAGCCGCCGAGGATGACCGAGATGAAGGAGCGGTTCATGCCCTTGCACATGATGTAGGACAGGATCGCACCCGACGAGCCGACCAGCGCGCCGGTGATGATCAGCGCCAGATTGCCGAGCGTGAAGCCAAGTGCCGCGGCAGCCCAGCCCGAGTAAGAATTCAGCATCGACACCACGACCGGCATGTCGGCGCCGCCGATCGGGATGATCAACAGCACGCCGAGCACCAGCGAGGCGGCGACGATCAGCCAGAAGACGAACTTGGATTCGGTGGTGACGAGCAGCACGATCAGCACCACGAGCGCAACGCCAAGCGCGATGTTGATGAGGTGGCGGCCGCCGATCATGATCGGCTTGCCGGACATGCGGCCGTCGAGTTTCAGGAAGGCGATGACCGAGCCGGTGAAGGTGATGGCGCCGATGGCGACGCCAAGGCTCATCTCGATGAGCGCCTGGGCATGGATGTCGCCCGCCGTGCCGATGCCGAAGCTTTCCGGCGCATAGATGGCGGCGGCCGCCACCATGACGGCGGCGAAGCCGACGAGGCTGTGGAAGGCGGCGACAAGCTGCGGCATCGAGGTCATGGCGATGCGGCGGGCCACATAGGCGCCGACGCCGCCGCCGATGGCGAGACCCAGCACGATCAGGCCGAAGCGCCCAGCCGACGGCAGCGCCAGCGCCAGCGTGGTGCAAAGAGCAATGCCCATGCCGATCATGCCGTAGAGATTGCCCTGGCGGCTGGTGGTCGGGTGCGACAGGCCGCGCAGCGCCAGGATGAACAGGATGCCGGAGACCAGATAGAGGAAGGAGGCGAAGTTGGCGTTCATGGCTATTTCAGCGCCTCCATTGTACCCCGGGGCAATTCGACGTCCTCGAACTCGGGATACGTTTTTCTTAATATCATCAATTGCTTCGGATCATCGATCCGAACCAGATACCACTTGCCGCCGTCAAGAACCGCCAGCGTACGGGCACGGACCGCCATTCGTTGCGTCTGGCCGTCCTGATCGAAACTCATCACCGTCTCGGTTGGAATCAACCCGTACGGAGTTCCGTTGGAAAGCTCCAGATATTCGGCCTTGGCCATATCCATACTGAATGATTCCAGCGTCACCGTTTTCAACGCCTCGGCCCAAGCTGCGTTCGTCCGCCTTTTCAGCTCATCAACCGAAATGCCTCCCGAACTGACGAGGTAGTCAACAATTCGAGGCGACATCATGCCGAATACATGATCCATGTCTTTAGCTGCGAATGCCCCCGTGAATTCTTGCACCCTAATGGCCAAGGCTGCTTTTTCAGCCCCGGTGGCCGGGCGGGACCAAGCCGTGTCCATGGTGAGAAGGGACACAAGTAAGAAAGTGATCAGCGCTCTGAACATTCCACCCCCCTCGCCAGATGGGAACCCGCCACAGACTAATCGCGAACCTTCACTTTTCCTTCTTCTTGTACATGGCCAGCATGCGCTGGGTGACGAGGAAGCCGCCGAAGATGTTGACCGAGACCAGCACCAGGGCGACGAAGCCGAAGCCCGCCGCAAGGCCGGAAGCCGCGATGCCTACGGCAAGCAGCGCGCCGACGACGATGACCGAGGAGATGGCGTTGGTGACGGCCATCAGCGGCGTGTGCAGCGCCGGGGTCACCGACCAGACGACATAATAGCCGACGAAGATCGCCAGCACGAAGATGGCGAAGCGGAAGACGAAGGGGTCGATGGCGCCGCCCGAGAGCGCATGCGCCGCGTTGCCGGCAGCCTCGGTGGCGGGCGCATTGGCCAGATCCTGCACCGCAAGGCGGACGGCGGCGGTCGCCTGATCGAGCTGGTCGAGGGCTTTCTGCAGCTGTTCCATCACGCGGTCCCTTTCGACTTAGACGAGGCCGACTTGGCTGCGGCCGGCTTCTTCGCCGCCGGCGTCTTCGCTGCAGGTTTGGCTGAGACTTCAGCGACAATGATCGTGGCGGGAATGGCCGCCGGTTCGGTGCGCAGCTGCTCCGCCGCCTTGGCGAAGCTCGGATGCACGACCTGGCCGCCGTCGGTCAGCATCGTCGCCTTGACCAGTTCGTCGTCGCGCTTGATGGCAAGCTCTTTCGTTGCCTTGTCGACCATCGTCTCGAGGAAGGCGTAGAGGTTCTTGGCGTAGAGTAGCGAGGCCGACGCTGCGACGCGGCCCGGCACGTTGAGATGGCCGACGATCTTGACGCCGTTTTCCGTCGTCACGACCTTGCCGGGTTGAGCGCCCTCGACATTGCCGCCGCGCTCGACGGCGAGGTCTACGATCACCGAGCCCGGCTTCATGGAGGCGACCATGGCCGCGGAGACCAGCTTCGGCGCCGGGCGGCCGGGGATCAGCGCCGTGGTGATGACGATGTCCTGCTTGGCGATGTGCTCGGCCGTCAGCGCCGCCTGCTTGGCCTGGTATTCCTTCGACATTTCCTTGGCGTAGCCGCCGGCGGTCTCGGCCGCCTTGAACTCCTCGTCCTCGACCGCCAGGAATTTCGCGCCGAGCGACTGCACCTGCTCCTTCACCGCCGGGCGCACGTCCGTGGCGGTGACGACGGCGCCGAGGCGGCGCGCGGTGGCGATCGCCTGCAGGCCGGCGACGCCGACGCCCATGATGAAGGTCTTGGCCGCCGGCACGGTGCCGGCCGCCGTCATCATCATCGGCAGCGCCCGGTCATATTCGGCGGCCGCGTCGACCACCGCCTGGTAGCCGGCGAGATTGGCCTGCGAGGACAGCACGTCCATCACCTGCGCGCGTGTGATGCGCGGCATGAATTCCATCGAGAAGGCGGTGATGCCGGCCTTGGCCATCGCGGCGAGCGCCGCGTCGTTGCCGTAGGGATCCATGATGGCGATGACGGCGGCGCCCGGCTTGTAGCCCTTCAGCTCCGCATCCGTCGGCCGGCGCACTTTCAGCACCACGTCGGCTTTCGACGCGTCGGCAGCCTTGCCGATCGCGGCACCCGCCGCGGCAAAATCCTGGTCGGTGATGCGCGAGCCGAGGCCGGCGCCCTTCTCGACGATCACCCCGAAGCCCAGGCCCACCAGCCGTTTCACCGTTTCCGGCGAGGCAGAGACGCGCGGCTCGTTGGCGTCAAGCTCACGAGGGATGAATACCGTCTGCCCCACCGCATGATCCTTTCGGCTGGAACCTTGCTGCGCAAGGCGTCGGCCGGGACCTCCAGCGAGACGTCAAACGCAATGGTCTGGAAAGTCTATCGCAGAATGAAATAGCCGACGGCCATGATCACGATGAACAGGATGGTCGCCGAGAAGAAGCCGCCCGCGAAGAAGCCAAAGGCCATCGCCAGGAGGAGGCCGGCGCAGATGAGCGAGCCGAATTTGGCGAGCGTGAGGAATGCCTTGTAGGTGCGATCATGCTCGGCATAGTCCATCTGCGCGCCCAGTTCGACAGGACCGGTCGGCGTGTGATCAGCCATAGGAATACCCCTTCGAAAATGCCTTCGAGGCACATAGCGAAAAGCCGGAGCAAGAGCAATGGCGCTATTGCCGCACGGCCGGCGACAACAGCATCAAATGAAAGTTGAAATTGGGACCGGACGTTGCCGCTACGCAGGATCCCTCGATTTCAGCCGGCAAGGTGAGGAAACAGGCCGAGCAGGCCGACGACGATCAGGTAGAGCGCGACGATGTAGTTGAGCAGGCGCGGCATCACCAGGATCAATATGCCGGCGATCAGCGAGATCAGGGGCGTGAGCGCAAGCGAGTGGATGGTCACGATCGTATTCCTTCCCATGAACGACCCGACATGAGCCCGGGGCGAAGCGCCTGTTGGGCAGAATTGCGGCGGCGCCCGATCGCGGCGCCGCTACTTATAACGGCAAAGTTGCAGGAAAGGTCCATTGTGCGCGGAGGACGCCCCTTTTCAGGCGGCGTCGCGATAGTATTTCGCCGTCGGCACGATGGAGAGCGGCGTCAGTCGGTTGATGGCCGGATTGGCGAACATCATCCGCTGTTCCACCGCCGTCGACTTGAAGAACGGGAACCGCTCGAGCGTCTGGCGCAGATTCTCGCCGCAGGGGATTTCGAACAAGGCGATCGGCGCAAGAACGCCGGGGAACACCTTGCCCTCGGTCCGCTGCACGGCATGGAAGATGCGGGCGTAATAAGCGGAATGCTCGACCTTGACCGGCGTGAGCACCGCGGTCTGGCCAAAATAGCTGGAAGCCACCATGCCTAGCCTGAGCGTCAGGAAAGGCAGGACCCCCGGCGCGGGCGCGCTGTCCGCATCGGTTGCGAAGCGGGTTCCGTCGATGAAGCTCTCGCCGCGGGCAAGCCGCTCGGCCAGGATTTCCGGATAGGCGTCGACGGAGGGCGAATAGGGGTGCTCGCGGGAAATGTAGTGGAGCCGCAGCGTGCTGACCAAGTGGCCGTCGAAATAGACGCCGAACCGGTAGGAATTCGGCAGATTGTCCCAGCGATCCTCGAACATCCCGCTGGCGATCGGGCCGCACATGCCCGAGCGCAGGTAGGAGTGATAGCGAAGGCGGTAGATCGCCTCCAGATCCTCGCCCCCCGTGATGAGACGATAGTCGACATGCTCCAGCAATTGCATGATCGAACGGTTCAGCGCCGACCCAGCGTTTGCGCCGGCGCCAGCCTGCGCATCGTTTCTCGCAGCATCCATCCTCAAGTCCTCGTATCCGCCTATGAATAGGCTATTCGAGTTGAAATGAGACACAAGCCGAAAATTCGAACCCGCTGATTTACCCTTCGTTAACCTTAACAATCGGGCGAACTGCTGCTGACGGCGTTGCGCTGAAGAAGCGCACCAGGCGTCCGGATCTAAGCTCGGCCTTTGCTATGAATTACGCCATCAATTCAGAAGTATTGAGCAAATGCGTTGGTTCATACTTCTGATGGAGAAACCCGTATGTCAAAATATTTGGACTTATACAGATTTAAACTCAAAACGTTATGAATCCTTCACATAAAATTATTCCAGAACTTGCAGACTGAAATTTCATGGAAGCTTGCGTTTTTGCTCGACGACTGCATGGTCCAAGCAACCCGTATCGTAGATACAGATAATCGAAAATATATCGTTGCGGCTATCTGGCTGTCCGCTTGGCCGCGAGACGCAGGT
The DNA here is from genome assembly GCF_003999155.2 of Mesorhizobium sp. M1D.F.Ca.ET.231.01.1.1. Classification (NCBI taxonomy): domain Bacteria; kingdom Pseudomonadati; phylum Pseudomonadota; class Alphaproteobacteria; order Hyphomicrobiales; family Phyllobacteriaceae; genus Mesorhizobium; species Mesorhizobium sp. M1D.F.Ca.ET.231.01.1.1. The sequence goes on from NZ_RZOZ02000003.1 coordinate 139,645, forward strand.
CCGCGGCGAACGGCCAGGTGACGTTCGACATCGTCTCGATGCCGGACGCGCTGAGCGCGGCGCCGAAGAGGAAACCTTGCACGAGGTCCGGCTTGACCGAACGCACCAGTATCTTCAGCTGCTCGAAGGTCTCGACCCCTTCGATGGTGACGACCAGGCCCAGCGTCCGGGTCAGGCCGACGATGCCCTTCAGGAGGTCGAGCGACTTGGGGCTCTGGGTCACGTCGATCAGGAAGGAACGGTCGATCTTGATCTTGTCGAGCGGCAGCTTGTGCAGGTAGCTGAGGCTGGAATAACCGGTGCCGAAGTCGTCGAGCGCGATGCGGACGCCCAGGGTCTTGAGCTCTTCGATCAACTCGCGGGTCAGCGATTTGTCGTCGAGCAAGGCGGTCTCGGTAACCTCGATCTCGAGGCGGTGCGGCGCAAGGCCCGACGCAGCCAGGGCGTCGCGCACCTTCTGCACGACGTCGCGGTTGCGGAAATCCTTGGCCGAGAGGTTGATCGAGACGCTGGTCTGCGCCGGCCATTTGGCGCATTCGGCGCAGGCAGCCTGCAGCACGAAGGCGCTGATCTCGGAGATGATGCCCATCTCCTCGGCCAGCGGAATGAAGACACTTGGCGAAATCGGGCCGAGATCGGGATGGTCCCAGCGGCAGAGCGCCTCGCAGCTGGCGATGCGCATGGTGCTCATCGACACGATCGGCTGGTAGACGACGCGCAGCTCCCTGGCCTGAACGGCGCTGCGCAGATCGGCCTTCATCAGCTGGCGGTTGCGGAAGGCGGCATCCATCGAAGCCTCGAACAGCCGCCAGCTGTTCTTGCCGAGTTCCTTGGCCTTGTAGAGCGCGAGGTCCGCCTTGACGATCATGGCGTCGACATCGGTGTCCTTGACCCGGGACAATACCGCGCCGCCGCTGGCCTGGATGCGCAGGCCGTGGCCGGCGACGTCGACCTCGCCCTGCAAATCCGCGAATATCTCGTCGAGCAGGCCGCTCAGATGGCTCTCGTCCTCGATGCGGTCGAAATAGACCATGAACTCGTCGCCGCCGAAACGGCTGACATTGATGCCGGGCCCGGCGATCGCCGCCAGCCGCTCGGCCACGGCATAGATCAAGCCGTCGCCGACCGGATGACCGAGCGTGTCGTTGACGCTCTTGAAATCGTCGAGGTCGAGCACCGCCAGGCCGCAGAGCCGGTCGCGGTCGCCGGAAGCCATGGCCTCGCCGGCCAGCTCGTGGAAGTAGGCGCGGTTCGGCAGACCGGTGAGGTTGTCGTAGCGCGCCATGAAACGGATCTTTTCCTCCGCCTCGACGCGGGCCGTCACGTCCTCGAAGGTGACGACGCCGAGTTCCTGGCTGCCTTCGCGCGCGGAGAATTCGTAGTGCTGGCCGTTGGCGAGCGACACCAGCACCTTGCGGTCCCGGCCCTCGCGCAGGGCGCGCGTCAGTTGCGCCTCGATGTAGCGGCAGTCCTTCGGCGCCAGCATGCCGCCGGCGACGCCGCGCATCAGCAGGCCGTGGATCGAGCGCCCGAGCAGCGCGTCGGCCGATTTCAGCGACATCAGATGGGCGGCCTCGGCATTGGCGACGGCGACGCGTCCGTCCGGGCCGAGCATGACCAGGCCGTGCGACATGGTGTTGAGCGCGCGGTCGAACCTGCGCGTCAGGTTCCTCGCCTGCTTGTGGCCGATAACCGCCGAGAACAGCACGTTGCGGACATGATCGGCGCCGGTGATGGTGATGAACGTCATCGGGATGATCATCAGGCCGAGGACGACGGACGGCGCGTCCATGCGCAGCAGGAGCGCAAGCGCCGCCGGACCGATGAAGGTCACGGAAAAGATCCGCACCATGCGCGGCGACCCGTAGTTGCGGGCGACGACGGTGACCAGGGTCGCCAGGGTCAGCGACATCGCCGCCAGCTCGGCGAAGGGATCGGGATAGACATAGATCGACACGAAGCACAGCGCGCCAAGTCCGAGGCCCTGGAGGCAGCCCTTGAGGATGTAGCTGCGCTCCAATCGCTGCGCGTGTTCGACATCGGCAATCACGCCGCCGGTCTTGAGGAAATCGCGAATGCCGAAGTAACGGATAAGGCTGACGGAAAGCAGAGCAAAAGAAAACGCCAGGAACAAGGGATCGTGCGTGCGCAGATAGATCATCAACCCGAGGATCCAGTAGCACGCACCACCGATCAACAACATGTGCGCGTTGTCGAACAACGAGCGCACAAATTGGATATAAACATCCGCGGGGATGCTTTCGGTCTTTGTTTTGCCCATAGGGTCGGCCCAACGCTAAGCCTTGTCATGACACAACCGCCTTAAGAAAGGCTTAGAACAGGACCGGCTTAAGCAAACGCTTCGGCTCGCCCGCGTGTCGAAGGCGCAAGGATCCGGGCCGATCTGAGAAAGCTTCGGGCAATCGGTTTGGCGCAATCACTCGGCGGCGCTGAGGACCGGCACCGGCGCGGCCTCACTCAGCCGCTGCAGCAGCCTCGAGCGCTCCTCAGCCGCCCTTGCGGCGCTGGCCTGCCGGACATGACCGTAGCCGCGGACGAGCGCCGGCACGGAGGCCAGCGCCGCGGCGGCGTCGATCCTGCCCGGCGCAAGTGCTGTGGCAATCAGGTCGAGATCGGCCTCGTATTGCGCAAGCAGCTGCCGCTCGGCGCGGCGTTCGGCGGTGCGACCGAACACGTCGAACAGGGTACCGCGCAGGCCTTTCATGGCGGCCAGCAGGCGAAATGCCTTCATCATCCACGGGCCAAAGCTCGATTTCCTTGGGCGACCGTCATTGCCGCGCCGCCCGAGGATCGGCGGCGCGAGATGGAATTCCAGCCTCTCGTAGCTCTGGAACTGCCTGGCGAGATCGGCTGCGAAGGCGCCATCGGTATAGAGCCGCGCCACCTCATACTCGTCCTTGATCGCCATCAGCTTGAACAGGTTCTTGGCGGCAGCCTCGGTCACGGCCGTCGAGCCGGGAAGCGCCTTCGCCTCGGCGGCACGCAGCGCGGCGATCCTGCCGGCATAGCGCTTGCCATAGGCCGCGTTCTGATAGGCGGTCAGGAACGCGACGCGCCGGGCGATGATGTCGTCGAGCGTCTCGGCTGGCGCCGACGCCGGCTTGCCGGTACGGCCGACCAGGCCGCGCACGAAATCCGGCTGGTGCGCGGCGCGACGGCCCCAGCGGAAGGCGGCGATGTTCATCGCCACCGCTTCGCCGTTCAATTCGATCGCCTTTTCAACGGCTTCGGCCGAGAGCGGCAGCCCGCCATGCTGGAAGGCGAAGCCGAGCATGAACATGTTGGCGCCAAGCGAATTGCCGAACAGCGCCGTCGCCGTGCGGGTGGCGTCGAAGAAGTGGGCCTTGTCGTCGCCGGCGGCGGCACGGATCGCCTTCTTGAGCCGCTCGACCGGCAGCGAGAAATCGGCCGAACGGGTGAATTCGCCGGGCATGATTTCGGCGGTGTTGGCGAGGAACATGGTGTGGCCCTCGCGCACAGCGGCGAGCACTTTCTTGGCGCCGGAGACGACGAGATCGCAGCCGAGCACGAGGTCGGCCTTGCCGGCCGAGACGCGGATGGCGTGGATGTCCTCGGGCGTCGGGGCAATGCGGACATGGGTGAAGACCGAACCGCCTTTCTGGGCAAGGCCCGCCATGTCGATCATGCCGCAGCCCTTGCCTTCGAGATGAGCTGCCATGCCGAGCACCGCGCCGATGGTGACGACGCCGGTGCCGCCGACGCCGTCGATGATCGCCGCCCAGCCCTCCGCGCCGAGCGGAAATTCGATCGGCTCCGGCACGCCGTCGAGCGGGTCGCTCTTGCCGGCAATGCCTTCGGCCTTCCTGATCTTGCCGCCGTGCACCGTCACGAAAGAGGGGCAGAAGCCGTTGATGCAAGAAAAATCCTTGTTGCAGCTCGACTGGTCGATCCGGCGCTTGCGGCCGAATTCGGTCTCGACCGGCTGGATCGAAACGCAGTTCGATTGAACGCCGCAATCGCCGCAACCTTCGCAGACCAGCTCGTTGATGAAGACGCGCTTGTCCGGGTCGGGGAACGTGCCGCGCTTGCGACGGCGGCGTTTTTCAGCGGCGCAGGTCTGGTCGTAGAGAAGCACCGAGACGCCTTTCACGCCACGCAATTCGCGCTGGACGAGGTCGAGGTCGTCGCGGTGATGGATGGTGGCGCCGGCCGGGAAATCGGCCTTGCCGGCATATTTGTCCGGCTCGTCGGTGACGACGACGATGCGCTCGACGCCCTCGGCGCGCACCTGCCTGGCGATCATATCCACCGTCAGGCCGCCTTCATGCGGCTGGCCGCCGGTCATGGCGACCGCGTCGTTGTAGAGGATCTTGTAGGTGATGTTGGCATCGCTCGACAGCGCGAAGCGGATCGCCAGCAGGCCGGAATGGTTGTAGGTGCCGTCGCCGAGATTCTGGAAGATATGATCGCGCCTGGAGAACGGCGCCTGGCCGACCCATTGCGCGCCCTCGCCGCCCATCGCGGTAAAACCGACCGTGTTCCGGTCCATCCACAGCGCCATGAAGTGGCAACCGATGCCGGCGGCGGCGAGCGAGCCCTCCGGCACCTTGGTCGAGGAATTGTGCGGGCAGCCGGAGCAGAAGAAAGGCGTGCGCGAACCGATGTCGGCGGTGTCGGCAAGCATCGCCTGGAACTGGCGCAGCTTCGCCACCCGCGCCGCGATCTCCTCCGAGGGGCCGATGGTGCGCAGGATCCGCTCGCCGAGCGCGATCGCGATCTCGTTCGGGTCGAGCGCGCCCTTGGCCGGAAACAGCCAGTCGCCGCGCTCGTCCTTCTTGCCGACGATGGCCGGCTGGATGGCGGAGCCGTAGAGGTTCTCGCGCAATTGCACCTCGATCAGCGAGCGCTTCTCCTCGACGACGACGATGGTGTCGAGGCCGCGGGCGAAGTCGGCGATATGCTGATAATCGAGCGGCCAGGGGCAGCCGACCTTGAACAGGCGGATGCCGATGCGGTTGGCGGCCTTCTCGTCGATGCCTATATCCTCGAGCGCCTGACGGACATCGAGATAACTCTTGCCGATGGTGATGATGCCGAGCTTCGGGTTGCGGCCGCCGGAATAGACGACGCGGTTCAACCCATTGGCCTGGATGAAGGCGGAAGCGGCGGCGCGCTTGTGCTCATGCAGCCGCTCCTCCTGCCCGAGGATGTCGATCTCGTGGCGGATGTTGAGGCCGCCGGGCGGCATGTCGAAGTCGGGGATGACGATCCCCAGCCGCTCGATCGAGGCGTCGACCGAGGCCGTCGATTCGATGTTGTCCTTGACGCATTTGATCGCCGCCCAGGTGCCGGCGAAGCGCGACATGGCAAAGCCGTAGAGACCGTAGTCGATGATCTCCTGGACGCCGGCCGGGTTGAGGATCGGCACCATGGTGTCGACGAACAGGAACTCGGTGGCGTGCGCGTTGGTCGAGGATTCGGCCATGTGGTCGTCGCCCATCAGGGCGAGAACGCCGCCGTTTCTCGACGAACCGGCAAGGTTGGCGTGGCGGAACACGTCGCCGGAGCGGTCGACGCCCGGCCCCTTGCCGTACCAGACCGCAAAGACGCCGTCATGCGTGCCTTCGCCGAGCAGCTCGGTCTGCTGCGAACCCCAGCAGGCAGTAGCGGCGAGCTCCTCGTTGAGGCCCGGCTGGAAGACGATGTCGGCCTGGGCAAGCTGCCGCTTCGCTCTCCACAGCTGCATGTCGAGGCCGCCGAGCGGCGAGCCGCGATAGCCCGAGACGAAGCCGGCGGTGTTGAGGCCGGCGCGGCGGTCGCGCTCGCGCTGCATAAGAAGCATGCGCACGACGGCCTGCGCCCCGGACAGGAAAACGCGCTCCTTGCCAAGGTCGAACTTGTCGTCGAGCGCGACGTCATGCAGCGTCATCAGGCATTTCCTCTGCGGAGGCACGCCTCAGGCGGCCAACGTCGGAGTGGGAGGCCGCAGTCTTTCTTCCCTTGCGGGAGAGGTCAAACAAAATCGCAGAGGCCAGAGCCGACGCAACAAACGGTCCGATTGCCAGCGGCCGGCGCATTCAAGACCATGCTAAAAGCCTTACCGCGCACGAAAATTTCGAGCGGCCGGCGCGCTTCACACGGCCTTGGAGCAATCCGGCTTGGGCGCATCGGGCAGCTTGCCGTCGGGATGACCGGCAAGGTCCGGGTTGAGCTCGTAATTCGGGCCGATCACCAGCGGCCGGTCCGGCAGCATGGTCTGGTCCTCCGACGAGGTCATCGTCGTGTCGATGCTCTGGAGCAGTGTGCCGCTGGAATCCTCGATGCGGATCGAGACAGAATAGGGCTTGTCCTTGACGACGCAGGTGAGCGGCGGGCTGGTCAGGGTGATGTGCGGAAGCTTTGGCCAGATCTTCTGGTTGACGACGATCGGATCGCCGCCGGCCGGATTCTGGAAATTGACCACGGCAAACTGTCCCTCGCCCATGGGCCGCAGCGGCCTCAGCGTGATGACGTAGGTGGCGATGCCGAGCCGGTAGTTGAATTCGAACAGCTTGCCGGAAATGGCGAAGAGCTGCTCCTTGCCGGTATCGCGGCAGGCTCCGAGCACCGTGGCGGCGATCAGCGCCGCACCGAGAGCGATCGAACGGAACTTGCTAGTCATTGGCAGCCTCCCTGACCGCCGTGCGGCGGCGATAATAGCGGTTCGCTTTCTGGCGGTTGCCGCAGACGGCCATGTCGCACCAGAGACGGCTTGAGTTGCGGCTGCGGTCGACGAAGAGCCAGCTGCAGTTCGGGCAGATCCTGAGCCGCGCTACAGTTTCGTCGCGCAACAGCGAAAGCGCCGAGACGGCCAAAGCCGCCTCGAAGGCGATCGGCGTCGCCGGATCGCCGAACGGCCGACCCGGCGCAGCGATTTCTGTGCTGCTGCCGGAGAGACCGCCGGCGCAGGCCGTCAGGAAATCCGGCAGATGGGCGACGGCGATCGCGCCTTTCGCAACGGCGTGGCGGAACAGGCGGTCGGTCGCCTCGCGGATCGACAGCACGACCGGGGCGATGCCGCCCGGTTCCGGCGCCTCCAGCCGCCGGCCGCCGAGCTCGGCGGCGCGGAAGCCGCTCGCCGCCTCGGCAAAGCGGGCGATCTCGGCCGGATCGTCGAAACGGTCGAACGTCCTTTCCGGATCGTTGCGCAGCACGACGGTGTTCGCCGTGTCGAGCGCAAGGATGCCGCCGGTGAAGCGGTGCGGGGTCCAGGATATCGTCATGCCAGAAATCTAACCGATAAAACGTATTTGACAAGTTAGATTCCGGGTGCAACCTTCCCAACGGGTCCAGGTCGCACGGCCCGGGGATGCTCGATGCCTATTTCTATCAGCAGGTGCTCAACGGGCTGCATTCCGGCGCGCTCTATGCGCTGCTCGCCTTCGGCTATGTGCTGACCAACGGCATCCTGCACCGCACCAACCTTGCCTATGGCGCGCTGTTCGCCTTTTGCGGCCACACCATGATCCTGACCGCCGCCTTTGGCTACCAGGCGCTGTGGCTGACGCTCGCCGCCTCGGTCGCGCTCGGCATCGTCGCCGCCCTGCTTTATGCCGTGCTCGTCAGCCAGGTGCTGTCGCGAAGCGTGTTCGAGAGGCTGGCGGACCGGTCGCCCAATGCCATCGTGGTGACGACCCTCGGCATCCTGCTGTTCCTGTCGGAAGCAAGCCGCATCGCCGCCGACACCCATGATCTGTGGCTGCCGCCGATGCTCGCCCAACCCGTCATCTTCGCCCAGGGTGCCAGCTTCAAGGTGACGCTCACGGTCATCCAGCTTATGGACTGCGCGGCGGTGGTGGCGGTGGTGGCGCTGGCGGCCTGGACGTTTTCGCATTCGCGTTTCGGCCGCGCCTGGCGTGCCGTGTCCGACGATCCGAAGGCGGCGGCGATGTGCGGCATCGACGTGCGCGCCGTGTTCCGCCGCGCGGTGCTCTATAGCGGGTTCTGCGCGGCTTTTGCCGGCGTGCTCGCCGGCCTCTATTACGGCAACATCAGCTTCGGCACCGGCCTCGTCTATGGCCTCAAGATCCTGTTCGTGACGGCTGTCGGCGGCTACATGTCGCCGCTCAAGGCGGCCCTTGGCGCCGCAGCCTTCGGCATGGCCGAATCGCTCTGGGCCGGCTATTTCCCGATCGAATGGCGCGATGGCTGGATCTATCTCTTCCTCGTCGCCATGCTGGTGCTGATCGGCGCCGGCCGCGACCGGTCCAAGGTCGCCTGAATCCCATAGACTTTGGTTGCATGACCCGCGGTGAGCTGGCGGCTTTCCACCGCCGCCGCCGTTTGTCGCGCCCTGTCATGTTGACCTATCGGACCACGCACTGCATACCCTTGGGCCAAGCGGCGCGACACCGGATGGGGGAATCGGGCGCGCCGCATGATCAGGGAGGACATGCATGGCAGGGCTGCTCGCTCTATCCAGGACGATCGACCGCATCAATGAGTTCATCGGCCGCTGGGTCTCATGGCTGATCCTGCTGGCGATCCTTGTGAGCGCCGGCAACGCCGTCATCCGCAAGACGTTCGACATCTCCTCCAACGCCTGGCTCGAACTGCAGTGGTACCTGTTCGGCGCCGCCTTCATGCTGGCGGCCGCCTACACTCTGAAGCAGAACGACCATATCCGCATCGACATAGTCTACGGCATGTTTTCCCGCCGCGTGCAGCACTGGATCGACCTTCTCGGCCACCTCCTCTTCCTGATGCCGTTCGTGGTGCTGATGGTGATCTATTTCGTGCCTTACGTGTCGCTATCCTTCCGCAGCGGCGAGATGTCGACCAATGCCGGCGGGCTTATAGTCTGGCCGGCAAAGGCAATCCTGCTCACCGGCTTCTTCCTGCTGGCCATCCAGGGAGTCTCCGAAATCATCAAGAAGATCGCCATCATGCGCGGCGACATGGAGGATCCCAACCCCTTCGTATCGGCGCATGACCAGGCAAAGCTCGAGGCCGAGGCGCTGGCCGAGGAAGCCAAGGCCCTGTCCGGCGAGGTGCGCTCATGATCGAGTTCATCGCGCAGAACATGGCGCCGATCATGTTCGCCTCGCTGATCATCTTCCTTTTGATCGGCTACCCCGTCGCCTTCTCGCTCGCCGCGAACGGCCTGTTGTTCTTCTTCATCGGCGTGCTCCTGTCGCCGTATTCCGGGGGATCGATCAACCTCGCCTGGCCGCTGCTGCATGCGCTGCCGGACAATTTCTACGGCACCAGGGTGATGTCGAACGACACGCTGCTGGCCATTCCGTTCTTCACATTCATGGGCATTGTTCTCGAACGATCCGGCATGGCCGAGGACCTGCTCGACACGGTTGGACAGCTCTTCGGCCCGATCCGCGGCGGGCTCGCCTATGCGGTGATCTTCGTCGGCGCGCTGCTTGCCGCGACGACCGGCGTGGTGGCGGCTTCCGTTATCGCCATGGGGCTGATCTCGCTGCCGATCATGCTGCGCTACGGCTACGACCGGCGCCTCGCCTCGGGAGTGATCGCGGCTTCCGGCACGCTGGCCCAGATCATCCCGCCCTCGCTGGTGCTGATCGTGCTGGCAGACCAGCTCGGCCGCTCGGTGGGCGACATGTATGCGGGCGCGCTGATCCCCGGACTGGTGCTCACCGGCATCTACATGCTCTACATCCTGATCATGTCGATCATCCGGCCGAACGCGATGCCGGCATTGCCGCTCGAAGCCCGCACGCTCGGCCGCGGCGTGATCTCGCTGATCGTGGCGCTGCTGGCTACGGGTGCGATATCCTATGCCGCCTACCGCTATCTCGAACCTGCCCATGGCGACAATGCCGACATCCTCGGCGCCGCCGTCGGCGTGATCGTCATCTACATCGTGGCGATCGCCGACCAGCGGCTCGGGATCAACGTCATGTCCAAGCTGGCGCAGCAGGTGGTGATCGTGCTGATCCCGCCGCTGGCGCTGATCTTCCTGGTGCTCGGCACCATCTTCCTCGGCATCGCCACGCCGACCGAAGGCGGCGCGATGGGTTCGGTCGGCGCGCTGATCATGGCCGCGGCAAAGGGGCGGCTGTCGTTCGACGTCATCAAGCAGGCGCTGGCCTCGACGACCAGACTCTCCTCCTTCGTGCTGTTCATCCTGATCGGCGCGCGGGTCTTCTCGCTCACCTTCTACGGCGTCAACGGCCATATCTGGGTCGAGCATCTCCTGGTCTCGTTGCCGGGCGGCGAGACCGGCTTCCTGATCGGCGTCAACATCCTGGTCTTCCTGCTTGCCTTCTTTCTCGATTTCTTCGAGCTCGCCTTCATCATCGTGCCGCTCCTGGCGCCGGCCGCCGACAAGCTCGGCATCGATCTGATCTGGTTCGGCGTGCTGCTCGGCGTCAACATGCAGACCAGCTTCATGCATCCGCCTTTCGGCTTCGCGCTGTTCTACCTGCGCTCGGTCGCGGCGCGCGTGCCCTATCTCGACCGCATCACCGGCAAGCAGATCGCGCCGGTCACCACCGGCCAGATCTACTGGGGTGCCGTGCCCTTCGTCTGCATCCAGGTGATCATGATCGGGCTGACCATCGCCTTCCCGCAAATGGTGATGCGCTACAAGGGCGCCGCCGTCGAGCCGAGCACGATAGACCTGAAGCTGCCGGAGATGCCGGGACTGGCGCCGCTCGGCACGCCGCCGGCCGACAATGGTGCGGCGCCCGCCAATGGCGGCGCCGCACCGGCTGCACCCGGCACGCCGGACCTATCGCAGCCGCCGAATTTCGGCGACACGGCGCCAGCCAAGCCGGCCGCGCCGGCGCCCGATCTTTCGAAGCCGCCGAGCTTCAATTGAGGTGACCGCGCCATGAGAGCAGTCCGGCTGGAAGCAATCGGCGGCATCGCGCTTCGCGATGTCGCCAAACCCGCGCCGGGTCCGGAAGACGTTCTCGTGCGGATCGAGGCCTGCGGCGTCTGCGGCACCGACCGCCACCTGTTCCATGGCGAGTTCCCGTCAAAGCCGCCGGTGACGCTCGGCCACGAATTCTGCGGCATCGTCGAGGCGGTCGGCGAGGCCGTCGCCGATATCGCGGTCGGCGACCGGGTCACCGGCGACCCCAATATTTCCTGCGGGCGCTGCAGTCATTGCCGCGCCGGGCGCGTCAATTTGTGCAGCAACCTCAGGGCCATCGGCATCCACCGGGACGGCGGCTTCGCCGACTATGTCGTGATGCCGCAAAGCCAGGCCTTCCTGCTGCCTGCCGGCCTCAAGCCGACGCACGGCGCCTTCTGCGAGCCGCTGGCATGCTGCCTGCATGGCGTCGATCTTGCCGGCATCAAACCGGGCGCGTCGGTGGTGGTGCTGGGCGGCGGCGTCATCGGCCTGCTCACGGTGCAGCTGGCGAAGCTCGCGGGCGCGGCGACCATCATCCTGTCGACCAGGCAGGCCTCGCGCCGGGCGCTGGCCGAAGAGCTCGGCGCTACGGCCACGGTCGATCCCAGCGCCGTCGATCCCATCGAGGCCATCGCCGGAAAGGCCGGCCTTGTGCCGGGCGGTGTCGACGTGGTGCTCGAATGCGCGGGCGTCCCGGACACCGTCGAGCAATCGATGCGGCTGGCCAAGTCCGGCGGCACGGTGGTGATCGTCGGCGTGATGCCGCAAGGGCAGAAGGTGGCCTTCGAGCCGTTCGACGTCCTGTTCCGCGAGCTGAAGGTTCTCGGTTCCTTCATCAACCCCTTCACGCATCGCCGCGCCGCCGACCTTGTCGCGTCTGGCGCGGTTGAGATCGACAAGCTGATTTCGAGGCAAGTGCCCCTCGAAGAGGCGCCGCGCGTGATCTCGAATCCGGCGGCTCCCGGTGAGGTCAAGGTGCTGGTCGTGCCGAACGGCTAAAGCAGCGTCCGCTACCGGCGCAAACGAAGAGACCCCGGACAAGCCGGGGTCTCCCAGATCGAACTTCGATGAAAACGCCTACAGCTTGCCGTTGCGCTGCTGCACCATCATGAAGGTGTCGTAGTTGTATTCGGCCACCTGGGCCCAGAGATAGTGCTCCTTGCGGAAGCCCTTGATCGAGTCCCAGATTTTCTTGAACGGCGCGTTGTTGGCCTCCATTTCGGCATAGACCTCGTTGGCCTTTTCGAAGCAGGCCGCCATGATTTCCTGACTGAAGGGCGCCAGCTTGGCGCCGCCGGCCACCAGCCGCTTCACCGCCGCCGGATTGAGGAAATCGTATTTCTGCAGCATGTTGGCGTCGGCCGCCTGGGCAGCGGTGCGCACCAGCGACTTGTAGGCCGGCGAAAGCTCCTCGTACTTGGCCTTGTTGAACATCAGATGCACGGTCGGGCCGCCTTCCCACCAGCCGGGATAGTAGTAGTAGGGCGCGACCTTGTAGAAGCCGAGCTTCTCGTCGTCATAAGGGCCGACCCATTCGGCGGCGTCGATAGTGCCCTTTTCCAGCGCCGGGTAGATGTCGCCGCCGGCGATCTGCTGCGGCACGACGCCGAGCTTCTGCACCACCTTGCCGGCGAAGCCGCCGATGCGCATCTTGAGGCCGGAAAGATCGGCCACGGTATTGATCTGCTTGCGGAACCAGCCGCCCATCTGCACGCCGGTGTTGCCGCCAGGCAGGCCGAACAGCCCTTGCGTGGCCAGGAACTCGTTGAACAGGTCGATGCCGCCGCCATGGTAGTGCCAGGCATTTATTCCGCGCGCGTTGAGCGAGAACGGCACCGCGGCGCCCAGGGCCCAGGTCGGGTCCTTGCCCCAATAATAGTATGCCACCGTGTGGCAGGCCTCGACGGTGCCGGCAGCGGTGGCATCAGCCGCCTGCAGGCCGGGCACCAGCTCGCCCGACGCAAAGACCTGGACCTGGAAATTCCCGTCGGTCGCTTCCGACAGCTTTTTTGAGAAGACTTCCGCGCCGCCGTAGATCGTGTCCAGCGATTTCGGGAAGGACGATGCCAGCCGCCAGGTCACTTTCGGATTGGATTGGGCTATTGCCGGCGCGGCAAGCGCGGCGGCCGCCGCGACGCCGACGCCGGACGCACCGGCCTTGCGGATGAATGAACGACGATCCATTAAGTTTCCTCCCTTGCGGATCCACTGACCGACGTTCGGGACATCCTCGGCGCCCGGATCGGTTGGGGAAGAAACATACACAGGCAAGAGGTCGAGTCCAGCATCGCGACCAAAGTTCCAGCCGTTCCGGCGCCGCCTGCAACTATAGTCTAACGCACCCTGTTTCCTGGCCCATGCGAGGCAGCGAAACTTGCCATGGCAAAGCGCCGTCGGATCGCCTATTTTGTAGGCAGAATAATTCGTTAGCTTCTCAATGGAAACCGTATCCAAAATGCAGCAGCCGCTCGTTGCCGTCTCGACAGATGTTCGCCAGTTCGACAACTACACCTGGCACGCCGCGCCGCAGCAATATATCGAGGCGGCGATCGCCGGCGCCGGCGTGTTCCCGCTGCTGGTGCCGTCCTTCGGCGACCGGCTGGATTTCGACGAACTGCTGTCCTCGGTCGACGGCGTCATGGTCACGGGTTCGAAATCCAATGTGCATCCTGCGCTCTATGGCGGCGATGCCAGCGAGGCCAACGGCCCCTACGATCCGGCGCGCGACTCGACCACGCTGCCGCTGATCCGCAAGGCGATCGAGCGCGGCGTGCCGCTGCTCGCCATCTGCCGCGGCATCCAGGAACTCAACGTGGCGCTGGGCGGCACGCTGGGCACCGAGATCCAGGAGCGCGAGGGCTCGCTCGATCACCGCGCGCCGGTGAGCGACAATCAGGACGAGCGTTTCGGCATCCACCAGACGATTTCGATCAAGCCCGGAAGCTGCCTCGCCGGCGTGTTCGGCGCCGGCGAGATCAAGGTCAATTCATTGCATCGCCAGGCGATCGACCGGCTCGGATCGAAACTGCAGGTCGAGGCGGTCGCCACCGACGGCACGATCGAGGCGGTCTCGGTCAAGGATGCCCGCGCCTTTGCGGTCGGCGTCCAGTGGCACCCCGAATATTGGGTGAAATCGGATAGCAACTCGGCGAAGATCTTCCGCGCCTTCGGCGATGCCGTGCGCCTGCATGCCGCGGCGAAAAATGGAGCCCGCGCCGCGGCGGAATAGGCCGGCCTGGCCTATTCCACCGTTATTCGTTGTTCAAGGCCAGCAGCGGCGCGACAGGCGCGTAGGATTCGTAGCCGTCGCCATCGGCGACGCTGAAAGTGACGATCGGGTCGATGCCGTTCTCGCTGAAAGCCACCGTGCCGTCGGCCTGCTCGCGCCAGAACTTCGCGCGCTCGATGCCGGGCAGAAGCTTGCGGCAGTTCGTAGCGACGGAGAGTAGCGACACGCCGTGCGACACCTCGGCGCCGCGCCTGACAGCGCAGGCCGCTTCATCGCCATTAGCCGTCAGACGAAAGCTGTCGGATGATGTTGTCTCGCTGGCGATGCTTTCGCCGCTGCCGCCATGGACGAGCTGGACGCCGCCGGCCAGCGCGGCAACCGCCATGCACATGTAAAGGACCTTCACGCCGTCTCTCCGTACCTTCGAAACGCGCGCCGGCGCGCTTCGATATCTACCCCCATGCACAAGGCCTGAACCGCCCGCGGCTTCGGCTCATGCATAACGAAGTATGCATAGTGTTTCCAAAGCGTTAAGCGCGCGTTAAATAGTTAATAGGTGTGGCAGTCCGCTTGGTCAGCTTCTCGGCCTGACCTGCGCGGTCTCCGGCACCGGGGTTAGCGGCCGGCGCTCGCGGAACCAGGAGACAAGATTGTCGACGCACAGATCCGCCATGGCCCGGCGGGTGTGGTCCGATGCCGAGCCGACATGCGGCAGGAGCGAGGCGTTGGGCGCGCCGAGCAGCGCCTTGGGCACGTTCGGTTCGTCGGCAAAGACATCGAGCCCGGCGGCGGCGATGGTGCCCTTGTCGAGGGCGGCGACGAGAGCCGCCTCGTCCACCGTGCTGCCGCGGCCGATATTGACGAAGACGCCGTTCGGGCCCAGCGCCGACAGGATTTCCGCGTTGATGGCCTTTTCCGTCGCGGCACCGCCGGGAGCTATGCAAATCAGCGTATCGACCGCTTCGGCCAGACCCTTCAGCGTGGCATGGTATTCGTAGGACAGGCCTTCGACCTTGCGGCGGTTGTGATAGGCGATCGGCAGGCCGAAGGCCTCGAGGCGATGGGCGACGGCAAGGCCGATGCGGCCCATGCCGAAGATACCGATGCGGCGGCCGCGCAAGGTGAGCCGGCTCAGAGGATAGTTGCCCCTATTCACCCAGTCGCCGTCGCGCAGCCATTTCTCGGCGTTGTAGAGCTCGCGCACGGTGTTGATCAGGAGGCCGATCGTGGTGTCGGCGACCTCTTCGGTCAGCACGTCCGGCGTGTTGGTGACCATGACGCCGCGCGTGGCCGCGTGGCGGGCATCGACCGAATCGTAGCCGACGCCGAAATTGGCGATGATCTCGAGGTTGGGCAGCGCGTCGATCATGGCCGCGCTGATGCCGCCGAAGGAGGCGATGCCGCGCACGGCTTGCCGCATCTCGCCGGTGACGAGGGACGGATCGGCGCGCTCGATCCACACGCGCCGGAACGCCTTGTCGATGCGGCCGATCGCATGGTCGTTGAATTGCCCCGGCACCAGGATGGAGACCGGGGAATTTGCCTCGGCTCTGGTCATTGACGCTCCACCGGCTTGCCGGTGGACTGGCGCACGTGCAGCTCCGGCTTGATCAGTTCTTGCGAGGGCCGCACGGCCTGCCCGTTCAGCTTGTCGAGCAGCGCGCTGGCGGCGCGGCGGCCGACCTCGCGCTGGCCATTCCAGACCGTCGTCAATGCCGGCGTCGCTATCGCAGCCTCCTCCAGGTCGTCGTAACCGGTGACGGAGATATCGACACCCGGCACCAGGCCGGCGCGCGCGATGCCGTTCATCAGCCCGATCGCAACCAGATCATTCCAGCAGCAGGCGGCGGTCGGCTTGTCTTTCAGCGCCAGAAACTGTCCTGCGGCCTCGAATCCGGCCTGCTTGGTGCGCGGCCCGGGAATGCGCCAGGACGGCCCGACTTCCAGCCCGGCCGCCTCCATGGCGTTGACATAGCCCTGATAGCGGTCGCGGCCAGTGGACGTCTGGTCGGTGCCGCCGATCATGGCGATGCGCTTGTGGCCGAGCGAGATCAGATGGTTGGTGGCAAGCGCCGTGCCATAGGCGTCGTCGCCGCGGAAGACCGGCACGTCGGCGCCGGCGACCGTGCGCGCGATCAGGACCGCCGGCAGGCCGTTTTCCTCGGCCATGATGATGTCCTCGGCGGGCGTGCCGATGGCTGGCGACATGATGACGCCGTCGGCGCCGAGCTGCAGCAGCGTGTCGATGAAGGTGCGCTGCTTCTCCAGCTGATCGTAATGGTTGGACAGGATGAAGGTCTGGCGGCTGCGGTCGAGCTCGCTTTCGATTGAGCGCAGGATCTCGGCGAAGAACGGGTTCATGATGTCGTGCACGACGACGCCGACGATGCCGGAGCGCGAGGTGCGCAGCGAAGCCGCCCGGCGATTGTAGATATAGCCGATGGCGCGGGCGTGTTCCTTGATGCGCTCGCGCGTCGAGCCGGCCACCAGCGGGCTGTCGCGCAGCGCCAGCGATACCGTTGCCGTGGATACGCCGAGCGCATCCGCGATCGTCGATAGCTTGATCTTCTGTGCCAGTGCCCTTCGCTCCCCAGGGTCTTTAAACTGTTTAAATGCGGCCTTATGCCATCGATCGATCGCAAATCAAAGTTTTTTCGCCAGTGTCTCGGCCTCGGTATCCAGCGATGCGGAATTGCGAAGACGCAGCCTGTGCTCGCGATGGATGATGTAGAGGCCGCTTGCGACGATGATGGCTGCCCCAAGCAGCGTCCAGCGGTCCGGAAACTGGTGGAAGATCAGCCAGCCGGAAATGATCATCCACACCATCTGCGAATAGGGATAGGGCGCGAGCGCGGTGGTAGTCGCCAGGCGATAGGCCTGGACCAGCAGCCAATGGCCGCCGGCGCCGAACACGCCCAGCATCAAAAGGATCACCCAGTGCCAGCCATCCTGCGGCAGCGCAGGCGAGAGAGGCAGCAGCGGCACAAGCAGCACCGCCGGCGCCAGGGCGGAAAACAATATCAGGCTCTCCGACGTTTCGCTGGCGGACATGCGCCGGGTCATGATGACGTAAAAGGAGTTCGACAGCATCGAGCCGAGCGCGAAGAGATGGCCTATGCCGAAGACGCCGACGCCGGGCCGGGTGATGATCAAAACGCCGACGAAACCGGTGAGGATCGCCAGCCAGCGTCGCCAGCCGGCCCATTCTCCAAGCAGCGGACCGGCCAAAGCGGTGATTACCATCGGACCGAAGAAATAGATCGAGGTGGTTTCGGCGAGCTGGAGCGTGCGCAGCGCCAGGATGTTGAACATGGTCGAGCCGAAAAGAAGGCATCCGCGAAGGATGTGCGCCGGCAGGTTGTTGGCGCGGAAGCGCGACGGCTCGCGCCAGCCGCGCAAAAAGACGCCGACCAGCAGCACATGAACGGTAAAGCGCGCCCAGGCGACGATCAGCGCCGAGACGCCGGCAAGCACCAGATATTTGCTCGAGGTGTCGAGAAAGGTGAAGCAGACATAGACGCAAAGCATCAAGAGCATCGCCGCGGGCGGCGTTGCGCTGTCGTCTTGGGTTCGGGAAGCAGACAAATTCAGGCCGGAAGGAAGCGAAGGCGGACACGCCACCTTTGCGGCAACCAAAGCTTGCCGGCAAGCCAATCATGGGGCGTGGCCGGACCGAAAGAAGCCGCTGCAACAACCACGGCTTTGCTGCTCAGGCGTGCATGCGGGCGCCCTTGGTGATCTTGTCGACCAGCTTCTTTTCGGCGCGCAGCGCGATGCCGACCATCTTGGCATCGTCGGGCGCGAATTCGGCGAAGACGGCGCGATTGGCCACGTCATGGCCGGTCGCGAACATTTCCTCGACATAAGCCGATGTCGTCACCCCGCGCTCCAGGGCCCGGCAGTGGATCGCGGCAAGCGTCGGCCCGTCCGCCGAAAGCACGATCACAGGCTGGATCGAGAGCGGGTTGAAGAGATTGCCGGCGCGGTCGCGATAGGGTTCGCCGATGATCCGAGGGAATTGCGCGACGATGCCGCTGGTCAGGAACGCGGTGACGTTGAGCTTCTGCCAGACGGCGAGGTCTTCCTTGAGCACGATTGCAAATTTCGTGTCGAACACCAAAATGTCTCTCCGAGAGGTAGCCCCGCAACGGGGATGGATGAGGCGATGGCGCACGGTCTAGGCGATGAGGCGCTGGAAGGTCTTGAACGTTCGTGCGCGGACGACGACCGGATCGTTTCGGCGCCCGGCACCGCCGGCCTCGAGCGCATCGAGGCGCGCTTCCACGGTAATGCCTTCGAGCTGCACCGGCACGACACCTATGCCATCGGGGTCACGCTCGATGGCGTGCAGCGCTTCCATTATCGCGGTGCGCTTCAACACAGCCTGCCCGGCCAGGTGATCGTGCTGCATCCCGACGAGTTGCATGACGGGGGCGCCGGCACCGAGGACGGCTTGCGCTACCGGATCCTCTATCTGGAGCCGTCGCTGCTGCTCGATTGCCTCAATGGCGCGCCGCTGCCTTTCGTGCATGATGCCGTGGTGAGCGACCAGGCCTTGCGCGGCACGCTGCTCTCAGCCCTCGCGCCCTTAGACGAGGAGCTGGACCGATTTGTTCGTCGCCGATTTCATTGCGCAGCTGGCGCGGCAGTTGAAACGCCATGCCGGGCAGCCGGCAAAGCCGACGGGAACGATCGCGTGGCGGGCGGCGGCGCTTGCCCGCGACTATCTCGAAGAGAACGCCGAACGGACGGTGCGCTCCGACGAGCTTGAAGCGATCACCGGGCTCGACCGTTACGCGCTGTCACGCCATTTCCGCGCGACCTATTCGACCAGCCCGCATCGCTTCCTCGTGATGCGCCGGCTGCAGCGGGCCCGGCGCATGATCGAAGCCGGCGAGCCTTTAGCCGAGACAGCCGTTGCTGCCGGCTTCAGCGACCAGAGCCATTTCAACCGGCATTTCAAGAAGGCGTTCGGGCTGACGCCCGGACGCTGGGCGGCGCTGGTAAGCGCGACGCGCAGCGTCGTCGCTCAATCGCGAGACGTCCGGTGATAGCTCTCAGGCGCGACGCGCAGCGTCGTCGCCCTTTCCGCTGAGCCGCCGCTGCTTGGGTGGCGCGTGAAGCGGTTAAGCGACGATGCTGCGCATCGCGCTTGCGTCGCTCGAGACGACGCTTACGCGTCGCTCGTGGGTCACCAACGCCTCGCGGTTGAGCGACGACGCTGCGCGTCGCGCTTACGCGTCACGCTTCATCCAACTCCGCGTCGTCGTCGATGAGGATCAGCTCCTCGTTCGACAGGTTCGCCTCGATGCGGGCCAGCAGCTTGAACAGCGCTTTCTGGTCCTTCTTGTCGAGGCCCTTCAATGCCTGCTTCTCGGTCTTCTTGACCGACTTCTCGATGGCGCGGATGGTCTCGCGGCCGGTATCGGTGAGGAAGATGTGGGCCTGGCGGGCATCG
The DNA here is from genome assembly GCF_003999155.2 of Mesorhizobium sp. M1D.F.Ca.ET.231.01.1.1. Classification (NCBI taxonomy): domain Bacteria; kingdom Pseudomonadati; phylum Pseudomonadota; class Alphaproteobacteria; order Hyphomicrobiales; family Phyllobacteriaceae; genus Mesorhizobium; species Mesorhizobium sp. M1D.F.Ca.ET.231.01.1.1. The sequence continues at coordinate 159,187 of NZ_RZOZ02000003.1, forward strand.
GCGTTGGAGGCGCGCTTCTCGAGGAAACCCTGCGCCTGAAGCCTGTTGATGGTCTTGGTGATGGTCGGCGGACGCACGCCGAGCTTGCCGGCGAGATTGCCCGGGGTCTGGCCGTCCTCGCGATCCAAGGCCAGCATGATCTGGTCCTGGCCAGCGTAGAAGCCGTGCGCCAGAAGCCGCGCCGCAAGTGCCGTCCGCGCCAGCCGCGCCGCCGAATGCAGCCGGCTCATTGTCGCTGTCTTGTCCGCCTTGGCCATGGTCGTTCCCTCTTCGGCCGAACCGGAGCGGAAAGCATAGAGGCTGTCCTGCGGCTGGCAAATGACGATTTCAAGAGTCCGGCTTGCAAAACGCTTTGCCGGCAAGCATTGCGGTGCCCGCGCAGGTGATGCCAGATGTTTATTTCAGTTAGATGACAAACGACTTTTGGCCTGGCGAGATTCACAGCGCAAGCCGGCGAGAGCCCGGCGACGCCCACGCGGCTCCTTCCTTTGACCGGCCTCGATTGCCGCCGGTCCACCCTCTGCACCGTCCCGATTGGCGGCGCCGCCTGGCCCATCGCTTTGCCGCGTGCAAAAGCGTGGGCCACACCCTATATGAGGCCGACAAATCCTTTAGGGCACAGATTTTCGAGGCAAGCCATGAGCGATGCACAGACGCAGATCCCCGTAACCGTTCTCACCGGCTATCTCGGCGCGGGCAAGACGACGCTGCTCAACCGCATCCTGTCGGAGAACCACGGCAGGCGTTACGCCGTCATCGTCAACGAGTTCGGCGAGATCGGCATCGACAACGACCTGATCGTGGAATCCGACGAAGAAATCTACGAGATGAACAATGGCTGCGTCTGCTGCACGGTGCGCGGCGACCTGATCCGAGTCGTCGAAGGCCTGATGCGGCGGCCCGGCCGCTTCGACGCCATCGTGGTGGAAACCACCGGCCTCGCCGACCCGGTACCGGTGGCGCAGACCTTCTTCATGGACGACGACGTGCGCACCAAGACCAAGCTCGACGCCGTGGTGGCGCTTGTCGACGCCAAGCACCTGCCGCTGCGGCTCAAGGATTCCAAGGAAGCCGAGGACCAGATCGCCTTCGCCGACGTGGTGGTGCTGAACAAGACCGACCTCGTCACGCCTGAAGAGCTCGAAAAGGTCGAGGCGACGATCCGCGCCATCAACCCGGCGGCCAGGATCCATCGCACGGAACGCGCCGGCGTGGCGCTGGGCGAGGTGCTCGACCGCGGCGCCTTCGATCTCGCCCGCGCGCTGGAGAACGACCCGCATTTCCTCGAGGCGCACGATCACGATCATGACCACCACGACCATGATCATCACGATCACGACCATGACGGCCACGACCACCATCATCACGACCATCCGTCCGACATCCATGATGTGACGGTGAAGTCGGTATCGCTGCGCGGCGGCGAGATGGACCCGAAGAAGTTCTTCCCGTGGATCGAGAAGGTGACCCAGATGGAAGGACCGAACATCCTGCGGCTGAAAGGCATCATCGCGCTCAAGGGCGACGACGAGCGCTATGTCCTGCAGGGCGTGCACATGATCCTCGAGGGCGACCACCAGCGCGCCTGGAAGGATGGCGAGAAGCGCGAGAGCCGGCTGGTGTTCATCGGCCGCGAGCTCGACGAAGAGCGGCTCAGGAAGAGCTTTGAAGCCTGCCAGGCGGCTTGATTTCACGCCTTCTTCCTCCTCCCCTTGTGGGAGAAGGGGAAACCGCACGCCAACGCCCCTACTGCTGTAGTCCAAGATCCGAAGCGGGTTGAGACCCGTGGCTCAACCCCTTATGGGGAAGGGCAAGAATCTCGAATGGACAGTCCATATGCCCACAGTCGCCCCGCTTGATCTCGAAGGCCATTGCGTCGCCGCCGTCTTCCTTAACGACGTGCCGCATTTCGCTTTGGCCGACGGCGCGATCCACAGGCTGGATAACGGGCAAAAGACGGCGCAGGCCAATGACGGGCTGCTCGCCGCCTTCCACGACGCGGCCAACGACCGGCTGATCACCGGCGGCGAGGACGGCAAGGTGTTTGCGGTCAAGGCCGGCGGCGAGGTCAGCGAACTCGCCAGCGCCGGCAGGAAGTGGATCACCAGCGTCGCCGCCGGTCCGCAAGGTGCGGTCGCCTATGCCTCGGGCAAGACCGCCTTCGTGCGCTTCGCCGACGGCAAGACCAAGGAATTTAACCATCCGCGCTCGGTCGAAGGGCTCGCCTTCTCACCCAAGGGCATGCGCTTCGGCGTTGCCCGCTACAATGGCGCGACACTGCATTTCCCGGCGGCCGAGGGCAAGCCGGTTGAGCTTGAATGGGCCGGCGCCCACACCGGCATAACCTTCTCGCCGGACGGCGCCTTCCTGATCACCACCATGCAGGAGAACGCGCTGCATGGCTGGAAGCTGGCCGACGGCAAGCACATGCGCATGAGCGGCTATCCCGGCAAGGTCAAAAGCCTGTCGTGGAGCGTCAAGGGCAAGTGGCTGGCGAGCTCCGGCGCGCCGGCGGCGATCGTATGGCCGTTTTCAGCCAAGGACGGGCCGATGGGCAAGGCGCCGCTGGAGCTCGGCACGCGCGGCAACACCATGGTGACCTGCGTCGCCTGCCATCCCAGCCAGGAGGTGGTGGCGATCGGCTATGAGGACGGCATGGTGATCGCGGCACGTTTCGCCGATGCCAAGGAAGTGCTCCTGCGCCGCCCCGGCAAGGGCGCCATCACCGCGATGATGTGGGACAAGGAAGAGCGCCGCATCGTCTTCGGCAGCGCGGCCGGCGATTGCGGCGTGATCGACATCACCGCCTGATCATTCGGCGCCGCAGGAAACATCGCCTTTGAACTCGACGGGTTCGCTGTCCGCGCCGCTGCCGTCATAGACCGAGAGCGTGTAGCGCCCGTCATAGGTGCTTTCGTCGCTGGCCTTGGTCAGGATCGTCAGTTCCACCGAGCGATAGCTGTCCCCTGCTTCATGCTCGCGATCGACGAGCAGCCGCAACTCCTCGCCGTCGAGCCAATATTGCGCGAGGTTCTGATCCTCGAACACGGTCTTGCGCAGGCTGTCGCCCGTGGGCCGCGCCTTGATTTCGAGATCGCCCCTGAAGTTGAAGGTTGGGCCGCCGAGGCCCCGGGTGACGCCGGCATCGAGTTGCAAAGCGACCTGACGGTCGTCGACGGAGCACCAGAGGGCACCCGAGGCGGAAGCCACGTTCGCCGATGCAAGAAGCGCTGCCGCGCAGAAGACCGTCCGCATTTCCCCTCCCTTCAAGCCTGCCGCATTGAGGCCCAGACCGCTGCGCCGGGTCAATAGCGCTGATCCAACAGGAGCTCCCGCGCGGCCAATTGCGGTTTTGCAAACCGGTTGGCAGAGTGCCGCCCGAAACAAAGGGGTTTTCATGCAGGCATCGGATTCAAGGACTTCCATCGGCGGCATCGACGTCGCCCGCATCGCTGAATTGCGTGAGTCCGAAGCGGCGACCTTCCGCAAGGCGCGGCCGAATTCCGAGGCCAAGGTCGGCAACGGCATGGCAGGCTTCCTCGGCGGCGTGCCGATGCACTGGATGACCGACTGGCCGACGCCGTTCCCGATCCTGGTCGAAAGTGCCAAGGGCGCAATCATCACCGATGTCGACGGCAACAGGCTCGACGATTTCTGCCTCGGCGACACCGGCTCGATGCTCGGACATTCGCCGGCTGCGGTCGCCCGCGCCATCCGCCGGCAATCCGGGCGCGGCCTAACCTATATGCTGCCCAGCGAGGACGCGATCGCCATCGGCCCGCTCTTGCAGCAGCGCTTTGGCCTGCCCTACTGGCAGATCGCCACCACCGCCACCGACGCCAACCGCTTCGCGCTGCGCGTCGCCCGCGCAGTGACAGGGCGCGAGAAGATCCTGGTCTTCAACGGCTGCTATCACGGCTCGGTCGACGAGACGATGGTGCGGCTGATCGACGGCAAGCCGGTCAACCGGCCGGGGCTGGCCGGCGAATTCCGCGACCTGACGCGGGCAACGAAGATCGTCGAATTCAACGATATCGGGGCATTGGAGGCGGCGCTTGGCAACCGTGACGTCGCCTGCGTCATCACCGAACCGGTGCTGACCAATTCCTGCATGGTGCTGCCGGAACCCGGCTTCCACGACGCGCTGCGGCGCCTCACGCGCGCCGCCGGCACGCTGCTTTTGATCGACGAGACGCACACCATCTCCACCGGGCCTGGCGGCTATGCGCGCAAGCATGGGCTGGAACCGGACCTGTTCGTGCTCGGCAAGCCGGTGGCGGGCGGCGTGCCGGCGAGCATCTGGGGCATGAGCGAGGACGTAGCCACCCTCTACGGCGCCTATAACCGGACCAAGGAGCCCGGCTATTCCGGCATGGGCACGACGCTGTCGGCAAACCCGCTGCAATTCGCGGCGATGCGCGCGACGCTGGAAGAGGTGATGACCGAGGCGGCCTATGTGCATATGGACCGGCTGGCGCGCCGCCTCGACGCCGGGCTGACCGCCGTCATCGACCGATACAGGCTGCCCTGGCACGTCGCGCGGGTCGGCGCCCGAGTCGAGTTCATCTGCGCGCCCGGCCCGCTGAGGAATGGCGGCGAGGCGGAAAAAGCGCACGCGCCGGAGCTGGAAGCCGCCATCCATGTCGCGCTGGTCAATCGCGGCGTGCTGATCGCGCCGTTCCACAACATGATGCTGATCTCGCCGGCGACGAGGGCGGCGCAGGTGAGCCGGCTGATCACCGCTTTCAGCGCGGTTGCGGCAAGGCTTGCGGCGTGAGACAAGCTGCCATGGACAATCCGAACGCTGTCACGACCTCGCCTTCCGGATCGACGCCCGCCGAGGCAAAAGCCTTTCTCGACGCCCATCCCGAGATCGAGGCCTTCGACATCGTGCTCACCGACGCCAACGGCATCGGCCGAGGCAAGATCGTACGCCGGCATGAGCTGATGAGCATCTTCGAGGGTGGCCGGCACATGCCGATCTCGATCCTCGGCCTCGACATCACCGGCGAGGATGTCCACGACACCGGCCTGATCTGGGACACAGGCGACGGGGATCTGCGCGCATGGCCGATCCCCGGCACGCTGGTGCCGCTGCACGGCACCAGGCCGCCGCGCGGCCAGGTGCTGATGTCGATGTATCATCTCGACGGCCAGCCGATGACCTCCGACCCGCGGCTGGCGCTGGCAAGGCAGGTGGAGTTGCTGGCGGCAAGAGGCCTGCATCCGGCCGGCGCCTTCGAGCTGGAATTTTTCCTGCTCGCCAACGAACGCGACGCTGACGGCAAGGTGCAGCCCGCCCGCGCCGTGCTCGACGGCCGCCGCTCGGGTAAGACGGAGGTCTACTCGGTCGACCATCTGCACGGCATGGAGCCGCTGTTTTCCGACATCTACGCCGCCGCGAAGGCGCAAGGCATACCCGCCGAGACGATCATTTCCGAATATGCGCCCGGCCAGTACGAGCTGACGCTCAACTACCGCCGGGACGTGATGCGGGCGGCGGACGATCTCGTCATGCTGAAGCGGCTGGTCAGGGCGCAGGCGCGCCGGCACGGCGTCACCGCCTGCTTCATGGCCAAGCCGATCGAAACCTATGCCGGCTCGGGCATGCATTTCCACGTGTCGCTGCAGGACGACGCCGGCCGGAACGTGTTCACCGAAGCCGCCGGCGAGAAATGGTCACAAAAGCTGCTCAACGCCCTGGGCGGCCTTATCGGCACAATGGCGGAATCGATGCTGGTGTTTGCACCGCACGCCAATTCATGGCGCCGCTTTGTCTCGCAGTCCTACGCGCCGGTGGCGCCGACCTGGGGCGTCAACAACCGGTCGGTGGCGCTTCGGGTGCCGGCGGGCGACGCCGGGAACCGCCGCATCGAGCACCGGCCGTCTGGCGTCGACGCCAACCCCTATCTGGTGGCGGCGACGGTGCTGGCCGGCATCGTCAAAGGCCTCGACGAGGGGCTGGACCCCGGCCCGGAAACAACCGGTAACGGTTATGAGCAGGCCACGGAAACCTCGACCATGCCGGTCGACTGGCGCGCTGCGATCGAAGCGGCAAAGGCTTCCGATTTCCTGAAAGCGGCGCTCGGCCACGACCTGCACCGCACCTTCGTGGCGATCAAGCAGGCGGAATATCTGCGCGTCGCGCGCACCGTCAGCGAGCTGGACTACCACCTCTACCTGCACGAGGTGTGAGGATCGGGAACCATCGCCAGCCTCGCCCATTTCAAGTTCAAAAGCGGGCGAGATAGGACGATGGCAACAACACCGTCAGCAACGGCCTTGCAGCGTGAAGCGAGGCGTCCAGTGAGGCGCATCCCTGCGCCCGAGGCAGAGCCGGCTGCAGGGGAAGATGCCGCTTCCATCGGCGAGGCGCGCGAGGCGGCAAAGGGCTGCCGCCGCTGCCAGCTCTGGCGCCATGCGACGCAAACCGTATTCGGCGAGGGGCCGGAAATCGCAGAGGTGGTCTTCGTCGGCGAACAGCCCGGCGACCAGGAGGATCTGGCCGGCAAGCCCTTTGTCGGCCCGGCGGGCAGGATATTCGACAGCATTCTGGACGACGCCGCGATCGACCGCCGCAAGGTCTATGTGACCAATGCGGTGAAACACTTCAAATTCGAGCCGCGCGGCAAAAGACGCATCCATTCCAAGCCCAATGCCGGCGAGATTCGGGCCTGCCGCTGGTGGCTGGACAAGGAACTCGACCTGATCAAGCCGAACCTGGTGGTGGCGCTGGGCGCGACGGCGGCGCAAGCGCTGCTCGGCAAGGCGGTGCCGGTGTTGAAGATGCGTGGCGCGGTGATCGAGCGCGATGGGCTGCGCGTGTTCATCACCATCCACCCCTCGCTCATCCTGCGCATCCGCGAACCGGCGGACAAGGACGCCGAGCGCGAGCGGTTTTTGAAGGATATGCGGGAGGTGAAGCGGCTGATGGCTGCCTAGGCTCTTTCGCCCCGACCGTGCTATCTAATCAAAATCGCCCTGAGATCGTTGACGTTCGTGCCCGTGGGGCCTGGTACGAACAAATCATCCACCGCATTGAAGGCCGTCCAGGCATTGTTGCCGGCAAGCATCGCCTTGGCGTCGACACCGGCTGCACGCATGCGGGACACCGTCGAGCCATCGGCAAAGGCACCGGCATTGTTCTCCGAGCCGTCGATGCCGTCGGTATCAGCGGCCAAGGCATGGATGCCGTTCATGCCATCGATACCGATGGCGAAGGCGAGCAGGAATTCGGAATTGCGGCCGCCCTTGCCCTTGGCCCGCAAGGTAACGGTCGTCTCGCCTCCCGAAAGGATCAGCACCGGCTTGGCGAAAGGCCGGTTGCGCGTCGCGACCTCGCGGGCGATCGCGGCATGGACGCCGCCGACCTCGCGCGCCTCGCCCTCGATCGAATCCGACAGGATGACGGCGTCGATGCCTTGCCGCTTCGCCTCGGCGGCCGCCGCCTCCAGCGAGACGCCGGCCGAGGCGATGAGATGCACTTCATTGCCGGCAAAGCGCGGGTCGTCGGGACGCGGCGCATCGGCGGCGGACGACTGGATGTGCGCCATGACAGAGGCCGGCAGCTTCATGTTGTAAGCGGCAATCGACGCCAGCGCGTCTTCGCGGCTGCCGCTATCGGCAACGGTCGGCCCTGAGGCGACCAATGCCGGATTGTCGCCGGGGATGTCGGAGACGACGAGCGACACCACCCTGGCCGGATGCGCGGCAGCGGCCAGGCGCCCGCCCTTGATGGTCGAGACATGCTTGCGGATGGTGTTCATCGCCGCGATCGGCGCGCCGGAGGCGAGCAGCGCCTGGTTGACGGCGATCTCGTCGGCTAAAGTCAGACCGGAGGCAGGCGACGGCAGCAGCGCCGAGCCGCCGCCGGAGATCAGCGCCACCACCAGGTCGTCCGAGGTCAGGTCGCGCACCTTTTCCAGCAGTCGGCGCGAAGCCTCGAGGCCGGCAGCGTCCGGCACCGGGTGCGCCGCCTCGATGATCTCGATGCGCTCGCATTTGGCGCCATAGCCGTAGCGGGTGACGACCAGGCCATCGATCGGCCCGTCCCAGACCTTCTCGAAGGCCGCGGCCATTTGCGCGGAGCCTTTGCCGGCGCCGATGACGATGGTGCGGCCCTTCGGCTTTGCCGGCAAATGGTTTCTGATCGTCTTTTCCGGATCGGCGGCAGCGACGGCGGCGTTGAAGATGGAAACGAGAAACGACTTGGGATCGGTCATTTTTCCTCTCGCGGCAGCGCTAGTTGTTTCCGATCAGCGCCGAGATGGGCACAGAGCGCATCGACCACGACGCCGTGGTCCTCTCGCTCCGGCAGGCCGGAGACGGCAATGACCCCGATGACGCCGGCGCCCTTCACCGTGACGGGAAAGCCGCCGCCGGCGAGCACATAGTCGGCAATGTCCAGGCCCTCGCCGACCTTGAAGGTGCGGTCGGGCCGCTGTTGCTCCAGCACCATGCGGTAGGTGCTTCTCAAGAAGCGCCTCACGACATTGATCTTGCGCCGCGCCCAGTCCGGATTGGAGGCGTTGGAGCCCGGCATCGCGGCGTAGAACAGCGGCCGGTCGAAGGTCCTGATGTCGACGATGATCGGCAGGTCTTCTTTCAGCGCCCGGTCCCTTATCGCCGAGCCTATCTCGAAGGCCACGGCTTCGTCGAAGGCCGGAAAGACCAGCGTGGCTTCCTGTTTCTTGATCAGAGCGATGTCGGCGGCGGCAGCCATGGCGTTCCCCTGTCAAAATGTCGACGCACGCTTTGGCCGATGGCTGACGCGGGGTCAAGCGAAGAGCGCATTCGATCTATGCGACAATCGCGCTCTTCGCCGGCCGGCCCGCCACATAGACCTCGCGCACGGCGCGGTCGTCGCCCAGCGTCTGCAGCAGGAAAAGTTCCTCTGCCAGCGTTTCCACCGTCTCCATCCTCAGCCGCATCGCCGGCGTAGCGTGAGCGTCGAGCACGACGATATCGGCGTCGGTGCCTTCAGCGAGCGTGCCTACTTTTTCGGAAACCGACAGCGCCTCCGCATTGCCGCGCGTCAATTGCCAGAAGGACTGGAACGGGTTCAGCTTCTCGCCGTTCAGCGCGATCACCTTATAGCCCTCGTCCATGGTGCGCAGCATCGAGTAATTGGTGCCGCCGCCGACATCCGTGGCGGCCGCGATCCTGAGCGGCTTCTCGCGGCGGCGATAGCGCTGGTAGTCGAACAGGCCGGAGCCGAGGAACAGGTTGGAGGTCGGGCAGAACACCGCCACCGAGCCCGACTGCGACAGCGCATCCGCCTCGCGTTCCGACAGATGGATGCAATGGCCGAACAGGCTCTTTTTGCCCAGCAGGCCGTAATGCTCATAGACGTCGGTGTAGTCGCGCGACCAGGGGAAAAGCTCCTGGGTGAAGGCGATCTCGGCATGGTTCTCCGACAGATGCGTCTGCATGTGGAGATCGGGATGCTCGCGGCAGAGCGCGCCGGCCATCTCCATCTGCTCGGGCGTAGATGTGATGGCAAAACGCGGCGTGATCGCATAGAGCTGCCGGCCCTTGCCGTGCCATTCGGCAATCAGCGCCTTGCTGTCGTCATAGCCGGTCTGCGGCGTGTCGAGCACGCCCTTCGGCGCGTTGCGGTCCATCATCACCTTGCCGGCGATGTTGAGCATGTTGCGCTCATGCGACTCGGCGAAGAAGGCTTCGGCGGAAGATTTGTGCACCGAGCAATAGGCGGCGACGGTCGTCGTGCCCTGGCGCAGCATTTCGTCGAGGAAGAGCCTGGCGATGCGGCGGCCATGCTGCGCGTTCTGGAACTTCGACTCTTCCGGGAAAGTGTATTTGTTCAGCCAGTCGAGCAGCTCGGCGCCGTAGGAGGCGATGATCTGCATCTGCGGGACATGGACATGGGCGTCGATGAAACCCGGCAGGATGAGATGCGGTCGATGATCGATCGTCTCGGCGCCTGCGGCCACGCGCTTCCGGACCTCGGCATACGGACCGGCGGCGACGATCTTGCCGCCGTCGATCAGCAGCGCGCCATCCTCCTCGTAACGCCAGGCGGAATGGTCGTCTATCGCTTCGGGCCAACGCAGGAAGGAGAGCGTGCGGCCACGCAGGAGCTTTGATGTCATGCTTACTTTCCGGCGCCTTCGAACCAGGCCACCAAAAGGGCCCGTTCCTGGTCGGTGATCTGGGTGACGTTGGCGGGCGGCATGGCATGCGCCCGGCCGGCCTGCAGGTAGATTTCGCTGGCATGCTCGGCAATGCGCGCGTCGGTGTCGAGCATCACGCCCTTCGGCGCATGGTAGATGCCTTCATAGACCGGCTGCTCGGCATGGCACATCGAGCAGCGGCCGAGCACGGTGTCGCGCACGGCCGGGAAATGCGCCGAGGCCATGTAGACCTGGGCGGCCGCGGATGCGGCGGAAGTCTTCGGCTCGCCGGTCAAAACCTTCGGCACGGTCGACAGCCAGATGATGATGATGAACAGCACGGCGGCACCGAGCCAGGTCCAGGTCGGGTTGCCTTTGCGGGCGTGCACCGTGTTGAAATAGTGCCGGATCAGCACGCCGATGATGAAGACCAGCGAGGCGATGACCCAGCTGAACTCGGTGCCGAAGGCCAGCGGGTAGTGGTTCGACAGCATCAGGAACAGCACCGGCAAGGTCAGGTAGTTGTTGTGCAGCGAGCGCTGCTTGGCGATCTTGCCGTATTTCGGGTCCGGCTTGCGGCCAGCGATCAGGTCGGCGACGACGATCTTCTGGTTGGGGATGATGACCATGAAGACGTTGGCCGACATGATCGTGGCGGTGATGGCGCCGAGATGCAGGAAGGCGGCGCGGCCGGTGAAGAGATGCGTCAGCCCCCAGGCGATGAACACCAGCACGCAATAGAGCACCAGCATCAGGCCGGAGTCGCTTTTGCCGAGCGGCGAGCGGCAGAGCAGGTCGTAGACGATCCAGCCGACGCCGATTGTTGCCAGCGACAGCAGGATGCCGACTGGCACCGAGACGTTGAGCACGTTGGGATCGATCAGGAACAGGTCCGCGCCGGCATAATAGACCACGCAGAGCATGGCGAAGCCCGACAGCCAGGTGGCGTAGGATTCCCATTTGAACCATGTCAGATGCTCCGGCATTTCGGCCGGCGCGACCAGGTATTTCTGGATGTGGTAGAAACCGCCGCCATGCACCTGCCATTCCTCGCCGAAGGCGCCGGCAGGCAGGCCCGGGCGCTGCCGCAGGCCGAGGTCGAGGCCGACGAAATAGAAGGACGAGCCGATCCAGGCGATGCCGGTGATGACATGCAGCCAGCGGACGGCAAAACTCAGCCAGTCCCAGAAAATCGCAAAATCCAGCATCGTGTTGCCCTTGGGAAGTCGTCCCCGCCGATTGCACGACTTTACGGGCTGGCGCCGAAACGAAAAGAGGCGAGGTGCGCGATGACTTTCAAAAAAAAATGGAAAATACTAGGCTCACTGCACATCGCCGTTTGAGAGCCGCGAAAGCCGCATGGCCTATCTCGACAACATCGCCGTCTTCGTCCGCGTCGTCGAGCTCGGCAATCTCTCGGCGGCCGGGCGTGACATGCGGATCTCGCCGGCGGTCGCCTCCAACCGTATCAAGGAGCTGGAGAAGCACCTCGGTGTGCGGCTGTTCAACCGCACCACCAGGCAGTTGATGCCGACCGAGCACGGCACCGTATTCTATACCGGCGCCAAGCAGGTGCTGGACGCGATCACCGAGGCGGAGGCTGCGGTCGCCGCGCTTTCCGGCCAGCCGCGCGGCACGATCAGGGTGACGGCGCCGCTCGGCCTCGGCCGGCGCCTGATCGCCTCCGGCATTCCGGACTTCCACGACAAATACCCCGATATCGAGGTGCGGCTGAGACTCTCCGACCACAATGTCGACATCATGAAGGAAGGCATCGACGTCGCCTTCCGGCTCGGCATTATCGAGGATTCCAGCCTTCGGATGCGCGGCATCATGGAATGCGAGCGCGTGCTGGTGGCGGCGCCGAAATATCTCGAAGCGCGCGGCGAGCCGACCGAGCCGCAGGAACTGGTCGGCAAGAAGCACGACTGCCTGATGTTGCGCTATTCCGGCACGCGCGAATTCGTCTGGACGTTGCAGACGCCGAGCGGCGTGCAGAAGCTCGAAGTGCACGGCCCCTACGACACGGACGACGGCGACGTGCTGACCGGCTGGGCGCTGTCCGGGCGCGGCATAATCAACAAGCCACGCTTCGAGGTGGAACCCTTCATCCGCGACCAGCGGCTGAAGGTGATCCTGGCGAAGACGCCGCCGACGCCGGTGCAGTTCGCCGCCGTCTATCCGCACAAGAAGCTGCAGGATCCGAAGGTGCGACTGCTGCTCGACTTCATGGCCGATCGCTGCCAGCGGCTGATCAAGGACATCCTTGCCGGTAAGTAGGGGCTGGCCGGCAAGTAGGGGCTGGCCGGCAAGTGACGGCGCGCTGGCCCATTCGATCCGGTTGCCTTGCGCGAGGGCGGGCCTAGGTTGGTAGCGACGTCGCTAGCAGACAATGGGCAGCACAATGCATCTCGCCGTTTCGCTCGACATCGCTTCCGCCGATGGACAGGCCGGCCTGGATTTCAGCCGCATCGCCGGCTTCGTCCGGAAAGCGGAGGCGGCCGGGGTCGACATGGTCGTCATCTCCGATTCCCTCCCTAGCCACAATCGATCGACGAGCCCGTTCGAGGCGACGACGCTGCTGGCGGCGCTGGCGACGGTGACAGAGAGGATCGGGCTCGTCGCCACGGCCTCGACGCTGGCGCACCAGCCTTACAATCTGGCGCGCCGTTTTGCGTCGCTCGACATCATCAGCCATGGCCGGACCGGCTGGAACGCGACGATGCGGCAGAACCCGCGCGAGGCGGCGAATTTCAGCCGGCCGGAAGGCATCGCCGACAGTGATTTCCATCGCCGCGCGGAAGAATTCATCGGCATCGTGCGTGGCCTGTGGCAGGGCTGGGACGCGGAAGCGCTATTGTTCGACAAGGCCGCAGGCCGCTTCCACGATCCCGAAAGGATGCATCTCCTAGACCACAGGGGCGAGTTCTTCTCGGTGCGCGGGCCGCTCAACGTCGCCCGCTCGCCGCAGGATGCGCCAGTGCTGGTCGTGTCCGGCCTGGCGGCGGCCGATCGAAGCTTCGCCGCCGCAGCAGCCGACGTCGTCATGCTCGACGAGCCATCGCCAGAGGACGCGAAAGCCGTCTGTGACGATCTGAAACGCCGGGTGCAGACCGTCGGACGCAAGCCGGAAGCGGTGAAGGTGCTGGCGACCGTCCCTGCAGAGCTCGCCGCCGACAGTCTGGACGATTGGTTCGCCTCGCAGGGCTGGGACGGTCTCAACTTTGCTTTGCCGGCTGATATCTCGGCGCTCGACAACTTCCTCGATCGTGTGCTGCCGGACCTTCGCCGCGGCCTGACCCAATCGACTGACGCCGGGGCGACGCTGCGCGATCATCTCGGTCTCGGCGCGGGAGGCGGACAATGAGCGCGCGCCAGATGAAGCTCGGCCTGTTCCTGTGGGCGACCGGCCACCACATCGCCGCCTGGCGCCATCCGGACGCGCATGTGACGGCAGGCATCGACATCGACCACTACATCAAGCTCGCGCGGACAGCCGAGGCGGCGAAGTTCGACATGGTCTTCTGCGAAGACGCTGCCGGCCTGCGCGAAGCCAATGTCCAGATCGCCAGCCAGACCTCGCGCTCGATCGGCTTCGAGCCGGTCAGCCTGCTTTCAGCCCTCGCCGCGCAGACCGAGCGCATCGGCCTCGTCTCGACGGCGTCGACCAGCTACAACGAACCCTACGGGCTGGCGCGCATGTTTGCCTCGCTCGACAATCTGAGCGGCGGGCGGGCCGGCTGGAACCTCGTCACCTCGGCCAGCCCGATCGAAGCCGCAAATTTCGGCTCGACGGGCCTCAGACCGCATGCGGACCGCTACGAACGCGCCCGCGAATTCGCCACCGTCGTCACCGGTCTGTGGCGTCGCAGGGCGTCCGGCCATGACGGTCAGAGCTTTTCGGTGCGCGACCCGCTCGACATAGAGCCCTCGCCGCAGGGCGCGCCGGTGATGGTGCAGGCCGGCGCCTCCGACGACGGCAAGGACCTTGCCGCGCGGACCGCCGACGTCGTGTTCTCGGCGGCACAAACCTTGGAGGAGGCCAAGGCTTTCCATGACGATCTCAAGGGCCGGCTCGCTGCCTATGGACGGCAACCCGACGACATCAAGATCATGCCCGGCGTGGCGCCTATCGTCGCGGCGACAAAGGCCGAGGCGCAGGCCAAATACGACGCGCTGCAGGAGTTGATCCCCGACGATGTCGGCGTCGCTTTGCTCTCCAGCTATCTCAGCATCTCCGATCTCGGGCGCTATCCGATCGACGGACCGCTGCCCGAACTGCCGGAAAGCGAAGGCATGAAGAGCCGGCAGGCGCTGGTCATCGAGCAGGCACGGCGCGACGGCCTCTCGATCCGTGAGCTGGCGCGCTATTTTGCCGGCGCGCGCGGCCATTGGCGCGTGGTCGGCACGGCGGAGGAGATCGCCGACGCGTTGCAAGAGCGATTCGAAGGCGGCGCGGCCGACGGCTTCAATGTGATGCCGTCCTGGTTTCCGGGCGAGTTGGACGCTTTCGCGACGCTGGTCGTGCCGGAGTTGCAGCGGCGCGGCCTGTTCCGCAAGGACTATCAAGGCCGCACGCTGCGCGAACATCTCGGCCTCAAACGGCCGGTCTAAGCGCCTTCAGCCTGTGCGCCCATCAGCCGGGCCGTCCCCGAAACCCTGATCGAGCTGCCGGGAGCCGGCGGAATTTCGGCATGGAGGCGTGAGCGCGCGCCCATGTCCTCGCCCTGGACAATGTCGATCGAGCCGCCATGCGGCCAGCCGAGATCGCGCAGATAGCCGGCAAAGGCGGCGGTCGAGGCGCCAGTCGCCGGATCCTCGTAGACGCCGCCGGAGGCGAAGGGATTGCGCGTATGGAAGAGGCTCGGCGCTTCGGCATAGGCAAGCAGGATCGTGACCAGCCCTTCGCGACGCATCAGCGCCTGGCCCTCCTTGAAATCATAAGCCATCGCGGCAAGCGCCTCGCGTGAATTCAGCGCCAGCACGAAATGGTCTGAGCCGCCATGGATCAGCGCGGGGGGAATAGCTGGATCGAGATCACCGGCTGCGTAACCGAACAACGCCAGCATTTCAGCGACCAGTTCCGACGGTGCCTGCTTGCTGCGCGTCGGCGGCGATTGCAGCGCGGCGACAATGTTGGAGCCGTCGCGGAATCCTTCGACGGTGATGTTGGCCTGGCTGAGGGTCAGCTTGAAAACGCCGTCGCCGAACTGTCTGACCAGCGCCGCGCCCAGCGCAATGGTGGCGTGGCCGCAAAACGGTACTTCCGATTCCGGCGAGAAATAGCGCACACGCCAGCCGTCGCCATCGGGCGCGGCGAAGGCGGTTTCCGAAAAGCCGACCTCGGCCGCGACGCGATGCATGTCAGCGGCATCGGGCAAAACATCGCCAATCACCACGCCGGCGGGGTTGCCGCCGGTGTTCCCGTCCGAAAATGCCGCTATCCGCAAAACGTCCATATGCTCGCCCCGTGCTCACCACTCGTGTTCGTCAGGCGCGCACAAAACACGTTCCGGACCGATTTGGGAAACGACGAAAGCGACGAGCAGCTGTGAGCGGCAGTCATATCTCGCAGCTTTGCGCAGGCGCCTCAGAAAACGCGGCGACCGGTCTCAGCGGGCCATCACCTTTTCGGGCGCGGTCGAAGCCGATGCCTGGACGGCATGCGACACCAGCGCCGTCATGATCTCGGCGGCGGCAAGTGCTGCAATCACCGGCGGACGCTTGTCCTTCACGGCATTGCCGCCGATCGGTGAGACGAGGCGGTGGAATTCGGCCTCGCTGCCCTCGTACGACTTCAGGAACCAGTGCCTGAAAGTCGCCTTCTTGGTCTTGGAGCCGATCATGCCGACATAGGCGGTGTCGTCGCGCTTCAGAGCCTCGGCGACGATGAGGAAATCGAGGGCATGGTCGTGGGTGAGGACGGCAAAGGCCGATCCCGCCGGCGCCTCGCGCACCACGGCCTCGGGCATCGGCGTCAGCCGCGTTTCGACCGTTTCCGGCATGCCTTCCAGCGCATCCGCCCGCGTCTCGACGACGACGGCATGGACGGGCAGCAGCGCCAGCGACGCGGCCAGCGCCTGGCCGACATGGCCGCCGCCGAAGACATAGACATGCGGCAGATGCGCCTCTTCCGATTCGGCCTTGGCGATCAATCCCTGTTCGAGGGCCGCATCGACCGGGCGTATCCGCACCTCGACGCGACCGCCGCAGCACTGGCCGATCTCGGGTCCGAGCGGGACGTCGAGCGTGGCGCAGACCTCATCGACCTCGATGCGCGCTTCCCTGGTCGCGGATCGAGATGCCGCCCGCCCGCCCAGCATCTGCCGCGCCTTGTCGATCGCCATATACTCGAGCTGGCCGCCGCCGATGGTGCCGAAAATCGCCGATGCGGAGACCAGCATGAAGGCGCCGGCCTCGCGCGGCGTCGAGCCCTTGGTGGCCGCGACCTCGACGAGTGCGACCCGGCCGGCACGACCGAGAAAGTCCTTCAGACTTTGCGCTTTCGAGTTCATCGACTGCATGTCCCTGCACGGAAATGTAGGCCTTTCGGGCCGGATTTGCACCTTTTGGCTCGTTCAGGCCGGTTTTGCGGCTTGCTTCAGCCTTTCGATCGCCATCAGCACCCGTTCCGGCGTCGCCGGCGCGTCGAGGCGCGGGCAGATCCTATGATCGGCGACGCTTGCGACTGCGTCCGACAACGCGTGCAGCACCGACATGCCGAGCGGGAAGGGCGGCTCGCCGACCGCCTTGGAGCGGTGCACGGTCGGCTCGTTTGCCTCGGACCAGTCGGCGAGGGTGACGTTGAAGATCTTTGGCCGGTCGGAGGCGAGCGGGATCTTGTAGGTCGAGGGCGCATGGGTGCGCAGCCGGCCCTTGTCGTCCCACCAGAGTTCTTCGGTGGTCAGCCAGCCCATGCCCTGGATGAAGCCGCCCTCGATCTGGCCGAGGTCGATGGCGCGGTTCAGGGAGCGGCCTGTCTCATGCAGGATGTCGGTGCGCTCGACGACATATTCGCCGGTCAGCGTGTCGACCGACACCTCAGAGCAGGAGGCGCCATAGGCAAAATAATAGAAGGGGCGGCCCTCACCCTTGTCGCGGTTCCAGTGGATCTTCGGCGTCTTGTAGAAGCCGGCCGCCGAAAGCTGGATGCGGGCCATGTAGGCCTGCTTGACGAGGTCGCCGAAGGGGATCTCCTGGTTGCCGATGAGGACCCGGTTGGGCAGGAACAGCACCTGGTCGCGCGGCACCTGGTATTTCTCCGAGGCGAAATTGGTCAACCGGTCCTTGATCTGGCGGGCGGCGTTCTGCGCCGCCATGCCGTTGAGGTCGGAACCGGACGATGCCGCGGTGGCCGATGTGTTCGGCACCTTGCCGGTGGTGGTCGCGGTGATCTTCACCTGGTCGAGGTCGATCTGGAATTCTTCCGCCACGACCTGCGCCACCTTGAGATAGAGGCCCTGCCCCATCTCGGTGCCGCCATGGTTCAGGTGCACCGAACCGTCGGTATAGACATGCACCAGGGCGCCTGCCTGGTTGTAGTGCGTGGCGGTGAACGAGATGCCGAACTTGACCGGCGTCAGCGCCAGCCCGCGCTTGATGAAGCGGCTGTTGTTGTTGAAGGCGCTGATCTCGCGCCGGCGCCGCGCATAGTTCGAGCTCGCTTCCAGTTCGGCGATGATGCGGTGGATGACATTGTCCTCGACCGTCTGGTGGTAGGGCGTGATGTTGCGGTCGCTGATGCCGTAGAAATTCTTCTTGCGGATCTCGAGCGGGTCCTTGCCGACAGCAAAGGCCACTTCGTCGATGACGCGCTCGGCCCCGACCATGCCTTGCGGGCCGCCGAAGCCGCGGAAGGCGGTGTTCGACACGGTGTTGGTATAGAGCGGCGCCGACTGCGCATGCACCGTCGGCCAGAAATAGGTGTTGTCGCAATGGAACAGCGCGCGGTCCGTCACCGGGCCGGAGAGGTCCGAGGAAAAGCCGCAGCGCGCCGCGAACATGAAGTCGACGCCGAGGATGTTGCCGTCATCGTCGAAGCCGACCTCATAGTCGATGAGAAAATCGTGCCGCTTGCCGGTGGCGGTCATGTCGTCGTCGCGGTCGGGCCGGATCTTGACCGCGCGATGATGACGCTTGGCAGCGATGGCAGCGAGCGCGGCAAACTGGTTGCCCTGCGTTTCCTTGCCGCCGAAGCCGCCGCCCATGCGGCGGATTTCCACCATGACGGCATTGCTCGGCACGCCGAGCGCGTGGCTCACCATATGCTGGACTTCGCTTGGATGCTGGGTCGAGGAATAGATGGTGACGTCCTGGTCCTCGCCCGGAATGGCCATGGCGATGTGGCCTTCGAGATAGAAATGCTCCTGGCCCCCGACGCGCATCTTGCCCTTGAGCTTGCGGGGCGCTGCCTTGATCGCGGCAGCGGCATCGCCGCGCTTCAGGGTTAGCGGCGGCGTGACAAGCTTATCCTTATTCGGGTCGAGCGCACCGACGTCGGTGACGAAGGGCAGTTCCTTGTATTGGACCTCGGCCAGCCTGGTGGCGCGGCGGGCCTCCTCGCGCGTCTCGGCAATGACGCAGAAGATCGGCTGGCCGTAGAATTCCACCTTGCCGTCGGCAAGCACCGGCTCGTCATGACGGCCGGTGGGCGAAATGTCGTTCTCGCCGGGCACGTCCTTCGCCGTCAGCACGTCGACAACGCCCGGAGCAGCGCGCACGGCCGACAGGTCCATCCCGGTGATGGTGGCATGCGTTGCGGTGGACAGGCCGAGGCAGCCATGCAGCGTGCCGGCCGGTTCCGGCATGTCGTCGATATAGACCGCGGTGCCGCTGACATGCTTGTGCGCGGAATCATGCCGCTGGTCGCTGGCGACGCCGCCAGAGATCTTTTGCGCCTTGAGGTTGGGGACGTGCTTGGTCATCAGGCCGCCTCGTTGCGCGACACCTGGAACGGCGCCCTGGTGCCGGTGGTTTCGACGTGGAAGCGCAGCAAAAGGTTCTTTGCCGCCAGCGCCCGGTATTCGGCGGTCGCCCGCATGTCGGTTATCGGCGTGAAGTCGCTGGCATATTCGGCCATCGCGGCCTCCACGGTTTCCTCCGTCCAGGCCTTGCCGATCAGCGCCTTCTCGACCGCCGCGGCTCGCTTCGGCGTCGGCGCCATGCCGCCATAGGCGATGCGGATGTCGGCCACGGTGCCGTCCCTGGCCAGGGTCAGACAGAAGGCGCCGAGGGTCGCGGTGATGTCCTCGTCGCGGCGCTTGGTGACCTTGTAGACGGCAAACTTCGTGCCCTTTGCCGGCACCGGCACATGCACCGCCTCGACGAACTCGCCGGGCTGCCGGTCCTGCTTGCCATAGGCGATGAAGAAGGTTTCGAGCGGGATCGTGCGGCGCGCCTCGCCCTTGCGCAGCGTCAGCCGCGCTCCCAGCGCGATGAACGGCGGCGGCGTGTCGCCGATGGGCGAGCCGTTGGCGACGTTGCCGCCGATGGTGCCCATGTTGCGCACCTGCTCGCCGCCGATGCGGTCGACCAGCGGACCCAATGCGGGGATGCGCCTGGATAGAGTCTCGAAGGCTTCGGTGTAGGTGACGCCGGCGCCGATCGTGATGACACCATCGGCCTCCGACATCGAGCGCAGGCCGTCGAGCCCGCCGATGAAGACCGCCGGCGCAATGTCGCGCATATGCTTGGTGACCCACAGGCCGACATCGGTCGAGCCGGCAACGATCGTGGCGCCCGGCTCTTTCTCGAGCAGGGCGGCGAAATCGTCGACATCAGCAGGCACGATCAGCCGCTGCTTGCCCGAACCGACCTCCACCCGCGCGCCATCGCGCAGCGCTTCCAGGCGGGCGATGATATCCTTGCGCTCCACCGCCAGCGGATCCTTGGCCGCCTTGCCGTAACTCGAAATGGCCCGCGCCGCGCGCATGATCGCCTCGTAGCCGGTGCAGCGGCAGAGATTGCCCTGCATCGCCTTTTCGATCGCCGCGTCGGAGGGGTTGGGCGTCTTCATCCAGAGAGCGTAGAGCGACATGACGAAGCCCGGTGTGCAGAAGCCGCATTGCGAGCCGTGGAAATCGACCATCGCCTGCTGCACCGGGTGCAGGTTTTCTCCGTCGCCGCGCAGATGCTCGACGGTGACCACATGGGTGCCGTCGAGCGAACCCATGAAGCGTATGCAGGCGTTGACGCCTTCATAGACCAGGCCTTCGGCGGAGAGCTTGCCGACCAGCACCGTGCAGGCGCCGCAATCGCCCTCGGCGCAGCCTTCCTTGGTGCCGCGCAGCGAGCGATTGAGCCTGAGCCAGTAGAGCAGGGTCGCATCGGGCGCGATGTCGGCCAGCGCGACGTCGGCGCCGTTGAGGATGAAGCGGATCTCGTTGCGGGTCTCAACCATGGCTCAGCTCCCGCGATAGGTCGAGTAGCCGTAAGGCGAAATCAAGAGCGGCACATGATAGTGACGTTCCTCCGCCATGCCGAAGCGGATCGGCACGATGTCGAGGAAAGCAGGCTGCGGCAGGCTGATGCCCTGCCCGCGCAGATAGTCGCCGGCGGCGAAGACCAGTTCATATTCGCCGGTGCGGAAATCGGCGCCGGCAAGCAGCGGCGCGTCGCAGCGGCCGTCACCATTGGTGGTGACGGTCTTGAGGTGGGTGCGGCCTTGCCGCTCGACGCGGAAAAGCTCGATCGACAGGCCCTTTGCCGGCCTGCCGGTCGCGGTGTCGAGCACATGGGTCGTCAGACGCCCGCCATCGGCTTTCGACGTTTCTGCCACTGGCCGCCTCCCATTTGCTGTACGAACCCAACGGCCGGTACAGTCCAACGTTTTCAGGTCAATTGTGCGCCAATTAAAGGCGATGCATAAGTCCCGGTCGAGCGGAGTGCGGCAAAAAGCACTTTCAAAAATTTTCGGGGGAATGCTGGAGCACTCCTTTCGATATCTTCATTTCAATTGTCGGGCAGGAGCGACCATGCGTTACGAACGGGACATGCGCGGTTACGGGGCCAATCCACCAGACCCGAAATGGCCCGGCGGCGCGCATGTCGCGGTGCAGTTCGTCGTCAACTACGAGGAAGGCGGCGAGAACTGCGTGCTGCACGGCGACAGGGCTTCCGAAGCCTTCCTGTCCGAGATCGTCGGCGCCGCCCCGTGGGTCGGCCAGCGCCACTGGAACATGGAATCGATTTACGAATATGGCGCCCGGGCAGGCTTCTGGCGGCTGTACCGGCTGTTCACCGAAGCCCAGGTGCCAGTGACCTGCTACGGCGTCGCCACCGCGCTGGCGCGCTCGCCCGACCAGGTCGCGGCGATGCAGGAGGCCGGCTGGGAGATCGCCTCGCACGGGCTGAAGTGGATCGACTATCGCGACCACACGCCTGAGGACGAGAAGCGCGATCTCGAGGAGACGATCCGGCTGCACTACGAAGTGACCGGCGCGCGGCCGACCGGCTGGTACACCGGCCGCACTTCGGTCAACACGGTGCGGCTCGTCGCCGAGGAAGGCGGCTTCGACTACGTCTCCGATACCTATGACGACGAGCTGCCCTACTGGTTCGACCGCGACGGGCTGGAGAAGCCGCAGCTCATCATCCCTTACACGCTCGACGCCAACGACATGCGCTTCGCCACGCCGCAGGGCTTCAATTCGGGCGACCAGTTCTTCGCCTATCTGAAGGATAGTTTCGACACGCTCTACGCCGAGGGCAAGGCGGGGCGGCCGCGCATGATGAATATCGGCCTGCATTGCCGGCTGGTCGGCCGTCCGGGCCGCGTGGCGGCGCTGAAGCGTTTTGTCGACTATGTGAAGTCGCACGACAAGGTGTGGCTGACGCGGCGCATCGACATCGCCAGGCATTGGCGGGAGACGCATCCTTACCAGGCGCCGGCGCTGCGCCCGTCACGGATGGAGTTCGAGGCCTTCGTGCATGCCTTCGGCGGCGTCTTCGAGCATTCGCCGTGGATCGCCGAGCGCGCCTACGAACTTGAGCTTGGGCCCGCGCATGACAGCGCCGCCGGCCTGCACAATGCGCTCTGCCGCGTCTTCCGCGCAGCGACCGAGGCCGAGCGGCTTTCCGTGCTCAACGCCCATCCCGACCTCGCCGGCAAGCTGGCTGCGGCCAGGCGGCTGACGCCGGAATCGGCCAAGGAACAGGCTTCCGCCGGGCTCGACGCGCTGACCGACAAGGAGCGCGAGCTGTTCTCGAAACTCAACGCCGCCTACGTCACCACATTCGGCTTCCCCTTCATCATCGCGGTCAAGGGCAAGACCAAGGATCAGATCCTGGCGGAGTTCGAGGCGCGCATCGGCAATAGCCGCGGCGTGGAGTTCGAGACCGCCTGCAAACAGGTCGAGCGCATCGCGCTGCTTCGGCTGAAAGACATGCTTCCACAATAGGCTTCAACGCACATGGATATGATGAAAATGGCCGAGCGAACCTATTATGCGCCGCATGGCGGCCATCCCGGCCAGAACGAGCTTTTGACCGGCCGCGCCGTCTTCACCGAAGCCTATGCCGTCATCCCCAAGGGGGTGATGCAGGACATCGTCACCAGCCCGCTGCCGTTCTGGGACAAGACGAGGGCATGGATCATCGCCAGGCCGCTCTCCGGCTTTGCCGAGACGTTTTCGCAATACATCGTCGAGGTCCTGCCCGGCGGCGGCAGCGACCGGCCCGAGCTCGACGCCGAAGCCGAGGGCGTTTTGTTCGTGGTCGAGGGCGAGATCACCGTTTCGCTCGCCGGCAAGAAGCATGTGCTTGCCCCCGGCGGCTTCGCCTTCCTGCCGCCATCCAGCGGCTGGACGGCGCGCAACGAGAGCGGCGACGCCGTCCGCTTCCACTGGATCCGCAAGGCCTATGAGGCGGTGGACGGCCTCGACGTACCGGAAGCCTTCTTCACCAATGAGCAGCAGATCGAGCCGAGCCCGATGTCCGGCACCGAGGGACGCTGGGCGACGACGCGCTTCGTCGACCCGGCCGACCTCAGCCACGACATGCATGTCACCATCGTCACGCTCAAGCCCGGCGCCGTCATTCCCTTCGCCGAAACGCATGTCATGGAACACGGGCTTTATGTGCTCGAGGGCAAGGCCGTCTATCGCCTCAACCAGGACTGGGTCGAGGTCGAGGCCGGCGACTTCATGTGGCTGCGCGCCTTCTGCCCGCAGGCCTGCTATGCCGGCGGTCCGGGGAACTTCCGCTACCTGCTCTACAAGGACGTCAATCGCCACGCCAAGCTTGGCGGCGCCCTCGGGAGTCGCGCGCGGTGACCCGCATCGTCGCCCAGTCGCTGACGCGCGAAAACTTCGCGCCGTTCGGCGACGTCATCGACATGGGCGGCGACAACCGCTACCCGATCAACGGCGGCAAGGCGATGCGCTATCACGACCTCGCCACAGCCGAGGCGACCGGGCCGAACGCAAAGGTGCTGATCTCGATGGTGCGCGGCACGCCCTACGAGATGCCGCTGAAGCTCACCATGGTCGAGCGCCATCCGCTCGGCAGCCAGGCCTTCATTCCGCTGTCGCCGCGCCCGTTCCTGGTCGTCGTCTGCCATGACACCAAGGACGGGCCGGGCGAGCCGCACGCCTTCATCACCGCGCCCGGGCAGGGCATCAACTATCGCCGCAACCTCTGGCACGGCGTTTTGACGCCGATCGGCGAGGAGCAGGATTTTCTCATCGTCGACCGCGGCGGCGACGGCTCCAACCTCGAGGAGTGCCATTTCTCGCACCCCTACGAGATCCACCTTCCCTAAGAGTGTTCGATTTCCCATGACCGACATTTCGCTGATCGACCGCCTGCTCGACGTGATCGAGCATGACATCGTGCCGAAGACCGCCGAAGGCGTTGCTCACGGCAACAAGCTGTTCGGCGCCGCCATCCTCAGGAAAGACGACCGCTCGCTGGTGCTCGCCGAGACCAACAACGAGATCGAAAATCCGCTCTGGCACGGCGAGGTGCATTGCCTGAAGCGTTTCTATGAAATGCCGAAGGCCGAGCGCGTCGACGCCAGGGATGCGCTGTTCCTGGCGACGCACGAGCCCTGCTCGCTCTGCCTGTCGGCGATCACCTGGACCGGCTTCGACAATTTCTACTACCTCTTCAGCCACGAGGATTCGCGCGACAGTTTTGCCATCCCGCACGACCTCAAGATCCTGAAGGAGGTCTTCACCCTCGACCCCGGCGGCTACAACGCCGAGAACGCCTACTGGAAGAGCTTTTCCATACGCCGGCTGGTGCGCGCTTTGCCGGAAGCGGAGCGCAAGCGGCTGGAGGCAAGAATCGGGCAAATCTCCGCGCGCTACGACGAGCTCTCCGGCATCTACCAGGCAAGTAAAGCTGACAACGACATCCCGTTGAGCTGAGTCGCTTCCCCTAGCCTACCTTCGCGTTCTTCAGAACCTCATTTATCCTGGCCTGCCAGCCCTTGCCCGTCGCCTTAAACTTGCTGATGACATCCTGATCAAGGCGGATGGACACGATCTGCTTGGGTTTCTCCGCAGCTGGTCGGCCGCGAGCACGCCTTATGCTCTCGAAAAGCTCGGGAACCGCTTTTGCGAAGGGCATGGCTTGCGCGAGTTGTTCATCAGTTGCCTCTGCATCGTCGGGGTCGGCAGCAATCTGCTTTTGAATTTTCGCCTCGTCCTCGTCGGTAAGCGTTCGAATGCGCGATTTACGGGTGCTCATACGCTGACCTTTCCTTTCGGCTGGCACGCCGCATCGAGATCACCGAGATCGCTTCGGAACCAAGCGGCTTGAAAATAACGGCGAGGATGGTCTGCCTGAACTCGCCAATCGCCATTAACCGGCCAGCCTTGGCTGGAAAAACGATTGAAGTCGCAAAAAACTCGATATCCAGATCGGCGAAGTCTAGACCCGGTTTTCGAGGTTCATCACGCGCTTCGGCTCATCCCAAACGATTTTCAGGCGAGATCATCCAGTGCGTCTGCGTCGGGCCAAAGTGAATAAACGTAATACATAAATTAGTGTAGCAGCGCAAGTTTGGAGTTGAATGATCGGGGCCGGTCCTCAGCATCGTGACAGGTCGCATATTTCGCTGCGCCAGTCGCGAATAACGTTGAAAGTCGCCGCCAGGCAAGGCGTTATGCGGCCCATGAAAACCGTCACTGAATTCCCTCGCAAGGTCGTCGAATTTCCAGACATAGGCATCGTCATGCCTGACGGCTGCCGGCTGTCGGCGCGCGTCTGGATGCCGGAGGACGCCGCTGACGATCCGGTGCCGGCGATCCTCGAGCACCTGCCCTACCGCAAGCGCGACGGCACCATCTTTCGCGATCAGCTGACGCATCCCTATTTCGCCGGCCACGGCTATGCCTCGATCCGCGTCGACATGCGCGGCAACGGCGATTCCGAAGGGCTGATGGACGACGAATATTCGGAGCAGGAACTGCAGGATGCCTGCGACGTCATCGCCTGGGCGGCCAGCCAGCCCTGGTGCAACGGCAATGTCGGTATGATGGGCATTTCCTGGGGCGGCTTCAACTGCCTGCAGGTGGCGGCCAAGCAGCCGCCGGCGCTGAAGGCGGTGATCAGCCTGTGCTCGACTGTCGACCGCTATGCCGACGACATCCACTACAAGGGCGGCTGCCTGCTCCTGGAAAATTTCGGCTGGGCCTCGACGATGCTCTCCTATTCGTCGCGGCCGCCGGACCCGCTGATCGCCGGCGGCAACCGCTGGCGCGATCTGTGGCTCAGCCGGCTGGAGAACCAGCCTTTCCTCCTGCCGCTCTGGCTCAGCCACCAGCATCGCGACACCTACTGGAAACGCGGCTCGATCTGCGAGGATTTTTCAGCCGTCAAAGCGGCCGTGCTGTCGATCGGCGGCTGGCATGACGGCTACCGCAATACGATCTCCAACCTCGTCACCAACATCCAGTCGCCGGTGAAGGGCATTGTCGGCCCGTGGATCCACAAATACCCGCATTACGCAGGGCCTAATCCGGCCATCGGCTTCCTGCAGGAGGCGCTGCGCTGGTGGGATCGCTGGTTGAAAGGCGTCGAGACCGGCGTCGAGGCCGACCCGGATTACCGCGCCTATGTAATGGACAGCGTTCGGCCGGCTCGCTGGCATCCCGAGCGGCCGGGCCGCTGGATCGCGGAACAGGACTGGCCGTCGCCTAACATCAAGATACAAACGATCGAACTGATCCCCGAAGGCAAGGAACCCGCCATCGTAGCCTCGCCGCAAAGCTGCGGCCTCGCCGGCGGCGAGTATTTTCCCTTCACCTTCGGTCCGGAACTGCCAGGTGACCAGCGCCCCGACGACGCCCTGTCGGTGTGCTTCGACCAGGCCGAGCTCAAGGAGGCGATCGACATCGTCGGCGCGCCGGAACTGGAGGTTCGGGTAGCCTCGGACCGTCGCCAGGCCGACATCGCGGTGCGCCTCTGCGACGTGCATCCCGATGGCGCCTCGGAACTGATCTCCTACGGCGTGCTCAACCTGACGCATCGCAATTCGCATGAGTTCCCGGAGGCGCTGGTGCCGGGAGAGAGCGTTTCGGCGCGGGTCGTGCTCGACCAATGCGCCTACCGGGTGCCGGCTGGCCACAAACTGCGCATCGCCGTCTCAAATGCCTACTGGCCGATGATTTGGCCCTCGCCGGAGCCGGTGACGCTCCAGTTGTCGAAGGCAACGCTCAAACTGCCGCTGCGCCCGCTGGCGACAGGCGACGAGGTCTCGTTCGCCGAACCGGAAGGCGCCGCTCCCTGGGCGACCGAGACGATCAGGCCCGCCAATTCCGAGCGGCACATCGATCGCGACGAGAAGACCGGCCTCGTCACGCTTTCCATCACCGACGATTTCGGCGCGGTGCGCGACCTCGAGCATGACCTCGTCCATGGCAGCATCGTCCGCGAGATCTGGGCGATCCATCCGGACGACCCGCAGTCGGCGACGGGCAGCACGCACTGGACGCAGACATTGTCGCGGAATGGATGGTCGGTGCGGACCGAAACCTTCGCCAACATGCGCTCAGACGCACAAAACTTCATCCTCAGCGCCAGAATCGAGGCCTATGAGGGGGAGAAACTGGTGTTTGAGCGCGATTTCAAGCAGGCGATTCCGCGCGCCCTCGTGTGAGCGCTGGCAGGATTGGTCCAATTGCGACGCGCGATTTACGCCACGGCATGTCGCATTCGGTCTTGCTTGTCGCTTTCCCTTACGGTCATTATCCTCCTCAAGAAACGAGAAACGACCGTAAGGTCGAACCATCAGAGTGAGGAACCCTACAATGTCTAACGAACTGGACTATCTCAGCCGTCGTGTCGCCGCCGGCAAGCTCAGCCGCCGCGATTTTCTCGGCCGCGCCGCCGCGCTCGGCATCTCCGCTCCCTTCGCCAATTCGCTGCTTTCCAGCGCAGCCCGCGCCGCCGGCCCGGTCAAGGGCGGCACGCTGAAAGCCGGCCTCGTCGGTGGTGAATCCACCAACAGCCTCGACCCGGCGCTGATGATGACGCAGGTGCCGTTCGCGTTCGGCAAGTGCTGGGGCGAAATGATCGTCGAGCTCTCCCCCGACGGCAAGCTGGAGAACCGTATCGCCGAGGAGATCGGCGCTTCGGATGACGCCAAGACCTGGACGCTGAAGATCCGCGACGGTGTCGAATTCCACAACGGCAAGACGGTGACCGCCGAGGACGTCGCCGCCACGCTGGAGCGCCATTCGGACGAGAAGTCGAAGTCCGGCGCGCTGGGCTACATGAAGGGCATCGACACCATCAAGGCCAGCGGCAAGGAAGTGGTGCTGACGCTGAAGGAGCCGAATGCCGACCTTCCCTATCTGCTCAGCGACTATCACCTGATTGTCCAGCCGAACGGCGGCAAGGACAAGCCCGACGCCGGCATCAGTGCCGGCCCCTACAAGGTCAAGGTCAACGAGCCCGGCGTGCGCCATGTCGGCGAGCGCTTCGCCAACTACTGGCAGGGCGACAAGATGGGCCACGCCGACCAGATCGAAGTCGTCGTCATCAATGACGCGACGGCGCGCACGGCGGCGCTGCAGGGCGGCCAGGTCAACATGATCAACCGCGTCGAGCCGAAGATCGTCGACCTGATCAAGCGCGTGCCAGGCGTCACCATCCGCAACCACTCCGGTCCCGGCCATTACGTCTTCATCATGCATTGCAACACGGCGCCGTTCGACAACAACGACCTCAGGATGGCGCTGAAGCTGGCGATCAATCGCGAGGAGATGCTGAACAAGGTGCTGCGCGGCTACGGCTCGCTCGGCAACGACTTCCCGATCAACGCCTCCTACCCGCTGTTCACCGAGATCGAGCAGCGCAAGTATGATCCGGACAAGGCCAAATTCCACTACAAGAAGTCGGGCCATGACGGCTCGATCCTGCTCAGAACCTCCGATGTCGCCTTCCCCGGCGCCGTCGATGCCGCGCAGCTCTATCAGCAGAGCGCGGCCAAGGCCGGCATCAAGCTGGAGATCAAGCGCGAGCCGGGCGACGGCTACTGGAACGAGGTCTGGAACAAGCAGCCCTTCTGCGCCTCCTACTGGGGCGGCCGCTCGACCCAGGACCAGATGTACTCGACCGCCTACCTGTCGTCGGCCGACTGGAACGACACGCGTTTCAAGCGCCCGGACTTCGACAAGATGGTGCTTGCCGCGCGCGCCGAGCTCGACGAGGCCAAGCGCAAGCAGATGTACCACGACATGGCCGTCATGGTGCGCGACGAGGGCGGCCTGATCCTGCCGATGTTCAATCAGTTCATCGACGCTACCGGCGCCAAGGTCGCAGGCTGGGTGGACGATCCGCATCAGGAACTTTGCAACGGCTACGCGCTGGCGAAGTGCTGGCTCGAAGCCTGAGCACGGCCTTGCGGAGATGTCCTCACCCATCGTGAAACTGGTGGCCCAGCGCGTTGCGCTGGGCATCCTCCTTCTGCTGGCCGTTTCGGTCCTGATCTTCGCCGGCACCCAGATCCTGCCCGGCGACGTCGCGCAAGCCATACTCGGACAGTCGGCGACGCCGGAGTCGCTCGCCAATCTGCGCGAGCAGCTCGGGCTCAACCAGCCTGCCTATATCCGCTACTTCCACTGGCTGGGCGGCGTGCTCACCGGCGACCTCGGCACGGCCATGTCGAGCGGGCAGGACATCGCGACATCGATCAAGGATCGGCTTTGGAACACGCTGTTCCTGGCCTTCTGGGCGGCAATCGTCGCCATTCCGCTGGCGATCACTCTCGGCCTCATCGCCGTGCGCTACCGCAACGGCTGGATCGACAAGCTGATCTCCGGCCTGGCGCTGGCCTCGACCTCGTTCCCGGAGTTCTTCATCGGCTATCTGCTGGTCTTCTACTTCGCGGTTCAGCATCAATGGTTTCCCGCCATCTCGACCGTCTATGACGGAATGTCTTTCGGCGAGCGCCTGCAGGCGATCGCGCTGCCGGCCGCAGCCCTGACCCTTGTGGTGCTCGCCCACATGATGCGCATGACGCGCGCGGCGATCCTCAACGTCATGCAATCGGCCTATGTCGAGACGGCCGAGCTCAAAGGCCTTTCCGCCTTTGCCGTCATCCGCAAGCATGCTTTCCCGAATGCGATCGCGCCGATCATCAACGTCGTCATGCTCAATCTCGCCTATCTGGTCGTCGGCGTCGTCGTGGTCGAGGTGATCTTCGTCTATCCGGGCATGGGCCAATATCTCGTCGACCACGTCACCAAGCGCGACGTTCCCGTCGTGCAGGCGGTCGGCCTGATCTTCGCCGCCGTCTATATCAGCCTCAACATCATCGCGGACATTGCGGCGATCGTCGCCAATCCGCGGCTCAGGCATCCTAAGTGAGCGGAGCGGAAATGCTGGATATCAGACGCATTCCCATCCCCGCACTGATCGGCCTGGTGCTGACCACCCTGTTCGTGGTGGCGGCGCTCTTCGCACCATGGATCGCGCCGCACGGCAATGCCGAGATCGTCAGCGATACCCCTTGGGAACCGATGTCGGCTGCGCATTGGCTGGGCACCGACAATCTCGGGCGCGACCTGCTCTCGCGCATGATCTACGGCGCCCGCATCACGCTGTTCATCGCCGTGCTGGCCACGGCGCTGTCCTTCTCGCTCGGCGCCATCCTGGGCTTCTCGGCCGCGGTGTTCGGCGGCTGGTACGACACGATCCTGTCGCGCCTCGTCGACCTCCTGATGTCGATACCGACGCTTATCATGGCCCTCGTCGTGCTGTCGGTGCTGCCTTCCAACCTGGTGACGCTGATCCTGGTGATGGGCATCCTCGATTCGACCCGCGTCTATCGCCTGTCGCGCGCGGTCGCCGTCGACATCAACGTCATGGACTATGTCGAGGCGGCGAAACTGCGTGGCGAGGGCAGCGGCTGGATCATCTTCCGCGAGATCCTGCCCAATGCGCTGTCGCCGCTGGTCTCGGAACTCGGCCTGCGCTTCATCTATGCCGTGCTGTTCCTGTCGACGCTGTCCTTCCTCGGCCTCGGCGTGCAGCCGCCGGATGCCGACTGGGGCGGCATGGTGAAGGAGAACAAGGACGGCATCGTCTTTGGCATCGGGGCCGCGCTCATCCCGGCGGCGGCGATCGCGGCCCTGGCGATCTCGGTCAACCTCGTCGCCGACTGGGTGCTCAACCGCACGACGAGCCTGAAGGGAGGACGCGGCTGATGGCTGACAGCAAAGCGAAATCCGGACTGCTTCTCGACATCCGCAATCTGCGCATCGAAGCGACGGTCTATCCGCCCGGCGAAGCGCCGAAGACGATCACGCTCGTGCACGACGTGTCGCTGACCCTGGAAAAGGGCAAGGTGCTCGGGCTGATCGGCGAATCCGGCGCCGGCAAGTCGACGATCGGGCTATCGTCCATGGGCTACGGCCGCGGCGGCGTGCGCATCACCGGCGGCGAGGTCATCCTCAACGGCCGCGACATCCTGAAAGGCGGCAAGGAAGGCTTTCGCAAATTGCGCGGCCGCGAGGTCTGCTATGTCGCGCAGTCGGCGGCGGCGGCCTTCAATCCGGCGCACCGGCTGATGGACCAGGTGGTGGAAGCCTCGCTCCTGCATGGCACCGCCACCCGGGCCGAGGCCGAGAAACGCGCCGTAGCGTTGTTCAAGAAGCTCAGCCTGCCCAACCCCGAAACCATCGGCGAGCGTTTCCCGCACCAGGTGTCGGGCGGCCAGCTGCAGCGCGTGATGACGGCGATGGCGCTGTGCTCGGAGCCGGATCTGATCGTCTTCGACGAGCCGACCACCGCTCTCGACGTGACGACGCAGATCGACGTGCTGGCGGCGATCAAGGACGCCATCCGCGACACGCATGTGGCGGCTCTATACATCACCCACGACCTCGCCGTCGTGGCGCAGGTGTCGGACGAGATCATGGTGCTGCGCCACGGCCGCTTGGTCGAATGGGGCGGCACCCGCCAGATCATCAAGGAGCCGCGCCAGGAATACACCAACGCGCTGGTCTCGGTGCATGAGATCGAGCACAAGGAGCAGCAGCCCGGCACGGCACCGATGCTGTCGGTGAAGAATGTGACGGCCGCCTATGGCGGCGGCCACGTCAAGGTGCTGAAGAACGTCTCGGTCGACATCCATCCTGGCCAGACGCTTGCCGTCGTCGGCGAGAGCGGCTCCGGCAAATCAACGCTGGCGCGCGCCATTACCGGACTGTTGCCGCCCGAGCAGGGAAGCGTCGTCTTCGACGGCCGCACGCTCGGCAACAAGCTTTCCGACCGGCCGAAGGAGGACCTGCGCCAGCTGCAGATGATCTACCAGATGGCCGACGTGGCGATGAACCCGCGCCAGACGGTGGGCACCATCATTGGCAGGCCGCTGGAGTTCTATTTCGGCATGAGGGGCCGCGAGCGCGACAAGCGCGTTGCCGAACTGCTCGACGAGATCGAGATGGGCAAGGGCTTCATCGACCGCTATCCGGCCGAGCTTTCCGGCGGCCAGAAGCAGCGCGTCTGCATCGCCCGCTCGCTCGCCGCCAAGCCGAAGCTGATCATCTGCGACGAGGTGACGTCGGCGCTCGACCCGCTGGTCGCCAACGGCATCCTCAAGCTGCTGCTCAACCTGCAGCAGGTCGAGAAGGTCGCGTATCTGTTCATCACCCACGACCTCGCGACCGTGAAGTCGATCGCCGATTCGATCGCGGTGATGTATCGCGGCGAGGTTGTCCGCTACGGCGCCAAGAGCAAGGTGCTGACGCCACCCTTCGACGCCTACACCGACCTTCTGTTGTCATCCGTGCCCGAAATGGAGATCGGCTGGCTGGAGAAGGCGATCGCAGGCCGGCGCATGGAGAGCGCCGGCAACTGAGGCTGGCTTCCTCTTCCTGCAGCGTCCATGAGGCTGGCCGGATTGGCCAAGCCTTCGATGCTGACCTCTCCCCAAAGACCGCATGGAGCCGCCCGTGGCGCTCAGATCCAAACTGCTGCTCATCATCCTTGACGGCGTGCCCTACCGCAACTGGCGCCGGCTGATGGGCAATCTCGAAGGCTGGGCGCAGTCCGGCGAAGCGCGGGTGTGGAAGATGCGTTCCGTGCTGCCGTCGACCTCGGCCTGCTGCTACGCCTCGATCCACACCGGGGTCACGCCGCAGGTGCACGGCATCCTGTCGAACGAGAACCGGTTCCGGGTCGAGCAGCCCGATATCTTCTCCGAGGTCAGCAAGGCCGGCGGCAAGACCGGCGCTGTGACCCACTCCTACTGGTCGGAGTTCTTCCGCTCCCATCCGTTCGACCTGGTCGAGGACATGGAATTCGACGAGCCCGGCGGACCGATCACGCATGGCCGCTTCCACACCATGACCGGTTACAATCTCAAGAACCAGATGACGCCGAGCGACGTCGACCTGTTCGCGACGCTAACGATGCTGACGCGGCGCCACGGCATCGACTACGGCATCCTGCACACCTGCACGCTGGACTCGATGGGCCATCGCTTCGGTCACGACTGTCACGAGATGGACCATGCCTGCTACGCGGTCGACGGCATGCTCGCCGCCTTCCTGCCCGGCTGGCGCGAAGCCGGCTATGAAGTGATCGTCACCGCCGATCACGGCCAGACCGACCGCGGCCATCACGGCGGACACGACGACGAGATGCAGGATTTCGCGCTCTATTATTTCGGCCCGGCCAAAGGCCCCGAAGCCGACACGCGGCTCGACCAGCTGCAGCTCGCGCCGACGGTGCTGAGCCGGCTCGGTGTGGCGATACCCGAGACGATGAAGGCGACGGTATTTTTGGAGTGAGGCGACCTCCTTCTCCCCTTGTGGGAGAAGGTGGATCGGCGAGCAGCGCCGAGACGGATGAGGGGTGTTCCAGCGGAGTGAGACGTTGGCGTTCCCTGGAGCACCCCTCATCCGTCGCCTTCGGCGACACCTTCTCCCACACAAGGGGAGAAGGGGAAGTCCTGCCTCTGGCAACCTCCCCTTTCTTCGGTTAGCTTCCGAAAATTCCTTGGCGGAGGATGAACCTTTTTGGACCGATCAGCGACAGAGCCACGAGGAGCCAGGCGGCTCGACCGGCCATGAACGCGGCGACGGAAACCGATCGCGCGCTTGTAGACCGGGTCGCGAAGGGCGACAGGGCCGCCGTGCGGCTCCTGTTCATGCGTCACCACGCGCGGATCTACCGCTTCGTGGCGCGCCAGACGGGATCGGAAATGATGGCCGACGATATCACCAATGAGGTCTTTCTCGAGCTGTGGCGGCAGGCGCCGGGCTTCGAAGGCCGCTCCGAGGTCTCGACCTGGCTGCTCGGCATCGCGCGCTTCAAGGCGCTGTCCTTGCTGCGCAAGAAGAAGGAAGACTGGATCGACGACGACGACGCGGCGCAGGTTCCCGACAGCGCCGACACGCCGGAAATCGTTACCATGAAGGAAGACAAGGCCGCCGCCTTGCGCCGCTTCGTCGATGCCTTGCCGGAGGAACACCGCACGGTGATCGACCTCGCCTACTATCACGGCCAGTCGGTGACCGAGATCGGCGAGGTGCTCAATATCCCGGTCGCGACGGTCAAGACGAGGATGTTCTACGCCCGCAAGAAACTCGGCGAGGCGCTGAAGGCCGCCGGCTACGACAGGGGGTGGCCATGAGCGCCGCTGAGAAAATGTCGCGCCGCGACGAGATGGAGACGCTGCTGCCGTTCTACCTGAACGGCTCGCTGGAAGGCGCCGAGCTGGAAGCCGTCGAGGAATGGCTGGCCTCCGATCCGGCTGCGATGGCGGCCCTTGGCGAGGCGGAGGCCGAGTTCTCCGGCACCGCCGCCGCCAACGAGGCGATCCGCCCGCCGGCGGATGCGCTCTCGCGCTTCGCCAGGGCACTCGACGCCGAGGCCGGTCCGGTGCGCCCGCCCGCCGGCCAGTCATGGCTGGCGAGCATCTTCGGCCGGGTTACCGCAATGCCCGCCGGCGTGGCCTGGGCGGCGGCCGCGGCGCTCCTTGCGCTGGTCGTGGTGCAGTCCTTCGAGCAGCCCGGCGGCAAGGGCAACGACTTCGAGATCGCCGGCGCCGAGGACGACCTGGCGAAGCTGCCCTTCGCCCTGGTGAAGTTCAAGGCGGATGCCAGGATGTCGGACATCGCCGCCTTCCTCGGCCAGAATGGGCTGAAGATAGCCAGCGGGCCGACCGCCGACGGCGTCTTCCATCTGACCATCCCGGCGAGCAACGCGGCCGACTACGACAAGCTCGTCGGCCTTATTGCCGCCCAGCCTTTCGCGGAGGCTGTGATGCAGGGAAGGAAACCGGTCGATGGCGGCTAAGGCGGTCATTCTTCATGCGGCAATCCTGACGGCGGCATTTGTCGCCGCGCCCGCCTTTGCGCAGACCAACGATCCGAGCATTTCGCAGAAGCAAGTCGACTGCCTGAACCGCACGACGGCAGCCGGCGCCGATTGCGACAAGAATGGCGGCGGCAAGAGCGATGGCAGCAAGTCAGGCGCAGGCACGGCTGCCGTGTTCATGCCTGCGCTGATCGTCGACCTGTTTCCGAATTCCCCGGCAAGTCCGGCGCCCTCAAACCCGTCGAATGGAGGGTCGCGACCAAGCAGCCCAACGAACACGCCAGCTCCAGTGCCCGGTCCCCCGCCAAGCGGCCCCGTCACACCGCCCACGGGTCTCAATTTGGCCGCGCCGCCGCGCGCAGTCAGCGGCGAGTTCGTTCCCGACGAGGTGCTGGTGACGGTGCAAGGCGATGCCGGGGCGGTGCAGCAGATCGCCACCGCCTTCGGCCTGCAGGTGCGCTCAGAGCGCCAGTCACGGCTGCTCGGCGGCACGCTGGTGCGCTTCGGCATTCCCGACGGACGGCCGGTCGGCGTGGTGCTGGCGCAGCTTGCCGCCGATGGCCGCACGCAGCGGCGCGAGCCGAACCACATCTATTCGCTGCAGCAGGCGGCCGGCATCGTGAACTACGCCTTCGAGCGCATCGCGCTCGATGCCAGCCAAGCGAGCGGCGAGAATGTGCGCGTCGCCGTCATCGACACCGGCATCGACGACACCAACCCGGCGCTGAAAGGCGTGATCGCCGACCAGTTCGACGCCATGCCGAAAGTGCCGATCGAGAAGCGCGACCACGGCACTTCGGTCGACGGGCTGATCGCCGGCGTCGGCGCGCTGGAAGGCATGGCGCCGGGCGCCAGGATTTATCACGCGCGCGCCTTCGAAGGCGGCAAGTCGACCATGGACGTCATCCTGTCGGCGCTTGACTGGGCCGCTGAACAGGACGTGCGCATCATCAACATGAGCTTCGTCGGCCCGAAGAACGACCTGCTCGGCACCGCCTGCCGCAATGCGCGCGCGCTCGGCATGGTGCTGGTCGCGGCGGCCGGCAACAACGGCCCGAAGGCGCCGTATGGCTACCCGGCGGCCTTCGACGGCGTCATCGCGGTGACCGCCACCGACGCCAAGGACGGGCTTATGGCGCAGGCCAATCGCGGCGCCTATGTGTTCATCTCGGCGCCAGGGGTGGAGATGGTGGCGCCGAGCGGCACTGGCTCGGATGTGGTGACCGGCACCTCTTTCGCCGCAGCCATTGTCAGCGGCGCCATCGCCAACCTGATCCACGCCGCGCCCGACCGCTCGGCGGACGACATCGAGAAGGCGCTGGCCGCCACCGCGAAGGATCTTGGCCCGAAGGGGCGGGACAATGATTTCGGCTATGGCCTGCTGGATATAAAGGCGGCTGGAGCGGCGAAGGAGTGAACCTTTCGTCGAGTCGGATCGCGCCCAACACTTGATCAAGTGGGTGGCCGCCGATGACCGAAATGGGCCCGCGCAATGCGCTCGCAGCGCCGGCCTTCGGGCGCGTCGATGAAGCTCTCGATAAGTATGAAGCCCAGCGCCACCAACGGTCGCAGTTGCCTCTATGCTCTCTTCACGATTCTCGGCTTGGTCGGTCGGGGGGATTGAGCCTCCCCTTCGATAGCCAGGGCCAACCGTTTCTCATCTTCGATGGCGCGATCGACCGCCTCGATTTGTTCTTGGAGCGCCTTCAGCTGGGCACCGTAGCTGGAGCCATCGCTGTCCCCTATCTGAAAGCCACTTGCCCGCATCGCGTCGCGTGTATGGTGCACGTTACGGACGCCTTCGCGTCGAGTCGCGACCAGGATTTCCCTGAACTCTGCAAGACGTTCAACGTGAGTGCGGGTCATTGCGTTCTCCTATTTCGTCGTCAATCGTCGCCAGGGCGCTTCAAAACGGCCAAAACTCATGGGCGCAGAAGGTATAAGAGACTATGGGAGATACTCTCGACAAAGCATGAGCGCGAAAGCTCAAATTTGAACGTCTTGCAATAACGTGGAGCGCCGCCAGGCGGAAATCACCCTTAGGATCGATCTATCGAGTGCTAGGGCGGCTCAGCGTTTGATAGAATCGCCGAACAGCTCTAACTATTTGTTTTTAGGCAACTCCAAACGGAAAACTGCTGCGCATTTTTCCTGGAATTGCTCTAGTTTTTCAGCTGGCCGCTTGGCGCTGTTCGGCTGGTCTGGGGCGCGGGATCTTCAGCCTTCCCCGCAGCATTCCAGCTCGTCGTAGACAATGCCTGCCGCCGGCGTCAGGAACTCTCCGGCACTCCAAGCCTCCGTAACGGACCAATCACCGCATCAGCGTCCTTGGAGTCCTTGAACGGCATCGCTCTTCGGAAGGTTTCGATCGAGTAGCTCGGAACCAGGCGTTTGAAATTGCCAATCGCTGCCCTGGCCTCGTCCATCCGTCCCAAGCTTGCCAGTGCAACGGCCAGATTGCGGTGCGCCAGCGGATGCTCGGGTGCGCGAGCAGTGGCATTCTCGCCGAACATAATCGCCTGCTCATAGTTGCCGGCCACTACGTTAGCTATCGTCGCCGCCGAAATCAGCTGCGCGATGTGATAGTCGCGCGGACTCAGCCTCAGCGCCCTTCCCACCCCCTCAACAGCACGCCCCGAGTGCCCGGCAAACATATGCGCCATACTGTATAGATAATATCCGTGCGCGGAACTCGGATTCTCTTCGATTCCCCGCTCCATTTCGCGAATGCCGGAGTCATATTGGCGGCTGTAGATATGTGCGAAACCCAGGCCGAAACGGCCCAGGTGACCGTGGTCACCGATCGCCACGGCTCTCAGGCCCGCTGCCCGCATTTCTTCGATCGAGCCGCCGACGTCGGACGTCCAGCTGGTCACGACGTCATAGTAGCAGGCGATCGACAGACCGCCCCAGGCCATGGCGAGTTCAGGATCCATTGCGATCGACTTGCAGAACCATTCCTTGGCCAGTTGCTGGTCCTGCCGGTTCACGCGGTAGTAGTGCCAGAACGCACGCTGGCACAGCTCCCAGGCGTCGAGATTTTCGGGGCGCCCGACGCGGGCGCGATGCTGCTCGGCGTCGCCGATGACCGGCTCGAGCGCGCCAACGATCCTGTCGGTGATCTCGTCTTGGACCGCGAAGGTGTCGGCGAGGTCGCGATCGTAGCGCTCGGCCCAGACATGGCGGTGATCGGTGGCGTCGATCAGTTGCGCCGTCACCCGGATGCGGTTGCCCGACTTGCGGACGCTGCCTTCGACCACGTAGCGGGCACCTAGCTTGCGGCCGACGTCGCGGATGTCCACCGCGTGGCCCTTGAAGACGAAGGTCGAGTTCCGCGCGATCACCGGAAACCACTTCCAGCTCGATAGCCGCAGGATGAGGTCCTCGGTCAGTCCGTCGACGAAGAACCCATGGGCGGGATCGCCGCTCATGTTGTCGAACGGCAGGACGGCAATCGCCGGCCGGCCGGCAAATCCGGCCACCGGCGCCGAGACGTCGACCAACGGCGAAACGGCCGAGACCTTCAGTCCATAGACCCTGACCGGTCGGGCAATGTTCTTGACCTCGCGCTCGCCCATGTCCTCGAACACCAGGTCCAACTTGTTTCCAACCTCTTCGAACACCTTGGCCGATATGCAGATGCCGCCAGGCTCGGCCAACTGCTCTAGCCGAGAGGCGATGTTCACGCCGTCGCCGAGCAGATCGTCGTCATCGACGACGACGTCGCCAAGGTTAACGCCGATCCGGAACCTGATCTGCCGCGCACTTGGCGTGTCAGCGTCGAGGTCAGCCACCCTGCCCTGGATTTCGACAGCGCAGCGAACGGCATCGACCGCACTTGCGAACTCGACCAGCGCGCCGTCGCCCATCAGCTTCACGACGCGGCCGCGATGCTCAGCGATGAGAGGCTCGATGGTTTGGGTGCGAAGGCGCCTGAGCCGATTGAGTGTGTCTTCCTCGTCGGTCTCGGTCATTCGGCTGTAGCCGGCCACGTCGGCCGCAAGGATTGCCGCGAGCTTTCGCCGAAAGCGCTCTTCGGCCATTTTGTTGGCCTTCCGACTCGAGAGATTGAGCCTATTGTGCACGATAGGGTTAGTCTATCGGGATGCGGAGGGGGCGACAACCTGCTCGGTTATGTGTGGATCGGCATGCAAAATTGACACCCTAGCAGAGTGCGCCCGTGGGAGTGGACAGAGATCAGGCTGACTTTGCCAGTCTGGCGGATGTGTTGAACTTGAACTGCTGCGGGCCCTCGAAGCTCTCGAACGCCATGGGGTAGACCGCCTCAACCTTCAACGTCTGCTAGTCGGTCAGTCCTTGCTGGACCGCGATGGCATCATTTGCTGGACTTCCAACGAGATACTCGATGACGGCCTATTTGGCGCCCCGTAGTGGGGCTCTCGAATACTCGGTGACGGCACCGGTTGCGGCAAAGGCCGCGGCCGCCGGTTCGAGCCGCTGCCTGCCTCTTCGGCTGACATGAGGCGCAACTGCGACGCGTGGGCCATAGCAACGATATCAACTGACTTCCGCAACGGGGACTGCCTCAATGAGGCTTGCCGTCGAAGATGTGGAGATCACGCGTTCCAGCTTAAACCCTGCTGCGGCAAGCAGGTGCGCAAATTCCTTCTCGGTCCGCTCGCGTCCTCCGGCACTCAGAACGAGTTGTTGCAGATCCAGCATTTTTCCCCAGGACGGAGCATTTCCCTGAGCAAGCACGTGCTCAACGATGAGAAGCCGCCCATGATGTGTCATTGCCTTGCGGCAATTCCGGAGGATGACAGTTGCGCTTTCATCGCTCCAGCCGTGCACCACACGCCGCATCAGGTAGAGATCGCCCGCTGTTGGCACACTTTGAAAAAAGTCGCCGCTGACCACCGCACATCTGGAGCCCAGGCCGGTCCTTTCAATCATTTTTTTCGCCCCATCGGCCACATGCGGCATCTCAAAGAGCACACCACGGGCATTGGGAGGGTGAGCCAGGATCATGGTGAGCAACGAACCCTGTCCACCGCCGACATCTACGATCGTTTCCGGCCACCAGTCATAGGCGTCGACGACCGCCTTGTTCTCCTGGCGTGCGCGGTCCGTGATCGCCGCGTCGAAAATGGCCGCTGCCGCCGGGTGTGCTTCGAGGTAGTCGTACAATCCATCGCCAACATGGGCGAAGGCCGCCTCGCCAGTCTGCACGGCATGGTGGAGATCGCCCCAAGGGCGCCAAAGCATTTCCTCGCCCAGCATGATCGCAAAGGCCCGCAGGGAGACGGGCGCTTGCGACCGCAACCCGTCAGCGATCGCCGTGAGACCGAAACGGCCCTCCTCATCTTCCGCAAAGATGCCCAGGCTCGCCAACGTGCGCAGCAGCCGATGGAGAGCCTCAGGGTGAGACCCTGTGGTCGTTGCGATCTCATGTGGAGTTTTCGGTCCACTCTCCAGAACGTCCGCGATCCCAAGCTTGGCGGCGACATGGACCGACTGGCCTATCCATCCTCCGGCAGCCATGTGAAGCAGCGCCATGGTAGCCGACGTATTGTCGCATCCGGTGTTCGCCGACATTGATGCTAGCCTCTCACGCGATCCGCCTGACTATTTGAGCAGATCCGGCTGTACTCTCACGATTTGGTCCCACAGCGGCTGGCACTGGAACCAACCGGAGAAGGGAGTGCCATTCACAGCGCGAGCTGCGCGAGCGTTTGAGTGGTCGATCAGGAGTGGCTTGCAGACAGACTCGGCAAGAAATTGCGCCTGACAGCAATGCTCCATCGCGACGAACCACCAGACCGCCTCCTCGATCGTCCGGCCAACGGTCAACAGTCCGTGGTTGCGCAGAATCGCAGCTTTGTGCGAGCCGAGGCAGCGTGCGAGGTCGGCACCTTCGCTGGCCTCCGTAACGACTACTCGCGCATCGTCGAAGAAAACGTGGTCCTCATAGAAAGCGCAGGCATCCTGTGTAATCGGATCGAGCAGGCGGCCGACCGCGGACCAGGCCTTGCCATAGATAGAATGGGCGTGCGCTGCGGCGACAATCTCCGGGCGAGCCTCGTGAATTGCCGCGTGGATGGCGAAGGCAGAGACGTTGAGCGGGCCTACCCCCTCGACCACGTTGCCCTCGCGGTCAACTCGGATCAAGTCGCTGGCCCTGATTTGCCCAAAATGCATACCGAAGGGATTGACCCAGAATGTGTCTGTAAACTCCGGATCGCGTGCAGTGATATGGCCTGCGACACCTTCGCTGAAATCGAACGCGGCGAAGATGCGGAAAGCGCCGGCGAGGCGCCCTTTGCGGTGCTGTCGCTCATCGAGAAGGCTGGCAAAGCTCGGGGCGGAGATGCCTCTGAAGGCTGGGTCGTAGGCAGCCTTCTTGGCCTGTTCGAGATCAGAGCGGGCCGCCGATTCAAAAGGTACAGTCATTGTCTCCTCCTAGTGCAGTTTGGACAACGTTGACGCAATCGGCGGGTGACGTCCTTAAGCTCTGCCTAATAGTTACAAAAAGTCTCGGGGCGGCTATAAAATCCGTCGTATGCAAGGATGTCGTTTCGTCTTCGGCCCTTTCGTCCTGAATGCAGAGACAGGAACCCTGCTCCGGAAAAAGATTCCGATTCCCGTCGGCTACCGCGCGCTGCTCCTGCTTGAGGCGCTGGTGGAGCGACCTGGCGAAGTGCTCAGCAAATCCGAGCTGATCAATGCGGCGTGGCCGGGGACGGCGGTAGAGGAGGGTAACCTGTCTGTGCAGATCGCATCGCTCAGAAAACTTCTCGGCCCCGCCCCCGACGGCGAGGACTGGATAGCGACGGTTCCTCGGGTCGGCTATCGCTTCACCGGAGCGCCCGAGCGGCTAGATGGCGCCAGCCATCACAGCGAGGCGGCCGAGCCCGGCCCTTCCATCGCCGTCCTGCCATTCGCCAACCTCAGCGACGACGTCCATCAGCAATATTTCGGTGACGGTCTTGCGGAAGACCTCATCATGCGTCTTGCGCGCCTACGCTGGTTGTTTGTCTCCGCCCGCAACTCATCCTTCGCATATAGCGGCAAGGCGTTGGACGTGAAGCATGTCGGGCGCGAGCTTGGCGTCCGCTATGTGCTTGACGGAAGCGTTCGCCGCTCCGGAATGCGTTTAAGGATAGCTGCCAGGGCGAGCGACGCCCAAAACGGGCGCCAGATATGGGCTGAACGCTATGATCTTGAGATGGTGGACTTCTTTGCACTCCAGGATCAGATAGTGCAGAGCGTGATCGGTGCGATCGAGCCAAAGCTCTATGCGGCCGAGCACGAACGTTTCCAAAGTCGGGCGCCCGGCAGTCTAGACGCCTGGGGCTTCGCGATGAAAGCGATGCCCTATGTCTGGACGTGGGGTTCGGCACAGGAGCTCGAATTTGCCGAGCGGCTGCTGACCAAGGCCACAGACATCGACCCCGACTATCCCCGTGCCAACTGCCTGCTCGCTTGGGCGCTTGCGGCGCGGGTGACGCTCGGACTGGCCGAACCTCGAGATGCTCTTCCTCTCGCCCGGGATATGGCCCAACGGGCAATCCGCGGCGATCCGGAAGATCCCTGGACGCACTGCGCCTCAGGTTTTGTGCACATAGCCTCGCGTCACTTCGACCAGGCTGTGGCAGCGTTGACGGAGGCGATTGTCCTCAACCCGAGCTTTGCCTTCGCCCACATAATCCTGGGATGCGTCTATGGCTACGGCGGCATGCCCGAGGATGGCTTGCACCATCTTGCCATCGCAGACCGCCTTAGCCCTCGGGACTTCACGCAGGCCGCAAGCCTGTCGACGGCGGGGCTGTGCCATTTCGTGGCCAAACGCTTCGCCGAGGCCGCGGAATACGAAGGCCGCGCGGTAGAGCTTCGACCCTATTTCGGGACCGCATGGCGTACGCTCGCGGCCTCTGCAGGCATGGCGGGTGACCGTGCCCTCGCTGGCAAGGCTCTCTCGCAGGCTCGACGGCTGCAGCCCTCGCTTTCCCTTGAGTGGGTCGAGAAATATCACCCGATCGTACATGAATTGGATAGGGCCCTGTACATCGAAGGATTAAGCATCGCAGGGCTGAGATAGCCGCAGCAAAGAGTGAAGGTCGAGTTCGACCCTACCCCGGTGCCCCCGCCACCGACCCCCGCACCACCAGATCGACCGGCCAGACTTCGCCCCGCGCCCCCTCCTCCAGCCCGGATATGCGAGCCGCCAGCCGTTCGGCGACACGGGCGCCGGCAAGCCGGATCGAGGAACGCGTCGTCGACAGCGGCACCGGGAAATTCTCCGGCCGCAGCCAGGGGAAGACGTCGTCGTGGGCGACCAGCGACAGGTCGCCCGGAATGGTCAGGCCGAGATCGCGCACGGCGCGCGCGACGCCCAGCGCCATGATCAGGCTGGAGCAGACGATCGCTGTCGGCGGCTCGCTCTCCCCGAGCAGGCGGCGGGCGGCGCGGTAGCCGTTTTCCTCGGTCATGGTCAGCGAGCAGATGTGGCGCTCGCCGAGCGTCAGCCCGCTCGCGGCAAGCGCCCGGCGCACCCCACGCTCGCGGTGGATGGCGAAGGTCTCGCGGTCGTCGCCATTGATCAGCGCCAGCCGCTTATGGCCGAGCTGGACGAGAAGCCGCGCCGCCTCGCGGAAGGCGCCTTCATTGTCGATGTCGAGATAGGGATAGTCGAACTGGAACCCCTCGCTGCGGCCGTGGACGATGAAGGGAATGCCCAGCGTGTTGACCAGCGCCAGCCGCCGGTCGGCGGGGCGCGGCGAGGAGATGTAGACCGCGTCGACCTGGCGGTTCGCGACGATGCGGCGATAGGTGGTTTCCTGGTCGTCGGCATCGGCCGGCGAAAGCACGAGGTCGAGCTCGTGCGAGCGGGCATAGTCGCCGAGGCCGGAAAGGAACTCGACGAAATGCGGATCGATGTCGACGGCAGCGCCGGTCGGCAGCACATAGCCGATCATGCCCGATTTGCCGGTGGCCAGCCGCCTGGCGCTCGGATTGGGCCGGTAGCCATGGCGCTTGGCGGCGTCCATCACGCGCCGCCGCGTCTCCTCGCTGACCTCAGGATAGCCGTTGAGCGCCCGGCTCACCGTGGTCTGCGAAAGCGACAGCATGTGCGACAGTTGCTTGAGGTTCATCGGAGGCCTCCAGCCTCAAAGCGCTTTCAATTTGAATCGATCCGATGATTGCTGCGCTATCGTCGCGCATGATGACCTTAGTGACGGCTCGCGGCAGTTTGAAGCGAAAATTGCTGCTGCAGCGCCAAAAAAGCATGCTGCAGCGCACTTTTCGACCAGTCGGTCGAAGACCTAAATCGATTAGTACCGCAACCCTCTTGACTTCCGACCAATTCAGTGGCGAGATCGAAAGGGCCAAAGCGCTTTGGAAGACTCTCCGAAAGGTTGCGGTTGCCTTCTCGCTGAGTCACAGTTCCGCGGGCGTCGGCGGACGAGATGGAGGTTTCGTCCGAACTGTTTTGACCACTGGGAGGAATTGCGATGAAGAAAATGCTTCTCTTGGGCGCCGCTTTCGCCGCGCTCGCCTTCAGCCTGCCGGCGCAAGCCGAACTGAAATTCAAGCCGGGCGAGGACCCGCGCTTCCACTGGGCGAACTACGACGAGCTCAAGAAAGTCGACCTG
The DNA here is from genome assembly GCF_003999155.2 of Mesorhizobium sp. M1D.F.Ca.ET.231.01.1.1. Lineage (NCBI taxonomy): Bacteria > Pseudomonadati > Pseudomonadota > Alphaproteobacteria > Hyphomicrobiales > Phyllobacteriaceae > Mesorhizobium > Mesorhizobium sp. M1D.F.Ca.ET.231.01.1.1. The sequence continues at coordinate 203,711 of NZ_RZOZ02000003.1, forward strand.
AAGGGCGAGACGCTGACCATCTTCGGGCCATGGCGCGGCGAGGACGAGGGCCTGGTGCGCACCGTGCTCGAATATTTCCAGGAAGCCACCGGCGCCGAGATCAAATACTCCTCGTCGGAGAATTACGAACAGCAGATCGTCATCGACACGCAGGCGGGCAGCCCGCCCAACATCGCCGTGCTGCCGCAGCCGGGCCTGATCCAGGACCTGGCCTCCAAAGGCCTGCTCACGCCGCTCGGCGACGACACCGCCAAATGGGTCAAGGACAATTACGGCGCCGGCCAGTCATGGGTCGACCTCGGCACCTTCAAGGACAAGGACGGCAAGCCCGGCTTCTTCGCCTTCCCCTACAAGGCCGACGTGAAGTCACTGGTCTGGTACTCGCCAGACAATTTCGAGGAAGCCGGCTACAAGGTGCCCAAGACGCAGGAAGAGCTCGCCGAACTCGAGAAGAAGATCATCGCCGACGGCGGCAAGCCCTGGTGCATCGGGCTGGGCTCGGGCGGCGCCACCGGCTGGCCGGCGACCGACTGGGTCGAGGACATCATGCTCCGCACCCAGACGCCAGACGTCTACGACAAGTGGGTGAAGAACGAGATCCCGTTCAACGACCCGGCCGTGGTCAACGCCATCGACATCTTCGGCAAGATCGCCACCGACGACAAGATGGTCGACGGCGGCGCCAAGGCCGTGGCGGCGACCGACTTCCGCGACAGCCCGAAGGGCCTCTTCTCGGTGCCGCCGAAGTGCTACATGCACAAGCAGGCTTCGTTCATTCCGACCTTCTTCCCGGAGGGAACCAAGGTCGGCCAGGACGCCGACTTCTTCTACTATCCGCCCTATTCTTCCAAGCCCGATCTCGGCAATCCCGTGCTCGGCGCCGGCACGCTGGTGATGATCACCAAGGACTCCAAGGGCGCGCGCGCCTTCATCGACTTCCTCAAGATGCCGCTGGCGCATGAGATCTGGATGGCCCAGGGCGGCTTCGTGACGCCCTACAAGGCGGTGAACAAGGAAGCCTATGCCAGCGAAGCGCTGAAGAAGCAGGGCGACATCCTGGCCAACGCCTCGACCTTCCGCTTCGACGGCTCAGACCTGATGCCCGGCAAGATCGGCGCCGGCTCCTTCTGGACCGGCATGATCGACCTCGTCGGCGGCAAGTCCGCCCAGGACGTCGCCACCGACATCCAGAAGAGCTGGGATGCCATCAAGTAAGCCGCTCATGGCGGCAAAGCATCGGACTTGCTGATCCTCCTACTGGATCCGGGCCATGGCCCGGATCCGACCGGCGGCGCCCGCCGGAAGCCTTCGCGTCTCGTTTGTTCCGAATAATGCATGTCGCCCAAAAGTGCGTGGCGGTTTTGGGGAGACGACATGCATCAAAACAAGGTCTTAAAGCGCTCAGGGCGAACCTTGAAAATCGCGACGCGCTTTAAGTAAAGCCGATCGCCAGCATCGCCTGGCCGGTCATGCGCAGGGAGAGGGACCCATGGCGGCTCAGATTTTCTCGGCCATATTCGTCATCATCATCGGCGTCGGCGGCTGTGTCGCCTATTTCTGGGGCGCCAACAAGCTGCTCGACGTCGTCTTCCCGTCGCGCGGCGTCTCCGGCACTGCCGCCGTCGACAATCTGCGCCGGCAGGGGCTGGTGCGGCCGTGGCTGTTCGTCGGACCGGCGATGATCATCCTCACGATCTACCTGATCTATCCGGTCGTCGAGACGCTGAGGCTCTCCTTCCTCGACCGCGGCGGCGCGAGCTTCGTCGGCCTCGCCAACTACGAATGGGCGTTCGGCGACCGCGAGTTCCGCAACTCGATCCTCAACAACATCGTCTGGCTCGCCGTGGTGCCTGCCGCATGCACCTTCCTTGGGCTGATCATCGCCGTGCTCACCGACAAGATCTGGTGGGGCACGATCGCCAAGAGCCTGATCTTCCTGCCTTTGGCGATCTCCTTCGTCGGCGCCAGCGTGATTTGGAAGTTCATCTACGAGTATCGCGGCGAAGGCCAGGTCCAGATCGGTCTGCTCAACGCCATCATCCAGTATTTCGGCGGCCAGCCGCAGGTGTGGATATCCCTGCCCTTCTGGAACAACTTCTTCCTGATGGTGATCCTGATCTGGATCCAGACCGGCTTTGCCATGGTGATCCTGTCCTCGGCGCTACGCGGCATTCCGGAAGAGACGCTGGAGGCCGCGGTCATCGACGGCGCCAATCCGTTCCAGATCTTCTGGAAGATCATGGTGCCGCAGATCTGGGGCACCATCGCGGTCGTCTGGACCACCATCACCATCCTGGTGCTGAAGGTGTTCGACATCGTGCTGACGATGACCAACGGCCAATGGAACAGCCAGGTGCTCGCCAACCTGATGTTCGACTGGATGTTCCGCGGCGGCGGCGACTTCGGACGCGGCGCCACGATCGCCATCATCATCATGATCGCCGTCATTCCGATCATGGTCTGGAACATCCGCCAGGCCAACAAAGAGACGGGAGGGCGTTGAGATGTCCGCCAAGACCGGAAAGTCCTTTGCCAGCCGCTTCGGCGTCCACATCGCGGTGCTCGTCTTCGTGGCGATCTGGACCGTGCCCACGCTCGGCATCCTCGTCTCGTCGCTGCGCGACAAGGACCAGATCATCGCGTCGGGCTGGTGGAATTCCTTCGCCAGTTCCAGCCAGACCGAAGCCGGACGGTTGCCGGCCGCTTCGGCGCAGGCGCAGAAGGACGGCAAATACGTCATCGAGGGCAACATCTTCGGCGACGGCGCCAAACGCAACATCAGCGCCTTCGGCGTCAAGTCCTCGGCGCCGACGCAATACGCGGCCGGCACGGCGGCCGATCTCGGCGACGGCGTCACCTTGCAGATGAATGCCGACGGCGGCTACGTCCTCTCCTCGCCGAAGGCTTTCGAGGGCGAGCGCGGCCAGCGCGTCTACTTCGCCTCGTCGGCGCCGCCGAAATTCACCACCGACAATTACCAGACGGTGCTGTTCTCCGAAGGCATCGGCCGCTCCTTCATGAACTCGCTGACGGTGACCATCCCCTCGACCGTCATCCCGATCCTGATCGCCGCCTTCGCGGCCTATGCGCTGGCCTGGATGCGCTTTCCCGGCCGGGCGCTGCTGATCGCCGTCATCATCGGCCTGCTGGTGGTGCCGCTGCAGATGTCACTGATCCCGCTGTTGAAGCTCTACAACGGCGTCGGCTCTTTCTTCGGCGTGCCGTCCAAGACCTATCTCGGCATCTGGCTGGCGCATACCGGCTTCGGCCTGCCCTTCGCCATCTATCTGCTGAGGAGCTACATTGCCGGCCTGCCGCGCGAGATCATGGAATCGGCCCGCATCGACGGCGCCAGCGATTTCGAGATCTTCGTCAAGATCGTGCTGCCGCTGTCGTTCCCGGTGCTTGCCTCCTTCGCCATCTTCCAGTTCCTGTGGGTGTGGAACGATCTGCTGGTGGCGATGGTTTTCCTTGGCACGGAGGCCGATCAGATCGTGCTGACGGCCAAGCTCAACGCGCTGCTCGGCTCGCGCGGCGGCGACTGGGAGATCCTGACGACATCGGCCTTCGTGACCATCATCGTGCCGCTGATCGTCTTCTTCTCGCTGCAGCGCTATTTCGTCCGCGGGCTGCTTGCCGGCTCGGTGAAAGGAGGTTGAAAAAATGCAATCGGCTTTGAAGGTGACTTCGAGACCGGACCCCGCCGTCGACCGCGACTGGTGGCGGGGCGCGGTGATCTACCAGATCTATCCGCGTTCCTATCAGGACTCGAACGGCGACGGCATCGGCGACCTGAAAGGCATTGTGCGGCGCCTGCCCTACATCGCCTCGCTCGGCGTCGACGCGATCTGGATCTCGCCCTTCTTCAAATCGCCGATGAAGGATTTCGGCTACGACGTGTCGGACTATTGCGACGTCGACCCGATGTTCGGCACGCTGGCCGATTTCGACGCGCTGGTCGCGGAAGCGCATCGCCTCGGCCTCAAGGTGATGATCGACGAGGTGCTGTCGCACACCGCCGACATCCACCCCTGGTTCAAGGAAAGCCGCTCCAGCCGGACCAATCCGAAGGCGGACTGGTATGTCTGGGCGGATGCCAAGCCCGACGGCACGCCGCCCAACAACTGGCTGTCGATCTTCGGCGGCTCGGCCTGGCAGTGGGACACCAGCCGCCAGCAATATTACTTGCATAATTTCCTGGCCGAGCAGCCGGACCTCAACTTCCACAACCGGGAAGTCCAGGATGTGCTGCTCGACGTCACCCGCTTCTGGCTGGAGCGCGGCGTCGATGGTTTTCGGCTCGACACCATCAACTTCTACTTCCACAGCCAGGGGCTGGAGGACAATCCGCCGCTGCCGCCGGAAGAGCGCAACGACCAGACGGCGCCGGCGGTCAACCCCTACAACTACCAGGACCATATCTACGACAAGAGCCGGCCGGAGAATCTCGGCTTCCTCGAGCGCTTCCGCGCGCTCCTCGACGAATATCCGGCGCAAGCCGCCGTCGGCGAGGTCGGCGACTCGCAGCGCGGGCTGGAAGTGGTGGCCGCCTACACCGCCGACGGCAAGCGCGTCCACATGTGCTATTCCTTCGATTTCCTGGCGCCCGAGAAGATCAGCGCCGCCAAGGTGCGCGCGGTGCTGGAGGCGTTCGGGCGGGTCGCCAGCGACGGCTGGTCCTGCTGGGCCTTTTCCAATCATGACGTGATGCGCGTGGCCTCGCGCTGGGCCGCCAACGAACCCGATCCGGCCGCCTATCTCAAGGTGATCTCGGCGCTGTTGATGTCGCTGCGCGGCTCGGTCTGCATCTACCAGGGCGAGGAGCTCGGCCTCGGCGAGGCCGAGCTCAAGTTCGAGGACCTGCAGGACCCCTATGGCATTCGCTTCTGGCCGGAATTCAAGGGCCGCGACGGCTGCCGCACGCCGATGGTGTGGGAAGCGGCGGCCGAGAACGGCGGCTTCTCGACCGCCAAGCCCTGGCTGCCGGTGCCGGGCAAGCATCTTTCGCAAGCGGTGAACGTGCAGCAGGGCGATGCGAGTTCGCTGCTCGAACACTATCGGCGCTTCCTCGCCTTCCGGCGCCAGCATCCGGCGCTGGGCAAGGGCGACATCGATTTCATCGAAAGCGACGGCGACACCGTCGCCTTCACGCGGCGCGAAGGCAACGAACGCATCGCCTGCGTCTTCAACCTCGGCAGCAAGCCTGCAGAGGTCGATCTCGGCAAAGGCTCGCTGCAACCCTTGCCGGGACACGGCTTTTCGGGACAAGCTGGCACCGGGCTCATCCGCCTCGGCGGGTATGGCGCTTGGTTCGGGCGTATCGACTGAGTTCTAGAACGGACAATCACTGGGAGGAGAAAACCATGGCCGATGTCACGCTGGACCAGGTGAAGAAATCGTACGGCAACCTCAACATTCTCCACGGCATCGACCTCGACATCAAATCGGGCGAGTTCATCGTCTTTGTCGGGCCGTCGGGCTGCGGCAAGTCGACTTTGCTGAGGTCGATCGCCGGCCTGGAGGAGATCACGTCCGGCGTGCTCAAAATCGACGGCGAGGTGGTGAACGACGTGCCGCCGTCAAAGCGGGGCATCGCGATGGTGTTCCAGTCCTATGCGCTCTATCCGCATATGACGGTCTACGACAACATGGCCTTCTCGATGAAGATCGGCAAGGAAAGCAAGGCCGAGATCGACAAGCGGGTGCGGCAGGCGGCCGAAATCCTGCAGCTCACCAAGTATCTCGACCGGCTGCCCAAGGCGATGTCGGGCGGCCAGCGCCAACGCGTCGCCATCGGCCGCGCCATCGTGCGCAATCCGAAAGTGTTCCTGTTCGACGAGCCGCTGTCGAACCTCGACGCGGCGCTGCGTGTCGCCACCCGCATCGAGATCGCCAAGCTGAAGGAGCAGATGCCGAACACGACGATGATCTACGTCACCCACGACCAGGTCGAGGCGATGACGCTGGCGGACCGCATCGTGGTGCTGAAGGAAGGCGTCGTCGAGCAGGTCGGCACGCCGATGGAGCTCTACAAGCGGCCGGGCAACCTGTTCGTCGCCCAGTTCATCGGCTCGCCGGCCATGAACATCCTGCCGGCGAAGATCGAGAAAGCCGGCAACCCGACAGTGGTCAGCCATGTCGGCGACCGCAAGGCGACGGTGCCGATCGCAACGCCCGCCTCGGCGAACGGCGCGGCGGTCAGCTTCGGGGTCAGGCCGGAGGATCTCGCGATCGCCACCGGCACGGATTACCTGTTCGAAGGCAAGGTGGATTACATCGAGCAGCTCGGCGAGGTTCAGCTCGTCTATGTCGACATCGGCCGGGCCGACCTGCCGCTGGTGGCCAAGCTGCCGGGCAATGTCGAGGTCAAGCGCGGCGAGACCTTGCGGCTCAACGCCAGCGCCGGCGACCTGCACATCTTCGACGCGGACGGCCACTCCTTCACGCTGCATCGCGCCGAGGCGAAGGCGGCTTGAGGCCGGCGTTCTTCCGCTCCGGCAAACGAAAAAGCGGCGGGCCAAAGCCCGCCGCTCTTTTTTCAACTGCCTGGGGCTGTTAGCGGCCGAACAGGTTGCGGTCGCTGCCCTGCGGGGCCGACTTGTGCGCGTCATCCGACGAGTTCAACAGCTTGTAGACCGGCGAGTCGGCGCTGGTCGACGAGGTGCGCGTCGTGTCGACGGCGGGGGCCGGCTGGTTGACGCCGCTGTTGCCATAGTTGTCGCTGCTCGCGAAAGCGGCGCTGGACAGGGCCAAAACGGCCGCTGCGGCAAGAACGATCTTCTTCATTTTCAATACTCCTGAATTCCTGATCTGATGCATGCCGTTGCCCAAAACCGCTGCACGGTTTTGGGGCAACATGCATTGAAAACGGCGGGACAACCCGCCGTCTGTCTCTCGGCGGCCATGGTCCCTCATATCCGGATCATGGTCGGCAATCGGCTGTTAGTTGTTGCCGAAAAGGTTGCGGTCCGCGCCCTGGGTTACGGGCTGCTGAACGGCCTGGTCCGACTTGTGGACCGAAGCCGTATAGGAAGTGTCGACCGAGGCAGCCGGCTGATTGGCGCCGTTGGAACCGTAGTTTTCGCTACCAGCGAAGGCGCTGCCGGAAATGGCCAGAAGTGCGGCGGCAGTAAGAACAATCTTTTTCATTTTTGGTACTCCAGTATCTTTTTCCGTCCGTGTGGCGGCGTGTCTTGGGAAATGAAATCGCGTCGTTCGGACTGCTCCGATGTGGGCAAGCCGGCGGCCGGATTCCAATCACGAAGTTGTTCCGGCTGGACCATGATTCCACCCCTTGAAATTGTAATAAGCATGCCTAGCAACCATTTTTTTCGATGTTGAATCAATACTTTGTTTGACAATGCCGCTTGGCTCACCAAGTGTATCGGAGCGCCAATGTTCACCCCTCCTGCACGCACCGTCAACGGAAACGAACCGTTCGGTTCGATTTTAGAATCTCCTAATAGTCACTTTTCGATACCGTTAACCCATTTGGGGCCGATCGGGACCTGATTCGGAGGCATTGCCGGCCGCCAGCCGAAGCCGGACCGCGAAGCGGAATTAGACGCTTTCGGGCGGTCCCGACAGTCGATCAGCGGTATCGAAGCCCGTACCCGGCAATCGAGGCACACGCGGGCCGAGCCGCGTAGAATTCCGGCTATGCCCCTTCCCGTGGAGTTGCTTCAAACCCCGTAACGCTCGGTGCGTATGAACCCTGCCGGAACGCCCGCTTCGATCAGGGCTTCAGCGGCGGCCGACACGAACGCGTTCGAGCCGCAGACGAAAGCTAGCCGGGGCGCCTTGGGCAGCCGCTCCATCGCCTGCATCATCATCCGGGCATCGACGCGCCGGGAATAGTCGGAGGGGCGCCGGGCCTGTTCGCGCGTCAGCGTCAGCGCCAGATCGAAGCCGTCGCGGCGGCCGTCGAGGCCGATCAGTTCGTCGCGGAAGATGACCTCGTCCCACACCCGCGCCGAGAACACCAGCGCGATCGGCGCGGCCGATTTTTGCAAGGCGCGGTGGCGCACCATCGCCATCAGCGGCACGACGCCGGAGCCGCCGCCGACCAGGAGGATCGGTCCGCCGTCGCTCGCCTCCCAGATGAAGTGGCCGCCGAGCGGTCCGCGCAGTTCGATCTCGTCACCAATCTCGGCAACATCGTGGAAGAAGGGCGAAACCTCGCCATCGTCGAGCCGCTCGATCGCCAGCTCGATGCCAGCGCCCGCCTCCGGCGCCGAGGCGATGGAATAGGAACGGCGCGCCTGATAGCCGTCCGGCGCCGTCAGCCTGACGTCGACATGCTGCCCGGCCAGATGGGTGAACGGGCGCGACGGCTGGAACCAGAAGCTGGTGACGCGCGGCGTGCGCTTTTCGATGCGGGTGATCGTGGCCGTCTGCCAGGGCGACTGCGGCTGCGGTTCGGCGCTCATGTATCGCCACTCACGGATCGCCGCTTACGGATCACTTGAATAGCGCTGCTCGCGCCACGGATCGCCATACATGTGATAACCGCGCAGTTCCCAGAACCCCGGCTCGTCGCGTTCAGTGAACTGCAGACCGTTCACCCATTTGGCCGATTTCCAGAAGTAGAGATGCGGCACCAGAAGCCGCGCCGGTCCGCCGTGGTCGGGGGTGATCGGCTTGCCCTCGTAAAGCAGCGCCACCATCGCCTTGCCGGTGACGAGGTCCTTGGTCGGCACATTGGTCGAATAGCCGTCGAAGGAATGCGCCAGCGTGAAACCGCTCGGCGGCTCGATGCCGGCGTCCGCCAGGATGTCGTCGATCAGCACGCCCTGCCAGGGCGTGTTGAACTTGGTCCAGGCGGTCACGCAATGGATGTCGCGGGTCATCTTGTTCTGCGGCAGGGCGTTGAACTCGGCCCAGCTCCATTTCTTGATCGGCCGCGGTCCGTGCTTGAGCGTGAAGGACCAGTCCTCGGTGCGCACGCGCGGCGTCGGCCCCGCCGAGAGAACCGGAAAACCCTGTTCCAGATATTGTCCCGGCGGGATGCGCTCATCCGTATCGGAAGGAGGACGCCGTCCGGAAAAGAAGCCGCGGGTGACCATCGAGACGCCTCCTGTGACCAGCCGCCAGCCGGTCCGCGGCAGTGTTCTCGAAGATACTCTTGCGGGCAACCTAAATCTTGCGGGCAGAGCCTGCCGGCATGCCGGCAGGCTCCATGGAGCAATTCCAGGAAGAATGTGTAACGGTTTTCCGTTCGGAATTGCGTAAAAACAAAGAGATAGAGCGGTTCGGCGTTTCCGTGAAACACTGAACCGCTCTAGAAGTTTTCAGCCGGCGGCGAAGGGCACGGCTACGAATATCTGCGCGTCGCCGCGATCGACCAGCAAAAGCACCGACTTCCTGCCGGACTTGCCAGCCTCGGCGATCGCTTGGTTGGCCTGCCTTGCGCTCTTCACCGGCGTGCGGTCGACGGCAACGATCACATCGCCGGGCTCGATGCCGGCGGCGGAGGCCGCCTTGTCCGGGTTCACCCGCTCGACCACGGCGCCGCGCTGGTTGTCGGCCAGGTTGAGCTGCTCGCGGATGTCGGGCGTGAGGTCGGTCAGGCCAAGGCCAAGCGACGGTACGCGCAGGCCCTCGCCGGCCGATGGCTTGCCGCCTTCGTCATTCGACGCGGTCTTCTGGTCGTCGGTGTTGCGGCCGACATCTGCCGAAATCTGCATCGCCTTGCCGTTGCGCCAGACATCCAGCGTCTCCTTGTTGCCGGGCGAGACGTCGGCGACGGCGCGCGACAGATCCTTCGGATCCTTGATCTCCTGGCCGGCGAAGCCGGTGATGACGTCGCCGGTCTCGATGCCGGCCTTGGCCGCCGGCGACCCGTCGGTGACCTGGGCGACCAGCGCGCCGCCCGGATGATCGAGCCCTATCGCACTGGCGACATCCTGCGTCACCGGCTGAATCTGCACGCCGAGATAGCCGTATTCGATGTCGCCGCCCTTCATCAGCTTGGCGACGACCTTCTGCGCCTGGTTCGACGGGATGGCGAAGCCGACGCCGACGCTGCCGCCGTTGGGCGAATAGATCGCGGTGTCGATGCCCACGACATTGCCGTTGACGTCGACCAGCGGGCCGCCGGAATTGCCGTGGTTGATCGGCGCGTCGATCTGGATGAAGTCGTCGAACGGCCCGCTGTGCAGGTCGCGGCCGCGCGCCGAGACGATGCCGGCGGTGACCGTGGTGCCGATGCCGAACGGGTTGCCGATCGCCAGCACCTGGTCGCCGGTCATCAGTCTGTCGGAATCGCCCCATTTGACAGTGGGCAGCGGCTTGCTCGCCTTGACCTTGAGCACTGCCAGATCGTGCTTGGCGTCGTGGCCGACCAGCTTGGCGGGAAGCTCGGTGCCGTCGTCGAGCGCCACCTTGATCGAGGTCGCGCCGTCGACGACGTGGTTGTTGGTGACGATGGTGCCGTCGGAACCGACGATGAAGCCGGAGCCCAACGCCTCCTGCCGCGGCGACTGCTGCGGCGGCGTCTTCGGCATTGGCATGCCCTGGTCGCCGAAGAACTGCTGGAAATACTGGTCGAAGGGCGAATTGCCGTCGAAGGGCGAGCCATCGCCCGTTGCGCCGGGCTGCGCCTTCATCACGGTCGTCACGGTGACGACAGCCGGCTTGGCGGTGGCGACCACGGGCGCGAACGAGCCGTTCGGGGCGGTGATGCCGGCGACGGGCGTCTGGGTCGTCGCGACCACATTGCTCAGGCCGGCATTGCCGGTGTTCTGCGCGAAGGAAACAACGACGGGAGAGATGATCAGCGCAGCGCCCAGCAGGGCCGCGACGCGATGTCTGCGAAGAATGCTCAATGGTGACATGGTCGTTTCTGTCCGGGCGAGAGTTGATCCGGCGCCGCGGATGGCTCTCGAAGCACGTATCCGTCGGCGTGTCGACGACCGGCATTGCCTGTCTCGCCATGCATGGCAGCCGGCCGGATCGACAGCCACGCATTTAGGGCATCGAATGGCCCGAATTAGGGTTTTGGCACGACCTTACGAAGATTTAATTCAGAGAGCGCTCACGAACCGCTCTCTTCGGCGCAGGTAGGCGGAAGCGATCTCACGCATGCGTACGCCGTCGAAACTCGGGCCATGGCCGCCATGGCCGATGCGTATCGGCAGGTCGAGCAGCCGCTGCATGGTGCGGCAATAGGCAGCACGGTCCGAATCCGGCAGATCGTCGATCAGCATGCCGTCATAGATGGCGTCGCCGGCGAAGAACAGGCCGTCGGCCTCATCGAAAAGCGCGATCGAATCGGGCGAATGTCCCGGCAGATGCAGCACGCGGAATTTCCGGTCGCCGAGATCGACGACATCGCCTTCGTCGAGCATTCGCGTCAGCGGCGCCGATGGGATCCGATAGTCGGCAGCGTTCCAGCCGGGCGCCGGCAATTTGGACACCGCGCCGTCGAGATTGTGGAACATGTAGGCGTAGGTGACCGTATCATCCATGCCGTCGAACTGCGCCGCGCTGGCCTTCGGCCCCATGCGCAGCGGGAATTCGTGCAGCGAACCGACATGGTCGAGATGGATATGCGTGGCGACGACGATGAGCGGCTTGCCGGCCGGTGTGCCGATCTCGGGCGCCAGCGGGCGGATGCCCATGCCGGTGTCGACCAGCAGGTCGGCGTCGCGGCCCTTGAGATGCCAGATGTTGGCCCGCACGAAATCATGCACGAACGGTTCGGTCAGCATCGTCGTCCCGGCATCGACGACAGCCTTGCCGAACCAGTCGCCTACCACGAGGTCGCCCATCAGACGAAGGGCTTCCCGACCTTGTATTTCTCCGGCACCAGGCGCTTCAGATAGGCCATGCCGGCCTCGGAGAGCTGGTTGACACCCGGTTTCATGAAATCGTCCGGCATGTGGCGCGTCTTGCCTGCCACGGCCTTCAGCGGCACCTTCTTCAGCACGGTCTTGGCGCCGTCATATTGCAGCGCGACCGACCCGCCGCCCTCGTCGGCGACGGCAACCGCGAATGCGCCGGCGTCGAAGGCCTCCTTGGCGTCGACAGCGCTGATCGCGCCGACATAGCCGCGCGGCATGTAGCCCAGCGCATCGACGCGCGCACGCTTGCCCGGCAAGCCCTCGGCCAGCGCGCGTTCGAGCGCCGCCGGCAGGTCGCTACCCGACAATTTGACGTTGCCGTGCTGGTCGCGCTCGAGCTTTTCCGGCGGCACCAGGCTTTCGACCAGCGCCTTGCCGTCGGCGGTGCTGACGCCCTCGGAAACGGCGACGATGCAGCGCTTGTGGCGGTCGAGCGTCTTGCGCACGTCGTCGATGAAGCGCGCGGCGGAAAAGGCGCGCTCCGGCACATAGACGAGATGCGGGCCGCTGTCCGGGTCGAGCTGCCAGGCAGCGGCGGCGGCGGTCAGGAAGCCGGCATGCCGGCCCATGACGATGCCTACATAGATGCCGGGCAGCGCGCGGAAATCGAGATCGACGGAGAGGAATGCGCCGGCGACGAATTCGGCGGCCGAGATGAAGCCCGGCGTGTGGTCGTTCTCCTCGAGGTCGTTGTCGATGGTCTTCGGCGCGTGCACGAAGGCCATGGAGCCACCCGCGGCATCGGTCAGGATCTGCTGGGTGCCCGAGGTGTCGTTGCCGCCGATATAGATGAAGGCATCGGCGCCGGCTTTCTTCAGGCCGTTGAGGATGACCTCGCAATAGGCGGCGTCAGGCTTGTCGCGGGTGGAGCCGAGAGCTGCGCTCGGCGTGCCGGCGATCAGCCGCAGTTGGCCCTCGGGGATGGCGGAGAGGTCGACATAGTTGCCGTCGCGGATGCCGCGCACGCCATGGATCGAGCCCAGCACCTTGGCGCCGGGATGGCGCTTGCGAATCTCCAGCGTGGCGCCGACGACCGTCTGGTTGATGACGGCGGTCGGGCCGCCGCCCTGCGCGATGACGAAGGTTCCAGCCATGCTTTTTGTCTCCCGAGGCGAATGTTTTCAGGGCACCTTCGCCTGTCTTGCGGCATCGCGCAACGGAAGAGTGGGCTGACGGAGCGATCAGACGACGACGACCGGGTTCTTCTTCGAAACGCGGCTGTAGAGGTCGATGATGTCCTGGTTGATCAGGCGCACGCAGCCCGACGACATCGCCTGGCCGATGCTCCACCATTCCGGCGAGCCGTGGATGCGGTAGCCGGTGTCCTTGCCGTTCTGGTAGATGTAGAGCGCCCGCGCCCCCAGCGGATTGGTCAGGCCGCCGGGCTGGCCGCCCTGCCATTTCACCAGTTCCGGCTTGCGCTTGACCATCTCAGGCGGCGGCGTCCAGACCGGCCATTCGCGGCCGTACTGGATGTTGGCGCGGCCCGACCAGCGGAAGCCGTCCTTGCCGATGCCGACGCCGTAGCGGATCGCGTCACCTCCGGGCTGGACGAGATAGAGCATGCGTTCCTGCAGATGGACGACGATGGTGCCGGGCGCCTCGCCGGTCTTGTCGACGACGATCTGGCGGCGGAATTCGGGCTTGACCTTCTGCCAGGGCACGGCGGGCAGCTGGAAGCCGCCATCGGCGAGCGAGGCATACATCACGTCCGGACCGGTGATGTTCTTGTCGACACTGATCGCCGGGCGCATCGGATGCACGGAGCCTGTGGTCGTGTCGTCGAGCTGCAATTGCGGCAGATCGAGCGTCTCGGTGGTGCTGCAGCCGGCCATGCCGAGCAGCGCCATGGCGCCCATGCCGGAAAGCACGGCGCGGCGGGAAAGCGGAATTTCGGTTTCGACGGTTTCGCCGTTCGAAGGCGGCGTCAGACTTTGCGGCAACTCGCGCATACACCAAACCCTACGCTGTCGGCGGGAAGCACGGTCCGGCCGAATGCCGGGCATTTTCGCCAGTCATGGTTGAAAAAGAGTGAAAGGGCGCGGACCGGGCTTAACCCTAACTGTCCGTTACTCCGCTGGAGGAAGACACCGGGCCGGGCCGAAGATTTCCTCGATTGCCCTCTTTACAATCGAGACGACCCCAGGATTTATCCTGTTCTTTGCGCTCAAGGAGTAGGGAAATGTCCTTCGAAAACTGGGCTGCCTTTGCCGCCGCCTCCGCCATCCTTCTCGTCATTCCGGGCCCGACGATCCTGCTGGTCGTCTCCTATGCGCTTGGCCAGGGCTGGCGCACGGCGCTGCCGATGGCGGTCGGCGTCGCGCTCGGCGACTTCACCGCCATGACGCTGTCGATGCTGGGCATCGGTGCGCTGCTCGCGGCCTCGGCCACAGTGTTCACCGTGCTCAAGGTGATCGGCGCCGGCTATCTGGTCTATCTCGGCATAAAGCTGTTCCGCGCCGGCGGCGCGCTGAAGGCCGAGCCGCGCACCGACGCGGTGTCGGCGGCAAGGATGATGGCGCATGCGTGGCTGGTAACGGCGCTCAACCCCAAGAGCATCACCTTCTTCGTCGCCTTCCTGCCGCAATTCCTCGACCGGCACGCCGATTTCTGGACGCAGATGCTGGTTTTCGAGACGACCTTCCTGGCTTTGGCCTTCAGCAACGCCTTCGGTTATGCGCTGATCGCGTCCAGGGCACGCGCCATCGTGCGCAACCCGAAGGCGATCCGCATCTTCAACCGCACCGGCGGGACACTGCTGGTCGGCGCCGGCATCGCCACGGTGGCGATGCGTTCGGGGAATTGAGGCAGAGACGGGTTCACCGCCGAGACCGCTCATGCCGGTTGGCGGCTCGGCGATCGATGTTCTAGGATCGTCGTCGACAGGCGAAGTCGAGAACATCAAGGGCACCCAATGGCGCTGAAGGACGCATTCGGCCTGACCTATTCGGGCGCGACCGATGCCGGGTTCTCGTCCTACGCCAGAGCCATCCACGAGTTGCAGTGCTTCATCGGAGACCCGGTCGGCTCGGTCGACCGGGCAATCGCCGACGATCCCGGCTTCGTCATGGCGCATGTGTTCAAGGGCTATCTCTTTGCCCTTGCCACCGAGCGCGAGGCGACAGCCGTGGCCCGCGCGTGTCACGAAGCGGCGTTGCCGCTTGTGGCAACGGCGCGCGAGCAGGGGCATGTCGCGGCGCTCGGCCATCTCGCCACGGGCCGTTGGCACGACGCAGCGCATCTGCTTGAGGATATCGCGATCGACAGTCCGCTCGACGCGCTGGCGCTGCAGGTCGGGCACCAGATCGACTTCTTCACCGGCAATGCCCGCATGCTGCGCGACCGCATCGGCCGGGCGCTGTCGGCGTGGCAGCAGGGCATGCCTGGCTACCATGCCATCCTGGGCATGCAGGCCTTCGGGCTGGAGGAAATGGGCGACTATGCGCGCGCCGAAAGCTTCGGCCGGCAGGCGATCGCGATCGAGCCGCGCGACGGCTGGGCGCAGCATGCGGTCGCGCATGTCATGGAAATGCAGAGCCGGCAAAGAGACGGCATCGCCTGGATGCGCGCCAACCCTGAAGCCTGGACCAGGGACAGCTTCCTCAAGATCCACAATTGGTGGCATCTGGCGCTGTTCCACTACGACCTCGGCGAGATCGAAGAGGTGCTCACGCTCTATGACGGGCCGATCTACGGCGACCGCTCGACGCTGGCGCTCAACATGGTCGATGCCTCGGCGATCCTATGGCGTCTCAATCTCGGCGGCATCGATGTCGGCGAGCGCTGGGCGGCACTTGCCGCGAACTGGGTGCCGAAAGCCGCCGCCGGCAATTACGCCTTCAACGACGCGCATGCGATGATGGCCTTCGTCGGCGCCGGGCTGGAGGGGCCGGCGCGCACCTTGATCGAGGTGCAGCGCGAAGCGATGCATGGCGATGACGACAACGCCGCCTTCACACGCGATGTCGGTCAGCCGTTTACGCTGGCCATCAAGGCGTTCGGCGAGGGCAACTACACCGAAACCGTGCGCCTGATCAGGCCGATCCGGTCGATTGCCCAACGTTTTGGCGGCAGCCATGCGCAGCGCGACGTGATCGACCTGACGCTGATCGAAGCCGCGCTCCGCGCCGGCGATGGCGCGCTGGCGCGGGCGTTGACCGCCGAGCGCCGGCTGGCGCGGCCAGACAGCCCGTTGTCGGCGCTGTTCTCGCGACGCGCTGCCGATTTGTCAGAGAATTGACCCGAGGCGGAACTTGGCATAAGAACTGGCCATGCCAGATTTTTTCGAGATCCGAAAAAATTAATGGCAGTGGGAGGAAATCATGTATCTCGGCCTCGACCTGGGCACCTCGGGCGTCAAGGCGCTGCTGATCGATGATCGCCAGAACGCCGTCGGCTCCGGCCATGGCTCGCTCGATGTATCGCGGCCGCATCCCGGCTGGGCCGAGCAGGATCCGGCGCACTGGATCGAGGCCTGCGAGACGGCGATCGCCGAGCTCAAGGCTTCCCATCCGAAGGAGCTCGCGGCCGTCAAAGGCATCGGCCTCTCCGGCCAGATGCATGGCGCCACCTTGCTCGACGCCTCGGACAAGGTGCTGCGCCCTTGCATCCTGTGGAACGACACGCGCAGCCATGTCGAGGCGGCGGCGCTCGACGCCGACCCGCGTTTCCGCAAGATCACCGGCAACATCGTCTTTCCGGGTTTCACAGCCCCGAAGCTTAGCTGGGTGAGGAACAACGAGCCGGCAATCTTCGCCAAGGTGGCCAAGGTGCTCCTGCCCAAGGACTATCTGCGGCTCTGGCTGACCGGCGAGCACATTTCGGAAATGTCGGATTCGGCCGGCACGTCCTGGCTCGATGTTGGCGAGCGCCGCTGGTCCTCCGAACTGCTCGCCGCGACGTCGCTCGACGAAAAACAGATGCCGTCGCTGGTCGAGGGCACGGCGAAGGCCGGTGCCCTGCGCGGCGAACTCGCCTCGAAATGGGGCATTGCTGCCGGCATCCCGGTTGCCGGCGGCGCCGGCGACAATGCGGCGTCGGCCTGCGGCATGGGCACGGTCGGCGCAGGCAACGCGTTCGTCTCACTCGGCACGTCGGGGGTGCTGTTTGCCGCGAACGCTTCCTACCTGCCCAATCCGGAAAGCGCGGTGCATACATTCTGCCATGCGCTGCCCAACACCTGGCATCAGATGGGCGTGATTCTGTCGGCTACCGATTCGCTCAACTGGCTGTCGGAGATCACCGGAAAAAGCGCCGGCGAGCTGACCGGCGAGCTCGGCGAGACACTCAAGGCGCCGACGGGCGTCACCTTCCTGCCCTATCTCTCCGGCGAGCGCACGCCGCACAATGATTCCGCCATCCGCGGCTCCTTCACAGGCCTTGCGCATCAATCGAGCCGGGCCGTGCTGACCCAGGCCGTACTGGAGGGTGTCGCCTTCGCCTTCCGCGACAGCCTCGAGGCGCTGAAGACGGCCGGCACGACGCTCACCCGCGTGACCGCGATCGGCGGCGGCTCGCGCTCGCGCTACTGGCTGAAGGCGATCGCCACCGGGCTGCAGGTGCCTGTCGACATTCCGGCCGACGGCGATTTCGGCGCCGCTTTCGGCGCGGCGCGGCTCGGCCTGATCGCCGCGACCGGCGCCGATCCGATCGCCGTCTGCACCGCGCCAGCGACGGATGTGACCATCGACCCGGACGCCGGCTTGGGCGGCGCTTTCGCGGATGCCTATCAGCGCTACCGCGCGCTTTATCCGGCGATCCGGAGCGCCACGGCGTGAGCGATCACCCGCCCACGCCGTGGCATTGCGGCTCATTGCGCCGGGACCTTGTCGAGGAAGCCGGTGACGCTTTTCAGGCGGCCGTTCTCGATGACGCCGATATCGGTGCCCTCGATGACGGACTCCGCGCCTTCGGGTCCGAGGTTCCACGAAAAGCGGATGCGGTCGGCGAATCCGTCGGGCTCACCCTTCAGCGAGAAACGGAAGCCGGCAAAGCGCTGCTGCACGCCGTCGATGAGTGCCGCGATGCCGGCATGGCCGTTGCCCTGCATGACCGGGTCGCGATAGCTGACGTCGCTGGTGAAGGTCGCCTCGAGCAGAGCCCTGCGGCGCCCCACGTCGCTCTCGTTCCAGGCGGTGATGTAGTTTCGGGCGATCGTGTTGAGGTCGGTCATTGTGTTCATCCTTCGTTGGATCGTTTCGACATGACCCTTTTCGCGCCGGGGAAGAACGAAACCAATTACGCCTGAGGTAATCGGGCAGAAGCATTCGGAGAGGAAGGAAAACCATGAGCAGCGGATTTTTCGGCGACATCCAGAAGATCAAGTACGAGGGACCGGATTCGACCAATCCGCTGGCCTACCGGTTCTACAACCCGGACGAGGTCGTCGCCGGCAAGCGGCTGGAAGATCATCTGCGCTTCGCCGTCGCCTATTGGCATTCCTTCGCCTGGCCAGGCGGCGATCCGTTCGGCGGCCAGACCTTCGACCGCCCCTGGTTCGCCAAGCCCGGCGGCATCGACACGATGGAACTGGCGAAACTGAAAGCGGACGTCGCCTTCGAGATGTTCTCGTTGCTGGGTGCGCCGTATTTCTGTTTCCACGACGCCGATGTCCGCCCTGAGGGCAAGGACTTTTCCGAGAGCGCCGCGCGGCTCGACGAGATCGCGGATTATTTTTCGGCCAAGATGAAACAGACCGGCGTCAAGCTGCTCTGGGGAACGGCGAACCTCTTTTCGCACCGCCGCTTCATGTCGGGCGCGGCCACCAATCCGGATCCGGACGTGTTCGCCTATGCGGCGGCGACGGTGAAGAGCTGCATCGACGTCACCAAGCGCCTGAAGGGCGAGAACTACGTGCTGTGGGGCGGGCGCGAAGGCTATGAGACGCTGCTCAACACCGATCTTGGCCGCGAACAGGAGCAGGCCGGCCGCTTCCTCAACCTCGTCGTCGACTACAAGCACAAGATCGGCTTCAAGGGCACGATCCTGATCGAGCCGAAGCCGCAGGAGCCGACAAAACACCAGTACGACTACGACGTCGCGACCGTTTATGGCTTCCTCAAGCGCTTCGGGCTGGAGAAGGAAGTAAAGCTCAACATCGAGCAGGGCCACGCCATCCTTGCCGGCCATTCCTTCGAGCATGAGCTGGCCTTGGCCAACGCGCTCGGCATCTTCGGCTCGATCGACATGAACCGCAACGACTATCAGTCGGGCTGGGACACCGACCAGTTCCCCAACAACGTGCCGGAAATGGCTTTGGCATATTACCAGGTGCTGCAGGGCGGCGGCTTCAAGACCGGCGGCACCAATTTCGACGCCAAGCTCAGGCGCCAGTCGCTCGACCCGGAAGACCTCTTGATCGGCCATATCGGCGGCATGGATGCTTGCGCGCGCGGCCTCAAGTCGGCGGCGAAGATGATCGAGGACAAGGCGCTGTCCGGCCCGCTCGCCGAGCGCTATGCCGGCTGGAACACCGCCGAGGGCAAGGCGATGCTGTCGGGCAAGCGCACGCTGGAAGAGATCGCCGAACGCGTGGTGAAGAAGAAGATCGAGCCGCAGCCGCGTTCCGGCCGCCAGGAACTGCTGGAGAACATCGTCAACAGATACGTCTGAGGAGCCAGCGGGACTCCGAATCGGGCGCCGCTGACCTGAAATCGCATTCCGCGCGGGGCAAGCCTACACGACAAGGTTTTGCCCCGCCTCGCCCCTCAATCGCCTCGCTCTTGCCTTCAAACAGCCGTCACGGACCTCCTATAGTGTGGACACGTGGCGGGAAGGATAGAAGGAGGCGAAACCTATGCAGCACGAACGCGAAATCGACGCCCTGCTCTCTCCCGGCGAGGCTGGTTCGATCATCGATCGGCTGATGGCGCTGCCGCATTCGAAGGACGGCGCCCGCAAGACAAATGAATGGGATCGCGCGGTCGCCGCGCGGTTAGAGACGGCGCTTGCCAGGAGCATGCGCTCGCGCATCGTCGGAGAAGGCCGCGACGCCGCCTGATTCTTCCGTCACTGATTCTTCCGTGGCCTGATTCTCCCTTGGCCTGATTCTCCCTTGGCCTGATTCTCCCTTGGCCTGATTCTCCCCTGGCCTGATTCTCCCCTGGTTTGACGAACGGAGACTGTTTCTCCATCCTGCACCGATGATACGCGCGGTGCTGCTCGATCTTCTGGGTGTCGTCTATGATGGCGACACCCAGATAGCGGGCGCGGTCGCGGCAATCGAGCGTCTGCGCGACGCAGCCTTGCCGCTCCGCTTCGTCAGCAACACGACACGCTCGCCCCGCAGCGCAATCATCGCGCAGCTTGCCGCCATGGGCATCGAGGTTGCCGAGGAAGAATTGCTGACGCCGGCGCGCGCCGCGGTCGAATGGCTGCGCAGGCATGGCCGCCAGCCGTATCTGCTCGTCCATCCCAACCTCGAGGTCGAGTTTTCGGGGCTGGACGGCGGGAGCGGGCGCGCCGTCGTCGTCGGCGTTGCGGGCGAAGCGTTCGACCATGCCAGTCTCAACCGGGCATTCCGCGAACTGATTGCGGGTGCCGATTTCGTGGCTTTGGCCATCAACCGCACCTTCAAGGATGCCGACGGCCTGCTCAGCCTCGACACCGGCGCCTTCGTCGCGGCGCTGGAATTCGCCAGCGGGCGAAGTCCCGTCGTGCTTGGCAAGCCGTCACCGGATTTCTTCCATTCCGCGCTTGCCGGTTTGAACTGCCCGGCGGCCGATGCGGTCATGGTCGGCGACGATGCGGAGAGCGATGTCGCCGGAGCGCTCAGCGCCGGGCTTGGCGCGGCGCTGCTCGTGCGGACGGGCAAGTACCGGCCGGGCGACGAAAGCCGCTTCGATCCGGCCCCAACCGCACTGGTCGACGATCTTTCCGCCGCGACCGATTGGATACTCAGCCGCGCCGCAGCCTGACCGGCGCTTCGCCGAATGCCCGGGAAAACGCCCTGGAAAATGCCGCAGCGGACGAGAAGCCGGTACGCCCGGCAATGTCGGCCATGGCGATGCGCGTGTCGACCACCAGACGGCGGGCGGCGCTGAGGCGCAGCCGCAGATAATAGGCGCCGGGCGTCTCGCCGATCGACTTGCGAAAGATGCTTTCCAGCGTCCGCGCCGTCACGCCGGAGCGCTTGGCCACCGCATCGATGGTGAGCGGCTGGTCGACATGCGCTTCCATCAGCCGGATCGCCTGCGCCAGCCGCGGGTCGTAGCCGTCGAGCCGCCCAAGCGAGACCAGCGGCTGCGCGTCGGTGGCGGCGCGCGCCTGGTCGTAGATGAAGACGCTCGCCACATCGAGCGCGGCGGCCATGCCGAGCCGAGTGCGGACCAGATGCAGCATCAGGTCGAAGGTCGGCGAAGCGCCGCCCGAGGTGAAGACCGACCCGTCGATGACATAACGGTCAGGCCGCACGTCAACGCCGGGAAAGGCGGCGGAGAAATCCTCCATGTCTTCCCAATGGGTGGTGGCGCTGCGGCCCTCGAGCAGGCCGGCCCGCGCCACCAGCCATGTGCCGGCCTCGATACCGCCGCAGGCGCGGGCCGCGCGCGCCGCCCTCCGCAACCCCGCAAGCAACGCCGATGTGGCATAGTTCTGCGTGCCGAAGCCGGCGACGACGACAAGCATGTCGGTCGCCTCGGCGGCATCGAAGCGACCGCTGACGGCGACCGGCAGGCCGCAAGTCGTCACCGGCGCCTCGCCAGTGACCGAGACCAGCTTGAAATCGAACAAAGTCTCGCCAGAGATACGATTGGCGGCGCGCAGCGGGTCGACCGCCGAGGCGACGCACATGATCGACGAACCGGAGAACACCAGGAACGTCACCTTGAGCGTTTCGCGTTCGGAGCGAAAGATGGTCGGTTTTTCGCTTTTCATCATGAGAGCTTCGTAAAACGCAAAACAGTTTCCGGCAAGTCGGTCATTCTTGATCAGCTTCGCCGCATGTCGTCATACCAAAGCCGGTTTCCGACTTTTTGCTCGACATCGATGGCCGATCGAATCTGGGAGGAAAGACGATGCCGCTCGCGATGAACCGTGAGGTCTTCATTACCTGTGCCGTGACCGGTTCCGGCGGCACGCAGGACCGCAGCCCGAACGTCCCGCGGTCGCCCAAGCAGATCGCCGATTCGGCGATCGAGGCCGCCAAGGCGGGTGCCGCGATCGTCCATTGCCATGTGCGCGACCCCGAGACCGGCAAGCCCAGGCGCGACGTGCATCTCTACCGCGAAGTGACCGAGCGCATCCGCGAGGCCAACGTCGACGTGGTGCTCAACCTCACCGCCGGCATGGGCGGCGACATGGTGTTCGGCTCGCCCGAGGCGCCGCTGCCGCTCAACCAGAAGGGCACCGACATGGGCGGCGCCACCAACCGCATGGAGCATGTGCGCCAGTGCCTGCCGGAGATCTGCACGCTGGATTGCGGCACGATGAATTTCAACGAGGCCGATTATGTGATGACCAACACGCCCGGCATGCTGCGCGCCATGGGCGGCATGATGACGGCGCTGGGCGTCAAGCCGGAGATCGAGGCCTTCGACACCGGCCATTTGTGGTTCGCCAAGCAGCTGGTCGAGGAAAAGGTGCTGAACGCGGACGCGCTGGTGCAGCTCTGCATGGGCGTGCCGTGGGGCGCGCCGGACGACCTCAACACCTTCATGGCGATGGTCAACAACGTGCCGTCGACCTGGAACTGGTCGGCCTTCTCGATCGGCCGCAACCAGATGGCCTATGCCGCGGCCGCGGTGCTCGCCGGCGGCAATGTCCGCGTCGGCCTGGAAGACAATCTGTGGCTCGACAAGGGCGTGCTGGCCACCAACGCGCAGTTGGTCGAGCGCGCTGCCAGCATCGTCACCAACCTCGGCGCCAGGATCCTCGGGCCGGAAGAAGTGCGCAAGAAGCTCAACCTCACCAAGCGGGCGCCGATCGCGGCGTGATTTGATGGAGTCGGAAATGGCTACCGTCAAATTCACCGCGATGAAGGATGGCGACAGGCAAGACTACGAATTCCTGACCGCCCATGAGATCGACTATGCCGCCAAGACCGGCGAGCGGCTGCTCGATGCGCTGGTGCAACTTGACGCGGGCCTGTCGGGCTACAAGATCACCCGGCTCGGCCATTCGCTGCAGGCCGCCACCCGCGCCTGGCGGGACGGCGCCGACACCGACTGGCTGGTCGCGGCGCTGCTGCACGACATCGGCGACATCTACGCGCCCTACAACCATGACGAATATGCCGCGACGATCCTGAAGCCCTTCGTGCGCGAGCAATGCACCTGGGTGGTGGAAAAGCACGGCGACTTCCAGCGCCTCTATTACGCGCACCACCTGGGCGGCAACCGGCATGCGCGCGACCGCTTCGCCGGCCACCTTTATTTCGACGATTGCGACCAGTTCTGCGAGCGCTGGGACCAGTCCAGCTTCGATCCCGACTACGACACGCTGCCGGTCGAATTCTTCCGGCCCTTCGTGCTCGAAGTCTTCGCGCGCAAGGCCTACGACCCGGCGGTGATCCGCGCCGGCGAGCGCGTTCCCCTCACAAATTCCGAAACAGCCAAGACAAGATCCGGAGCCTGACCATGAGCATCATCAACAAGGCGGCCGCCATCGGCGGCGGCGTCATCGGCGCCGGCTGGGTGGCGCGGCTGCTCCTGAACGGCATCGACGTGTCGATCTTCGATCCCGATCCAGAGGCTTCGCGCAAGGTCGGCGAGGTGATGAAGGGCGCGCGCCGCGCCTATAAGCAGATGCTGCCCGGCGGCCTGCCCAAGGAAGGCAAGCTCACCTACGTCAAGACCATCGCCGAGGCGGTTGCCGATGCCGACTTCATCCAGGAGAGCGTGCCGGAGCGGCTCGACCTCAAGCACAAGGTGCTGGCCGAGATCGACCTGCATGCGCCGGCCAACGCCATCGTCGGCTCCTCGACCTCCGGCATCAAGCCGACCGACATGCAGGTGGCGATGAAGAAGCATCCGGAGCGGCTGGTCGTCGGCCATCCGTTCAACCCGGTCTATCTGTTGCCGCTGGTCGAGATCGTCGGCGGCCAGCAGACCTTCCCGGAAGCAATCGAGGTCGCCAAGGAGCTCTACGCCTCGATCGGCATGAAGCCGGTGGTGGTGCGCAAGGAGATCGAGGCTTTCGTCGGCGACCGGCTTTTGGAAGCGGCCTGGCGCGAGGCGCTGTGGCTGGTCAAGGACGGCATCTGCACCGTCGAGGAACTCGACGACATCATGCGCTATTCCTTCGGCCTGCGCTGGGCGCAGATGGGCATGTTCCAGGTCTATCGCGTCGCCGGCGGCGAGGCTGGCATGCGCCACTTCATGGCGCAGTTCGGGCCCTGCCTGAAATGGCCGTGGACCAAGCTGATGGACGTGCCGGAGTTCAATGACGAGCTGGTCGACCTGATCGCCACGCAATCCGACGAGCAGGCGAACGGCATGTCGATCCGCGAGCTGGAAAAGATCCGCGACGACAATCTGGTCGCGATCATGGAAGCGCTGTCGAAGCAGAACAAGGGCAAGGGCTGGGGCGCCGGCGCGCTGCACAAGGACTATACAAAGCAGCTCGCCAAACTGGCGGAGAAGAAGGCCCCTGCCAAGGCTGCCGCAAAGGCCAAGGCGACCAAGCCGGCGAAGAAGGCCGACAAGCCGGCCAAGATCGACAAGGCAAAGAAGAGCAAGAAGAAGGGCTGAGGCGATGCATTTCGGTCTCTCGGAAGAACAGAAGCTCATCGTCGAGACGACGCGCGCCTTCGTCGAGAACGAGCTCTATCCGCATGAGCGCGAGGTGGAGCGCACCGGCGAGCTGCGCCGCGAGCTGATCGAGGAATTGAAGGCGAAGGCGATCGCGGCCGGGCTTTACGCCGCCAACATGCCGGCCGATGTCGGCGGCGCCGGCCTCGATACGGTGAGCTGGCTGCTCTACGAGAAGGAGCTTGGCCGCGCCAATTACGCGCTGCACTGGACCTGCGTGGCGCGTCCGTCCAACATCCTGCTCGCCGGCACGCCGGAACAGCGCGAGAAATACCTCTTCCCCTGCATTCGCGGCGAGAAGTCGGACTGCCTGGCGATGACCGAGCCCGGCGCGGGCTCCGACCTGCGCGGCATGAAGGCGACCGCCGTGCAGGACGGGTCGGACTGGGTGCTCAACGGCACCAAGCATTTTATCTCCCACGCCGACATCGCCGATTTTGCCATAGTCTTCATGGCATCGGGCGAAGAGGATTCGCCGCGCGGCAAGCGCAAGAAGATCACCGCCTTCTTCGTCGACAAGGGCACCAAGGGTTTTTCGGTGCGCGACGGCTACCGCAACGTCTCGCACCGCGGCTACACCAATTCGATCCTCGAATTCGACGATTGCCGGCTGCCGGCGAGCCAGGTGCTCGGCGAAGTGCACAAAGGCTTCGAGGTCGCCAACTCCTGGCTCGGCGCCACGCGGCTGCAGGTCGGCGCGACCTGCCTCGGCCGCGCCGAGCGGGCGCTTTCCCATGCCATCGAATATGCCGCGCAGCGCCAGCAGTTCGGCCAGCAGATCGGCAAGTTCCAGGGCGTGTCGTTCAAGCTCGCCGACATGGCGACGGAGCTGAAGGCCGCCGATCTGATGGTCTTCGAAGCCGGCTGGAAGTACGATCAGGGCACCGTCACCGATCAGGACATGGCGATGGCCAAGCTGAAGGCCACGGAAATGCTGGCTTTCGTCGCCGACGAAGCGATCCAGATCCATGGCGGCATGGGGCTGATGGACGACCTGCCACTGGAGCGCATCTGGCGCGACGCGCGCGTCGAGCGCATCTGGGAAGGCACTTCGGAGATTCAGCGACATATTATTTCGCGGGCGTTGCTGCGCCCGTTCGGCGCTTAGAGCATGATCGCCCCAAACCGGATCCGGTTTTGGGAAAAGGCCCTGCTCAAACGAAAAGATGACCATGCATAAGCTCGAACGTCTCCTGCGCCCGAAATCGATCGCCGTGTTCGGCGGGGCGCAGGCCGCCGCCGTCGTCGCGCAATCGATCAAGATGGGCTTTGCCGGCGAGATCTGGCCGGTGCATCCGACCAAGGACGAGGTCGCCGGCCGCAAGGCCTACCGCTCCGTCACCGACCTGCCCGGCGCGCCGGACGCGGCCTTTGTCGGCGTCAACCGGCATCTCACCATCGAGGTCGTCAAGGCGCTGGCCGAGCGCGGCGCCGGCGCCGCCGTCTGCTTTGCCGCCGGCTTCCTCGAGACCGAGGCCTATGACGAGGACGGCGAGCGGCTGCAGGCCGAGCTCGTGGCCGCCGCGGGCGAGATGCCGATCATCGGCCCGAACTGCTACGGTCTCATCAACTATGCCGACGGCGCGCTTTTGTGGCCCGACCAGCATGGCGGCATCAGGCTGCCCGAGGGCGGCAAGGGCGTCGCCATCATCACGCAATCCTCCAACATCGCCATCAACATGACGATGCAGAAGCGCGGCCTGCCGATCGCCTTCCTGATGACGGCCGGCAACCAGGCGCAGACCGGCCTTTCCGAGATGGCGCTCGGCCTGATCGAGGACGAGCGCGTCACGTCGCTCGGAATGCATATCGAGGCTTTCGACTCGGTAGCCGGCTTCGAGAGATTGGCTGCCCGAGCCCGCGAGCTGAAGAAGCCGATCATCGCCATGAAGGTCGGCCGCTCGGAACAAGCCCGGCAGGCGACGGTTTCGCACACCGCCTCACTGGCCGGTTCGGACGCCGCCTCGGGCGCCTTCCTGAAGCGGCTCGGCATCGCGCGCGTCGAATCGATTCCCGCCTTCATCGAGGCGCTGAAGCTCCTGCACATCACCGGACCGTTGCCAGGCTACAAACTGTCGTCGATGAGCTGCTCGGGCGGCGAAGCTTCCGTGATGGCCGACAGCGCCGAAGGGCGCTGGGTGCATTTCCCGACACTGACCTCCGAGCACCGGGCCCATGTCAAGTCGACGCTCGGGCCGCTGGTCGCGGTCGCCAATCCGCTCGACTACCACACCTTCATCTGGAACAACGAGCCGGCGATGACGGCCACCTTCACCGCCATGGTGTCGGGCGGCTTCGACCTAAACATGCTGGTGCTCGACTTCCCGCGCCCCGACCGCTGCTCGGACACCGACTGGTGGGCGACGCTGCGCGCCTTCGAGGCGGCGCTGAAGACCAACCGGGCGCAGGGCGCGATCGTCTCCTCACTGCCGGAGAACCTGCCGGAAGAATACACCGCCGGGCTGATGGCGCGGGGCATGGTGCCGCTGTTCGGCATTTCCGAAGCGATGGACGCCGCGCAAGCGGCCGCCTTCATCGGCTGGGCCTGGCGCGAGCCGCAGGCGCAGCCGGTAGACACCACGGCCGCAGGCGCGACCGATGGCGGCCATGTCACGCCCGACGAGGCCGAGGCTAAGGCGCGTCTGATCGGGGCTGGCCTGCCGGTGCCGAAGGGCGAGCGCGCCGCCAACGCGGTCGAGGCGGTGATCTCGTCGATGGCGCTCGGCTTCCCCGTGGCGCTGAAGGCGCTGGGCGTGACCCACAAGTCGGAAGTCGGCGCGGTGCGGCTCAACCTCAAGGACGCCGAATCCGTCAGCAACGCGGCGCATGACCTCCTGCCGCTCGGCACCGGGCTCTATGCCGAGCGCATGGTGCGCGACGGCGTGGCCGAATTGATCGTCGGCTTCACCCGCGATCCGATGTTCGGCGCGGTGATGACGCTGGGCACCGGCGGCGTGCTGGTCGAGCTGTTGCGCGACAGCGTCACCCTGATGCTGCCGGCAACCCGCGACGACATCGAGGCGGCGCTGCGGGGACTGAAGCTCTATCCGCTGCTCGAAGGCTATCGCGGCCGGCCGAAGGCCGATGTCCAGGCCGCCATCGACGCGATCGCCGGCATTGCCGGTTTCGTGCAGCAGAACGCCGGCGAGATCGAGGAGCTCGACATCAACCCGCTGATCGTCTGCGCCGAAGGCAAGGGCACCTGGATCGCGGATACCCTGCTGGTGCTTGGAGAAAAGACGAATGGCTGACGTCATCACCACCCGCCGCGAAGGCGCCATCCTCGAGGTCACACTCGACCGGCCGAAGGCCAACGCCATCGACTTGAAGACCTCGCGATTGATGGGCGAGACCTTCAAGGCGTTCCGCGACGATCCCGGCTTGCGCGTCGCCATCGTCAAGACCGCCGGCGACAAGTTCTTCAGCGCCGGCTGGGACCTGAAGGCGGCCGCCGGCGGCGATGCGGTCGACGGCGACTATGGCGTCGGTGGCTTTGCCGGGCTGCAGGAACTGCGCGACTTGAACAAGCCGGTGATCGCCTGCGTCAACGGCATGGCGGTGGGCGGCGGCTTTGAGCTGGCGCTCTCCTGCGACTTGATCTACGCGTCGGACCATTCCTCCTTCGCGCTGCCCGAAATCCGCGCCGGAACGCTTGCCGATGCGGCGACGATCAAGCTGCCGAAGCGCATTCCCTACCATATCGCCATGGACCTTCTGTTCACCGGCCGCTGGATGGATGTGGCGGAAGCGCATCGCTGGGGCCTGGTCAACGAGGTGCTACCCAAGGAAAAGCTCGAGGATCGCGTCTGGGAGATCGCCCGGCTGCTCGCCAGCGGCCCGCCGCTGGTCTTCGCCGCGATCAAGGAGACGGCGCGCGTGGCCGAAGCGCTGACCTTCCAGGAGGCGATGAACAAGGTGACGCGGCGCCAGCTGCCGACGGTCGATATCCTCTACGGCTCGGAGGACAACATGGAAGGGTTCCGGGCTTTCGCCGAAAAGCGCGACCCGGTGTGGAAAGGGAAGTAGTCTTTCGCGCCCATGACCGACTACAAAAGCCTGATCGACGCCGAGACCTGGGCCTTCATCGAGAAGACCAATTCCTATTATCCGCCGGATACGATCGGCTACACGATCGCGGAGCAGCGCGCGGTCTACGACCGGATGTGCCGCGAGTTCTTCGCCGGCTATCCGGAGGGCGTGACGGCGGAAACGACCGCCATTACGACGCCGACAAACAGCATCCCGATACGCATCTATCGCAATGCCGAGCCGGGCAAGGCAGCCATGGTGCTCTATGTCCATGGCGGCGGCTTCATCCTCGGCGGGCTGCACAGCCATGACGATGTCTGCGCCGAGCTTTGCGCCCGCACCGGCTATGACGTTGTCTCGGTCGACTATCGGCTGGCACCGGAACATCTGCACCCTGTCGCTTTCGACGACGTCATGGACGCCTACGAGTGGACGGCAGGAACGTACGATTGCCCGGTCGTGCTTTGCGGCGACAGCGCCGGCGGCAATCTCTGCGCCGCCGTCAGTCATGCCACGCGCGGCCACAAGAAGAAGCCGGTCGGCCAGGTGCTGATCTATCCGAGCCTTGGCGGCGACCGCTCGCGGGGCTCCTATATCACGCATGCCGAGGCGCCGATGCTGACCGTGCGCGACATCGAATTCTATCTGAACATCCGCACCGGCGGCGTGGACCGGACCGGCGACATCACCTTGTCGCCGCTCGCCGATGCCAATTTCGCCTATCTGCCGCCGACCGTGCTGATCACCGCGCAATGCGATCCGCTGTCCTCGGACGGCGAAGCCTATCGCGACCGTGTCGTCGCGGCCGACGGTCATGCCTACTGGTTCGAGGAGCCGGGACTTGTGCATGGCTATCTGAGAGCCCGGCACACGGTCGGCCGGGCACGGTCGAGCTTCACCCGCATCGTCGAGGCGGTGTCGGCGCTCGGCAGGGGCGACTGGATCTGGTGATCTTCCCGGGCGGCAAGGACCGCTCTTCCGCCCATCCTTCGCATTGAACCTTTCCGCGTCAGCCCGCGACTGACGGCCAGGCGCCGCTTTGGCACGGGACCGGAAAGGAACGCCCAAATGACCAGAAACCCCGAGATTCGGTGGTCTCCGGGAAGAACAAGAGCCCAGCGCGACCATCGCCTTCGGGATGGGGTCGATGCGCTGGGCTTTCGGCTGATTCCGTTGACCCTGCCAGGCAGCCGTCGTATCGTGACCAAGCGGAAAACAGACAATTATATCAGGGACGAACGAGCCGGAACGC
Source organism: Mesorhizobium sp. M1D.F.Ca.ET.231.01.1.1 (assembly GCF_003999155.2). Lineage (NCBI taxonomy): Bacteria > Pseudomonadati > Pseudomonadota > Alphaproteobacteria > Hyphomicrobiales > Phyllobacteriaceae > Mesorhizobium > Mesorhizobium sp. M1D.F.Ca.ET.231.01.1.1. The sequence continues at coordinate 233,581 of NZ_RZOZ02000003.1, forward strand.
CGCGCCTTGCCCTGATTTGCGCGGCGAAAACGATGGTTCTTCCGAAGACTTCGGGGGGAGTTCAATGTTTTGCGACCGCGGCTCGTTCGTGGCTTCTCGCGCCCGCGGTGTGCGCCGCGCGATAACGACAGCCAGCGGAATTGTCGCCCTGGCGCTGTCCGCCGGCCTCTGGCTCGGCGGCACGGCAAGGGCACAGGAAACGCAGATCATCTATCCCGGCTCGATGGCGGTGACCGGCTTTCCCGGCACCGTCATCCCCGACTTTGAGCAAGGCCTGCCGCCCGGCGTCGACCCGGTCGACGAAACCTTCATCGACACCTCGCAGGCCTCGTTGCGTATTTTCGACGTCTCGCGGCTCGGCGGCCCGGCCGCGGGCCAGCTCGTCTACACGCCGCCGCCTTTCGAGGTGACGGCCAGCCAGATCGGCGAGGTGTTCGGCCTCACCTATGACGACGGCGTGCGCGACGGCGTGCCGTCGGGCATCCCCAACCTCTATGCTGCGGCGACCTCGCTGCATGGCGTCGAGATCGTCACGCCGGATGCCGACGATGACGGCAGGCCAGAGCGTCAGCGCCGCGGCGCCGCGGGCGCCGTCTTCATGGACGGCCAGTTCGGCACCGAAAACGGCGGCGGCCCGGGCACGATCTGGAAGATCGACGGCATTTCGGGCGCCGTCTCGAAATTCGCCGACATCGACACCAATAGCGGTCCCGGCATCGGCAACCTCGCCTTCGATCCGACCCACCGTGAGTTCTTCGCATCGGACCTCGACACCGGCCTGATCCACCGCATCGACATCGAGGGCAATCTGATCGATACGTTCGACCATGGCGTTGCCGGACGCCCGGCGCATGGGCTTGCCCCGGTCGCCGACGACGGCGCCGTCATGGACATCCAGGCCGCCGCCTTCGACAGCGAGGACACCGCGACCTGGGGCTATACCCAGGATGCGCGCCGCGTCTGGGCTGTCGCCTATCATGGCGGCCGGCTCTACTATTCCGTCGGCGAGAAGGCCGAAATCTGGTCGGTCGGCATTGCGAGCGACGGAAGCTTTAGCGGCGATCCGCGCTGGGAGCTGACGGTCAAGGCCGACCAGGACTATGCCGTCACCGATTTCGCCTTCGACAACAAGGGCTTCATGTATCTGGCGCAGCGCGGCCCGCTGGAAAACCGCTACGACTACAGCCGCTTCGCCGATTCCGGAAAAGGCGGGGTCATTCGCTACCAGCGCGAGGATCCGGACGATCCGGCAACGGAATCGGTCTGGGTCGAGGTGCCGCAGGAATATGCGGTCGGCTTCCCGCAGGGCAACCGCCAGTCGGCCGGCGGCGTCGACCTGCAGTACCGCTATGATGGCGAAGGCAATCTCGACGCCTCGGTGTGCACCGACACGGTGGTCAACACCGGCGACAAATTGCGCGACAATCCGGAGCTTGCCGAGCGGCTCGCCGGCGGCGGGCCGTTCGCCGTGCATGGCGTGCAGCTGACGCCGAGCGCGCTGGTCAAGCCGGCCAACGTGCCGCCCTTCGGCTCATGGTTCGTCGACTTCGACGGTTATTTCGAAGACCCCGACGTCCAGGGCCATGTCGGCGACGTCAGGGTGTGGCGCCCCTGCGAGGGCCGCGCCGGCTATTATGAGGAAATCCCCGGCGGCTTCCTGCCTCCCTTCTATCCGCCGGACTTCCCGCCGCCCGGCAATCCGCCTCCCTGCATCGATATCGAGGACGTCCAGTATTTCTGCACGCCGCGCGGGCTGCAGGCCGACCTCTATATCCATGACCATGCCGGCTTCGGCGGCGATTCGATCAAGGCGTGGTCCAAGACGCCAGGCGTCGGGGTGACATCCCCCATGTCGCATGCGCCGGGCAAGCCATACACGATCGACATCACCGGCCAGGACCCGGGCGACACCGTCAATGTCGGGCTCTGCTTCTACAGGAAGTCCGACCAGGACAAGGGCGGCTACTATCCTTGCTGCAAGATGACGCTGCCGCTGAGAACGCCGGCCGTCGGCTGCGAAGCGCCGAGGAGGGACAGATGAACAATCTCGCCCTTTCCCGCTTCGCATCGCGCAAAACCGTCATGGAGACGATCATGAAACCCCTGTCATACGCCAGGCGCGGGGCGCGCTGGCTGATGGCGGCCGGTATCGCCGTAGCCATGACGCCGGCATTGCCGGCGCTTGCCCAAGACAAGGCTCCGGCCGCGGCCGGCCAGGCCGCCAATCCGGAGTCGCGCGGCATCAACCCGGAGCTCGGGCGGATCGTGCCCTTCTTCACCAAGAAGGGCGCCCAGAGAAGCTGCGATAGCGTCGAGTATGTCCTGAGCTTCGGCATCCGTGGCGACCCGCAGGACTTCGACAGGCCAAGCGTGGCGGCCCTGCTGAAGGCGACAAGGCTCGACTTCAAGGACCAGCTGCCGCACGGCTTGCAGATCGTCAGCGTCGATGTCGTCGGCGACGGCACGGGCGCCTCGGGCGGGCCGCTGCCCGCTGCTTCGATCGGCACATCGGCCGGCCCGAACGATACGGCGAGCGTTTCCAATTTCCGCATCAGCGCTTCCAATCTCGACGGCGTCGGCGCCGCGAACGAACGCGTGATCACCTTCCGCATCACGGCCAAGATAGATCATGCAGCCTTTCCCGCACCTGCGACGGTCGACAACCAGGGTCTGATGGACGTGGCCTTCAGGCGCGGTCCGGCGACCACGATCCCGTCGCAGGATCCGGGCAAGCCCGACGACGGCGATTTCCTCACCGGCGTGAAGACCTCGATCGAGATCGACCTGACCAAGTGCAACCCGCCGCCTCCGCCTCCCGGCAAGGAATGCTTCAAGGTCGAACGCGGCACGGTCGATTGCGTGCCCGGCGGCGGCGCCTTCATCTATCACATGCCGGTCGGCCCGGAGATGGGCGGCAAGTGGGTGCAGGTGTCGACGACGACGCCCGGCATCACCATCTTTCCCGACACCCAGCAAGTGCCCGCCGGCGGCGGCGTGCTCAACTGGAAGATCATCGGCGCCTCGCCCGGCGAGGCCATCCATCTCGTGGTCACCGGCATCGAAACCTATGCCGGGCCGAAGGAAGGCTGGGGGCTTTGCTGCACGCAGACGATCGACATCGTCATTCCGCGCGACCTTAGGTGCCCGCCTGAGAAGCAGCACGACCTCAAGGTCGAGAAGTGGGCGGAGGTGCCGCGCTGCACGATGGCCGGCGGCTGCAACTTCACCATCACGGTGACCAATGTCGGTGAAGCGCCCTATAACGGCAAGATCGTGCTCGACGAGGTGACGCTGCCCGCCGGCTCGACGCTTTCATCGGGACCGAACCCGCCCTGGGCCTGCGTGCCCGGGACGACGCCGATGACCTGCACCCATCCGGTAACGACGCTCAACCCTGGCGCCTCCGTCAACCTCAAGCTCGGCTTCAAGCCGGCCGGCGGCTGGCAGGGCGGCGTGCTGCGCAATTGCGCCGCCTATGACTACCAGGCCAGCGGCAAGCCGCTGTTCGGCAGCCAGCAGAACGACCGCGGCTGCGCCTCGATCCCGATCTGCCGCCGCGGCGATCGCGATCCGCGGTGCCAGCCTCCGGTCGAGAAGAAGGTCGACCTGATCCTGAAGAAGCGCGCCCGCATTCCGGTCTGCACGCCGGACGGCGCCTGCTACTTCGTGATCGACATCATCAACAACGGCACCAGCACCTATCATGGGCCGCTGACGGTGATCGACACCTATCCCGGCGGCGCGCCGACGTCCTCGACCTTCGGGCCGAGCCCGCCCTGGACCTGCGGACCCAACGGCCCCGGCCGGTTCCGCTGCGACAATGCCGACATCGCACTGCCTCCGGGCGCCTCGACGCCGATCGTCGTCAAGGCGGCGATGCCGGCAAACTACCGGCCGGATCGGGTCGAGAACTGCGCCGAGGTGAAGGCCATTCCCGGCGAGGTCGACCTCGCCAACAACAAGGCCTGCGCGAGCGAGCGCATCCGCCATCCGAACGGCGGCCAGCCCGGCCTGCGCATCACCAAGGTATGCGACGGATCGCTCGCCGGCGCGGCTTTGGTGTCCTGCCGCATCACCGTCACCAACGCCGGCACCGCCGCCCCCACCGGTCCGGTGCGGGTCAACGACGCCGCGACGCTGGTATCGGGCGGCACGCCGGTGGCCATCCAGACCGTGACGCCTGACGGCGCGGACTGGAGCTGCGGGCCAGTGCCGGCCAACGCGTTGTCCTGCCGGATTCCGGGCGCCGCGATGACGCCTGGAACCAGCCGGCACTTCGACGTGACGGTGAGCGGCAACGGCGTGTTCGAGAACTGCGCGCGCGGCTCCTTTGGGCCGGCGCCGGGCGACGACATCGTCTATCCGATCGGCCAGGCCTGCGCGAAGGGCGGCAGCATTTCCACCATCCGCGTCGAGAAGACCGGCGACAGCGAATGCCAGCCAGGTCAGCCCTGCTCGTTCGAGATCACCATCACGAATGACGGGCCGAACGCCTTCTCCGGTCCGGTCCGCATCGGCGATGCGATCGGCATCGACGGCGTCGGCCGCCTGGAAGGCGTTCCGATCACCTCGATCGACCCGCCCTTCGGCTGCTCGCCGGAGCCGGCGACGCTGCCTGCCTCCTGCATCGCCAAGCTGACGCTTGGCGCCGGCGAAAGCCGCACCCACAACGTCACCGTGGTCCTTCCCGGCCTTGCCAAACTGCAGGGCGCTGTCAGCGGGCAGAACTGCGTCGGTGTGCTGTCGCCGAACACGCCGGTGCAAGGCGGCGACGTGCTGTCGAGCGCGCCGGCCAACGCCCAGGGCGATCGCGGCAAGGCCTATGCCTGCCACCCGTTCACCATCAAGCGCGAGGTGAAGATCCAGTGCTCGAACGGCATGGTGCTCAACTCGGCCGGCCGCTGCGCCTGCCCGGAAGGCACGACCTTCCGCAATGGCCAGTGCTCCGGCGGCGGCGGTGTGATCATTCTGCCGGAACCAAAAGAGCCGAAGCGCTGCGTCCTGCTCAAGGGCCAGATCCGGACCGAGGACGGACGCTGCGTCTGCCCGCGCGGCACCGAGCTTGAGAACGGCAGGTGCGTGCAGGGCGAAGAGCCGCAGGAGCCGCAGTGCACGCTGCGCCCCGGCCAGTACCGCGACCAGGACGGCAATTGCGTGTGCCGGCGCGGCGAGCTGGTGAACGGCGTCTGCCAGGTCGTTCCGCCGAAATGCACGATCCGCGGCGCGGTGCCGACACAGGACGGCTGCGTCTGCCCCAAGGGCACGCATCTCGACCGCGCCGCCAAGGCCTGCGCCCCCGACAGGCAGCCACCGAGCCAGTGCCGCATCCGCGGCCAGGTGCGCAACGCCGACGGCGATTGTGTCTGCCCGAAGGGAACGGAGGTCAGGGGCAAGGTCTGCGCGCCGGTCAAGAAGCCGCAAGGCTGCTCCATCCGCGGCCAGATCCTCAACAAGCGCGGCGCCTGTGTGTGCCCGCGCGGGACGGAGGTGATAGAGGGCAGGTGCGGCACGTTCGAAGACGCCGAATGCGCCCCGGGCTCGCAGATGATCGACGGCATCTGCCAGCCGATCATCAGGCGGCGCTGCCCGGTCGGGACGACCGGACGGTATCCGGACTGCTTCCCGATCCGCAGACGGCCGGGCCTGGAGATCAATCCGAACCTGCTGCTCAATCCGAACATCCTGCAGCAACTGGTTCCGCAGCGCCAGCCACGGCGCGTGCTGCAGGACCCGGCAGGCGCGAACATCCAGAACTTCAAGCCGTAGTCCGGTCGGCTGCAATCAACGGACCCGCCGGAGCGATCCGGCGGGTTTTCTTTTTCAGCGCCGAAGCTGCGCATTTGTGCGCCTGCTGACCGATGCGGAAAACAGGCTTCCCCTTGGCCGGACGATGGTCTAGGCAGACGCGCACGGAAGGCGCGCGTCCGGCGCGCCGAAGCGGATGCCGGGAGAGGCCTTTCATGAGCAAGAAGACCCTGATCGCGCCGTCGGTGCTGGCGTCGGATTTTTCGAAGCTCGGGGACGAGGTCGAGGCGGTCGCGGCCGCCGGCGCCGACTGGATCCATCTCGATGTGATGGACGGTCATTTCGTGCCCAACATCACTTTCGGCCCGCCAGTGATCAAGGCGATCCGCAGCCGGACAAAGACCTTCTTCGACTGCCATCTGATGATCGCGCCGGCCGACCCCTATCTGGCGGCTTTCGCCGAGGCCGGCTGCGACGGCATAACCGTGCATGCCGAGGCCGGCCCGCATCTCGACCGCTCGCTGCAGACGATCAAGGGCCTCGGCAAGAAGGCCGGTGTCTCGCTCAACCCGGCGACGCCGGAAATGGCGATCGAATATGTGCTCGACCGGCTCGACCTCATCCTGATCATGACCGTCAATCCCGGCTTCGGCGGCCAGGCGTTCATCCCGGCGATCGTCGACAAGGTGCGAAGGGTGAAGGCGCTGATCGGCAACCGCCCGATCCGCATCGAGATCGACGGCGGCGTCTCGCCGGAAACGGCGCCGCAGGTGACTGCCGCCGGCGCCGATGTGCTGGTGGCGGGCGCCGCCGTCTTCAAGGGCGGCACGGTTGAAGCCTACCGGGCAAATATCGAGGCGATCCGCTCAGCGGCCGACAAAGCCGCCAACTAAATACGCGGCCAGCGCATTTCGAGCAGAAGTTGCCGATCCAATCTCGTTGCTGAACTGTTGGTCAATATATATCTTGCTACCTATAAAGATCAGCTTTTTTTGAGCGGATTTTACTTTACTCGATAATAGGCCGCCGCCTCGTCTTAAAGTCGAATATCGCCATCTTCCACTTTGAGACGGCCGTGCCCGGCTGTATGATACATGTACGGGAATTGCTTCGCCGAGGGGCCCTGGCAAAACAGGGGCAAGCAATGGGAGTTGGATTGACATACGGGAACGTCGATACGGGCGACGGCAAGGGTGCCAAGAGCACGCTGGCCAGTTCGGTCTACCATCAGCTCCGCGAGGACCTGCTGCGCGGAGCTTTGGAAGCCGAGGGCAAGCTGCGCGTCGAATGGGTCGTCTCCCGCTATGGCGCCGGGGCCTCGCCGGTGCGCGAGGCGCTCAACCGCCTTGCCGCCGAGGGCCTGCTCGGCCGCCATGACCAGCGAGGCTTCTTCCTGATGCCGGTGAGCGCGGCCGAGCTGGAGGAGCTGACCCGCACGCGCTGCTGGCTGGAAGAACGCGCATTGCGCGAATCCATTGCGCACCGCACGGCGGAATGGGAAGAGCAGCTGGTGCTTGCCCTGCACCGGCTGGCGCGCGCCGAGCGGCGCCAGCCCAACGACCCGGCAACCAACAATCCGGAATGGGAGACGCTGCACCGGGCCTTCCATCGCGCGCTGATCTCGGCCTGCCGGTCGCATTGGCTGATCGGCTTTTGCGATCAGCTTTCCGACCAGGCCTCCCGCTACCGGCTGATCTCGCAGCGTAGCCCGGGCTACGAACGCGACGAGCTGGGCGAGCACCGGACGATTGCCGAGCGGACGCTCGACGGCGACGCCGACGGCGCCGTCGAAGCCCTGCTCAGCCATTACCGGCTGACGGCGGAGATGTGCCTGGCGCGTTTCAACCAGGGCTACGATCCGAGAGCCGGCTCAGCCAAAGCCGCGCACGGCCGCAAATAGCTGCCTTGTCTCTTTGTTTTTGCGTAATTCCGGGCGGAGAACCGCACCGCATTTTCCTGGGATTGCTCTATCTCTTTGTCTCTTTGTTTTTGCGCAACTCCGGACGGAAAAGCGCTACGCACTTTTCCTGGAATTGCTCTATCTCTTTGTTTTGCGCAATTCCGGACGGAAAACCGCTACGCACTTTTCCTGGAATTGCTCTGGCAGGCAAATCTGATATTCGCTCTGGCCAGGCCGATGCATTCTTCGACCGCGGGCCAGAGGACAATCATGACCAATCACCTGTTCGACGCGTTTCGGGCCAGCATGCCGGCGCCTGACCGCGTGCTGATGGAAACGGATGACGGGCGCTCGATCTCCTATGGCGAGATGCTGGCGAGGTCCGGGCAATATGCGCACGCGCTGACGCAAGCGGGCGTCCAGCCCGGCGATCGCGTCGCCGTGCAGGTGGAGAAGACGTCGGAGGCCTTGCTCCTCTATCTCGCCTGTCTGCGCGCCGGCGCCGTCTTCCTGCCGCTCAACACCGCCTATACGCTGCCCGAGCTCGACTATTTCTTTCGCGACGCGGAACCGCGGCTGGTCGTCTGCGATCCGGAAAAGGCACCCGCCATCGAACCGCTTGCCGCATCCGCGGGCGCCGCGACGCTGACGCTTGGCCGCGACGGGCGGGGTACGCTTGCGGATCGCGCCGCGCTGCAGCCGACGGATTTCGCCGATGTGGCGCGCGGCCCCGACGATCTTGCCGCCATCCTCTACACGTCAGGCACGACCGGCCGCTCCAAGGGCGCGATGCTCAGCCACGAGAACCTCGCTTCCAACGCGCGCGTGCTCACCGGGCACTGGCGCTTCGACGCCGACGACGTGCTGATCCACGTGCTGCCGATCTTCCACACGCACGGGCTGTTCGTCGCCACCAACGTCGTCCTGATGGCCGGCGCCAGAATGCTGTTCGAGCAGAAATTCGACCCCGGCCGCGTCATCTCGCTCCTGCCCCGCGCGACCGCGCTGATGGGCGTGCCGACCATCTATGTGCGGCTCCTGCAGCAGGATGGCCTGACGAAGGACGCGGCCAGCCACATGCGGCTGTTCATCTCCGGCTCGGCACCGCTGCTTGCCGAGACGCACAATGCCTGGCGCGAGCGCACCGGCCATGCCATCCTCGAACGCTACGGCATGACCGAGACCAACATGAACACGTCCAACCCCTATGGCGGCGAGCGGCGCGCCGGCACCGTTGGCTTTCCCCTGCCCGGTGTGTCGCTGCGCATCACCAATCCCGAAGACGGCAAGCCGCTGGCCCAGGGCGAGATCGGCATGATCGAGGTGAAAGGGCCGAACGTCTTTGTCGGCTATTGGCGTATGCCGGAGAAGACCAAAGCCGAGTTCCGCGACGACGGCTTCTTCATCACCGGCGATCTCGGGCTGATCGACGCCGACGGCTATGTCCATATCGTCGGTCGCGGCAAGGATCTGATCATCTCGGGCGGCTACAATGTCTATCCGAAGGAGATCGAGAGCGAGATCGACGCGCTTGCAGGCGTCAGCGAAAGCGCGGTGATCGGCGTCGCGCATCCCGATTTCGGCGAAGGCGTCACGGCGGTCGTGGTGCGCAAGCCCGGCTCGACGATCGACGCCGCCGATATTGCAAACGCCATCGCCGGGCGGCTGGCGAAATACAAGCATCCGAAGCAGGTGATCTTCGTCGACGAATTGCCGCGCAACACGATGGGCAAGGTGCAGAAGAACGTTTTGCGCGAGACGTATAAGCATATCTACGCGGCGAAATAGCGCCGGCTGACGACCCTACGCTCCGAATACCTTTCTGCCGCCGATCCAGACCTTCCTGACATTGAGATCCTCCGACAGCCCAACGATGTCGGCGGCGGTGCCGTTGGCGAAGCGGCCGAGCCGGTGCGCCTGGCCGATCGCCTCGGCGGGGTAGAGCGAGGCCATGCGGAGCGCTTCGTCGAGATCGAGCCCGACGACGCGGTGGACGAAGCGCACGGCGGAAATCATGTCGAGGTCGGCGCCGGCCAGCGTGCCGTCGGCAAGCCTGAGACTTCCGTCCTTGCGATAGATGGTGCGGCCGTTTAGCGTGAAGGAGGTCATGTCGGTGCCGATCGTCGCCATGGCGTCGGTGACCAAAAGGATCTTGCCCGGTCCCTTCTTGGCGTTGAGCGCGAGCGTCATGGTGCCCGGGTGGACGTGGATGCCGTCGGCGATGATGCCGGCGTAGAGACTTCCCGTGTCGACGGTCGCGCCGGCCAGCCCCGGCTCACGATTGCCGATCTGGCTCATGGCATTGAAAAGGTGCGTGACGACGGTGGCGCCGGCCCCGGCGAAGGCAACTGCCGTGGCATAGCCGGTGTCGGAATGGCCGAGGCTGACGACGAGGCCGGCCTTGGCCAGCGCCGTGACGCGGGCGAGTTCGACGGATTCCGGCGCGATCGTGGTAAGCAGGACGGGAAGCGCACTGCGCGCGGCGATCAACGCCGCCTGGTCGGCATCCGTCATCGGCCGGATGAGGGCCGGATCATGCGCGCCCTTGCGGGCGACGGAGAGATGCGGCCCTTCGAGATGCAGGCCGAGGAATCCCGGCACTTTCTTGGCGGCGGCCTCGGCGCCGGCGGCGACGGCCGCGGCGGTGATCGCCGGCGTGTCGGTGATCAGCGTCGGCAGCAGCGCCGTGGTGCCGAAGGGCGCATGCGCCTGGCAGATGGTCTCGATCGAGGCGACATCCGGGTGGTCGTTGAGCATGACGCCGCCGCCGCCATTGACCTGGATGTCGACGAAGCCGGGAACCAGCAGGCCGCCGCCGGTCTCGACCTTGGACACGCCGGACGGAATGGCGCCGGTGGGCAGAATGGCTTCGACAAGACCGTCCTTGACGAGGAGGGCGGCGTCTTCATGCCAGTCCGCGCCGTCGAAGATCCTGGCGCCAGTGAGGGCGAAACGGTCGCTCATACGGTTTCCGTCACCTTGCGCAAATTGCGCGGCGCATCCGGATCGAGGCCACGATGGCGGGCGAAGGCCTCGACGAAGCCATAGAAGGACACGATCAGCGGCAGCGGGTCGGTCAGCGGATGGCCGGTCGCGACATGCGGCAGCGGCCTGGCGCTCCCTGCCTTGTCGGAGGTGACGAAGGCGGCCGCGTCCTTGGCCGCCAGGCTGTCGGCGGCCTCGGCCACCGAAGGTTCCGAAGCGTCGCGGGCGGCGAGCGCCAGAACCGGGAAGCCCGGCCCGACCAGCGCCAGCGGCCCGTGCATGACTTCCGCCGCGCTGTAGGCCTCGGCATGCATCGCGCAGGTCTCCTTGAACTTCAGCGCCGCCTCGCTGGCAATGGCGAAGGACGGGCCACGGCCGAGGATGAACAGCGACTGCGGCGTCTCGAGCGCCGCCGCCAGCGCCATCCAGTCGCAGGCGATGGCCTTCGCGAAATGCTCGGGCAGGCGGGCGAGCGCGGCAAGCAGCGCCTCATCGCCGGTGCTGTGCGCCATCAGCGCCAGGGCGGCCACGGCCGAATTGACGAACGTCTTGGTGGCCGCGACGCTGCGCTCCGGCCCGGCGAGAATGTCGATGGCGTAGTCCGAGGCGCGCGCCAGCGGCGAGTCGGCCGTGTTGGTGATGGCGACGGTCAGCGCGCCGCCCGCCCTCGCCGTTTCGGCCATGGCGACGATGTCGGGGCTCTTGCCCGACTGCGAGATCGCCAGGCAGGCCGAGCCGCGCAGTCTCAGCGTCGCGCCATAGATGGAAGCGATCGACGGGCCGACGGAAGCGACGGCGAGGCCGGCGGTCAGTTCGACCGCATATTTCGTGAAGGTGGCGGCATGGTCGGACGAGCCGCGCGCCACGGTGACGACGAAATGCGGATCGCGCTCGCGAAGGCCGCGGCCGGCTTCAGCAAGCGCGTTGGCGGAGCCGTCGAGCAGGCGGGCGGTGGCCTCAGGGATCTCGTCGATTTCGCGCCGCATATGGGTGGTGGTTGCGCTCATGGCCGGATCTCCTCTCCCGGCCCGGTCAGCCGGAGTTCCGCGACGAAATCATAGGCGTCGCCCCTGTAGATCGAACGGGTGAACTCGATCACCTTGCCGCTCGCCAGATAGGAAATGCGCTCGATGTGCAGTCCGGCAACCCCCGGCGGCACTTCCAGCAGGCGCGCGTCGGCGTCGCCGAGATTGGCGGCAGAGATGCGCTGCACCGCCCGCACCGGACGGTTGCCGGTCAGTTCCAGCGCGGCGTAGAGCGAGGAGCCTATCGCCTCGGGGTCGGGCAGCACGCTCGCCGAGATCGCGGCGCGCTCGATCGCCAGCGGCGTGTCGTTGGCGATGCGCAGGCGCGCCACGCGCGCCACCAGCTCGCTCGACGACAGGCCGAGCACCATCATCTCGTCCGGCGAGGGCGCATAGAGGCCGCGGTCGAGCCAGGCCGAGCGCACGACCATGCCGCGGCGCGCCATGTCCTCGGTGAAGGAGGTTAGCCTCGACAGCGATTGCTCGACGCGCTCCATGCGCGGCGCGACGAAGGTGCCGGAGCCGTGGCGCTGGACGAGGATGCCGCCTTTGACCAGGTCCTGCACCGCCTTGCGCACCGTGACGCGCGAGATGTCGGCCTTGCTGGCGATGTCGCGCTCGGAGGGCAGCGCGTCGCCCGGACCGATCAGGCCGCGATTGACCGCTTCCTCGATGCTTTTCCTCAGCTGCAGATAGAGCGGCGCGCCGCTCTGCGAGGATTCCTTCAGCATCGCGAAGATCTGGTCGGCGGCGCTCATCGCGACGCCTCCGGCAGCATGGCGAAGATCTGGTCGGCGGCGCTCATCGGGCCGTCCCCGACTTGCCGGCGAAGATGCGCACGGCCATCTGCACCGCGCCGCCGAGCGCGTCATCGAGCGGGGCTTTCAGCAGCGCCTGATAGCGCGCCGACAGGCGCGGCGCATAGAGCGGCGCCAGGCCGCCGAGCAGGCAGAGCGGAGCACCGTCCGCAAGATCGAGCGCGCCGAGCGAGGCCTCGACATCGGCAACCGCCTTGTCGAGGATCCAGTTGGCGACAACGTCGCCCTTCTCGGCATGCTCGAAGACTTTTGGCGCGAAGCCTCCGAAGTCGCCCGGCTTGGCGTTGGTGGTGAACTCGACCACGTCCTCGGGATTGTTGCGGAAGACGGCGAGCATGGCGTCCGTCAGCGGCGAGCCGGGGCGGATGCCGTCATAGGCAAGCAGCGTCTGCTCGAGCAGATCGCGGCCGATGCGGGCGCCGCTGCCTTGGTCGCCGACCTGGAAACCCCAGCCGCCGATGGCGCGCGACTTGCCGTCCTTGCGCGCCATATAGGCGGTGCCGGTGCCGAGAATCGCCATGGCGCCGTCGCCAGAGCCGACCGCGCCTTCAAGCGCGATCTCGGCGTCGGTTTCGACGCGGCTCCTGCTGAAGGGCAGGATCGCTTCCAGCTGCTGCCTGTAGGTGCCGACGTTGGCGCCCGCAAGGCCGAGGATGGCGGGCGTCTCAGGGATCAGCTCAGGGTCCTGGCCGGCGGCCAGGAATGCCTGCCTTGCCGCCTCGACGATGTTGGCGCGCGCGCCGGTGAGATCGGTGCGGATATTGGCCGCGCCGCTTTTGGCGCGACCGACGACGGCGCCGTCGACGGTCGCAAGGGCCGCCCTGCAGCTGGTGCCGCCGCCATCGATGCCAAGCACGAATTTCACGCGATTTTCTCCTCGCCGAGGATAATACCAATAAAATACCAATAGCCAAGCGTTAATTTCGGTTCGAAAAAGATTAACGCATATTTTATTGAAAAATCAGCGGAATTTGCCGGCAAGGCATTTTGAAGGCACGAAAAGTGTTAATGGATGTGGACAAGTGGTATTTTTTTGGTATTGTTCCCTCAGTTTGGAGGACGTTGGATGGTCGAGACGCGCACGGAAGCGCTTCATCAAAACGCCGAGGGGCTGGATGTCCAGACCCCGGAAGCCATCCTGGCGTTCCTGGCCAATGCCCAGATCGAGGCCGCCAAGGCCGTGCATGGCGCCATTCCGACGATCGCCGCGGCAGCCGAACTTATCGCAAGACAATTGAAGAGCGGCGGCAGGCTCGCCTATGCGGCGGCCGGCAGCTCCGGCCTGATGGCTGTTGCCGACGCGCTGGAACTTCCCGGCACGTTCGGCATCGCGCGTGACCGCATCGCCATCCTGATCGCCGGCGGCGACGAGGCCTTCCGCACGCTTGCCGGCGGACCGGAAGACGACACCGAGGAAGCCGCGGCAGCGGTCGCAAAGGCCGATATCGGCAAGGGCGACTGCCTGATCGCGATCTCGGCCAGCGGTTCGACGCCTTATGCCGTCCAGGCGATCGGCGATGCGCGACGCAGGGGCGCCGCGACGATCGCGATCGCCAACAACAGGGGCGCGCCGCTGTTCGGCGAGGCCGATGTCGCCATCCTGCTCGAAACGCCGCCGGAACTGATCGCCGGCTCGACCCGCATGGGCGCCGGCACCGCGCAGAAGATCGCGCTCAACATGCTGTCGACGCTTGCCGCTGTCCATCTCGGCCATGTGCATGACGGCTACATGGTCAACCTCACCGCCGACAACATCAAGCTGCGCGACCGCGCGGTGCGCATGGTAGCCGCCATCACCGGCCGCGGCCGCGACGAGGCGGCGCGCCTGCTCGAAGAGAGCGGCGGTGTGGTCAAGACTGCCATTCTGCTCGCCGCCGGCGCCGCCAACGCCGACGCGGCCGAGAAGATACTGGAAGGAACCGGCCAGAAGCTCAGGCCGGCGCTTTCCGCGATCGAGGGGAGCAAGGGGCGCTAGCCTCTGTTCTCATCAGAACCGAACCTGAAAAAGGTCAACAGGGAGACTGAACATGACGACCAAACTACTGACGGCCCTTCTGCTCGGCACGAGCATCCTCGGCACCACCGGGATGGCGCTGGCCGAGGACGTGACGCTCAACATCGAAAGCTGGCGCGGCGACGACCTGACCATCTGGAAGGACAAGCTGATCCCGGCCTTCGAGGCCAAGAACCCCGGCATCAAGGTGGTGTTCGCGCCCTCGGCGCCGACCGAGTACGACGCAGCCCTCGGCGCCAAGCTCACCGCCGGCTCGGCGGGCGACCTGATCACCTGCCGGCCGTTCGACAAGTCGCTGGAGCTGTTCAAGAAGGGCAACCTCACCGACCTCTCGTCGCTGCCCGGCATGGACAACTTCTCGGCCGTCGCCAAGGCCGCCTGGCAGACCGATGACGGCAAGTCGAGCTTCTGCGTGCCGATGGCCTCGGTCATCCACGGCTTCATCTACAACAAGGACGCCTTCGACAAGCTCGGCCTCAAGGTGCCGACCACGAATGAAGAGTTCTACGCCGTGCTCGACAAGATCAAGGCGGACGGCACCTACATCCCGATGGCGATGGGCACCAAGGACCTCTGGGAAGCCGCGACCATGGGCTACCAGAACATCGGCCCGAACTACTGGAAGGGCGAGGACGGCCGCCAGGCGTTGATCAAGGGCGAGCAGAAGCTGACCGACGCCGACTGGGTCGAGCCCTACAAGGAACTGGCCAAGTGGAAGCCCTATCTCGGCGACGGCTTCGAGGCGCAGACCTATCCGGACAGCCAGAACCTGTTCACGCTCGGCCGCGCCGCCATCTATCCGGCCGGCTCGTGGGAGATCGGCCTGTTCAACACCCAGGCGCAGTTCAAGATGGGCGCCTTCCCGCCGCCGGTGCAGAAGGCCGGCGACACCTGCTACATTTCCGACCATACCGACATCGGCATGGGCCTGAATGCGGCATCGAAGCATCCGGAAGAGGCCAAGAAGTTCCTGGAATGGGTCGCCTCGCCGGACTTCGCCACCATCTACGCCAACGCGCTGCCCGGCTTCTTCAGCCTGAACAGCACGCCGGTGAAGATGGAAGACCCGCTGGCGCAGGAATTCGTCTCCTGGCGCGGCAAGTGCAAGTCGACGATCCGCTCGACCTATCAGATCCTGTCGCGCGGCACGCCGAACCTCGAGAACGAGACCTGGGTTGAATCGGCCAACGTGATCAACGGCACCGATACGCCGGAAGCCGCGGCCAAGAAGCTGCAGGACGGCCTCGACAGCTGGTACAAGCCGGCGAAGTAAAAGCTCAGGCAACGGCCGGCCGGGAACATGCCCGGCCGGCATTCGAACAGTTCTCAGATAGCGATTGTCGGCGCCGCCTCTCGGTCCTACCCTCATCTTGCGGGGAAAACGAAGCCGTACGGTTGCTGGCCTTGTCCTCCCTGATGGTGGGGACATTCAGACCGTGCATCGAGGCATCAGCTAAGCATCATCGACCTGGAACCGAGAGACGGCAGGGACCGAACTCATGGCCGCACAAACACGACCCAAGAAACCGATCCGCTGGCATATCGGCGTCTTCCTGGCGCCGGCGGTGCTCGTCTACACGGCGGTCATGATCCTGCCGCTGTTCGGCACTTTGCAGCTCTCCTTGTTCCGCAACATCGAGCAGTCCCAGGTCTTCGTCGGGCTGGGCAATTTCCGCACGCTGTTCGGCGACCCCAACTGGTCGGTCAACTTCTGGAACGCGCTCCGGAACAATGTCTGGTTCTTCATCATCCACATGCTGGTGCAGAACCCGATCGGCATCCTGCTCGCAGCGCTTCTGTCCAGCCCGCGGCTGCGCTTCGCCGCCTTCTACCGTACGGCGATCTTCGTGCCGACGATCCTGTCCTTCGTCATCGTCGGCTTCGCCTGGAAGCTGATCCTGTCGCCGATCTGGGGCGTGGCGCCGCACCTGCTTGACTTCGTCGGGCTGAAGAGCCTGTTCACGCCGTGGCTCGGCAAGGAGCAGTATGCGCTGACCGCGCTCAGCCTGGTCTCGGTCTGGCAGTTCGTCGGAATTCCGATGATGCTGATCTATGCCGCGCTGCTGTCGATCCCCGACGAGGTGATCGAGGCCGCCGAGTGCGACGGCGTCACCGGCATGGCGCAGTTCTGGAAGATCAAGCTGCCGCTGATCCTGCCTTCGATCGGCATCATCTCGATCCTGACCTTCGTCGGCAATTTCAATGCCTTCGACCTGATCTACACCGCGCAAGGGGCGCTGGCCGGGCCGAACTATTCGACCGACATCCTCGGCACCTTCCTCTACCGCGCCTTCTTCGGCTTTCAGCTGCAGGTCGGCGACCCCAACATGGGCGCGGCGATCGCCACGATGATGTTCCTGATCATCCTGGCCGGCGTCTGCGTCTACCTCTTCCTCGTCCAGACGCGCCTGCGTCGCTACCAGTTCTGAGGCGCGCCATGAGCACAGCCACCCATTCGCTTCCCCGCACCATCGGCGCACACGCGGTCCTTTTGACCTACACCGTGATCGCGCTGTTCCCGGTGATCCTGGTGATCATGAACTCGTTCAAGTCGCGCGCGGGCATTTTCGGCGCGCCTCTGACGCCGCCGACGCCGAAGACCTTCGACGTGATCGGCTACACGACCGTGTTCGGCCAGGGCGACTTCCTGCACTATTTCCAGAACAGCCTCGTCGTCACCGTCGCTTCGCTATTCTTCGTGCTGCTGTTCGGCGCGATGGCGGCATTCGCGCTGTCGGAATACCGCTTCCGCGGCAACACGCTGATGGGGCTTTATCTGGCGCTCGGCATCATGATCCCGATCCGCCTCGGCACGGTCGCCATCCTGCAGCTGATGGTGGCGACAGGACTGGTCAACACGCTGACGGCGCTGATCCTGGTCTATACCGCGCAAGGCCTGCCTTTAGCGATCTTCATCCTGTCGGAATTCATGAAGCAGGTGTCCGACGATTTGAAGAACGCCGGCCGCATCGATGGGCTGTCGGAATACACAATCTTCTTCCGGCTGGTGCTGCCGCTGGTGCGGCCATCGATGGCGACGGTCGCTGTCTTCACCATGATCCCGATCTGGAACGATCTCTGGTTCCCGCTGATCCTTGCGCCGTCGGAAGAAACCAAGACGGTGACGCTCGGCGCGCAGCTCTTCCTCGGCCAGTTCGTCACCAACTGGAACGCGATCCTGGCCGCGCTGTCGCTGGCGATCCTGCCGGTGCTTATCCTCTACGTCATCTTCTCGCGGCAGCTGATCCGCGGCATCACCTCGGGAGCCGTCAAGTGAGTTCAGAAAGACCCCTACGCGTCGTCGTTGCCGGCCTCGGCAATATGGGCCGCAGCCATGCGCTGGCCTACCACACCAATCCGGGCTTCGAGATCGCCGCGCTCGTCAACCGCTCCGACGTGCCGCTGCCGGACGGGCTTGCCGGCTACGGCATCAGGCGCTCCTTCGAGGACGCGCTGCGCGACGAGAAGCCGGATGTCGCCGCGATCGCCACCTATTCCGACAGCCATGCCGACTACGCGGTCAGGGCATTCGAGGCGGGCTGCCATGTCTTCGTCGAGAAGCCGCTGGCAACGACGGTTGCCGATGCGCAACGCGTCGTCGACGCGGCCAAGGCCAACGGCAAAAAGCTGGTGATCGGCTATATTCTTCGCCACCATCCGTCCTGGGTGCGGTTGATCGCCGAGGCGCGCAAGCTCGGCGGTCCCTACGTCTTCCGCATGAACCTCAACCAGCAGTCCTCAGGCCATACCTGGGGGACGCATAAGCAGCTGATGCAGACGACCTCGCCGATCGTCGACTGCGGCGTGCACTACCTCGACGTGATGCTGCAGATCACCGACGCCAGACCCGTCGAGGTGCGCGGCATGGGCGTGCGGCTCTCCGACGAGGTGGCGCCGTCGATGTACAATTACGGCCATCTCCAGGTGCTGTTCGAGGACGGTTCGGTCGGCTGGTACGAAGCCGGCTGGGGTCCGATGATCTCGGAGACCGCCTTCTTCGTGAAGGACGTGATGTCTCCAAACGGCTGCGTGTCGATCGTGATGAAGGAGGGCGTGAAGTCCGACGACATCGACACCCACACCAAGACCTCGACCATCCGCCTGCACAGTGCCGCGACCGGTCCGGACGGCACGTTCGCCAAGGAGGACGAGCTGCTGTCGATGGAGGGCGAGCCCGGACACCAGGAGCTCTGCGACCGCGAACAGGCCTTCCTGCTCAGGGCCATCCGAGAGGACATCGACCTCACCCGCCACATGGACGACGCGGTGAAGTCGCTCGCCGTCTGCCTCGCAGCGGACGAGAGCGTGCGCACCGGCGCCCCAATCAAACTCTAGAACAAGGACGAAGCCGTGGGCTCGCTGAACATCGAGAATGTGAAGAAGGCTTTCGGGCCGGTCGAGGTGCTGAAGGGCATCGACCTCGAGGTCAATGACGGCGAGTTCGTCGTCTTCGTCGGACCCTCCGGCTGCGGGAAGTCGACGCTGCTGCGCGTCATAGCCGGGCTGGAGGATTCGACCTCCGGCCGTGTGCTGATCGACGGCGACGACGTCTCCGTGACGCCGCCGGCCAAACGCGGCATCGCCATGGTGTTCCAGACCTACGCGCTCTATCCGCATCTGACGGTGAGGAACAATATGGGCCTCGGCCTGAAGCAGGCCGGCACGCCTTCGGCCGAGATCGACCGCCGCATCAAGATCGCTTCCACCATGCTGTCGCTGGAGCCCTATCTCGAGCGGCGCCCGGCGGAGCTTTCTGGCGGCCAGCGCCAGCGCGTCGCCATCGGCCGCGCCGTGGTGCGCGAGCCGAAACTGTTCCTGTTCGACGAGCCGCTGTCGAACCTCGATGCGGCGCTGCGCGTCAACACCCGTCTGGAGATCGCGCAGCTGCACCGGCGGCTGAAGGCGACGATGATCTACGTCACCCACGACCAGGTCGAGGCGATGACGCTGGCCGACAAGATCGTGGTGCTCAACGCCGGCCGGATCGAGCAGATCGGCAGCCCGATGGAGCTCTACAATTCGCCGGCCAATGATTTCGTCGCCGGGTTCATCGGCTCACCGAAGATGAATTTCATCGACGGGGCCAAGCTGGGCGAGACGGCGAAGACCGTCGGCGTCAGGCCGGAGCATCTGACGGTCGACGGCAATTCCGGGGCCTGGAAAGGCACGGTGGTGCATGCCGAGCACCTCGGCGCCGACACCAACCTCTATCTCGACTGCGAGAAGGCGGGGTTGCTGACGGTGCGCATCTTCGGCGTCTACAATGCCGAGCCGGGCTCGACGCTCTATGCGACGCCCGATCCGGCGAAGACGTATCGGTTCGGAGCCGATGGAAGAGTGTTGAAGTAGGCGCCAGCCTCTCCTTCTCCCCCCTGTGGGAGGTGGATCGGCGCGCAGCGCCGAGACGGATGAGGGGTGCGCGACGGAGCGCGGCGTCAGGAAATCGAAGGGTGCTCAGCTCTCACATCTGCAAGGCTGAGATCCTTCCAACACCCCTCATCCGGCCGCTTCGCGGCCACCTTCTCCCACAAGAAGGGGAGAAGGCAAGGGCGGCCCTACTCGTCCGCCTTGAACGTCTGCTTCTGCTGGCCCATGCCTTCGATGCCGAGCTCGACGACGTCGCCGGGCTTCAGGAACACCGGCGGCTTCATGCCGAGCCCGACCCCGGGCGGCGTGCCGGTGGAAATGATGTCGCCGGGATGCAGCGACATGAACTGGCTGAGGTAGGAGACCAGATATTTGACCCCGTAGATCATGGTCCTGGTCGAGCCGTTCTGCATGGTCTTGCCGTTGACGGCCAGCCACATCTTGAGGTTCTGCGGGTCGGCGATCTCGTCCTTGGTGACCAGCCAGGGGCCGATCGGGCCGAAGGTGTCGCAGGACTTGCCCTTGGTCCACTGGCCCTGGCGCTCGGCCTGGAAGGCGCGCTCGGAGACGTCGTGCGCGACGCAATAGCCGGCAACATAATCCAGCGCGTCGTCTTCGCTGACATATTTCGCCGTCTTGCCGATGACGACGCCGAGCTCGACTTCCCAGTCGGTCTTGACCGAGCCGCGCGGGATGAGCACGTCGTCGTCCGGCCCGACGATGGCCGAACTCGCCTTCATGAAGATGATCGGCTCCGGCGGCACGGTGGCGCCGGTCTCCGCCGCGTGGTCGGAATAATTGAGGCCGATGCAGATGAACTTGCCGGTGCCGGCGACGCAGGCGCCCATGCGCGGGCTACCGGCGACCGCCGGCAGCGAGTTCGGATCGAGCTTCGACAGCATCGCCAGCGAAGCCGGATGGAGCGCGGTGCCGGCAATGTCGACGACATGGGCCGAAAGGTCGCGGATCGTGCCATCCTGATCGAGCAGCCCGGGACGCTCGCTCCCCACCTCGCCATAGCGCAGCAACTTCATCTTTGTTCTCCACCTTGCGGCCAAGGGCCGTTTTCTCAAACTCTACTCGCGAAACCGGGCGGACCGTAGTCGCCGTCCCGGTCGCCAGCAAGCGCGCGTCACACTCAAGTTGCGCCCGGAAGCAGGATTTTCAGACCCTGCGATCCCTCCGCCGACAAATGTCGGATAAGGCCGCTATCTTCCCTGTCCGTCCTTTTCCCAAGGCAACAGGTCAGATCGACCAGCCGCCGTCGATATTGTAGGCCTGCCCCGAGGTGTAGGTCGCGCCTGCCAGATAGACGGCGAGATCGGCAATCTCCTCAGGCGTGCCAAGCCGCCCCATCGGCTGGCGGGCGATGAATGCCGCGCGGGCCGCCTCGTAATCGCCCTGCGCGTGCATGCGGTCCTGCAGCGATGGGCTCTCGACCGTGCCGGGGCAGATGGCGTTGCAGCGGATGCCCTTGGCGACATAGTCGGCGGCGACCGCTTTGGTGAGGCCGACGACCGCCGCCTTGGTCAGGCCATAGACGAAGCGGTTCGGCACGCCCTTCTGCGAGCTCGCCAGCGAGGCCATGTTGATGATCGAGCCGTCGCCGCGCTCCAGCATGCCGGGCAGCACGGCGCGGATGGTGCGGATCATCGAGCGGACATTGAGGTTGAGCGCGAAATCGAGATCGGCATCGGTCATTTCGAGGATCGAGCCGGAATGGACGAAGCCGGCGCAGTTGAACAGCACATCGACCGGTCCGATCTCGGCGAAGGCGGCACTGACAGCCGCATCGTTCAGCACGTCGAGCTTGCGAGCCCTGATGCCGGCAGTCTTGGCAAACTCGGCCAATAGAGGCTCATTGATGTCGGTGGCGTGAACCGTGGCGCCGGCATTGGCAAAAGCCAGGGCGCTTGCCCGGCCGATGCCCTGCGCTGCCGCGGTGACGACCACCACCTTGCCTGCCAGATCCGCCATGCTTTCCTCCTCGCCTGCCTGGTGCGTCCGACTCTATCGATGGCCGGCTGCGGCGTCGTGTGCCAGCGGGCCGCATCGTGCGCCTATGCGCTGCCCTTCATAGATAAAGATGTTTTTTCTCGTTAAAGAACACACGCGCCAGCGTCAAGCCCGAACGCGATCTCGTCGCGGCGATGGCCGCAAGCCTGCGCGTTTGCAGCGACGGGCTTCAGTCGCCGTAAGGCACCCAGACGTTCTTGACCTCGACGGCGCGGCGCAGGAAGGCATCGCCTGCGGCTTCGCCCGAGGCCCAGTCGAGACTGCGGCCGTTGCCGGTCCAGACGCGCTTGAGGTTGCCGATGGAGTCGGCTTCCGCCTTGGCGCAGGTGTCGGCATCGGCAAACACCCAGAGCCCGTCGACGTCGTCATGCTTGGCCAGCACGCCGCAAAGCTCGGCGCTACGGCCGGTGACGATGTTGATGGCGCCGGCCGGAATGTCGGAATACTCGATCACCTGGTAGAGATCCGTAGCCAGCAGAGGGTGGCGCTCGGACGGGACGGCCACCACCGTGTTGCCCATGGCGAGCGCCGGCGCCACCAGCGAGATAAAACCGAGCAGCGGCTGGTTGTCCGGCGCGACGATGCCGACGACGCCCACCGGCTCGTGCAACGCAAGTGTCACGACGCGGGCCGGCGGCTGGTGGACACGGCCCTCGAACTTGTCGGTGAGGCCCGCATAGAGGAACAGTCGCTCGATCGACTGCTCGACCTCTTCCCGCGCGGCTTTGGGAGCGACGCCGGTGAGTTGGACGAGGCGCGCCGCGAACTCGTCGACGCGGCCCGAAAGGTTTTCCGCGAAATAGTAGAGCACCTGGCTGCGGTTGTAGGCGGTCGCCTCCGGCCAGGCCTTGCACGCGCGAGCAGCAGAAACCGCGTCGCGGATGTCCTTGCGGTTGCCGAGGCCAACCTCGCCGGCAAGCTTGCCCTTGGCGGTGGCGACGGCGAGCGAGTAGTTGCCGTCCGGCCGCACCTGCTTGCCGCCGACGAACAGCTTTGCCGTGCGGTCGACGGCCATGCCGTCGGCCTGCTCGACCGGTTGAGCTGAGCCCGCGGCAGCCGGCTTGATGGCGGGGCCGACGGGCAGTTTTGCCGTCAGATATTCGAACATGCCTTCCCGGCCGCCCTCGCGGCCGAAGCCGCTTTCGCGATAGCCGCCGAAGCCGCAGGCGGCGTCGAACATGTTGGTGCCGTTGACCCACACCACGCCGGCCTTCAATTGCGGCGCGACATGCAGGGCGAGATTGATATTCTCGCTCCACACCGAGGCGGCAAGGCCGTAGCGCGTGTTGTTGGCAAGCTCGATCGCTTCCTCGGTGTTGCGGAAGCTCATCGTCGCCAGCACCGGTCCGAACACCTCCTCCTGCGCCAGGATGTTAGCCGGCGAAACAGATGTCGCAAGCGTCGGCAGATGATAATAGCCGGTTGTCGGCAAGGCGGCATCCGGCTGCCAGCACACCGCGCCCTGTCTGGCGCCCTCGGCGATCAAGCCCCTGACGCGGTCGAGCTGGGTGCGGTCGACCAACGGGCCGATATCGGTGTTCTTGTCGAGCGGGCTGCCAACGCGCAGCCGGCTCATCCTGACCTTGACCTTGGCGATGAAGGCCTCGGCGACGCCTTCCTGCACCAGCAGCCGCGAGCCGGCGCAGCAGACCTGGCCCTGGTTGAACCAGATGCCGTCGACCAGACCTTCGACGGCGCTGTCGAGATCGGCATCCTCGAAAACGATGAAGGCCGACTTGCCGCCAAGCTCCAGCGAAAGCTTCTTGCCCGAGCCGGCGGTGGCCTTGCGGATGATCTTGCCTACTTCCGAAGAGCCGGTGAAGGCGATCTTCTGGACGCCTGGATGATTGACGATGGCCGCACCCGCCTCCGGTCCGCCCTGGACGATGTTGACGACGCCTTTCGGCACACCGGCGCGTTCGCAGATCTCGGCGAACAGTATGGCGGTGAGCGGCGTGAACTCGGCCGGCTTCAGCACCACGGTGCAGCCGGCGGCCAAAGCCGGCGCGATCTTCCAGGCCAGCATCAGCAGCGGGAAATTCCACGGGATGACCTGACCGACGACGCCGACCGGCTTGTGATCGGGAAAATCCTTCTCAAGCGTCCGCGCCCAGCCGGCGTGATGGATGGAATGGCGGATCGCCAGCGGCACGTCGATGTCGCGGCTCTCGCGGATCGGCTTGCCGTTGTCGATCGATTCCAGCACCGCGAACAGCCGCTGATGGCGCTGCATGGCGCGGCCGATGGCATAGAGCACCTTGGCGCGCTGATAGCCTGAGCTGGCGCTCCATTTCGGCAGAGCCTTGGCGGCCGCGGCGACCGCGGCGTCGATGTCGGCGGCGCTCGCGTCCGAGACCTTGGCAAGCAGCTTGCCGGAGGACGGCTCGGTTGTCTCAAAAGTCTTGCCGCCCGCCGCCGCTTTCCAGGCGCCGTCGATGAACAGCGCCTTGGAGAAGTCGCGCGCGGCGAGCCAGGCATCCGCCTCGTTGCGGGCTTCCGGCGCCGGGCCGTATTCCATGGCGTGGTAGCGGTCGAGGATGTTCATGAGACGGCGCTCCAGATAATTGTCTCGGGAGGCATTCCTTCGCGCCCCCCTCTGTCCTGCCGGACATCTCCCCCACAAGGGGGGAGATCAGCCTTCGCGCCTGTCGGCTGCCGTCCTACAACGTCGACGATTGGCGAAATCATCGATGACAGCCAATCTCCCCGCAAGTGGGGGAGATGTCCGGCAGGACAGAGGGGGGCGCGAAGGAACTCGGCGTTCAAGGGCTTGGCCCGCACTATGCCATCGCGTGGCGATGGTTGGCCGAATAGTGGCCGGTCAGGTGATGCTCCAACTGGCGTTCGATGTCGGTGAGCAGGCTGGACGCGCCGAAGCGAAACAGCTCCGGCTCCAGCCAAGGCCGGCCGAGCTCTTCCTTCATCAGCACCAGCCAGTCGAGCGAGACTTTGGCGGTGGAAATGCCGCCCGCCGGCTTGAAGCCGATGAGATAGCCGGTTTCCTCGAAATAGGCGCGGATGGCGCGCACCATCGCGAGGCCCACCGGGAGCGTGGCGTTGACGCTTTCCTTGCCGGTCGAGGTTTTTATGAAATCGGCGCCCGCCATCATCGCCACCATCGAGGCGAGCATCACATTGCGCAGCGTTGCAAGGTCGCCGGTGCCGAGGATGACTTTGAGATGCGCATCGCCGCAGGCGGCGCGCATGGCGACGATCTCGTTGAACAATTCGCGCCATTTGGCGCCGTAGACCAGGCCGCGCGGGATGACGACATCGATCTCGTCGGCGCCGTCGCGCACCGAGGCCTCGATCTCCTGCAGGCGGGTCGAGAGCGGCGCCAGCCCGTGCGGGAAGGCGGTGGAGACGGCTGCGACACGGATACCGGTGCCGCGCAGCGCGTCGACCGCGGTGGCGACGAAGGGATGGTAGACGCAGACCGCCGCCGGACGGATGGTTTCGCCTGATATGCCGAGCCCCTCGACGATATCCCGACGCAGTGGATTGATCGCCTTGGCGCAGAGCCGGCGCACGCGCTCGTCGGTGTCGTTGGAATTCAGCGTGGTGAGGTCCATGCAGGCAATGGCGCGCAGCAGCCATGCGGCCTGGTTGTCGGTCTTGATCGAGCGCCGCTTGGTGAGCGTGGCGACCCGGCGCTCCAGCGCCGATCGGTTGACGCTGCGCACCGATTCCAGGAAGCCTAGATCGAGCTTCATGCCGGGGTTGCGGGCGATGCCATGCTCCAGCGGCATCGGCGTGTTGGCGGCGGCGCGCGCCGGCAGCGGCATAACCTTGGACGCGCCGGCGCCTGCGCCGGCCTCGCGGATTGTGCTGCTCATCTCCTGCCCTTTCACTCAGCGACCTCAGCCGAAGATACCCCGCGAAATTGTCCTTCACGAGTCCTTCAGTGGGTCATAGCGGAAAAAGGCGGCGAAAGCAGTCAATTTTTGACCGCATGGTCAAAACATCATGCTGAGTGGGTGCTCGGCGTTGGAGATTGGCCGAAACGCCCATCACTTCGTCATACTCGGGCTTGACCCGAGTATCCATGCCGCGACCCTCGCCGTAGAGTGCAACGGTGCAGAATTCTGTAACCGCCACAACGCCTTAGCGTAACGGCATGGATTCTAGGGTCTGCGCGCGTCGCTCCGCTCCTTGCTCCGCCCTAGAATGACGAAGCGCGAATGTCGTCGCTAATCTCAGACGCCTCCAACAGAACTGGCCGGCCGCGACGCGCCTCAGTCGACGAAGGCGCGCTCGACGACGAAGCTGGCGGGATGGCTGAGCGAGCCCTCCTGGAAGCCGAGGCTCTCGGCGAGTTCCTTGACATCCTTCAGCATGTGCATCGAGCCGCAGATCATGATGCGGTCGGTCTCGGGATTGAGCTTGTCGATGCCGAGGTCGGAATAGAACTTGCCCGAGCCGATCAGCGCGGTGATGCGGCCCATGCGCGCCGATTCCTCGCGGGTCGTCGAATTGTAGAGCGTGACGCGGCCGCCGGTCAGCTCGCCGATCAGCGGATCGCTCTCGAGCGCCTCCACCAGTTCCTGGCCGTAGGTAAGCTCGGCATTGTCGCGGCAGGTGTGGGTGAGGATGACCTGGTCGAACTTCTCATAGGTGTCGGGATCGCGCAGCAGGCTGGCGAAGGGCGCGATGCCGGTGCCGGTCGAGATCATGAAGACGCGCTTGGCGGGCGTCAGCGCATCGAGCACCAGCGTGCCGGTCGACTTCTGGCGCATGATGACGGTGTCGCCGACCTCGATCTTCTGCAGCTCGGAGGTCAGCGGACCGTCCGGCACCTTGATCGAGAAAAATTCGAGCTCGTCGTCCCAGGCGGGGCTGGCGACCGAATAGGCGCGGAAGATCGGCTTCTCGGCATTAGGCAGACCGATCATGACGAACTCGCCGGAGCGGAAGCGCAGCGACTGCGGGCGGGTGATGCGGAACGAGAAAAGGCGGTCGGTGTAGTGCTTCACCGAGACCACGGTCTCGGCATAGACATTGGCCGGGATCGGGAACTGCAGCGGCTTGGCGCCGGCAACGTTCAACGCGGATGACGTGTTCATCAAACCCAACCTTCCGGCCCAGGCTCGCGGCGCTGGCGCCAAACCTTCTCCTGCGCGCCCAAACCGTCAGGTTCCGACGCGCTCTCCACACACTGCCAAGCGGTAAGCTCTTGTGTCCCGAATTTATTAGTATACAAATGATCTTCAGGTCAAGATGGCAGCGTAAAACGCCTTTCCAAACCAAGGCATATCCGTAGTCCTGGCATTTCGGGTTTCGGCAATGAATGAGAAATTTTCGGCGTCGGCGGGAAGCGTCGTTGCCGGCATCGATGTCGGGGGAACCTTCACCGATCTGCTCCTGATCGATGGCAAGGCAGGCGGCAAGGTGCATATCGCCAAGACGCCGACCACGATGGAAAATCAGGCCTTTGGCGTGGTCGCCGCGCTTGGCGCCACCGGCTTTCCGGTCGACGGCATCGACCTCATCGTGCACGGCACGACCACCACCACCAACGCCGTGCTGGAGCGCCGGCTGGCGCGAACCGGCATGATCACCACGCGCGGCTTTCGCGACGTGATCGAGCTCGGACGGCGCACAAGGCCGCAAGCCTATGGCATGACGGGCACTTTCGTACCAGTCATTCCGCGAGACCTCCGCCTTGAGGTTTCCGAGCGCGTGGAGGCCTCCGGCGCCGTTCGCGTGCCGCTCGACGAGACCGAGATGCGCGATGCGCTGAAGCGGCTGCTCGCGGCCGGCTGCGAATCGCTCGTCATCCATTTCCTGCATTCCTACGCCAACCCGGCGCATGAACGGCGCGCGGCCGAGATCGCGGCGGAGTTCTGGCCGAACGGCCACATCACCACCGGCCATGCGCTGCTTTCGGAAGCGCGCGAGTTCGAGCGCGGCGTGACGGCCGCGGTCAACGCCTCGGTGCAGCCGATTCTCGAGCGCTATGTCGAACGGCTGCGCAAGGAGCTCGCCGCAAAAGGCTATGCCCGCGACTTTCTGATCATGAACGGCAATGGCGGCATGATCTCGGCCCGCTTCGTCACGCTGGAATCGGCCAAAACCGTCATGTCGGGCCCGGCGTCGGGCGTGATCGCCGCCGCCTATACCGGAAAACGCGCCGGCTTCGGCAACCTCGTCACCTATGACATGGGCGGCACCTCGACCGACGTGGCGCTGATCCGCAACGCCGAGCCCGCCGTCTCGAACGAGATCGAGATCGAATATGCGATGCCCATCCATGTGCCGATGGTGGCGGTGCACACGGTCGGCGCCGGCGGCGGCTCGATCGCGCGCGTCGACGCGGCCGGGCTGATCCAGATCGGCCCGGAAAGCGCCGGCGCCAATCCCGGTCCGATCTGCTACGGGCGCGGTGGCACGGAGCCGACCATCACCGATGCCAATCTGGTGCTCGGCCGGCTGGCGCCGAAGAAGCTGCTCGCGGTCGACAATCCGGTCACCGTCGAGCGCGTGACGGCAATCTTCGAGGACAGTATCGGCAAGCACACCGGCCTCTCCGGCGTCGAGGCGGCCGGCGCGGTGCTGAGACTCGGCAACATGAAGATGGCGGGCGCCATCCGCATGGTTTCCGTCTCGCGCGGCCACGATCCGCGCGATTTTGCGCTGTTCGCCTTCGGCGGCGCCGGACCGCTGCATGCGACGGCGCTCGCCCGCGAGCTCGGCCTGCCGAAAGTGCTGGTGCCGGCGCGCCCCGGCATCACCAACGCGCTCGGCTGCGTGGTCGCGGATATGCGGCATGACTTTGTCAACACAATCAACATGCCGGTGGGCGGGCTCGACGAAGCTGCGCTTCGCGAGGTGTTGGAACGGCACCGTAACGAAGGCGAGGCGCTGATCGCCAAGGAAGCGGTGAAGCCGGACGCGATCCGCGTCACGCATTCCGCCGACATGCAGTTCGTCGGCCAGACGCATATCATCAACGTGCCACTGCCTTCGTCGTCGGTTTCACGAGAAACGCTGCAGCAGCTGTTCGAAAAGGCCTATTTCGCGCGCTTCAAGGTTGAACTGCCGGAGATCCGCGCCAACCTCGTCAACCTCAACACATCGGTGACCGGGGTGCGGCCGCAGATCGACCTGTCGAAGCTGATCGACCCGGCGGGACGCGCGGCGACGCTTGAGGAGGCGCGGCGCGAGATCCGGCCGGTCTGGTATCACGGCGCCTGGCACGACACGCCGGTCTACGCCCGCGAAAAGCTGCCGCTCGACGCGATCATCAAGGGGCCGGCGATCCTGGAGCAAATGGATGCCACGACAGTGCTCGAACCCGGCGATCGGGCACTCTCCGATGCCGACGGCAACATCATCATCGACATCGGCGAGGCCTGAGATGAGCACCCTCGACACCATCACGCTTTCGGTGCTGCAGGCGGCGCTGCAGCAGGTCTGCGACGAGATGGATCTGACGTTTTCCCGCGCCGCCTTCTCGCCGGTGATTGCCGAGGCCAACGACCGCTCGGACGGGATCTATTCGGCCGTCGACGGCTCGCTGATCGCGCAAGGCAGCCAGGGCCTGCCGGTCTTCGTCGGCGTCATGCAATATTCGACCAGGACGGTGATCGAGATGATCGCCGACGGCCGCTGTCTCGCCCCGGAGCCGGGCGACATCTACATCGTCAACGATCCCTATCTCGGCGGCACGCATCTGATGGATGTGCGCTTCGTCATGCCGGTCTATCGGGGTGGAAAAATCTTCTGCTGGCTTTCCAACACCGGCCACTGGCCGGATATCGGCGGCTCGGTGCCGGGCGGTTTTTCGGCCTCGGCCACCGCGGTCGAGCAGGAAGGGCTCAGGCTGCCGCCGGTGAAACTGTTCAAGAAGGGCACGCTCGATCCGGAGATCTACGCCATCATCTGCTCGAACATCCGCGTCGCCGACCAGCGCATCGGCGACATCCGCGCGCAGGCTGCGGCCCTGCTGATCGGTCAGGACAGGCTCAATGAAATCCTGGATCGTTACGGTGACGAAACCGTTGTCGAGGCGATCGCGGAACTGCGCCGCCGCGCCGCCGAGCAGATGCGGGCCTCGATCGCCGCCATACCGGACGGCGTCTACCGCTCGCAGGCCTTCGTCGATTCCGACGGGGTGGTGAACGAGCCGCTGACCATCAATCTCGCCGTCGAGAAGAAGGGCGACACGCTGACCTTCGATTTCACCGGCTCGTCAAAACCCTGCGCCGGGCCGATGAACAGCGTGCTGGCGACGACCCTGTCGTCGGTCTATCTCGCCATGCGCCACATCTTCCCCGAGGTGCCGATCAGCGCCGGCGCCTTCGAGCCGCTGATCGTGAAGCGACCGGAGGGCACCTTCCTCGACGCGAAATATCCTCGGCCCGTGTCGGGCTGCGCGGCGGAGGTTTCGCAGCGCATCGCCGAGGCGGTGTTCGCGGCCATGGTGCAGGCGTTGCCGGAGAAGGTGACGGCGGCTCCCGCCGGCTCCAGCGGCAATTTCGCGCTCGGCGGCAACGATCCCGTGCGCGGCCGCGACTACGTCATGTACCAGATCTCCGGCGGCGGCTACGGCGGCAATGCCGGCCATGACGGCTTGAGCAACGGCTGCTCGACCATCGGCATTTCGAAATCGCCGCCGGTCGAGATCATGGAGCAGGCCTTTCCGGTGCTCTACCGGCATTATGCGCTGCGCGAAGGCTCCGGCGGCGCCGGCAGGCATC
This sequence comes from Mesorhizobium sp. M1D.F.Ca.ET.231.01.1.1, assembly GCF_003999155.2. Lineage (NCBI taxonomy): Bacteria > Pseudomonadati > Pseudomonadota > Alphaproteobacteria > Hyphomicrobiales > Phyllobacteriaceae > Mesorhizobium > Mesorhizobium sp. M1D.F.Ca.ET.231.01.1.1. Next base: position 264,150 of record NZ_RZOZ02000003.1, read on the forward strand.
GCGGCGGCTTCGGGCTTGCCTATGAAGTGGAGATCCTGCGCGGCGAGGCGCGCGCGTCCTTCGTCATGGATCACGGCCGCTTCGGCCCGCAAGGCGCGCTCGGCGGCAAGGATGGCATGCCGAACAGCGTGACCGTGTTCCGGGGCGGCGAAGCGCATGTGCCGCCGCATCTGTCCAAGGAGCAGGACATCGCGCTCAAGGCCGGCGACCGCGTGCGTGTCGGCACACCTGGCGGCGGCGGCTATGGCGACCCGCGCCAGCGCGACCCGAAGCTGGTCGCCGAGGATGTCAGGCTCGGCTACTATACGGCCGAACAGGCCAAGGAGATGTTCGGGAGCGTTCCGACCGACTGATTAGGCCAGCTTCGCCAACAGCCGCAGGAAGGTCGCGGCCTCCTTGGCGGTCAGGGGCGCCAGTGTCTCCTCGGTGATGGTGCGGGCGAGCGGGATCAGCCGTTCGATCGCCTCGCGGCCTTCCGGTGTCAGGTTGACCAGCAGGCGACGCTTGTCGACCTCGTGCTTGGAAAGTTCGACCAGGCCGCGCGCTTTCAGCCGGTCGATGACGCCTTTCACTGTCGCGGCATCCATGGCGATCAGCGTGCCGAGTTGGTTCTGCGAGGTCTCGCCGATGTCGTAGAGCTTGGCCAAAGCCGCGAATTGCGGCGGCGTCAGATCGCCGATGTGCGAGGCAAAGATCGAGACATGTCGCTGGTGCGCCTTGCGCAGGATGAAGCCGACCTGGTCCTGCAGATGGTAATTGTTTTCATCCGGCTCTTCGGCCTCGACCAGCCGCAGCAGATTGTCCTCGCCGCTCATCGCAACCCATCCCATGCCTTGATGTCGCTTGCAGCAAGACCGCCCATCCGGTTGTGGACACGCGGACCGCAGGTCATGGCCAGGCAGAACAGGATCTCGTCCGGACGTGGCCCGTCGCTGATGCCGACCTCCATCGCGTCGAAATGGCTGCGCACATAGGCGGCGTTGATGTGGCCGAGCGGCACGTCGAGCCGCGAACCGAAGGCGCCGACCTTCTTGGCCGACGGCACGATCGCCTTGGCGTCGCCGAGCCGCTCGCGCATGGCGTAACCGCCCGGCACGTGCCATAGCGCGCCGTGCTCCAGTTCGCCCGCAGAGCCGACGATGGCGCCCTTGCCGTAGCCGTCGATCTTCTTCACGTCGCCGCCAAGTGCCGCAATCAGCTTGTCGGCCAGCAGAAGGCCGAGCGGCTTCAGGTCATCCATCGCGCCCTGCAACTCCTCGACGTAGCGGCCGGCGAAGGGGTTCTTGACCACGGCGAGAGCGGCGGCGCGCAGCCTTGGCTCCTTGGCCACGGGACCACCGTCGTGAAAAATTTCTTCGGTCAGGACCGCGATCTTACGGATCGGGAATTCAGGCATGGGCAGTTTCCTTCGCTTTATGCTTGTTGGGCGCGACGAGCGCCACCGAGCCACTGATGCGGGTTTGGCCCGCCAGAAACAGCGCCGATGCGGCGATCAGGCCGCGCCGGCGAAAATCTTCGGCGACGGCAAGGCCGTTGTCCAGCGCCCGAGCGACCGCATCGGATGCGAGCGCGCCGACGCCCTGTGTCACCGGCCGGTCGCCGAGATCGCTGTCGGGCGCCAGATCGCGCGCGGGCTCGCGATGGATCGCGGGGTGTCCAGGCAGATCGACGGCGTTGGCGATGAGCGTTGCCGCAGCGTCGGCCTCGGCGCCGGAGCGCGCTAGCACAGTAACCGCATCCGCTATGCCGAGCGAAAAGGAGCGGCCGCGCCAGCCGCTGGTCGCGACGCCGCGCACGCCGTCCTCGGCATGGATCGTGATGCGATCGGCCATGCCATGCCCGGTGCCGGCGATCGCCAGCGTCATCGACTGGCCCTTGCCGAGATGGATGGCGCTGTCGCCGCCATTGTTGACATAGGCGCGCTGCAGCCGGCGCCCGGGAAGCAATGCGGCAAGCATTTCGTCGGCTACCGAGCCGGCGACGGCTGCCATCGGCGTGATGAACCTTTCGGACAATGGCACAACCGCCGCCTCCATGCGCCGTGCCGTCGGGTCGGCGAATGCTCGTGGCTTCAATGATGCCGGGCGACGCAGTTCAGGAAGCTCCGCGACCAGCCCGTTCAAAACCGTCTGGAAGCGCGCGACAGCCTGCGCGTAGGCGGCACGGCATTCATCCGCAGCACCAAAGGCCTCGACGATCAGGTCGATCGGCCCATGGTTGAGATGGAGCCGCCTGCCGTCGGCAAGCCAATGCGCTTGCGGGCCGTTCATCAGCCGGCCCCGTTCGCCGCGGCGCGCCGCAGTTGCGCCAGCGGCGGCCAGGGGTTGTTTACCGGTGCGCCAGCGCCACGGCGCGGATTGAGATACTCGCCGCCCTTGGCGAGGATATCCTCGACGCTGCGGATCTCGTTCTCGTAGCCGCCGAGCCGGATATAGTCGTCGCGGCGCAGCGTGAACTCGATCGGCGCGACGAGCGCCGGCGTCGGCACATAACCGAAGGCGCCTTCGGGCACGCGGGTGACGTCGACCATCAGCGTGATGCCGCCGCCCGGCCAGACATAGACCGGCGCGCCGCCAACCGTGACATAGGTTTTCAAACCCTGCACCGAGCGGGTGAGATTCACAGGGTTTTCGGTGACGCCGGCGCGCAGCGAGCCGCCGGCGCCGCCGATGAACAGCACGGTGCACAGCGCCGGCTCACAATTGTCCTCGATCAGGCCGACGGACTTTTGGAGCCGCTCCGGAAACGGCTTCTCGACCGGCTTCAGCTGGTCGTCGAGCTCGTAATAGGCGAACTGCTCGCCCGTGGTCGACACCATCAGCAGCGACAGGCCGGGGCGCGCCCCCTTCTTGGCGTTCCAGTCGCCGAGGATCGACAACGGATCGGAAATCGTCGTGCCGCCCCAGCCGAGGCCGGGTTCCGAGACCTTGAAATAGCGGCCAGGCGTCGAGCGGCGGCCAATGATCTTTATCCCGGTATCCTCCCAGCCCAGCACCTTGCCGGCCTGGTGCTCGGAGACGACGCCGGTGATGTGATCGTCGACCACCACCACCTCGTCGACGAGACCGCGCCATTGCGTGGCGAACATGCCGATGGTGGCCGAGCCGCAGCCGACGCGCATGCGGTGTTCGACCTTGCCGTCGATGACCGGCGCCTTGCCGGCCTCGACAACGATCGTCGCGCCGCCGTCGATGGTGAGCTCGACGGGCTTCCTGTTGCAAAGGTTGAGCAGCGCGTCGCAGGTGGCGCGGCCTTCAGCCTTGGAGCCGCCGGTCAGGTGATGGACGCCGCCGAGCGACAGCATCTGCGAACCGTATTCGCCGGTGGTGACATGACCGATCGCCTCGCCTTCGGAGCGCACCGTCGTCGTCTCGTCGCCGATGTGGCGATCCGTGTCGATCTTCACCTTGACGCCGCAGTAGGAGAAGATGCCTTCGGTGACGACGGTGACGAGGTCGACGCCCTCGACCTCCTGGCTGACGATGAAGGGCGCCGGCTTGTAGTCCGGATAGGTGGTGCCGGCGCCGATCGCGGTGACAAAGCGGCGGCCGGTGTTGACCAGCTCGCCATTCCAGGCCTCGCCCTCGGCGACGAAGGGCACGACCGCGCCGCCGGTCTCGGCGGCATGGTCGAGGATGGTCAGCGGGTCCATGCGCACGATGCGGCCGCCGACATTGCCGTAGCGGTCGCAGGCGCCGGTGCGGCCGTCGGCGATGTAGCACATGACCGGGCAGGCATCGCAGCGGACCTTCTCCGCCACCTGCTTCTCGCCGGGATCGTGGGTTTCGAAACGCTCGGCAAGCTCGCTCATCGGCGCGCCTCCTTCTCGCGGATCGCCGCAAGGATGCGGCTCGGCGTCGCCGGCACCTTGGTGACCAGGACGCCGCTGGCATGGCGGATGGCATTGAGGATCGCCGGCGCCGTCGGGATCAGCACATGCTCGCCCAGGCCCTTGGCGCCGAAGGGACCTTCGGGATCCGGAACCTCGACGAGAATATGCTCGATCGGCGGCACGTCGCCGATGGTCGGAATGAGATAGTCGTGCAGGTTCTCGGTACGGCCGGGGATGTATTCCTCCATCAGCGCCATGCCGATGCCTTGCGCGATGCCGCCCTCGATCTGGCCTTCGACCAGCACCGGGTTGATCGCCTTGCCGACATCATGCGCGGCGGTGATCTTGATCAGCTTCACGGTGCCGAGCCTGAGGTCGACCTCGAGCTCGGCGATCTGCGCGCCATAGCCATAGACGGCGTAGGGCTTGCCCTGGCCCTTGGCGTCGAGCGGCAGCGTCGGCGGGTCGTAGGTTTCTTCGGCGACGAAGACCAGGCCGTCGGCATCAGCCTTCAGGGTCGCGAGATCGATCAGCCGCGTCGCGTCGCCTTCCTGGATTGAGATGCTTGCGCCATCGAGCGCGATCGAAGCCCGGTCGGACACATTGGCAAAGCGCAGGATTTTCTCGCGCAGCGCGCGGCCGGCCTTCTCGGCGGCCTTGCCGGTGACAAAAGTCTGCCGTGAGGCGGATGTCTTGCCGGCATCGGGCGTGATGGCGGTGTCGGCGCTTTTCAGCCGGAATTTTTCAAGCGGCAGGCCAAGCGCGTCGGCGCAGATCTGCGTGATGACGGTGTTCGAGCCCTGGCCGATGTCGACGGCGCCCTGGTGAAGGACGACGTCGCCGGAGGCCGAGATACCGACCTTGATGGTCGAGGGATTGGGCAGCGAGGTGTTGCCGCAGCCATACCAGCAGGAGGCGACGCCGACGCCGCGTTTGCTTGCCGTATGGGCCGCGTTGAAGGCCTCCGCATCCGCGAGCGCGCGCGCCCAGTGCGGCTGAAGCTGCTCCAGGCATTCGCCGATGCCGACGCCCGATTCCAGGCGCTGGCCGGTGACCGTTTCGGAACCGTTACGAAGACAGTTTTTCAGGCGGAAGTCGAGCCGATCCAGGCCGAGCTTAATGGCGAGATCGTCATAGAGAGTCTCCTGCATGATGGTCGCCTGCGGCACGCCGAAGCCGCGGAAGGCGCCGGAGATCGGGCCGTTGGTGTGGATGGCCCGGCCTTCTGCCCGATAGTTCGGTGTGACATAGGGGCCGGAGGCATGCACCGGCACCCGATTGGCGACGGTGGGGCCCCAGCTTGCGTAGGCGCCGGTGTTGAAATCGCCGGAGAAGACCATGCCGGTGACGCGGCCCCCGGCGTCCGTGCCGATGGTTGCCTGCATCTCGGCCGGATGGCGCTTGGTGGTCGACATCATCGATTCGTTGCGCGTGTAGACGAGTGCCGCCGGCCGGCCCGTCTTCATCGCCACCAAGCCGATCAGCGGCTGCAGCGAGACATCGAGCTTGGAGCCGAAGCCGCCGCCGGTGGCGGTCGGCACGATGCGCACCTTGTCGACGGGAAGGCCCAGCACCTTGGCCGTGTCGTCGCGGTCCATATAGGGCGCCTGCGTGCAGGCGACCACGACCAGCGTGCCGCCGTCCATGTAGGCATAGCCGGCTTCCGGCTCGATATAGGCGTGCTCGACGAAGGAGGTCTCGATGGCGCCGGACGCCGTGACGGCAGCGCCGGCAAGCGCGCCATCGGGATCGCCGCGCTCGACAAAGCCGGAGGTGAGCAGGTTCGCCGGCCGATGCTGGTGGATGAGCTTGGCGCCGTCGGCCTTCGCGTCTGAGGGCTGCAGCACATGCGGCAGCTCCGTCCAGGCGACTGGAAAATCCGTCAGGTCGAGATCCAAGATCGCTTCGCGTTCGCCAGCCACCAGCGCCACCGCTTCGCCGCGAAAGCGTGCGAAGCCTTCGGCAAGCGCCGGCTGGTCGGCAAAGGGCCCGATGACGCCGAAGCAGTTCTTGCCCGGAATATCGGCGGCGGTGAACACACCGGCGACGCCGGGATGGGATTTGGCCCAGGCTTCGATTTCGTCGAAGCTGAAACGGGCGTGGTGGTGCGGCGAGCGCACCACCAGCACGGCGAGCGCATCGGCCGGGAAGGTATCGCCACCGAATTTTTCGCCGCCGGTGATCTTCGGCACGCCATCGAGGCGGATCGGCGAGGCGCCGACGGCGCTGCCAATCGTCGGCATCCGATGATCAAGGCCGCCAACGTGACGCGATGCGTCCATGACAGCGGCGACGATCTTCCGGTAGCCGGTGCAGCGGCAGAGCACGCCGCCCAGCGCGTCCTGCGTCTCGGCCTCGCTCGGTGTCGGGTTGCGTTCCAGAAGCGCGGTGGCCGCCACCAGCAGGCCCGGCGTGCAGATGCCGCACTGCGCGGCGCCATGCGCCAGGAACGAGGCCTGCAAGGCGGACAGCCTGCCATTGGCGAGGCCCTCGACCGTGGTGACACAAGCGCCGGACACCGAGGCCGCCGGCACCAGGCAGGCGCACACCGGCTCGCCGTCGACCAGCACGGTGCAGGCACCGCAATCGCCGGCATCGCAGCCGACCTTGGTGCCGGTGAGCCGCAACTCGTCGCGCAGAACCTGCGACAGCCGCCGCACCGGCGGCACCGATACATTGACGGCGGCACCGTTGACCTGGAAGGCGATGTCGGCGCGTTCCATGCTCGTGGACGGCCAGGCTTTGCCGATGTCGGGCCGCGCGTCGTTCATGCCGCCACCCTGCCGCTATCCTGGCCGAGGGCGGCACCCGCGGCGCGCACAATGATCTCACGCGCGGCGTGCTCTCGGTATTCGGCGCTGCCGCGCACATCGCCGATCGGCGACAGTTCATCGATCGGCGCAGACAATATCGCGCCGCCAACCGCGGCGGTGATCGGCTGGCCGCGCAGGGCGGCCTCCACGCCGGCCAGACGGCGGGCAACCGCCGAGCAGGCGCCGACGGCGATAGCGGCATCCGCGACCACGCCGCCCTCGACCACCAGCCGAGCCGCAGCCATGGCGATGGAGATGACCAGGTAGCGCCGGGCGCCGAGCTTGACGAAGGCCGATGCGCCGACAGCCGAGCGCTTCGGCACGCGAATGGCCGTGACCATCTCGCCGGGCTGCAGCGCCGTGCGGCGATTGCCGAGGATGAACGCGCCGAGCGGCAAGTGGCGCGTGGCCTTCGCCGACCGCAGTTCGACATCGGCATCGAGCACCAGCAGCGCCGGCACGCCATCGGCGGCGGGCGAGGCGTTGCAGAGATTGCCGGCGACGGAGGCGACGTTCTGGATCTGGACGGAGCCTACTTCGCGCGCGGCGGCCTTCAGCGCGTCGAATGCCGCCGGCAGCGGCTGGCGCACGATGTCGGTCCAGGTCGTGCGGGCGCCGATCCGCCAGTGATCGGCCGTCTCGGCAATGCCGCGCAGCGCGGCGAGACCGTTGATGTCGAGGATGTTGTCGCGGAAAGGCTTCGCGCCCTGCGCCGGATAGAAATCCGTGCCGCCGGCGAGAACGCGCCAGCGATCCTCGCCGAGCAGAGCGAGCGCCTCGTCGACCGTGGTGGGTTTCGCGTAACGGGTCACGCCTTGCCTTCCCGAAAAGGGGCCTTTCCGAGGGAATCTGCCGCCGTCCCAGTCAGGCAAATTCATTCGTATGCAAATGATATCAACTTCGCGGCGATTGTCAAAGCGAAGCCACCGGCCAGGCCTGTCGCAAACAAGCCGCCACGGCTTTGTTATGCCTATGGAGGTTGACGCCGCCGGCCATCTGGTCAAGGTTCCGTGTCCGGTCTCGTCAACCGGAGCCCAAGCCGAGACAGAAGGGAGGCCGCATGGCCGACGAAGCGCTCATCGTCATCGACCTGCAGAACGATTTTTGCCCCGGCGGCGCGCTGGCTGTTGCCGGCGGCGATGAGATCGTGCCGCTGGTCAACGACCTGATCCGGCGGACCGACCATGTGATCCTGACGCAGGACTGGCATCCCGCCGGCCATTCGAGCTTCGCTTCCAGCCATCCCGGAAAGCAGCCTTTCGAGACCATCGAGATGCCCTACGGGCCTCAGACCCTCTGGCCGGACCACTGCATCCAGGGCAGCCTGGGCTCGGATTTCCATTCCGGGCTTGCCTGGACCAAGGCCGAGCTGGTGATCCGCAAGGGCTTTCGCACGGCGATCGATAGCTATTCGGCCTTCTTCGAAAACGACCATACGACGCCGACCGGGCTTGCCGGCTATCTGAAGGAACGCGGCATCGATACCGTCACCCTGGTCGGGCTCGCCACCGATTTCTGCGTCGCCTATTCGGCGCTCGATGCGGTCAAGCAGGGCTTCAAGGCGACCGTGCGGCTCGACGCCTGCCGCGGCATCGACCTCGGCGGCTCGCTCGACACGATGTTGAAAGGTATGCGGGAAGCCGGCGTGACGCTCGAAGACCATTCGTCGGACTGACCCACCTGTGAGGCATCGAGGGGGCTTCACGATATCTGCGAAGGCGTTGGCGGCTGGCATGGCCGGCGCACTCCCGATCGCTTTTCCGCAGTCGGCTTTCGCCGCCGAGGCCCACGAACTGCCGGGCGCGGCGATGTCGTTGTTGTGGGCGCTGCCTTTTGCCGGGCTGCTGCTTTCGATCGCGACCGGACCGCTGCTCTTCCATCATGTCTGGGAACATCACTACGGCAAGATCGCCGCCGGCTGGGCTGCGCTGGTGGTGGCGCCGCTGGCGATCGCCTTCGGCATCCCGACCGCGGGCGAAGCGGTGCTGCACACGCTGCTCACCGAATATATGTCCTTCATCATCCTGTTGTTCGCGCTCTACACGATTTCGGGCGGCATCCTGCTTGCCGGCAACATCCACGGCACGCCGCTGGTCAATGCCGGGCTGCTGCTCGTCGGCGCGCTCCTTGCCTCGGTCATCGGCACCACCGGCGCCTCGATGATCCTGATCCGGCCGATGCTGCGCGCCAACGACAACCGGCCGTTCAACGCCCATGTGGTGATCTTCTTCATCTTCCTGGTCTCCAACATCGGCGGCTCGCTGACGCCGCTCGGCGACCCGCCGCTGTTCGTCGGCTTCCTGCGCGGCGTCGACTTCTTCTGGACGACAGCCAATCTCTGGCGCGAGACGCTGTTCACCGGCGGGCTGGTGCTCGTCATCTTCCTGGCGCTCGACATTGTCCTGCATCGCCGCGAAGGCGGCTTGCCGAAGATCAAGGACCCGACACCGGACACGAAGGTGCGCCTGCGGGGCCTCGCCAACCTGCCGCTGCTCGCCGGCGTGATCGGCGCCATCCTGCTTTCCGCCGGCTGGAAGCCCGGCATCAGCATTCCGATCCTCGGCGTCGGCCTCGAACTGCAGAACCTGGTGCGCGACGCGATCATCCTGGCGCTGGCCTGGCTGTCGCTTCGCGTGTCCTACAAGAGCCACAGGCAAGCGAACGGCTTCAGCTGGGGGCCGATCGCCGAAGTGGCGAAATTGTTTGCCGGCATCTTCATCTGCATCGTGCCGGTCATCGCCATCCTTCGGGCCGGCCACGACGGCGCGCTGGCGCCGCTTGTGTCGCTCGTCACCTCCGCCGACGGCCAGCCGAACAATCTGGCCTATTTCTGGCTGACCGGAGCGCTGTCGTCCTTCCTCGACAACGCGCCGACCTATCTGGTGTTCTTCGAGCTTGCCGGCGGCGATGCAAAGCACCTGATGACCGAGGCCGCCTCGACGCTTGCCGCGATCTCGGCCGGGGCGGTGTTCATGGGCGCCAACACCTATATCGGCAATGCGCCGAACTTCATGGTCTTTGCCATCGCCAGGCATCGCGGCTTCAAGATGCCCGGCTTCTTCGGCTACATGGCGTGGTCGGGCCTGGTGCTGATCCCGACCTTTTTGATTGCGGGATTCCTGTTCTTCAGGTGAGCCGGGAAACCACCACCGGGTCGCTCTGTTCGCGTGATCGCCGCCATCGGCCTCGAAGCTGGTGGGCCGCCGCCATGGGCGACGGCGGCTGCGTATGCGCGGTTGGCAATTTCTGCTATGAGCGAGGCGAGAGTCCGCGATCAGGTTCGTTTCAGAAGCCGAACCGAGTAAATGCTTATCGAAAACACGCCATTCCCGGGGCAACAATGACCATCGAGAAGCTGCCCTATCTGTCGGCCGATTTTCTGGATGGCTTGGCGATTTCGACATCCGACGTGGTTGACGAAATCGAGCGCCAGATCATCGGTCAGAGGCAGGGCGAGGTCTGGTGCGCGCCGAAGGCGGTGGTGCTGCCGGGCGACGACCGCTACATCATGGCGACTCTCGGGGTCGCGACCGAGCCCCCGGTGCTGGCGACCAAATCGCTGGTGGTCAACCCCCGAAACCCCGAGCGGGGACTTGCAACCCTCAACTCAATCGTCACCCTTCTCGACGGCGAAACGGGGCTGCCGCTTGCCGTGGTCGACGGCAATTGGGTGACCGCGAAGCGCACGGCCGGTCTAAGCTGCGTGGCGGCGAGGCGACTGGCTCGGGCCGGTTCGACAAGCGTCGCGTTCATCGGGTGCGGCGTTCAGGCGCGCGGCCATCTCGAGGCGCTGGCTGACCTTTTTCCGCTGCAGGAGATTCGCGCCTTCAGTCGGGGCAAAAGCAGCCGCGACGCACTGTGTCGGATGGCCGAGGCGCGTGGCCTCACCGCGGTGCCGAGCGATACCGCCAAAGCGGCGGTCGAGTCGGCCGACATCGTGGTGACGACGGTCACTCTGGTGCCCGAGCCGGTTCCATTTCTGGATGCGCGTTGGCTGAAGGCCGGCGTTTTTGCGACCATGACCGATCTGGCCCTGCCCTGGTTCCCTGACACCATGGTCAGCTTCGATCGCATCGTCATCGACGACTTGGTGCAAGAGGCGCAGATGAGCAGACCGATGGTCAGGCCCGAACGCGTTGCCGGCGACTTGACGGGTCTGGTCAGCGGCGACGTGTCCGGTCGTCAAAGCCCGAGTGAGCGAACTGCTTTCGTGTTCCGTGGCATGGCGGTCGGCGATCTCGCAATAGCCGGCCTGGCATTTGTGCGCGCGAAAGCGACCGGCGCCCTGGACAACTAGTGCGTTTCACCGTTTCACGGAAACGGCGAAACGCCCTATCTCCTTGTTTTTGCGCAATTCCGGACGGAAAAACGCTCACACTTTTCCTGGAATTGCTCTCGACTCAAAATCCGGGGCCTGCCTCAACCCACTCCCACATACCGCCGCACCGCCGATGGATCGGCGCGCAAGGCCTCGACATCGACCGTCTCGCGGTTGCGGCCGTTCTCGATGAATGAGACGCGGTCGGCGACCGAGAGCACGGCATCGACGCGCTGCTCGACCAGGATCGTCGAGACGCCGAGATCGCGCAGCTTCGCCACCGTCTCGCGGATCTTTGCGATCATCGACGGCATCAGCCCTTCGGTCGGCTCGTCGAGCAACAGCACCTGCGGCTCCAGGCAGAGCGCGCGGGCCATGGCCAGCATCTGCTGCTCGCCGCCGGAGAGCGTGCCGGAGCGCTGCTTCAGCCGCTCGCGCAGCAGCGGGAAAAGATCGAGCACTCTCTCACGCGTCGCCTTGCCCTTGCCGCGGGTCATCAGGCCGATCTCGATGTTCTCCGCCACCGTCATCTCGGCAAACAGCCGCCTGCCCTGCGGCACATAGGCGACGCCCGCCCTCGGCACGTCATGCGCGGCGAGCCCGGTCAATTCCGTGCCGTCCAGCCTGATCGAGCCTGCCGTGGCCGGAACCAGCCCCATGATCGCCTTCAGCGTCGTCGTCTTGCCGGCGCCGTTGCGGCCGAACAGGCAAAGCACCTCGCCCTTGTCGAGCGTGAGGTCGAGGCCGTAGAGCACCTGCACCTCGCCGTAGAAGCAGTCGAGGCCGGAAATGGTGAGCGCCTCAGCCATGGGTCGCTCCGAGATAGGCGTCCTGCACTTGCGTGTCGGCGCGGATCTGCTCCGGCGTGCCCTCTGCGAGGATCTTTCCCGAATTGAAGACGGTGATGCGGTCGGCGAGTTGCATGACCACCGGCATGTTGTGCTCGATCAAAAGCACGGTGGCGCTTTTGGCGATCTCGCGCACCAGCGTGATGAAATTGTCGATCTCGCTGTCGGCCAGGCCTTGCGTCGGCTCGTCGAGGATCAAGAGGCGCGGCCTGAGCGCCAGGCCCATCGCGACTTCCAGCAGGCGCTGGTGGCCGTAGGAGAGATGCCCGGCCAGCGTGCCGGCGCGGTCGGCGAGGCCGGTGCGCTCCAGCGCCTCCATGACGCCGCTCCTCACCTGGCCCTTCGAGCGGCCGTCGGTCAGCGTGCGCTGCACCGGCAGGGCGACGTTGTCGAATGCCGTCAGATTGGCGAAGACGCTGGTGATCTGGAAGGTGTAGGCGACGCCGAGGCGAACCCTTTTGTAAGCCGGCATGGTCGTGATGTCGGCGCCGTCGAAGACGATCATGCCGGAGGACGGGCGGATGCGGCCCGAGAGCAGGCTGACGAAGGTGGTCTTGCCGGCGCCGTTGGGACCGATGATGGCGCGGATTTCGCCGGGGATCAGCGCGAAGTCGACGCCGTCGACGGCGCGCAGGCCGCCGAAATGGCGCGACAAGCCCTTGGTGGTGAGCAGCGGCATCACGGCAGCCACCCCAGCCAGCGCTGACGGATGGAGCCCAGAACGCCCTTCGGGGCGAACAGCACCAGCAGGATCAACGCGACGCCGACGATCAGCAGATAGGCGGATGTGAAGCCGCTGGTGATGTCGGTGACATAATACATGAACAGCGTGCCGATGAGCGGTCCGAGCGTCGTCGCGGCGCCGCCGAGCAGCACCCACAGCAACGGCAGGATCGAATACTGCACCGAGGCGAAGCTGGAACCGATATAGCCGAACAGCAGCGCATAGGCAGCACCGGACGCGGCGCAGATGGCGCCGGAGATAACGACCGCTGCGAGCTTGTTGGCGACCGTGTCGTAGCCCAGCATCTTGGTGCGCTCCTCGTTCTCGCGAATGGCGACAAGAACGCGACCGAAGCGGGAGCGAACGATGGCCAGCGTGGCAAGCAACACGACCGAGAACAGCGCCAGCGCGCTCATGTAGCGGACGGTAGGGTTTGTCAGGTCGAGCGAAGCGCCGCCGATGGTGATCATTCGCGACGCCTGCTGGATGACAAGGCCCTGGTCGCCGCCGGTCCAGGCGGCGAAATAGAGAATGAGCAGATAGAAGGCCTGCGCGAACATCATGGTGACGATCATGAACGCCACACCCGAGGTGCGCAGCGCCAGCAGTCCGATGACCAAGGCGAGCGCCGCGCCGCAGACGATGCCGGCAATGAAGGCCTCCGGCACGCCCCAGCCGAGATGATAGACCGTCAGCCCGGCGCCGTAGAGACCGGCGGAGAAGAACATGGCGTGGCCGAGGCTGAGCAGGCCGACATAGCCGAAGAGCAGATTGTAGCCCATGGCGAAGACGGCCAGCGCCATGATGCGCGCGAAGACGCCCTGGTGATAGTCGGGCAGGACGAAGTTCAGCGCGAACAGCAGCGCGATGACGCCGACATGCAGGGCGTAGATTTTTGCCGGCGAAGCATTCCTCATCGCTGGGCGGTCCCGAACAGGCCCTGCGGCCGGAACACAAGAACCATGGCGACGACCAGCGTGGCGATGATCTTGGCCAGCGTCGGCGAGAAGAACACCGAGACGATACCGTCGGAGAGGCCGATCAATATGGCGGCGACCACGGTGCCGCGCAGCGAGCCGAGGCCGCCGATGATGACGACGATGAAGGACAACAGCAGCGGGTCCTGCCCCATCAGGTAGTGGGCCTGGCTGATCGGCACGATCAGCACCGCGGCGATCGCCGCCAGCATGGCGCCGATGGCGAAGACGCCGGCATAGACGCGCTCGACCGGAATGCCGAAGGCCTGCGCCGTCTCGCGGTCATACTGGGTGGCGCGCATGATCAGGCCGATCCTGGTGCGCGTCAGCACCAGCCATGTGAGCAGGAGCAGAACCGCTGAGGCCGCAACCACCGAGAGCTTGTAGCCGGAATAGCCGAACCAGGGCAGAAGGATGCGGTAGCTGAAGGGCGGCTCGACCGGGCGCGCCTCCGGGCCGTAGAAAGAGAGCGCCAGCTGCTGGATGATGTAGAGCATGCCGATGGTGGCGACGATTGTGCTTTCGGGATTGTAGTTCAGCCGGCGCAGCACCAGCCATTCGGCGAGAAACGCCACCAGCCCGACCAGCAAGGGCGCGATCACGAGTGCCGCGACGAAGCCGATCGCCGGATGGCCGGAAATCGCCGTCGAGACCGCCCAGGCGAGCACCGCGCCCAGCATGAAGAATTCGCCATGGGCGACATTGACGATGCGCATGACGCCGAAGACCAGCGACAGGCCAAGCGCCGTCAGCGCCAGCACGGCGGAGGTGACGAGGCCTTCCAGGGCAGCGAGGAGGAGGTGGGGTCCGAAGTGCATTCAGGGCGCCCTTGACCCTCCCCCTTGTGGGGAGGGTGACCGCGCAGCGGTCGGGTGGGGGGTGGGGCACGAGTCGTAGCGACCCCCACCCCGTCTCATTAGCTTCGCGAGCGAAGCCAATTCGCCGACCCTCCCCACAAGGGGGAGGGTAAAGGCACTTCACAGCGCCTGCGTCGTGTAATCCCCTTCCGGCTCGTAGAGGCCGTCCTCGATCTTGGTCTTGTGGACGACCTTGAGCTTGCCGCCCTCGACCTTGGAGATGTTCTGGATGCCGAAGCACTGGTGGATCTTGCCGTTGAAGGTCTTCGGCCCCTGCGGATGCTCCGGTCCCTCGGCGAATTCCTTCAGCGCCTCGGTCGCCTCGACCAGCTTGGCCCGGTCTTCCGGCCCCTTGTAGCCGGCATCCTCCATCGCCTTCTTGACGACATAGAGCGTTTCCCAGCAGCCGAACATGTGCGAGGCGGTGGAGACGTCCTTGGGATCGCCGACGGCAGCACCATTGTCGTCGATGCCGACGGCGGCGCGGTAGGCCTTCTGCGCGGCGGAGTCATCGGGCTGCGCGTAGCGCGGCGAGCCTTCCCAGAAATGGCTGCCGTCGAGGAATTCGAGGCCGGGGCTGTTGATGTCGGTGGCCTCCAGCGAATCCATGAAGCCGAACAGCTGCGGCCTCTGCGATCCGTAGAACTCGCCAAGCTCCTTGACGAAGGTGAGCACCGCCGGGCCGACCATGACGTGGTAGATGACCTCCGTCTCGGCCGGGATCTGCGGGAAGTATTTGGTGAAGGAACTCTCCGTCGGCGGGATGGCGATCTGCGCGATGACGTCGGCACCCTGCGCCTTCAGCGCCGGCGGCAGGTAGTCGCGATGGTCGTAGCCGAAGGCGAAGTCGGGGAAGATCTGCGTCACCTTCTTGCCGGCGTTGGCCGCGATCCAAGGCGCCATCGACTGGATCTGGCTCTTCACGTCGGTGATGCCCGGCTGGAAGACGTAGCGGTTGAGCTTGGTCGAGGCGACGTGGTGGCCTTCGCTGACCACGAAATAGGGGATCTTGTTCTCGCCGGCAGCGGGCGCCGAGCCGATCACGACATGCGAGAACAGCGTGCCGAAGACGATGTCAGTCTTGTGCTGCTTGGCGAACTTGCCGACCACCTCGGCGCCGCGGGCGGGGTCGGTGCCGTCATCCTCGATGACAAGCTCGACCTTGCGGCCGCCGATGCCGCCAGCGTCGTTGATCGCCTTGACGGCGGCTGCGCTCGTCTTCTCGTACCAGCGGCCATAGGCGGCGCCGATGCCGGTGCGGTGCGACTGGAAGCCGATCTTGATCGGCGCCGAGCTCTGCGCCTGGCTGTAGCGGACGAAGCCGGGCGCCAGCGCCAGACCGGCGCCGGCCGCCATGCCCTTCAGCGCGGTGCGGCGCGAAAGCGTGGTCTTGGAGAGGTCGAAAAATCCGTTCTTGTCAGCCATGTCCGTTCCCCTGTTTTTTCAGTCTTGACCAGCGATAAGGCGGCACGATCCTCCGCGCTCGGAGGACGCGAAAATTGCATGTGTACAAACTAAATCACCAAAGCCATGGCGTGGCAAGCGAGCTTCGCTGGGACACTCTCACCCGGCAGTCGGCGTGGCAAGCAGCCATAGGCCGAATATCGTGTAGGCGATCATCAGAAGCGTCAGCGGCAACTGGCTGAGCGCCGCGCGGGACGGTTGCGGATGCAGGCGCCAGGCGAGCCCGTGCGCGATCAGCACCGCAAGCACGTGGCCGGCGATGATGACGCCGGCCTGGCAATTCCACAGCCACCAGGCCGATCCGGCGCCGGCCACGACACCCGCCTCGACCACCATGTCGGCGGTGCCGAACAGGTTCCAGCCTAGCGCGAAGGGATCGGACAGCGCAGCCAGCGCGTATTGGCCGTCGACCAGCAGCGCTGCGAGGTAGTGGGCGATGTGATAGGCGAGCGCGATCGGCACGATCGACCACACCAGCAGGCCGGACGCCTCGCCGAATGAATGCCCGCCGCCGGCAAGGCGCTGGCCGAGGAAGACCGCCAGCGCGAAGATCGCCGCCAGCAAGACAAAAGTCAGCACGAGGCCGGAAGTGCCGATGCCGATCAGCGCGGTGCGGCCGGGAAACTCCAGCGGATTGATGCCGAACAGGCCGAGCCAGAAGAAGGTTTTGGACAGGCCGTCGAAAGATACCGAAGACAAGGCCAGCAAGAGAAAGGCCGTGCCGCTTGCCGGCAGCGGGGACGCGGCCAGCAGCTTCGAGCCCGGCCAGCCGAGGCCGAGCCGGCCTTGCTCGCGCTGGAAGGGCGCGAAGCGGGCGACCATGGAGAAGAAGATCGTCAGGAATTCGCCGCGCCGGCTCCAGTCCTCGTAGCCGAAGGCCAGCATGGCGACGGCGCTGAACAGCCAGTAGAGGCCGGCAGCGAGGGCCAGGCGGGACGGATCGTCGGGCGCCGGGTCGATCAGCTCGAACCAGGCGAAGGCGAGGAACAGCGCGAAGGCCGGCCAGAGGCCGAGCCGTGAGGGCAGACGTTGCGGGGTCTCGCTTCCGCTTTTGCCGACAAGCAGGGATACGACGCGCCACGGCCCGTACCACGGGTTGAGCCAGGACCAGAGGTCGCCGAAGACGCCCTGCAGCAAGGTGAAGCCGGCCCAAAGCAACGTCCAGATCACCAGCGGAAGCGGGTTGGAGAGGGGATCGCGGCTGCCGAGGAGGCCGGCGGCGATGAGCAGCACGAAGCCGGCAAAGGAAAGCAGGCTGACGATGGTGCGTGGCGCGTCGCCGAAGGGGAACAGGGAGAAGCGCCGACGCCAGAAATTGTCGAGGACCGCCGGCGGCAGCAGCACCAAGACGAGGAAGCTGGCGGCCACGGCAAAAGCGCCGCCGGCGATGTAATAGCCGGTCGGCAGAAGGAGGACATGGCCGCGGTCGGAGGCATGGGCGAAGGCGAGGGTGGGGACGAGCAGTGTGAATGCGGTCGCGAGAGCCAATCGCGAAGGTTGGCGCCCTACGGCGCCTGCGCCCCCCTCTGTCCTGCCGGACATCTCCCCCTCAAGGGGGGAGATTGGCAGCTTCTCTGCCGGCGCTTCCCCTGCAACGCTGAAGATTGGCGAAGGTGGAGATGAGAGACCAATCTCCCCCCTTGAGGGGGAGATGTCCGGCAGGACAGAGGGGGGCGCGAAGGAACTCAGCCTATCCAACTTTGCCGTCTCGCGTGGCGATACGGGAAGCACCCGCCACCCTCAAACCTTGACCAGCTGTCTCACGCGCCCTTTCTCGCCAAATATCCTGAGATACCTCTTGATCTCCTTCTCATCCCCCGTCGCCTTGGCCGGGTTGTCGGAGAGTTTCACCGCAGGCCGGCCATTGGCTTCGCTGACCTTGCAGACCAGCGAGATGGCATCGAGGCTCTTGGTCTCTGTCGGCGCGCAGCCTTCGAAATCATTGGTGAGGTTGGTGCCCCAGCCGAAGGACATGCGCACCTTGCCCTTGAAGTGACGATAGGCCTCCTCGATGGTCTCGACCTCGAGCCCGTCGGAGAAGATGAGCAGCTTTTGCCTCGGGTCCCTGCCCTTCTCGCGCCACCAGGAGAGGATCTTCTCGCCGCCTTCGATCGGCGGCGCGCTGTCGGGGCGGAAGCCGGTCCAGTCGGCGATCCAGTCCGGCGCATCGCGCAGGAAGGCAGCCGTGCCGAAGGTGTCCGGCAGCACGATCAGAAGGTTGCCGCCGTAGTAGCGCTGCCAGTCCTGCAGCACCTTGTAGGGCGCTTCGCGCAACTCCTCTTCGGAATTGGCAAGCGCGCCAAAGACCATCGGCAGCTCATGGGCATTGGTGCCAAGCGCCTCGAGGTCGTTGTCCATGGCCAGAAGCACGTTGGAGGTGCCGGTGAAGGCCTCGCCGATGCCTTCCTTCAGCGCCTCGACGCACCAGCGCTGCCACAGGAAGGAGTGGCGGCGGCGCGTGCCGAAATCGGAAATGCGGATGCCGGGCAAGGCCTTGAGCCGCTCGGTCTTGTCCCACATCTTGGCCTTGGCCCGGGCATAGAGCACGTCGAGCGCGAACGGGCCGAAGGAGCGCAAGGCTGCGCGGGAACGCAGCTCATTGATGATTGCCAGCGCCGGGATCTCCCACAGCGTGGTGTACATCCAGGGGCCGGGGAAGGACAGTTCGTACTGGCCATCGCGCTTGGTGAGCTCATAGTCGGGCAGCTGGAAATCTTCGAGCCAAGCGAGGAATTCCGGCTCGAAAATCTGCTTGCGGCCATAGAAGGTATTGCCGCCCAGCCAGATCATTTCTTTCTTCGAGAAGCGCAAGGTGCGGGCATGGTCGAGCTGCTCGCGCAATTCGCCTTCGTCGATCTCGTCGGCGAGCCGCACCGAGGTGGTTCGGTTGATCAGGGTGAAGGTGGCGTCGACCTTGGGGTACATGCCCCAGATCATCTGCAGCATCAGAAGCTTGTAGAAATCGGTGTCCAGCAGGCTGCGGACGATCGGGTCCAGCTTCCAGGTGTGGTTGTAGACGCGCCGCGCTATATCGGTCTTTGCCATGTCCTGCCTTCACTGCTCAGGCTAGCCTTGTTATTGAGCAATTCCGGACGGAAAACCGCTACAGGCTTTTCCTGGAATTGCTCCGAAAGCCTCTTAGCATCGAATTTCCGAAAGTTCTGCCCGCTTTGCCCGCTGGCCCGACAAAAAGCAGCCATGCAAGTCCAGCGCTCAGGACGCCGTCCTGGACCATTTCACCGTTTCACGGAACCGGCGAAATGCTCCAGTTTTTTGTTGACGCAATTCCGGACGGAAAACCGTTTCACACTTTTCCTGGAATTGCTCCGGTTTTTGTTGACGCAATTCCGGACGGAAAACCGTTTCACACTTTTCCTGGAATTGCTCCGGTTTTTGTTGACGCAATTCCGGACGGAAACCGTTTCACACTTTTCCTGGAATTGCTCCGGTTTTTGTTGACGCAATTCCGGACGGAAACCGTTTCACACCTTTCCTGGAATTGCTCTGGCCCCGATCACCTTGAGCGCAGGCCGCTTCCTGCGGCTCGGCAGGCGGCCGGCCACCGGCGCATCGGCCCTGCCCTCGTCCTGTTCCTTCTCGGCAAACAGCCAGTCGATGAAGAGCTGGACGATCGGCGCCGAGCGCATCTCGTTGCGACAGACGACATAGAAATCGTCGACCGCCGGCACAGACAAAGTGAAGGGCGCGACCAGCATGCCCCTGGCGAGCAAGGCGCGCGCGGTCACGGAATCGCCCAGCGCCACGCCATGGCCGTGGACCGCCGCCTCCGTCGCCATGCGCGCGTCGCCCAGATGATGGCGGCGGCCGCGCTCCAGGTCGAGCGCATCGGCGGCGGCGAGCCAGGTGTGCCACTCGCGGCCGTCGTCGCCATGCAGGAAGACGTGATCGGCGAGGTCGCGGACGCTGCGGATCGGCCGGTTGTTGATCAGTGTCGGGCTGACCACCGGAAACAGCTCGAGGCCCGACCATTTGCGTATCCAGCAGTCGCTCCAGCTGCCGTCGCCATAGTGCACGCAAACGTCGATATGCGGCGCGCGGATGTCCCTGGCGTCGTTGGAGGGGATCAGCGTGAGCTGGATGTCCGGATATTGCGCTGTGAAGGAGCCGAGCCGCGGCGTCATCCATAGCAGCAACAGCGCCGGCACACAGGATACCGACAGCACGCCGGCGCTTGCCGGCCGCGTCATGCGCTGGGTGGCGGCGGCGATGCCCTCGAAGGCGACCGAAACCGCCGGCAGGAACTCCGCGCCATGCGGCGTCAGCTTGACCCGCTGACCGGTGCGCTCGAAGAGCTTCACGCCGAGCGACCGCTCGAGCGCCTTGATCTGATGGCTGACGGCGCCATGGGTGACGTTGAGCTCGCCCGCCGCCTTGGTCAGCGAGGCATGCCGCGCCGTAGCCTCGAAGGCGCGAAGCGGGTTCAGCGGCGGCAGGCGCTTGGCCACGGATACCTCCCGACTTTGTGAAATTTTCTCACAACGAAGACCCTAACAATATCAATTGATTTTTCAAAGCGGCTGCCCGACACTTTTGCCCGGAACAGCTTCAACAGATGTGGAACCCGCGGGCGCCAGCGGGGCGACGATCCAGCCGGACAACGGGTTGGACAAGGGGCCGGCTTGGCAAATCGTCCATGCGGGCAGCGCTGCAAGCAGAGGAGGACCGGACATGGGTTACGATCGCGGCAAGCTCGAAGCGTTGCGCCGCAAATATGGCGAGAGCCATGGCGGCGAGATGTTCGACCCGAAATTCCGCAAGGTCGCCGACAAGATCTTTTCGAAGAGCGGCACGCGCCTCGCCCCCTATTCCGGCGTCCCGACCTTCCTCGCCGCGCCCTACCTGCAGGTCGCTGCCGACAATCCGGATTTCGGCGACCTGCAGGTGGCGATGATCGGCGTGCCGATGGATCTCGGCGTCACCAACAGGCCGGGCGCGCGCTTTGGACCCAGGGCGTTGCGCGCCATCGAGCGCATCGGCCCTTACAACCATGTGCTGGAATGCGCGCCGACGCATGAGCTTCGCGTCGCCGATATCGGCGACACGCCGTTCCGCAGCCGCTATCGACTGGAAATCAGCCATGAGGACATCGAAAAGCGCACCAACCAGATCGTCGATGCCGGCGTGCTGCCGCTCTCGGTCGGCGGCGACCACTCGATCAGCCATCCGATCCTGAAGGCGGTCGGCAAAAAGGGTCCGGTCGGCATGATCCATATCGACGCCCACTGCGACACCAGCGGCCTGTTCGACATGACCAAGTTCCACCACGGCGGACCGTTCCGCAACGCGGTGCTGGACGGCGTGCTCGATCCCACCCGAACGATCCAGATCGGCATTCGCGGCTCGGCCGAATATCTGTGGGAGTTCACCTATGAATCCGGCATGACGGTCGTGCATGCCGAGGAGGTGACCGGCCTCGGCATCCCCGCCATCATCGAGAAGGCGCGGAAAATCGTCGGCGATGGCCCGACCTACATCTCCTTCGACGTCGACAGCATCGATCCGGCTTTCGCGCCGGGCACCGGCACGCCGGAAGTCGGCGGGCTGACGACGCGCGAGGTGCTGGAGCTGCTGCGCGGCCTGAAGGGCCTCAACGTCGTCGGCGGCGACGTCGTCGAGGTGGCGCCGCAATATGACGCCACCACCAACACCGCCCATGTCGGCGCCCAGGTGCTGTTCGAGATTCTGAGCCTGATGGTGTTCAGCCCGGCGATCAAGAAAGGCTGACGTCTCTTATTTCACGCAATTCCAGGCGGAAACTATGGCGAAGTCGCCAAGCCTAAACCGCGTCGCACTTTTCCTGGAATTGTTCCAACCAACACGGCCGCCGCGCTGGAGCCGGCGGCCGGGTTCAACAACAAGCTTCCAGCAGGGGAACTAAAATGACTTTTCGCAACGCAGTGAAATCCGCCCTCGCGGCAATGCTGATGCTCGGCGCCGCCGGCCTCGCCACGCAGGCGAGCGCCGACGCCGTCGACGACATCACCAAGGCCGGCGCCATCAATGTCGGCATCTTCTCCGACTTCCCGCCCTTCTCCTCGGCCAGCGCCGACATGAGCATCAAGGGCTACGACATCGACGTGGCGCAAGCGATCGCCGATTCCTTGAAGGTGAAGCTGAACCTGGTCAGCGTCACCGGCCAGAACCGCATCCCTTACCTCACCGACAAGCGCGTCGATATCCTGATGAGCGTGGGCTACTCCAAGGAGCGCGAGCAGGTGATCGATTTCGCCGCCGCCTACGCGCCCTACTACATCGCTGTCATCGGTCCGGCCGAACTTGCCGTCAAAGGCAAGGAAGACCTCGCCGACAAGTCGATCGCCGTCAACCGCGGCACGCTGGAGGACACCTCGCTGACCGAGGCGGCGCCCGCTTCGGCCGACATCCGCCGCTTCGACAACTACAATTCCGTCATCCAGGCCTTCATCTCCGGCCAGACGCAATTGATGGTGGTCGGCAACGATGTCGGCGCGCAGGTGCTGGCACGCCAGGAAGCGCTCAAGCCCGAGCAGAAATTCCAGTTGCTCACCTCGCCCTCGCATATCGGCCTCAACAAGAACGAGGACCGGCTGAAGAAGGCGGTGAACGACGCGGTCGCCAAGATGCTTGCCGACGGCAAGCTCGACGAGAGCTCGAAGGCCTGGCTGAAGACTCCGCTCAATCCCGACAACCTCAAGGATTGATCCCCAGGGCGGTTCAGCTCGACAGGAAGAGCTGAGCCGCTCCCGCGCTTTGTTTTAACGCAATTCCGGACGGAAAACCGCTTCACACTTTTCCTGGAATTGCTCAATGCGCCACGCGCTTTCCAACAGGGCCAATCGCCATGGGCTACAGCCTCGACTTCGGCTGGCTTGCGGGTGCAGCGGGCGCGATCGCGCGCGGCGCGGCGACGACAGTGCTTCTGATCGTCGTCACCACGCTGGCGGGAACCTTCCTCAGCATCCTCGGCGCCGCCGGCAAAAGAAACGGCCCGAAGCCGCTCCGGCTGGCGATCGCTACCTATGTCGAGGTGATGCGCAACACGCCGTTCCTGGTGCAGCTGTTCTTCATCTTCTTCGGGCTGCCCAGCCTCGGCATCAGGCTCGACCCGATCCTGGCAGCCATGCTGGCGATGACGCTCAACATGGCGGCCTACACGATCGAGATCGTCGGCGCCGGCCTCGACGCCGTGCCGCGCGGGCAGACGGAGGCAGCGCTGGCGCTTGGCCTCAGGCCCCGACAGGTCTTCGTCAAGATCGTGCTGCCGCAGGCGCTCAAGGTGATCTACCCCGCTTTGACCAGCCAGATCGTCATCATGATGCTGGAATCGGCCGTGGTGTCGCAGATCGCGGTGCGCGAGCTGACCTACGAGGCCGACATGCTGCAGGCGCGCACTTTCCGCGCCTTCGAGACCTATCTGGTGGTGACCATGGTCTATCTCGGCCTGTCGATGGGGCTGCGCCGGCTGCTGGTCGGCGGCGGGCGCCGCGTTCTTGGAGCCGGTGTGTCATGATCGAATTCACCTTCTGGGACATATTGCGCAACCTGCTGCTCGCCGCCCGCTGGACGGTGCTGTTGTCGCTCGCCGCTTTCATCGGCGGCGCGCTGGTCGGGCTGGTCGTGCTGTTCTTCCGCATCGCCAGGAACAAATGGATCAAGCGGATCGCCTCGGGCTACATCGCGCTGTTCCAGGGAACGCCGCTCCTGATGCAGCTCTTCCTGATGTTCTTCGGGCTGCCGATGCTGGGGTTGCGCATCGAGGCTTGGACCGCGGCGGCGCTCGGCCTCACCTTCTTCGCCAGCGCCTATCTGGCCGAGATCTGGCGCAGCGGCGTCGACGCGCTGCCGCGCGGCCAATGGGACGCCGGCGCCAGCCTCGGACTGCATTACCTGCAGGAACTCAGGCTGATCATCCTGCCGCAGGCGTTCTCGATCACCCGCGCGCCGACCGTCGGCTTCCTGGTGCAGCTGATCAAATCGACGGCGCTGACCTCGATCATCGGCTTCGAGGAACTGGTCAGGACCTCCAACGCCATCAACAACGCGACCTTCGAGCCCTTCACCGTCTACGGCTTGGTGGCGCTGATCTTCTTCGTCATGTGCTTCCCGCTGACGCAATACGCACGCCGGCTCGAGCGCGCGGCAGCGCATTGAACCGCGAAAGGGACCGCCGGCGGACCTGCGGTCCTTCTCAGTGACTGAAGGAAAGCGCCAGCGCGACGCGGTCGCGCCTGAGCCAGCGCACGAGCAGCAGCGCCGCCACCACGGCCAGCCCGGACGACAGGCCGATCCAGATGCCGACGCCGTTGAAGCCGAAATGGAAGGCGAGCAGCACGCCGAGCGGCAGGCCGACGCCCCAATAGCCGATCGCGGCATAGATCATCGGCACCTTGGTGTCGTGCAGGCCGCGCAGCATGCCGGCGGCCACCGCCTGCGCGCCGTCGAAGATCTGGAACAGCGCGGCAAACACCAGGAACGACACGGCAAGCCCGATCACCCTGGCATTGGCCGGATCGGCGAGATCGATGAAGGCGCTGATCAACAGATGGGGCCACAGGATCATCACCAGCCCCATCAGCGCCATGAAGGATACGCCGATGACATAGGCGGTCCAGCCGGCGCGCGAGACGCCTTCCGGATTGCCGGCGCCGTCGGCGAGGCCGACGCGCACGGTGACGGCCTGGTTGAGGCCGAGCGGCACCATGAAGGTGATCGAGGCGATCTGGATGGCGATCGCATGCGCGGCCAGCGAATCCGCGTCGATCAGGCCCATCAGCAGCGCTGCCGCGTTGAAGATCGTCACCTCGAAGGCAAGGATGCCGGCGATCGGCAGGCCGAGCCTGAGCAGGCCGCGGAAACGCGGCCAGTCGGAGCGCCAGAAGCGGCCGAACAGACGATAGCGGCGAAACTTCTGCTCCAGCAGCACCACGGCCGCCAGGCCAACGAACATCAGCGTGCTGGAAAGCGAGGTGGCGAGACCCGAGCCGGCAATGCCCATGGCCCGAACGCCCAGATTGCCGAACATGAACACCCAGTTGAAGAAGGCGTTGCAGGCCACCGCGACGAAGACGATGATAAGCGCCCAGCCCGGCCGCTCTAGCGCCGAGATGAAGGAGCGCAGCACGATATAGCCATAGAAGGGCAGCACCGCCCATTGCAGCCAGTGCAGGTAGATGCCTGCCTGATGCGCGAGCTCCGGCTTCTGGCCCATGGCCAAAAGCACCTCTTCGCCATGCCAGAGGAACAGCCAGATCGGGATCGAGACGAGGACCGCCAGCCACAGGCCCTGGCGCACGGTGCGGCGCAGGTCGCGCACCGAATGGCGGCGGCGGCCGAGCTCGGTCGCCATCATCGGCGAGGTCGCCAGCATCAGGCCAAGGCCGAAGATCAGCGGCATGAAATAGAGGTTGGAGCCGAGCGCGCCGGCGGCGAGCGTATCCGGCCCGAGCCTGCCCATCATCATGACGTCGGTCGCAGTCATGGCGGTCTGGCCGAGATTGGTCAGCACCATCGGCCAGGCGAGCGCCAGCGTCGCCCTGATTTCCTGACGCCAAAGATTTTCCGGCGCGCGAGCGCCGGCTTCGATCGCAGACATTTTCCGCTCTTTCAGACCGCGGCGCGTCGGGACAGGGCCCGGAAGCCGCACGACAACGGCGAAAAACGGCGCCGTTTGCGCCGTCTATTGAACGAAATGCGACATGTTGGCAAGGGAGGAGGAGCGGCGACCTATTGAGCCAGAAGGAACCTCGACCTCCTCGATGCCTCTTTCATTTGCCGGCCCTGGGCTGGTACGGATGCCAAGCATGTGCAGCCGGCGGACCTGCCGGGAGGAAATGGATGCCGTTCAGGCGCAGAAAGAACACGGCCGCGATCCCGCGAACGGTGCCCGCCTTCGAGCACATCGTCACCGAGGCAAGCGACAGCTTCCTGTGGCGGCTAGACGACTATCCGTGGGAGCGCAATGTCTGGAATTTCCATCCGGAATACGAGATCCATCTGCTCAGGAAATCCTCCGGCGTGGTGCTGGTCGGCGACCATATCGGCGAGTTCGCGCCGGGGTACCTCACCATCGTCGGCGGAGGGCTGCCGCACGACTGGGTGACGGCGGTGCAGCCCGGCGAGCTGATCGAGGGCCGCGACATCGTCCTGCAGTTCGATCCCGAGCGGCTGCGCGGGTCGGCCGGGCTGCTGCCGGAACTGCGCGAGCTGGAGCCGTTCCTGGAGCGCTCGCTGCGCGGCATGGTCTTCCATGGCCAGACGGCGCTGGACGGCGCCGAGCTGATGGAACGAATGGGGGAGGTGCATGGGCTGGCAAGGCTCCGCATGTTCCTCGAACTGCTCGACCTTTTGGCCACCACCGACGAATACGAGCTGTTGTCGTCACCTGACTTTTCCCCGCTTCTCGACGCCGAGTCGCTGGACATCATCCAGCGTTCGCTGACCTATCTGTTCCAGCATTTCGCCGAGGATTTGAAGCTGCCGGATGTGGCGAAACTCGCCGGCATGAGCGAGAGCACGTTCTCGCGTTTCTTCCAGAAGAACACCGGCAACTCCTTCAGCGACCATCTTGCGAAGCTCAGGCTCTGGCAGGCCTGCAAGCTGCTTGCCGATACCGAGATCCCGATCACCGATATCTGCTTCCAGGTCGGCTACATGAACATCTCGAATTTCAACCGGGCCTTCCTGCGCAAGCACAAGATGACGCCGTCATCCTACCGCAAGCTGTCGCGGCAACGCCGGACCATGCGGGCCTGATCGCATCCGGAACCGGCTCTCCTGATACTCGTGTGACGAGCAGACTCTGCCTTCCCCGTTTTTTGCGCCGCACAATGCATAAAAGTACAGGTCCGATGCAACGGGGCTTCTAGTCTCGCTCCTTGCAACTCCTCATTTTGGCGACGGGTGGCAGGTCACCCGGGTGACGGTGAGGGTCGCTTAGCCCGAGAACCTCCGCTTCCTGCGAATGTTCCTGGAGGAGAAAAATCAATGAGATCACATCGGCTTGCTGCCAGCCTCGGCGCAGCGTTCGTGCTTACCGCTTCCGTTTCAACCGCGGCCATTGCGCAGGCGCCGGTCTGCTCGGCCCCGGTCAAGGTGCTGGCGCAGCCACGCGACGGGCTGACGCTTCTGGAAGACTCCAAGGACGAGTTCAAGAAGCTCTCCGGCGCGTCCTTCCAGATCGACTACCTCAACGAGAACGACCGTCGCGCCAAGTCGCGCGCCGACGCCTCCACTGTCGGCAACTACAACGTCTACTATGTCGACGAGGCCAATGTCGCGCTGTTCGCGTCGTCCGGCTGGATCGCGCCGCTAACCGACTATTACCCGGCTGAATACGATTTCGCCGATTTCGATCCGGGCCGCCAGAAGGTCGCCACCTATGACGGCAAGGTCTGGTTCGCGCCGCTGACCGGCGGCGGCGACCTGATGGTCTACCGCAAGGATGTGCTGGAGGCCGCCGGCATCCAGCCGCCGAAGACGCTGGACGAGCTGATCGCCGACGTGCCGAAGCTGACCAATGCCGACAAGGGCATGTACGGCATCGCGCTGCGCGGCGCGCGCGGCTCGGGCGCCAATGTCTGGCGCTGGATGCCGTTCTTCAAGGCCTATGGCGGCAAGTGGTTCGACGGCGACAAGCCGGCTTTCAATTCGGACGCGGCCGTGAAGGCGACCGAAACCTATCTCAAGCTGTTCAAGGACTCCGCTCCCGGCACGCAGACCGGCAGCTGGGATGAATCGACCGGCGCCTTCCTGTCCGGCCAGGTCGCCATACTCGTCGAATCGACACCGCTGTCGGGCATGGCGGTAGACCCGAAGACCTCGCAGGTGGTCGGCGAGGTCGGCTTCCTGCCGCCGCCCTCGCCGCTGCCCGGCGGCGGCTACGGCCACGGGCTCGCCATCGGCACCAAGGCCAATGCGGACGACGCCGCGAAGAAGTGCGCCGGCCTGTTCATCGCCTGGGCGACGTCGAAGGAGAACGAGAAGCGCCGGCTCGACGCGCATCAGTTCGGCGAGCTCAACCGCACCAGCGTGCTCTCCAGCAAGGAATTCGCCGACATCTACGGCGCCGATCTCGGCCAGGCGCTTGCCGAGACCGGCAAGGTCACGGCGGTGAACTTCTGGCAGGATCCGCGCTGGCCCGATCTTGGCGACCGCTGGGGCATCATCCTCGAGGAGCTGGTCACCGGCACCCGCACCGACATCAAGGGCGGCCTCAACGAACTCGAGGCCTATGCCAACGAGCTGGCGAAGAAGAAGTAATCCTCCAACCCGTGGCGCGCGGTCGCCGGCATTCGTCGGAATGCCGG
This sequence comes from Mesorhizobium sp. M1D.F.Ca.ET.231.01.1.1, assembly GCF_003999155.2. NCBI lineage: Bacteria > Pseudomonadati > Pseudomonadota > Alphaproteobacteria > Hyphomicrobiales > Phyllobacteriaceae > Mesorhizobium > Mesorhizobium sp. M1D.F.Ca.ET.231.01.1.1. The sequence continues at coordinate 292,288 of NZ_RZOZ02000003.1, forward strand.
GACCCGTGCGCCGCGGGTCCACGCCAGCGATACGATCTCTTTGTTTTTAAAGCAATTACGGACGGAAAACCGCGTCACGCTTTTCCTGGAATTGCTCCGATACCCCGAGGATAGGCAATGCGCCGACGCTCCTTTCTGCCGGTCACGTTTCTCGTTCCGACGCTGGCCATCCTGCTGGTGCTGTCGACGGTGCCGACGCTCTACGCCATCGTGATCGCGCTGCAGAACCGGGAGCTCAGCACGCCGGGCTATTCCTGGGTCTGGTTCTCGAATTTCGCCGATTTGTTTCTCGATCGCCGCTTCCTCAATGCCGTCGGGGTGTCGGTGAAATGGGAGATCGTCACGGTCGTGGCGACGATGGTGGTGGCGATCGGACTCGGCGTCCTGATGTTCGAGGTCGCATCGCCGCGGCTGCGCAATTTCTATTGCCTGCTGTTCATCATCCCGGTGCTGTTGCCGCGCGTCTCGGCCGCTTTCGTGTGGAAGTTCGCCTATCACCCGCTCTACGGCATCGCCACCTATCCCTACCGGCTCGTCACCGGCGGGCTGATCTTCGATCCGCTGTCCAAGGCCTCGACCGCCCTGTTCGCCGTCGCGTCGGTCGATGTGTGGCAATGGGGGCTGTTCTTCGCGGTGATCGTGCTGAAGCTCTTGGAAACCTTGCCGCCGCAGCCGATCGAGGCGGCCAGGCTCGACCACGCCAAGCGTTGGCAGATCCACGCCTATGTCACCTTGCCGATGCTGAAGGCGCCGCTGATCAGCCTGATGTTCGTCAAGATGATCGAGTCGCTGCGCTCCTTCGACCTCATCTATGTGATGACGCGCGGCGGGCCGGGCGTCGCGACCGAAACGCTCGACATGTATGCCTTCTCGCAAGGCTTCATCGAATCCGGCAAGGTCTCCTACGCCTCCGCCATGGCGGTGCTGATGATGATCGCCACCGTCATCACCTTCACCATGCTCTGGAAGCGGGTGCAGGCATGAAGTCATATCGGATAAGACCGGGCCGCGTGATCGCCAAGGCCATACTGGCGCTGGCCGGGTTCCTGGCCGTGTTCCCGCTGGTCTGGACCGCGCTCAATGCGCTGAAGAACAATGTCGACATCATCACGCGCGTGCCGCGCCTGGTGTTTTCGCCAACGCTTGCCAACATCGGCTACATACTCGGCCGCGACAGCGTGCTGACCGGCCTCTACAACTCGGTCGTCGCCTGCGGCAGCGCCGTGCTGATCGGCGTCGCGCTAGGGCTGCCGGCGGCCTATGCGGTGGCGCGCTATCCCAATCGCTTCGCCGGCGACATCCAGTTCTTCGTGCTGTCGCTGCGCTTCCTGCCGCCGGTGGCGGTCGCCATTCCGCTGATGGTGATCTGGCTGCAGGTCGGACTCTACGACACTTTGCCGGCTTTGATCGTCACCTATTCGCTGCTCACCATCTCGGTGATCATGTGGCTGGCGATCCCCGCCTTCCAGGCCGTGCCGAAGGAGATCGAGGAAGCGGCCTTCGTCGACGGCTACGGCGCCTATTCGGTGTTCTGGCGCATCGCGCTCCCCGTTGCGGCGCGTTCGCTGATAGGCGCCATCGCGTTCAGCTTCGTGCTGGTCTGGAACGAGTTCCTGATCGCGCTGATGCTGTCGAGCTCCAACGCCAAGACGCTGCCGATCGTGGCTTCAGAGCTCTCGCAGCAAGGCATGAACGTGCCGTGGGGGATCCTCAACGCTTCGGTCGTGCTTCTGTCGCTGCCGCCGCTGCTGTTCCTCGGCGTGCTCAGCGGCTTCCTAAATTCCGTTTTCCGGCAAAAGAAAAGTTGATGCGAGGATACCCGATGCGGGCACTGGTGCTTGAGAAAAAAGGCGAACTGTCGCTGCGCGAGATCGCGTTGCCGCTCGACGTCGGGCCGGACGACGTCAGGATCGAAATCCATACCGTCGGCGTCTGCGGCAGCGACGTGCATTACTACACCCACGGCGCCATCGGCAGCTATATCGTGCGCGCTCCGATGGTGCTCGGCCACGAAGCGTCGGGAACGATCGTGGAGACCGGCGCCAACGTCACGAGCCTGAAAGTGGGCGCCCGCGTCTGCATGGAGCCCGGCGTGCCGAACTTGTCGTCGCGCGCGACGAAGCTCGGCATCTACAATGTCGATCCGGATGTCCGCTTCTGGGCCACGCCGCCGGTGCATGGCGTGCTTGCGCCTTATGCGGTGCATCCGGCGGCCTTCACCTACAAATTGCCGGACAATGTCTCCTTTGCCGAAGGAGCCATGGTCGAACCCTTCGCCATCGGCATGCAGGCGGCGACGCGCGCCCGTATCGTGCCCGGCGATATCGCCGTCGTTGTCGGTTGCGGGCCGATCGGAATCATGATCGCGCTCGCCGCCCTGGCCGGAGGCTGCTCGAAGGTGCTGATCTCCGACTTTTCCGCTCCCAAGCTGGAAATCGCGGCGCGCTATCCAGGCATCGTGCCGATCAACATCGGCGAGCGGTCGCTGGTCGAATCTGTACGGGCCGCGACCGACGGTTGGGGCGCCGACATCATCTTCGAGGCGAGCGGCAACCCGAAAGCCTTCGCCGATCTGTTCGACATCGTGCGTCCGGGCGGCGCGGCGGTGCTGGTCGGGCTGCCTGTGGAGCCGGTCAGCCTCGACGTGCCGGCGGCGATCTCCAAGGAAGTGCGCATCGAGACCGTGTTCCGCTACGCCAACATCTTCGACCGCGCCCTGCAGCTCATCGCCTCCGGCAAGGTCGATCTCAAGCCGCTGATCACTGGCACCTATGATTTCCCGGACAGCATCAAGGCGTTCGAGCGGGCGGCTGCCGGCAACCCGCAGGACGTCAAGCTGCAGATCCTGCTCACCGGCGAGAAGGGATAAGGGATGTCGGCGATCGTTTGCTCCCATGTCGACAAGGCCTATGGCGCCACAACCGTCATCCGCGATCTCAACCTCTCGATCGAGGAGCACGAATTCGTCGTGTTCCTCGGCCCGTCGGGCTGCGGCAAATCCACCCTGCTCCGGATGCTGGCCGGGCTGGAGGACATCAGCGGCGGCGAGGTTTCGATCGGCGGTAAGGTGGTGAACGATCTCGACCCAGGCGACCGCGGCATCGCCATGGTGTTCCAGAACTACGCGCTCTATCCGCATATGACGATCTTCGACAACATCGCCTTCGGGCTGAGGCGGCAGAAGGTGCAGGCCGCCGAGATCGGGAAACGGGTCGAGGCGGTGTCCAGAACGCTCGGACTCGAACCCTATCTCGGCCGCAAGCCGACCGAGCTCTCCGGCGGCCAGCAGCAGCGCGTGGCGATCGCGCGCGCCATGATCAAGACGCCGAAAGTGTTCCTGTTCGACGAGCCGCTGTCCAACCTCGACGCCAAGCTGCGCAACCATATGCGGGTCGAGATCGCCAGGCTGCACCAGTCGCTGAAGACCACGACCGTCTATGTCACCCACGACCAGCTCGAGGCGATGACTTTGGCCGATCGCATCGTGCTCCTGAAGGACGGCGTGATCGAGCAGATCGGCTCGCCGGCGGAGATCTATCGCCGTCCCGGCAATATGTTCGTGGCCGGCTTCATCGGCACGCCGAACATGAATTTCATCGAGGTGACGGTCAGTCGGGCAGAGAACGGGTGGACGCTGAACGGCGCTGGGACGGTGCTTCCGATCGAGGGCGGGGGATTCCATCTGCAGCATGGCGACCGCGCCGTCTTGGGCATCCGGCCCCCGGACCTGAAGACGGCAAGCAACAATGCGGGCAGCAAGCTTTTGCTGGGCACGGCCGATCTCATCGAATTCCACGGCAATGACGCGCTGGTGACCTTCGGCTCGGGCGGCAAGGAAATCAGCGCGCTGGTGCCGGCCCGCGAATGCCCGGACCTCAGCGCGCCCGTGCGTTACACGTTCGACGAAGAAAGCATCCATCTGTTCGACGCGACGACGGGCGCATCGTTACTGAAACGATAGGGGCTTGTCGCTGGCTTCGGGGGAAGTTTTTGCCCCAAATTTCATCGGCCGCCACTGTCAGCAGACCTAAGCGTTCCAGGAAATCGCGGTAGCAATCTCAGATATTCCTTGTATGGAATACTGGGCGGTTTTCACCACGAATCACAGGTAGCAAAATGGGCAAACTGGCGGGAAGAGTTATCAAGGCGTCAGCGAGTGCCAAATCACGCGGCGATAGCGTCGATCTGCGCCGCCTTAGACTTCTTTCCGGCCTAACCCAGGAGGAGATGGCGAGCCGACTGAATGTTCAACAAGCTGCCGTCTCGAAAATGGAAAAGGGCGGCGAGGTTTATCTGTCTACAGTTAAGCGGTATGTTGAGGCTCTTGGCGCTTCACTCCGCGTAGATGCAGTCTTTCCATCAGATATGCCTGTTGCACTCCACCTGCTGGACGCTTTTGACGCCGAATGCGGCCATGATGATCAACTGGTTTTTCCACTTCTTGATGACGAACCATTTCGGCCGCAGCGCGATGTTGTCTTGTCGATTAGGCCGCAGTATTCAGAGAAAATAATAGAGGGCCGCAAAACTGTTGAATTGCGCCGCCGTTTCCCCCTATCTGCTCCAGGCGGCACGATAGCTTATATCTATGCAACTTCCCCCATACGCGCCATGGTTGGCATGACTGAAATCAAGAGTGTTCTAAAACTGCCTGTTGATCAAATTTGGGCTGATTTTGAGGAGGCTGCTTCGATTGGGCGTGAAGAGTTCCGCAAATATTTTGAAGGCCTTGACTTCGGATGCGTCCTTCTTTTTGACGACATACGCGCGTTCTCACGCCCTGTGCCTTTGGATGAACTTCGTCACAGATTTGGTTTCGAGCCGCCGCAGTCATTTTTGTATGCAAGCCGCGACTTGCGAAAGGCCCTGAAACATGAGCCAGCAATCGTATCTAATTGATACGAACATACTGATAGGGCTTGAAGACTACCGCGCTGTCGAAGCGGCCTACGCCAAGTTCTCAAGCCTTGCTGCTGCCCACAAGGTTGATGTTTATGTTCACGAGGTGGCTCGCGATGACATCGCAAGAGATAAAGACGCCAACCGGCGCAGAATTTCGCTTAGCAAGATCGCCAAGTACCGGGTTTTAAATAAAAGGCGCGGACTTACCGATCCGGAACTTGAAGCTGCGTTTGGGCCGCTCAAGAAGCCAAACGATGTTGTCGATGCAACCTTGCTGCACGCGTTGCAGATCGGAGTCGTGGATTTTCTCGTCTCTCAGGACAGGGGGCTGCACGAGAGGGCACAAAGACATTCCCCCGATCTAGCGCGACGAGTCCTATTTGTCGGAGACGCCGCAGACCTTCTGACCCAGACCTACGAGCCAAAGAAGGTTCCAATTCGCCATGTGGCAGAGGTCGATGCTCATACTATCGATCACGAGGATACGTTCTTTGATAGCCTCCGCGATGGTTATCCCGAGTTTGATGATTCGTGGCGGTACAAATGTGTCAGGCAGCGCCGCCGCTGCTGGGTCGTTTATGATGACGATGAACTGGCCGGATTGATTGTCCGCAAGGACGAGGACGGACTGGATACCGACGCAGTTACCAAGGCCGGAAAGATTCTTAAGATCTGCACCTTCAAGGTGTCGCCAGAGAAGCGAGGTGTGAAACTCGGAGAACTCTTGCTTAAGCAGGTCCTCTGGTACGCCCAGACCAACAGCTATGAACTTGCGTATCTCACAACCTATGAAGACCAGGCAGCACTCAGAAACTTGCTTGAGTTTTACGGTTTTCGCAACGCAGGCACTAAAGGCAACGGGGAATTGATCTACGAGCGTGGCTTTTCGTCAGCCAAGCTGCTTCCTGATGGCACTGCTTCCGTCTTTGACGTTTCTCGTAAGGCATATCCGCGCTTCCTCGTGACCGATCAAGTCAAAGGGTTCGGCATACCTATCAAGGAAAGCTATCACGACATTCTATATCCAGACCTTTGGAATCCCCGCCAGCCCGATCTCTTCTCGGGGGCTTCTCGCGCGGAGAGACCTACGAGGCCGGGAAATACTATTCGAAAAGTCTATTTGTGCCGCGCCCCCTCAAACCTCGGTGAGGCCGGGTCGGTACTATTTTTCTATAAAAGTGCGTCAAAGGAACCACCATCCCAAGCCATGACAGCCGTCGGGGTTCTGGAGAGCGTAGAATCGGCTAAGTCAACACGCGATCTGATGCAGCTAACGGGCGGTCGATCAGTTTACAGCGAACAAGAGCTGGCCGCTTGGGAAGCCACACCAGAGGACCCGGTGAAGGTGATCAATTACTTGCTCGTCGCGTATATCGATCCGCCGATTGATATCCGCGAGTTACGCTCAATTGGGGTGATAAAGCGGAACCCGCAGCAATCGATCTATTCGCTGACGAGCGATCTGCTGCAGCGCTTGCTCAATCGAGCGAATCTCGGATTTCAGACGTAGAAGGTTGGCGGCGATAGAACAGTGCATCGTTTTCGTGAAAGGACTGAACCGCTGAGGGCCGGACACTGTCTGATTTACCCTATCGCATCCAGCGCCCGGCGCTGCCGGTGCATCTCGAGGAAAATGCGGTAGTCGCGGTCGAAGCGGGCGCCTGCGGCGGGGTTCGAGGGGCGAGTCCTGCCGCCCTGCTGCATGGCGACGCAAGCCGCGTTCAGATCCGGGTAAAGCCCGGCGGCGGTGGCCGCCACCATGCCGGTGCCGAGCAGCACCGCCTCGTCGGCCAGCGGCTCGATGACGGTGCAGCCGGTGGCGTCGGCATAGAGCTCCATCAAGAGCGGGTTCTTGGTGTGGCCCCCGGTGACGTGCAGGGTGTCGATCAGGTAACCGTTCTCGTTCAGCGCCTCCAGCACGTGGCGCACGCCAAGCGCGATGCCGACAGCGGTGCGCCAGTAGAGCTTGCACAGGCTGTCGAAGGAGGAATCGAGCGTCAGCCCGCTGACCACGCCGACCGCATGCGGGTCGGCGAGCGGCGAGCGGTTGCCATGGAAATCCGGCAGCACATGCAGCCGCGCCGCCAGCGCATCGCCCTCCGCGGCGCGCAGCTCGGCGACACGCCTGGCGATCCTGGCATGCATGGCCGCATCCGGCTCGCCGCCGGCGCCATGCCAGCGGATGATGTGGTCGAGCAGCGCGCCGGTGGCCGACTGGCCGCCTTCGGACAGCCATAGCCTCGGCAGAGCGGCGCCAAAATAAGGGCCCCAGACGCCGGCGAAAGGCTGCGGATCCTGCGACATCGCCATGACGCAGGACGAGGTGCCGGCAATCAGCGCCAGATGGCGGCTGATATCGCTTTCGTCGCCGGCAAAACCGCCGAGCACCCCGAGCGCGCCGGCATAGGCGTCAATGACGCCTGCGCCGACCCGGCAATTTCCGGTCAGGCCGAGCTCGGCGGCGGCTTGCGCCGTCAGCGGGCCGATATCGGCGCCGACCGGGCTCGCCTTTTCCGGAAGATTGCCGTGTTCGAAAAGATCGCCAAGGCCGACGAGCTCGAAGAAATCGCGCCGCCAGCTGGTCTCCTCATGCGCCAGATAGGTCCATTTGGCCGTCAGCGTGCATTGCGAGCGGGCGAGCGAGCCGGTCGCCTTCCAGGTCAGGAAATCGGCAAGGTCGAACAGATAGCCGGCTTCGTTCCAGGTTCCGGGCAGGTTGCGCTTCAGCCACATCAGCTTCGGCGTTTCCATTTCCGGCGACATCACGCCGCCGATGTAATCGAGCACGGCATGGCCGCTTCTGGTGCATTCGTCGGCCTCGGCGATGGCGCGGTGATCGAGCCAGACGATGGTGTCCCAGCGCCTCTCGCCGGTGACGGAGACGCTGAGCTGGCCGCCCTGGCCGTTTCGCACCACGAGCGAGCAGGTGGCGTCGAAGGAGATGCCGACGATATCGGCGGCGGCGACGTTCGCCTTCTCGCGCGCGGCGCGCACGGCAGCACAGACGGCCGACCAGATATTTTCCGAATCGTGCTCGGCGTGATCGGGCCTGGGCTGGTGCATGGCGATCGGCCGATCGGCGCGGCCGAGCAGATTGCCATGCGAGTCGAGAATGCCCGCGCGAGCGCTCCCGGTGCCGACATCGACCGCGCAAACGAAACTCGTCGTCAAGATGCTTTTACTCTCGCTCCCAGGCCTGCAATCAGATCGGGCAATTGCAGCATGTCAGCGAATATAAAGTCCGGTTCGGTCGACGCAAGCCGCGCCTTCAATGCGGGGTTGTCGGCGTGCGAGCCGCCGGTGAAGGCAAAGACGCGCATGCCCGCGGCGCGCGCCGCTGCGATGCCGGCCGGACTGTCCTCGATGACCAGGCATTTGCGCGGTTTGGCGCGCATGATGGCGGCGGCGTGGAGGAAGAGATCCGGCGCCGGCTTGCCGCGCTTGACCATGGCGGCGCTGAACAGATGCGGCTCCAGCAGGCCCAGCAGGCCGGTGACGTCGAGGGCGTAGCGGATGCGCTCCAGCGTGCCGGAAGAGGCGACGCAATAGGGCAGGCCAAGCCTTGGCAGGATCTCCCTGATGCCGGGGATCGGCTTCAATTCCTCGCGGAACTTGCGCATCAGGTCGACGCGCATGGCGGTCAGATGCCGGTCGCTGATCTCCAGCCCGAACTCGCGGCCGAGGATCTCGCGCACGCTCTTCATGCTCTTGCCGAGGAAGTGCTCGTAGGCGGCATCCTCGCTGACCGTGCCGCCGGCGAGCTCAATCATGCCGAGCAGCGCCGAGACCGAGAGCGCCTCGCTGTCGACCAGCACGCCGTCGCAGTCGAAGATGACCAGTTCGGGCGTCATGGTTTCGCGTGGAGGCTCAGAGCTTGCCGGCGAGATAGCGCGTCAAGGTTTCGCGCGCGCCGTTGGCCCAGAGCACGTCGAGCGCATGGGCAAAGGCTTGCGCGAAGACGGGCGAACGGCCGACATCGCCATAGATGTCGTCCATGGCAAGCCAGGCGCCGGGCGCATCCTTCGCGGCACTGGCGGTCGCCTGCGTGCGGTCCCAGCTCGGATCGTTCGGCTCGATGACGGCGCCGCTGTCGGTGGTGCCGAAGCAGTAGCGGCACCAGAGCGCCGATTCCAGCGCCAGACCCGCAACGTCTTTGCCCGCCTTCAGCCGGTCGGCAATGGTCGGGATGATGAATTTCGGCTGCCGGTTGGAGCCGTCGAGGCAGAGCCTGCGGATGGTGTCGCCGATCTTCGGATTGGAGAAGCGGCGTTCGATGAGCTGGTAATAGTCCTCCAGCACCGTGTCGGGCACCGGCGGCACCGTCGGGATGATCTCGTCGCGCTCCAGCTTGGCAAGGAAGCCGCGCACCAGCGGCTCCTGCATCGCCTCATGGACGAAATGGATGTCCATCAGCCCGGCCGGATAGGCGATGGTCGCGTGGCCGCCGTTGAGAATGCGGATCTTCATCAGCTCGTAAGGCGAGACATCCTTGACGAACTGCACGCCGGCCTTTTCGAGCGGCGGCCGGCCGGCGGTGAAATGGTCCTCCAGAACCCATTGCTTGAACGGCTCGCAGAAGACCGGCCAGTTGTCCTCGAGCCCGAAATCGCTCGCCAGGATGCCGCGCTCGCGGTCGGTGGTGGCCGGCGTGATGCGATCGACCATGCCGTTCGGAAAAGCGACCTTGTCCCTCACCCAATCGGCCAGATCCTCGTCGATGAGGCGGGCAAGGCCGATGACGCCATCGGAGGTGACGTGGCCGTTGTGAGGGATGTTGTCGCAGGACATGACGGTGAAGGGCACGATACCGTCAGCGCGCCGGCGCACCAGCCCGGCAAGGATGATGCCGAAGACGGTCTTCGGCGCCGCGCCCGGCTGAGCATCGGCCACGATATCCGGATGGGCCGGGTTGAACTTGCCCGAGGCCGGGTCGATGAAATAGCCGCCTTCGGTGATGGTCAGCGAGACGATCTTGATCGCCGGGTCGGCGAGCTGCTCGATCACCGCGGCCGCATCGCCGGGCGTCAGGAAATCGATCATGGCGCCGGTGACGCGGGCGCTCATATGGCCCTGGTCCTGCTCGACCACGGTGGTCAGCCAGTCCTGTTCCTCCAGCTTCGAGCGCCCGACTTTTTCGCCCTCGAACACGCCGGCGCCGATCAGCGCCCAGTCGTGGCCCAGTCCCGAATTGAACAGGTCGTCGAGATAGACGGCCTGGTGCGAGCGGTGGAAGTTGCCGACGCCGAAATGCACGATCCCGGCCTTCAGCGCGGCGCGATCGTATTTCGGACCGGAAACCTTCGAGGGAAGCTTTGCGAGGTTCGAGGAAGAGAGTTTCACGGTCATCTTGCTTACCCTTTGGCCGATATGCAGCCCAACGATCCACGCCAATTCACCCGCCTGGGGCGAGCGGTGAGGGGCGGCATCCGGTTTGCCGGCTTGCTGCCCCTCACCTGCCCCTCAGCGCGTCCTCCCTGGAGGAAGGGAGGCGCGCCTTCCCCCTCAACTCATCCATTGGCCGCCGTCGACATTGTAGGTCTGGGCGACAATGTATTCGGCCTCGTCGCTGGCGAGGAAAACCGCCATGCCGGTCAGATCCTCCGCCGTGCCCATGCGGCCGTAAGGCACGCTTTCGCCGACGAGCCTCTTCTTCTCGCCCTTCGGCCGGTTCTCGTACTTGGCGAACAGCGAATCGACGTGGTCCCAATGCTCGCCGTCGACGACGCCCGGCGCGATGGCGTTGACGTTGATGCGGTGCTTGATGAGGTCCAGCCCGGCCGACTGGGTGAGCGAGATGACCGCCGCCTTGGTGGCGCAGTAGACCGCTACCAGCGCCTCGCCGCGGCGCCCGGCCTGGCTCGCCATGTTGATGATCCTGCCGCCCTTGCCACGCGCGATCATCGAGCGGGCCGCCGCCTGCAGCATGAACAGCGTGCCGGCGACATTGACGGAGAACAGCCTGTCATAGCTTGCCCGGCTGATCTCGACGATGGGCGCCAGATCGAACAGCGCGGCGTTGTTGATCAGGATGTCGAGGCCGCCACTCCTGGCCTCGACCGCCTTCACCGCTGCGTCGATCGAGGCCTGGTCGGTGACGTCGAGCTTGACCGCATGGGCTGCCGGACCGATCGCCTTCGCGGTCGTTTCCGCCAGTTCCAGGTTGATGTCGGCAATCGCCACGGTCGCACCTTCGCGCGCGTAGGCCTCGGCGAAAGCCCTGCCGATGCCGCGCGCCGATCCGGTGATCAGCGCCGATTTGCCCTTCAGCCTCACTTTGCCGTCCTCACTGGGCCAGCGCCTTGCCATCGGCGCCGAAGCGATGGAGCTTGGACCTGTCGGGCGTCAGATAGACGGTGTCGCCATGCTTCACGGCGACCTCGCCGTCGGCGCGCACATTGATGGTGCCGATGCCGTCCGTCTGGACGTGCAGGAAGGTGTCGGAGCCGAGATGCTCGGCAACGCCGACCGTCGCCTTCCAGTCGCCGGCCGTGGTCGAGATGTTGATATGCTCGGGCCGGATGCCGATGGTCTTGGCGCCATATTTGTCCGCCGGCGCGCCCTCGATCAGGTTCATCTTGGGCGAGCCGATGAAGCCGGCGACGAAAAGGTTCCTCGGCGTGCGGTAGAGCTCCATCGGCGAGCCGACCTGCTCGATGTTGCCGGCGTTGAGCACGACGATCTTGTCGGCCATGGTCATGGCCTCGACCTGGTCGTGGGTGACATAGATCATCGTCGTCTGCAGCTGATGGTGCAGCTCGCTGATCTCCAGCCGCATGGTGCCGCGCAGCGCTGCGTCGAGGTTCGACAGCGGCTCGTCGAACAGGAAGGCCGAAGGCTGGCGCACGATGGCGCGACCGATGGCGACACGCTGGCGCTGACCGCCAGAGAGCTGGCCGGGTCGGCGCTCGAGATAGTTGGTGAGGTTCAAGACACGCGCGGCGTCCTTGACCTTCTTGTCGATGGTCGCCTTGTCCTCGCCCGCCATCTTCAGCGGGAAGGCGATGTTCTTGGCGACCGTCATATGCGGGTAGAGCGCGTAGGACTGGAAGACCATGGCAAGCTTGCGCTTGGCCGGCGCCTCGCCGGTGACGTCGCGGCCGTCGATGCTGATGGTGCCGCCGCTGGTGTCCTCCAGACCGGCGATCAGCCTGAGCAGCGTGGACTTGCCGCAACCCGACGGGCCGACGAACACGACGAACTCGCCGTCCTCGATATTGAGGTCGATGTTCGGAATGATCGTCGTCGACCCGAAGGATTTGGAGACGTTCTTGAGCGTGATGTTTCCCATGGTTTCCTCCCGGATTTCGTCGTCCGCCGCCTGCCGCGCGCGGCTACTTCACGGCGCCAAAGGTCAGGCCGCGCACCAGCTGCTTCTGGCTGAACCAGCCCATGATAAGGATCGGCGCGATCGCCAGCGTCGAGGCCGCCGAAAGCTTGGCCCAGAACAGGCCTTGCGGGCTGGAGAAAGAGCTGATGAAGGCGGTAAGCGGCGCGGCATCGGTGGTGGTCAGCCGAATCGTCCAGAACGCCTCGTTCCAGGCCAGGATGATGTTCAAGAGCATGGTCGAGGCGATGCCCGGCACCGCCATCGGCGTCAGCACATAGATGATCTCGTTCCACAGCGAGGCGCCGTCCATGCGCGCCGCTTCGAGGATCTCGCCCGGGATCTCGCGGAAATAGGTGTAGAGCATCCAGATCACGATCGGCAGGTTGATCAGCATCAGCATCACGGTCAGGCCGATGCGGCTGTCGAGCAGGCCGGTGTCGCGGAAGATCAGGTAGATCGGGAACAGCACCGCGACCGCCGGCATCATCTTGGTGGAAAGCATCCACATCAGGATGTCCTTGGTCCGCTTGGTCGGCGAGAAGGCCATCGACCATGCCGCCGGTATCGCGACGACGAGAGCCAGGATGGTCGAGCCCACCGACAGGATCACCGAATTCAGGAAGAATTTGAAATAACCGCTCTGCGCCTGGACTTCCGCGTAGCTTTCGGTGGTGCCGGACGGGATCAGGGCGAAGCCCTGGATCGCCTCCTGCTCCGACTTGAAGGAGGTGATGATCGTGTAGAGGATCGGAAAGAAGATCAGAAGCGCGACGATCCAGGCCGCGGCCGTGGCGATCGTCTTGTGCTGGGTGGTGACTGCGCGTGCCATTCTATCCTCCCTTACTTGTCCAGGTTCTTGCCGACGGCGCGCATGACGAAGAAGGCGACGATGTTGGCGAGAATGACCGCGATGACGCCACCCGCGGAGGCCTGGCCGATTTTGAATTCCAAAAGCGCCTTCTGGTAGACGAGGAAGGGCAGGTTGGTGGAGGCGTAGCCGGGGCCGCCATTGGTGGTGACCAGGATCTCGGCATAGATCGAGAGCAGGAAGATCGTCTGGATCAGGATGACGACGGTGATGGCGCGCGACATATGCGGCAGCGTCAGGTAGATGAAGCGGCTGATGAAGCCGGCGCCGTCCATCTCGGCCGCCTCCTTCTGCTCGGCGTCAAGCGATTGCAGCGAGGTGAGCAGGATCAGCGTGGCGAAGGGCAGCCACTGCCAGGCGACGATGAGGATGACCGCCGTCAGCGGGTGCTGGCCGAACCAGTCGATGGGGTTGGCGCCGAAGAAGCGGGCAATATCGGCGAAGACGCCGTATTGCGGGTGCATGATCATGTTCTTCCAGACCAGCGCCGCCACCGGCGGCATGACGAAGAACGGCGAGATCACGAGGATGCGCACGAACCCCTGACCCCAGATCGGCTGGTCGAGCAGCATTGCCAGGAGGATGCCGCCGATCACGGTGATGACCAGCACGCTGACGACGATGGTCAGCGTGTTGAGGATCGACTGCAGGAAGGCCGGGTTGGAGTAGAAGAGCTTGTAATTGGAGAACCAGACGAACCCGTCGCGGATCGGATTGAGCGGATTGTACTGGAGGAACGAGAACCAGATCGTGAAGACCAGCGGCACGATCATCCAGATGAACAGCAGGATCACCGAGGGCGCCATCATGAAACGGGCAAGCGAACGGGTTTGCTGAGTAGCCATGACGGTCACCCTCCAAATGTCAGCCGGATCTTAGAGTCGTGCCACAATTTTCCTGATTGTGAAGGTGGCCGCCCGAACTGGGTTTCGGGCGGCCAATGCCGGTCATGATGCGCTACCGGCGTTCGGCACCGGGAGGAGCCTTACTTGATGTAGCCGCCTTCGGTCATCGCCGCGGTGGCGGCGTCCTGGGCCTGCTTCAGCGCGTCGTCGACGCTCGACTGCCCGGCAAGAGCGGCGGAGAAGAGCTGGCCGACGGTGGTGCCGAGGCCCTGGAATTCAGGAATGGCTACGAACTGCACGCCGACATAGGGCACCGGCTTGACGGTCGGATGCGTCGGATCGGCGGCGTTGATGGAGTCCAGCGTCATCTTCGCGAAGGGCGCCGCCTTCTGGTACTCCGGGTTGGCGTAGAGTGAGGAGCGCGTGCCCGGAGGAACGTTGGCCCAGCCCTCCTTCGAGGCGACCAGCTCGGCATAGTGCTTGCTGGTTGCCCATGACACGAACTTCTCGGCGGCGTCCGCCTTCTTCGTGCCGGCGGGGACGGCGAGCGACCATGCCCACAGCCAGTTGCCGCGTTTGCCGAGGCCGTTGTCGGGCGCCAGCGCATAGCCGACCTTGTCGGCCACCTGCGAGGCCTTCGGATCGGAGACGAAGGAAGCCGCGACCGTGGCGTCGATCCACATGCCGCACTTGCCCTGCTGGAACAGCGCCAGGTTCTCGTTGAAGCCGTTGGACGAGGCGCCCTCGGGACCGTCGGCCTTCATCAGGTCGACATAGAACTGCAACGTGTTCTTCCATTCCGGCTGGTCGAACTGCGGCTTCCAGTTCTCGTCGAACCAGCGGGCGCCGAAGGAGTTAGACATGGCGGTGAGGAAGGCCATGTTCTCGCCCCAGCCGGCCTTGCCGCGCAGGCACACGCCGTTCACGCCATTGGCGCGGTCGGTCATCTTGTCGGCGGCCTGCTTGATGAAGTCCCAGGTCGGCGCGTCGGGCATCTTGAGGCCGGCCTTCTCCATCAGGTCCTTGCGGTACATGACGAAGGAGCTTTCGCCGTAGAAGGGCGCGGCATAGAGCTTGCCGTCGACCGAGAGGCCGCCGGCGATGGCCGGGATAATGTCCTTGACGTCGTAGTCGTCGCCGAGCTTGTCGAGCGGCAGCAACCAGCTCTGCTTGGCCCAGATCGGAACCTCGTAGGTGCCGATGGTCATGACGTCGTACTGGCCGCCCTTGGTGGCGATGTCGGTGGTGACGCGCTCGCGCAGCACGTTCTCTTCAAGCGTGACCCAGTTGAGCTGGATATCGGGGTTAGCCTTGGTGAAGTCGTCCGTCAGCTTCTGCATGCGGACCATGTCGCCATTGTTGACGGTGGCGATGGTGATGGATTCGGCATGCGCGGCGAACGCAAGCGTGCTGGCCGACAACAAGCCCAGGGTGAGCGTGCGAAGTTTCATCAATTCCTCCCTAAAACCAAGATGAGCATTTGCCTTGGCTGTGGGCAATTACTCACTAAGTGTGAATTATGTCAAGCAGAATCGATGCTGCAGCGCAGCACAAATCGACGCCGCAACCGGTCGGGCGGCGCGGCGAAGTCCGGCCTGGAGTTTGGTTTGCCGTGTCCGGCTACTGGCAGGCGATCTCGGCGAGGATCCAGTCGCGGAAGGCACGGATCTTCGGTACGTTGCGCCGGGCCGTGGGATAGACCAGCCAGTAGGCATGGCCGTCGTCGCCGACCAGGTCGAAGGGCTGGATGAGGCGGCCATCGGCGAGCTCGTCCTTGAACAGCGCCCTGGTCAGGATCGCCACGCCGTGGCCGGCCATCGCGGCATTCGCCTCGTAGGCCTGCGCGCCCATGCTGGAGCCGGGCCGGCTGGCGAGGTCATGCCTGGCGACAGCGGCCGCCTCGAACCATTGCGTCCACCAGACATCGCCGGGATCGAGGATCGGCAGCCGCAAGAGATCCGCCGGCTGCTTGACCCCGCCAATGCTCGCCGCAAGCTTTGGGCTCAGCATCGGCGTGAAATCGGCGTCGAGCAGTTTGTGCGCCTGCAGGCCCGGCCATTTGCCGCCGCCCGAGCGGATGGCGAGATCGACATCCTCGCGCGCGAAATCGGTCAGTCGGCTCGAGGTATCGAGCCGCACGGCAAGTGCGGGATGGGCAAGCTGGAAAGATCCCAGATGCTGCGCCAGCCAGTTCGAGGCAAAGGTCAGCACGGTGGTTACGCACAGCAAGCCGTCGGCGCCGCCACGCGCGGCGGCGTAGGCCTGCCCCAGGATGGCAAAGGCCTCGCTGACTGCGGGCGCCAGGCGCCGGCCGGGCTCGGTCAGCTCGATCTGCTTGGGACGGCGCAGGAACAGCGGCGCGCCGATGCGCTCCTCGAGCAGCTTGATCTGGTAGCTCGCGGCGGCCTGGGTCATGCCGAGTTCCTGCGCTGCCCTGGTGAAGGAGAGATGCCGGGCCACGGCTTCGAACACCCGGATCGCCTGCAGCGGCGGCAGCGGCGCAAGCTGCGGGGAGCTCAGATCGGGCATAAAACCTCCTTATGGGTCATGATCGAGGTTTAATTGGAAGCGCGAAGCCGCCAACCCGATATTTGGGGTCGACGATCAATCCAGTTCAAGCATGGCGAAGGCTGACGATCATGACCACGATGCAGGAAAAATTCGTTTCGACCCCGGCACGCAGTTGGATTTCACTGCTGGCGCGTGAATTTTCATGGTTCGCCAGCCGCAAGCGCGGTTATGTCGATATCCGGGAATTGTCGCCGCATCTGCAGCGCGACATGGGTTTCCTCGACGGCAACGATCCGCGCGAACGCTACGAATAGCGGGCTCTCTTTTTTATCGGCGCGCGGTCCTTGCGGGCCGGCCCGGGTCATGCGCCGCCGAGAAG
The DNA here is from genome assembly GCF_003999155.2 of Mesorhizobium sp. M1D.F.Ca.ET.231.01.1.1. Taxonomy (NCBI): domain Bacteria; kingdom Pseudomonadati; phylum Pseudomonadota; class Alphaproteobacteria; order Hyphomicrobiales; family Phyllobacteriaceae; genus Mesorhizobium; species Mesorhizobium sp. M1D.F.Ca.ET.231.01.1.1. The sequence goes on from NZ_RZOZ02000003.1 coordinate 309,120, forward strand.
AGCCGCGGCCGTCCGCTCATCGGTGATCAGGCCATTGACCAGCCGCCGGTTCACGGCGGCCAGGATCCCAGGCAGCTTGCGCTCGCCCATGGCCAAAGCAATGACCAGCGATTTCTCGCGCGACGGCAAGGCGGCGGACGACACGCGGTCGTTGGTGATGCCTTCGATCATGCGGCCCTCGCGGTCGAACACCCAGCCGACGATCTCGGCGACGCCGCCGGCTTTCTGCAATGCCTTGAGCTCCACTTCCGAAATGAAGCCGTCCTCATAGAGCGGCGCCTTCGGGCCGAGATCGCCGATGCCGACGAAGGTGACGTCGGCCTCGGCGGCAAGCGCCAGCGTCGGCTGGATCATCGGCTGGCTGAGCAGCATGTCGCGCTCTTCCGGCGAGGAGGCGATGACCGGCAGCGGCATCGGAAAGGAGCGCGCCTTGACGCGGTCGGCCATGGTGAAGATGACGTTGTAGAAGGCGGCCGAGCCGTCGGGCGAAATGTTGCCGGTCAAGGATACGACCTTGTGCTGCGGACACTCCATCGGCGGCAGCTGCTCGATCGCCGCCTTCAGCGTGCGCCCGGTGCCGATCGCCATGACGATTGGCGCGGCCGAACGCAGCCGCCGCTCGATCTCGGCCGCGGCCGCCTCGGCGACGCCGATCGTCGTCGAGGACGAGGTCGGGTCGCTCGGCACAACTTCGACCAGGTCGAGCGCGAACCGCGACTTCAGCCGCGCGGCAAGGTCGAGGCAATTGGCGATCGGATGATCGACGCGGACCTTGATCAGGCCTTCCGACATCGCCAGCGACACCAGCCGCTGCGCCGTCTGCCTGGAAATGCCGAGCTTGGCGGCGATCTGGTCCTGCGTGTTGCCGGCAACATAGTAGAGCCAGCCGGCGCGCGCGGCGTCGTCCAACCTGGTGCTGCCGGTTTCCTGTCGCGAGTTCACATCCTGCCTCCCCAGCCCGCGCTTTGGCGGGCGCTCTAGATTACAGCGAAAGCGGCCGTGCGCAATTGTCAATTGAAAGGGCAATTGCTTGCGGGAATCAACCGTCACGGATGGACCAATCAGCCCTTGCTTCAACCATTTGCCGGCGGGACGGTTTATCTCGGCGGGGAAAGGCATTATGGGATCGGCGAAAGGAGCCTTGCATGACGCCGAAAGCGGTTTTCTGGGACATGGATGGAACGCTGGTCGACAGCGAGCCGCTGCATGAGGCGGCGCTGGTGGCCGCGTTGCGCAGCGTGGGCATCGCGCCGCCGACCGACCTGCATGAGCGGGTGCTTGGCGTCGCGGCATGGCCGGTCTACGAGATGCTGCGCGACCAGTTCGGCCTTGCGCTGCCCTTCGACGACTGGATCGTGCGCAAATACGACCATTACCTGCCGATGGCCGAGACGCTGAGGCCGCGCCACGGCGCGATCGAGGTGTTCAACGAATTGCGGGCGCTGGGGGTCGAGCAGGCCGTGGTGTCCAATTCCGACCGGCTGATCGTCGACGCCAATCTGAGCGCCGTCGGTCTCGTCTATCCCGGCATGCACACGGTGAGCCGCAACGACGTGCGCCAAGGCAAGCCGCATGCGGAGCCCTTCCTGCGCGCCGCCTATCTCGCCGGCGTCGATCCGGCCGATGCGGTCGCGGTCGACGACAGCGTGACCGGCGCCATGGCCGGGCTGGCTGCGGGCATGAAGACAATCTTCTGGCCGGAGGCGCCGATGGAGGGGCCGCCCGGCGCGATCGTCATCAGCAGCGCCGATGAGCTGCGGGAAAAGCTGGGACTGTAGGTCTCAGCTCCGGTAGGCCGGCTCTTCCTCGTCGAGGATCGCCTTGAGTTCGGCGAGATGGCGCTCGGCCTGGCCGGGATAGTCGTCCATCTCGCGCGCCGTCTTTTCCGCGATCTCGTCGGAGAGCGTGCGTAGCGGTCGGCCGGTCCACAGCGCCTTGATATAGGTCTCGGCGGCGCGTTCGAAATAGAACATGCGGTTAAAGGCGTCGGCGACGGTGTCGCCGATGACCATGACGCCGTGATTGCCCATGACCATCACCTTGACCTTGGGATCGGTCAGAAGCTGCGAGCAGCGCTCGCCCTCTTCCTCGAAGGCGAGCCCGCCATAATGCGCATCGACGACATGGCGGTTGAAGAACATGGCCGAGTTCTGGTCGATCGGCGGCAGCGTCGAGTCGGCCAGCGAAGCGAGCACGGTGGCGTGGATCGAATGCACATGCATGGCGCAGCGCGCGTGCGGCACGTTGCGATGGATGGCGCCGTGCAGGCCCCAGGCGGTCGGGTCCGGCGCGTTGGGGCCTGATAGCGTGTCGGGATCGTTGGCGTTGATCAGGAGCAGGTCGCTCGCCTTGATGCGCGAGAAATGCACCTGGTTCGGGTTCATCAGGAACCTCGTGCCGTCCTCGTTGACCGACAGCGAGAAGTGATTGGCCACCGCCTCGTGCATGTTGAGCCGCGCCGTCCAGCGGAAGGCGGCGGCGAGATCGACGCGCTCCTCGTAGTAAGGAAGGTTGGTCAGCGTTTCCTTCTGCAGGCGGGCGATACTCATCGGCAATCCTCCGTTTTTCCAAAGAATGCCGCGCATGGCGGCGGCCAGCAACCGCAAACTGGTGGGTCAGGCGGCCGGTGGATCAGGCCGCAGGCTGCGCCGACTGCAGCCCGCCCTGCTCGACGATGAAGTCGATCACCTCCTGCAGGCCTTTGCTGCGCGACAGGTCGGTAAAGCCGAAAGGCCGCTTGCCGCGCATGCGGGCGGCGTCGGCTTCCATCACGTCGAGGTTGACGTTCACATAGGGTGCCAGATCGCTCTTGTTGATGATCAGGAAATCGGAACGCGTGATGGCCGGGCCGCCCTTCCTGGGGATCTCCTCGCCCTGGCAGACCGAGATGACGTAGAGCGTCAGATCGGCGAGGTCCGGCGAGAAGGTGGCCGCGAGATTGTCGCCGCCGGATTCGATGAAGACGATGTCGAGGTCGGGAAACTTTCTGTTCAGCTCGGCAATGGCCCGCAGGTTGATCGAGGCGTCCTCGCGGATGGCGGTGTGCGGGCAGCCGCCGGTCTCGACGCCGACGATGCGCTCCTCCGGCAGCGCCTGCAGGCGCGCCAGCATCATGGCGTCTTCCTTGGTGTAGATGTCGTTGGTGACGACGGCGATCGAGAAGTGGTCGCGCAGCGCCTTGCAGAGCTTTTCGGTCAGCGTCGTCTTGCCGGAGCCGACAGGGCCGCCGATGCCGATGCGAAGAGGGCCGTTGGCTTGAGTCATGTCGGGAACTCCGAGATTGCAAGGATTGCGAAGCCCAGCCCGATCACCAGGCAGAGCGGCGAATAGAAGCGCTGGTCGAGCCGCGCGAAAGGCTGCTCCGGCGTCAACCGGCGCCACCAGGGTGTGAAACCGGCAATGCCGCGGCCAAGGAAGACGAGGCCGATGAGCAATGCGGTGGCGGCAAGCCCTTCCTTTGGAAAGGGCGCCGCGAAGACGCCTTCGAGCGCCAGCGGCCACAATGTAGCGAGCGCCAGGCACGCACCGACCGCAAAGCTCGCGACCGGCGAGGGCATTTCGTCGACGCCGCGAAAACCAACGACGGCGTGAGCGCAGGATTTTGCATCCGTGCCCGGCCAGATGCCGCCGATGCCCCAATAGACGTGCAGCGTGGTGACGAGGAGCAGGACGAAAGAGAGAACGAAGGCAAGGATGATCATGAACGGAACAGACGCGAATATTGGGTTTCGTGCTTCATCGCCATAATGTCGGACATCAAGGCTGCGCCGCCGAGATCGTCGAGCGAAGAATTCGCGGCGCGGTCGGCCGTCGCAAGAGCCAAAGACTCAAAGCCGGCTAACAATGCCGTTGCGTCGACCTGCCCTACCATACCGAGGCGGATCGCGGCCTGCACGAGGTTGGAGAAGAAGGCCTGCAGGAAGGCGGACAGCGCATCGCCAAGGCCGATGCCGTTGCTCCCGGCAACGGCGCCGACGGCAACGCAGTAGGCGCATTCGGCCGGCAAGCGCTCCAGCGCGGGACACGGCCAGGCGGAAGCCGCCTTGAGGAAGGCCGCGCCCTGCAGCATGGTTTCCATGTGCCGCTCCTGCGAGCTGGCAAGCGCCTCGGCGAGCGCGGCGACTTCCATCAGATCGCCGCCGTCACGCGCGCGCCGCCAGCTTTCGGCGAACAGCACGGCATCGTTCCAGCCGGAACCCATCTCGACCAGCGTCTCCAGCCAGTCGGCGAGATCCTGGCGATTGGCGATCAGTCCGTCATGCACGGCGCGTTCGAGGCCATGGCTGTAGGAAAAACCGCCGACCGGAAAGGACGGCGACAGCCAGGCCATCAGCCGCAGCAGCGCTATGGGCGACCGCTGGTCAGTCATGGTGATGATGATGGTCGTCGTGGTGGTGATGGTCATGCGAGTGGCCATGGTCATGATGATCGTGGCCATGGTGATCATGGCCATGGTCGTGCCCATGTCCAGAATAGGCGCCGCGCACAGGGTTGAACGGCATCAAAACCTCGCTCACGGTGGCGCCCAGCCCTTCCAGCATCGCCTTGATGACATGGTAGCGCAGGATCAGGATGCGGTCCGCCTCGATCGCCGCCGCGAGATGGCGGTTGCCGATGTGCCAGGCAAGCTCGGCGAGATGCACGGCGTCGCGGGCGCGGATGTCGTAGACCTCTTCCGGGGCGGCGACGATCTCGAGTTGCCGGCCATCTTCCAGCACCAGCCGGTCGCCATTGCCGAGCGCCACCGGCTCGGGCAGGTCGACCAGCACCCTGCCGCCTGCCGCCGTCTCTATCGCACGGCGGCGCAGATGCCGTTCGTCATGGGCCAGCACTGCCTTGTCGTAGGCTGCGGCTGCCGATGCCTCGCCGGCAGGAAGCACCGAGACGGCGCGCGGAAACTTGGTGAAGTCGGTATTGATGTTGAGCTTCATCTCATGGCTCCGCCATTAGCTTGCGCCCGCGCACGGGCGGGACGGGAAAGCACTCGATCAAAGTAAGCGTTGACCCGATCGGACTCGATCGGAAACCTGCCGGCGCGCGCCCAGCCGCCCATGTCGCCGAGCAGCACGTCGACGGCCGAGAACCGTTCGCCCAGCGCGAACGGCTTGTCGCCGAGCCGTCGGTCCAGCGCCTTCACCTCCGAAGCGAAATCATGCGCGGCGGCCGGGCCGACATCGACCCGCACCTCCTTGGGTAAGAGGAAGCGGTGGCGCAGCTTGTTCCACAGCGGCGCTTCCAGCTCGCTCTGGGCGAAATGCATCCAGGAATCCATCTCGGCGCGGCCGGCGAGGCCGGGATCGGCGCCCATGCCCTTATCGGCGTGCTTGTCCGCCAGGTAGACGCAGATCGCCGCCGAATCCGTGATTTTCAGATCGCCGTCGATCAGGATCGGCACCTTGCCGGAAGGGTTGAGCGTGTAGGCCTCCGGCGAGCGCAGCTTGACCTCGACGAACTCGTAGGGCTGCCCGAGCTCCTCGAGCATCCAGAGCACGCGGCTGACCCGGGAACCTCGCGATCCGACGGCCTTGTACATGGTTGAACCTGCCTTTTTTGCTCGACCCTAGACCATCCGGACCGCCCACCCAATGCCGGTTACACGATGGTGTCGAAGAGCCGCAGGATGAACGATATCTGATAGATCAGCGCGGCCGCGACGAAGGCGATGTGGAAGCGGCGGTCGCGGACCAATATTGCCGCGATGCAGAGCGCGACGAACACCGGCGTGCGGATGAGATATTCGTTGCCGAAGCGGGCGAAATGCTCCGGGCCCTTGAGCAGAGTGTCGATGACGTCCAGCAGGTAGGTCGCGCCAAGCAGGCCGAAGAACCAGGCGCGCCGCGAGTAGAAATAGTCCTCGTAGCTGGTGTAATCGAGCATCGAATCCGGAAACAGCAGCGCGCAGAGCAGGAAGAGCGTGATGGCGTAGAAGATGATGAAAAGGTATTTTCCGAAGGTCCAGGACTGGATGGCGTAGAGGCCGAACTCCCACCACCAGAAATGCACCAGCATCAACAGCACCGAGCCGACCCAGGCGAGGTGCACGGGATAGAGCTTGTACTGGCCGGGATGCTGGACGATGCGGGCGACGCCGGACAGCAATCTGGTGACGCCGAGGCCGATGACCATGCCCATGACGATGCGGATGTGCGGAAAGATGTCGTGGGGAGAGGCGATTTCGGTGGGCATCTATGAACTGACCCGATCGTTGCGGTCAGTCATACCAGAGCCACAGCTTTCGGTAGCCCGCTGGAACTTCAATCTGCTCGGTGGGTAGGTGATCCACATCGGCCTCCCAGGTTTCGTCCGGTTCGAATCCTGACGGCAACCAGTCAATAACGTCTTCTTCGCTCGCGCGCGTTGTGATGACAACCTTGTCCGAGAACGGCCATTCTCCATCATCGCACTGCACGATAGCTATCCGAATGTCGTGAACCTCGGGTCTTTTTCGTATCGACTGGAATGTCGCGAGAATCGCATCGTTATCCGGCTCTTGCGAGCTGTTGCACAGCAATCCGGCCTCGCCTTCAGCCCCATCAAAGTACTCTTCCAATGTAACGAGCGGCATAACGACCGGGGCGACGCCGCCATTATATTCCCGCAGCGCGCCCATCCTGAAAATCAACGCCAAGTTCTTCTGTTCATTCATGGTGCGTCCAACCTTGTGGCGCACCAAGCCTAGAATAGAAAATACCGCTGCGCCATCGGCAGCACCGTCGCCGGTTCGCAGGTCAACAACTCGCCGTCGGCGCGAACCTCATAAGTTTCCGGATCGACCTCGACATGCGGCGTGGCGTCGTTGAGCACCATCGAATGCTTGCCGATCCCGCCGCGCGTGTTCTCGACCGCGACCATCGCCTTGTCGACGCCCAACCGGTCCTGCAGGCCGGCATCGAAGGCGGCCTTCGAGACGAAGGTCACCGACGAGTTGGTCAGCGCCTTGCCGTAGGCGCCGAACATCGGCCGGAAGTGCATCGGCTGCGGCGTCGGGATCGAAGCGTTGGGATCGCCCATTGGGGCGGCGGCGATCGAGCCGCCGACCAGCACCATCTCCGGCTTGACGCCGAAGAAGGCCGGATTCCACAGCACGAGATCGGCGCGCTTTCCCGCCGTCACCGAGCCGATCTCCCTCGACAGGCCGTGCGCGATGGCCGGGTTGATCGTGTACTTCGCGATGTAGCGGCGGACGCGGAAGTTGTCGTTGTCGCCGCTCTCCTGCGGCAGCGCGCCGCGCTGGCGCTTCATCTTGTCGGCGGTCTGCCAGCAGCGGATCGCCACCTCGCCGACGCGGCCCATCGCCTGGCTGTCGGACGAGATGATCGAGAAGGCGCCGATGTCGTGGAGGATGTCCTCGGCCGCGATCGTCTCCTTGCGGATGCGGCTTTCGGCAAAGGCGATGTCCTCCGGGATCGACGGCGACAGATGATGGCAGACCATCAGCATATCGAGATGCTCGGCGAGCGTGTTGACGGTGTAGGGCCTTGTCGGGTTGGTCGAGGACGGGATGACGTTGGGCAGGCCGCAGACCTTGATGATGTCGGGCGCATGGCCGCCGCCGGCGCCCTCGGTGTGGAAGGCATGGATGGTGCGGCCCTTGATCGCCGCGACGGTGTTCTCGACGAAGCCGGATTCGTTCAGCGTGTCGGTGTGGATCATCACCTGCACGTCATAGTCGTCGGCGACCGACAGGCAGCAGTCTATGGCGGCCGGCGTCGTGCCCCAGTCCTCATGCAGCTTCAGCGAACAGGCGCCCGCAAGCACCATTTCCTCCAGCGCCGCCGGCCGCGAGGCATTGCCCTTGCCGGACAGGCCGATATTCATCGGGAAGGCGTCGAAGGACTGGATCATGCGCGCCATGTGCCAGGGGCCCGGCGTGCAGGTGGTGGCCAGCGTGCCATGCGCCGGACCGGTGCCACCGCCGAGCATGGTGGTGATGCCGCTCATCAACGCTTCCTCGATCTGCTGCGGGCAGATGAAGTGGATATGCGCATCGAAGCCGCCGGCGGTAAGGATCTTGCCCTCGCCGGCGATGATCTCGGTGCCGGGGCCGATTATGATGGTGACGCCGCCTTGCGTGTCCGGGTTGCCGGCCTTGCCGATGGCCGCGATGCGGCCGTCCTTCAGGCCGATATCGGCCTTGACGATGCCGGCCAGCGCATCGACGACCAGCGCGTTGGTGATGACGGTATCGACGGCGCCCTCGGCCCGCGCGACCTGGCTCTGGCCCATGCCGTCGCGGATGACCTTGCCGCCGCCGAACTTCACCTCCTCGCCATGGACGGTGAAATCCTTCTCGACCTCGATGAAAAGCTCGGTGTCGGCCAGCCGCACCTTGTCGCCGACCGTCGGGCCATACATCTGGGCATAGGCGGCACGGGTAATTCTGGCCATCAGCGATTGCTCCCGAAAGTGAGGTTGCCGAAAGTGGGGATTGGGCGTGGGGCGCACATTCTCGCCATCCAATGGTCACGCAATGACCCGCCCGGCGACACCTTCCGATCCCATTTGGCGGTTGAGGTGGCCGAGTCAGCCCAAAACCACCGTTTTCCAAACCGATGGAAGGAATATCCATGCGTAAAGCGATATTTTTCGCCGTGACCGCCACCTTGATGATGGCGGGCGCTGCGAGCGCCCAGCAGCAGCCCCAGCCAAGCCCGGCGCCGGCCGCACCTGCTCCCGCCGCGCCCCAAGGCCAGACGCCCAAGCCGCCGACGATCGAGAGCGTCAGCATCGTCGACATCACGGAACTGCCGAAGGACACGCAGACGCAGGTCAACCAGATCGTGGCGCAGCGCGGCGACGCCGGCCTGCAGACATTGCGCAAATCGATCGACGCGACGCCCAAGGTGAAGTCCGCGCTCGAAGCCAAGGGCATAACCTCGGCGCAGGTGATTGCCGCCAGCCTGCAGCCCAACGGCGCGCTGACCCTGATCACCAAGAAGGCCAGCTAACCCGGCGCAATTCCATCCGGAAGCGCGTGAAAGCAGGGTCCTCGAAAGGTCCCGCAACAAACGCTGGCGGGCCGGCTGCAGGCCCGTCGGCAGCATTGCCGAGGGAACCTCCCGCCGACGAAACTCGTTTCGCCTTTTTCGCCCCGCCACAAGTTCAATCAGGAGCGAGCGATGGCGAGCGCCCCATGCCTCGGAACAGATTTGCCAACCCTTGTCGCGGCCATGCTTCTGGTCGCGGCCGCCCCGGCGTTCCCGGCGCAGCCGCTGGACGGCAAGCCGCCATTGGACAGCACCAAGCCGGGCGTGGCGATCGTCGATTCCGACATCCGGCAGGAGGAAGCGCTGTCGAAGACGGAAGCGGGCAAGGTCATCACCGCGATAGACCGCACGCGCGAGAACATCGGCACGGTGCGCAAGACGACCAAGCTCGACAGCGTCGACATCGTCTTTCTGACCGATGCCGCGCGCAGCGAGGGCGGACCGCCGCCTGCGATCGAGAACAAGGTGAAGCAGCATCAGGACGATGTCGCGGAACTGCGCCAGGAGATCGAGGCCAACGCGCTGCTCTTCAATGCCATCGATTCGCGACGCGTGCTCGCCGAGGACGTGCTTGCCGTCGAGTTCGACAATCCGGGCAAGATCGTCATCTACGCCGCCGCCAAGCCGCCGAAGTGATTTGAGCGCCCCAGACCTCACAGCTTGCCGGACCTCACAGCTTGCCCATCACCTTCTGCTGGAATCCATGGACCTCGCGCTTGCCGCCGAGCGGCACCAGCGTGACGTCGCGTTCCTGGCCCGGCTCGAAGCGCATGGCCGTGCCGGCGGCGATGTCGAGCCGCATGCCGCGGGCGCGCTCGCGGTCGAATTTCAGGCCATCGTTGGTCTCGAAGAAATGATAGTGGCTGCCGACCTGGATCGGCCTGTCGCCGCTGTTGGCGACCTTGAGCGTCACCGTCGGCAGGCCCTTGTTCAGCTCGATCTCGCCTTTGGCGGTGATGACTTCGCCGGGGATCATCGTCGTCCTCACAGCATGCCGAAGGCAAGGCCGACGCCGACCGCGGCGCAGGAGGCGCCGGCAGCACGAGCCAGGCCACGGAAACGCAGGCCAAGGCCGAGCACGGCGGCGATGCCGATGGCATGAAGGAGCGCCGTCGCAACAGCGAAACCCGCCACATATTCGAGGCCGCCGGCATTCTCCGGCACTTCGGCGCCATGCGCGTGGCCGTGGAACAAAGCGAACAGGCCGATGATGGCCACACCCGCCGAGACCGGCAGGTCGACCGCCAGCGCGACCAGCAAGCCGAGCGCCACGACCGAGGCAAGGATGGCTGGCTCGACGAAGGGCACCGGCACATGCAGCATGCCGAGCGCGCCGCCGACCAGCATCACGCCGACAAAGGCGAGCGGCCATGCCCACACCGCCCGGCCGCCCTTCATCGCCGCCCACAGGCCGACGGCGATCATCACCGCCAAATGGTCGAGGCCGGACAGCGGATGCGCGAAACCGGCAGCGAAGGAAGAGGTGGTGCCGATGCCGATATGGGCGTAGGCCGGCATGGCGGCTGCCAGGAAGAGGATCGCGGCGAGCGTGGTGCATTTCGTCGAAGCGGAAATCATGGGCGCGTCTTTCCTTCTGAAAATTACCGGGTCAGGCGACCTTGCGGGGGCCGCAGCCTTCCGCCTTGAGCACGCGCTTGGCCGAGGCCGGGTATTTCCTCAGCATTGCCGCGGGCCGGACCGGTCGCGGCGCAAAATTGCCGCCGCAGTTCGGGCACACGCCGGCAAGCACGCCCTCCGCGCAACTGGCGCAGAAAGTGCATTCGAAGGTGCATATCCGCGCATCCGTCGCCTCGGGCGGCAGATCCCTGTCGCAGCATTCGCAATTGGGCCTGAGCTCCAGCATCGGTCCTCCCTTCGCCTTGTGGGCCTCACCTGATCGGCCCTCACCTGATCGGCTCGTGCACGGTCACCAGCTTGGTGCCGTCGGGAAACGTCGCCTCGACCTGGACGTCGTGGATCATCTCGGCGATGCCGTCCATGACCTGGGCGCGGGTGACGACATGCGCGCCAGCCTCCATCAGCTCGGCCACCGAGCGGCCGTCGCGGGCGCCCTCGACGACGAAGTCGGTGATCAGCGCGATCGCCTCCGGATGGTTGAGCTTGACGCCGCGCTCCAGCCGCTTGCGCGCCACGATCGCCGCCATGGCGATCAGCAGCTTGTCTTTTTCACGCGGCGTCAGATTCATGCGTCTTCCCGGTATTCAAGATCAACCATTCGAGGTCAGAGTGACCATAATTTGGGCAGGCCCGCCCGTCCGTTGAGCAGTTCGACGAGCGGAACCAGCCGCTTGCGGAGCTGGTAGCCGTCGCCGGCGGCGAGCCTCGCAAGAAGCTTGCCAGATTGCCCGACGCTCCAGAAACTGGCGCCGCCCCCACCACTGATGATGGGGTCGCCGATGATGGCGCGGGCCGGCTCGAGCAGGGCTTCCGCCCGCGGGGACACGAGAAGCAGCGTTGCGATTGCGCGCGCACCGCCTGCCACCGCCCGGCGCTGAAGGCCGGCCGCGATATCCGGCCCGATGCGAAAATCCTCGGCATGGATCAGCCTGCCGTCCTGGCGGACCCGCCAGCGGTCGTGGAAATTGCCCAGAACCGCCTGCTCGCCCATCGCCAGTCGGCCGAACAACGTCGCCTCCAACAGCAGCAGCTCGGCGCTACCCGCAAGCGTCACATCGAGCTTCCTCGCAAAGGCCGCCCGGTCGAAGACGATCGTCTCCTGCGGCAGCCAGGCAATCCTGCCGCCGGCGCCGACATCCAGGCTGACGGTCGTCTCGGCGCGATCGGAGGCGGCGCGATAGATTTTCTCGCAGGCCTGGGTGGTGATGGAGGCCGAAGCACCCTCGCCGACCTCGATCTCCCAGCCAAGCCGGTCGCCGCCGGTCAATCCGCCGGCCGTGTTGATGAGCACCGCCTCCAGCGGGTCGCCTTGCACTGCGGGCATGCGGATCTTGGCCGATCCGTCCTGGTAGAGACGTTGAAGGCGGGTCCGGCCGCCGCTTTTGCCGCAGAAAAGCCTGCCTCGCCCGGCAACACGTTGGGCGGCAAGCGGAGTATCGTCGATCATGTCCACGACACCAACGTTAAGCACTCCGGCGGCTTTGTCGATATATAGCTTGTTGCTTGACATCGTTTCGGTTTCTATAGAGGGAGCCACCTTGGAGCGGTCACGCGATGCCTGGCGAGGTAGGGGCGACGACGTCAGTGACTCCAGGGACTAAGGGGCGCTGATCAGTTGGCGTCGGAAAACGACAGGGGAAGGAACCGAATGGCTGACCAGCTGACGACTGAAATCATCGAAAAGATCAAGGCGCATGCCGAGCCGGGCGGCGAGGAGATCACCGCCAGCACCGATCTCAACACGCTGGGGATCCATTCGCTGGAGCTGACCGAGATCATCTTCGATCTCGAGGAGAAATACGGCATCGAGATCGAGATGAACACGGTCGACGCCTGGAGCAACCTCAAGAACGTCGGCGACATGGTCGAGGCGGTTCGCGAATTGATTGCGAAAAAAGCCTGATTGCATGCTCAAGCGCGTCGTCATCACCGGCATTGGTGGAATATGCGGGCTCGGCAACGATGTGCCGGCCATATGGAGCGCCATGCGCGAGGGCCGCTCGGCAATCGGCCCGATCGACAACCCTTCGCTGCATGACCTGAAGGTCAAGGTCGGCAGCGAAATCAAAACGTTGCCCGATCACGGCATCGACCGCAAGCAAGTGGTGTCGATGGACCGCTTCAGCCTGCTGGCGGTGATCGCGGCGCGGGAGGCGATGCAACAGTCCGGGCTCACCGCCCATGCCGACAACACCTACCGGATGGGCGCCGTCGTCGGCGTCGGCGTCGCAGGGTTCGAGACTATCGAGGAAAATTACCGCGCGATCCTGATCGAGGGGCGCAACCGCGCCGCAATCTTCACCGTGCCGAAAGTGATGCCGGGCGCGGCGGCCGGCCAGGTCAGCATGAGTCTCGGCCTGCGCGGGCCGGTGTTCGGCGTCACCTCGGCCTGCTCGTCGGCCAATCATGCCATCGCCTCGGCCGTCGACCAGATCCGGCTCGGCCGCGCCGACGTCATGGTCGCTGGCGGCACCGAGGCGCCGCTGGTCTGGGGCGTGCTCAAGGGCTGGGAAGCGCTGCGGGTGCTTTCGCCCGACACCTGCCGGCCCTTCTCGGCCGACCGCCAGGGCCTGTCGCTGGGCGAAGGCGCCGGCATGGCGGTGCTGGAGAGCTACGACCACGCCATGGCGCGCGGCGCCACCATCCTGGCCGAGATCGCCGGCGCGGGCCTGTCGGCCGACGCCTCCGACATCGTCGCGCCGACAGTCGAGGGACCGGAAGCGGCGATGCGCTTCTGCCTGGTGGATGCCGGGCTCAATCCCGAGGATGTCGACTATCTCAACGCGCATGGCACCGGCACCAAGGCCAACGACCAGATCGAGACCGCGGCGATCAAGCGCGTCTTCGGCGAGCATGTGGGTGCGCTCTCGGTCTCCTCGACCAAGTCGATGCATGCGCATTGCCTCGGCGCATCGGGCGGGCTGGAGATGATCGCCTGCGTCATGGCGATCCGCGACGGCATCGTCCCGCCGACCGCCAATTTCCGCGAGCCCGATCCCGAATGCGACCTCGACGTGACGCCGAACACGGCGCGCGAGCGCAAGGTGCGCGCGGCACTGAGCAACAGCTTCGCTTTCGGCGGCACCAATGCGGTGCTGGCTTTCAAGGCGATCTGATAGGGGCGATCTGATAGGGGCGATCTGATGCGGGCGGTTCTGACAGGGGCGCCGGCCAGCCGCCGGAACGCGCCCGCGACCCGGCGGACTGCCTTGATTGACTGTCCGTGCACGGCAAGGCCTATTGCCGGCATATTGATCCCGAAGGGCCGGGATCCCAATTCTTGCCCACCCGCCACGAGCGCCGCCCGGCGCCAATCCGCACCCGGAGCCTCCCGATGACCGACCTGTCCGCCTTTCCGATCACCAAGCGCTGGCCGGCCAAAAAACCAGACCTCCTGCAGCTCTACTCCTCCACGACGCCCAACGGGGTGAAGATCTCGATCGCGCTGGAGGAGATCGGCCTGCCCTACGAGCCGCACTATGTCGACATCGGCAAGAACGAGAGCTGGACGCCGGAATTCCTGTCGCTCAACCCGAACGGCAAGATACCGGCGATCATCGACCCGAACGGGCCCGACGGGAAGCCGATCGGGCTGTTCGAGTCCGGCGCCATCCTGCTCTACCTCTCGGACAAGACCGGCAAGCTGATCCCGGCCGATCCGATCCGGCGCTACGAGACGATCCAATGGGTGTTCTTCCAGATGGCCGCGATCGGCCCGATCTTCGGCCAGGTCGGCTTCTTCAACAAATTCGCCGGGCGCGAGATCGCCGACAAGCGGCCGCTGGAGCGCTATCGCGACGAGTCGCGGCGGCTGATCGGCGTTTTGGAAACGCGGCTCAAGGGCCGGCAATGGATCATGGATGATGAGTTCACCATCGCCGATGTCGCGACGCTCGGCTGGGTGCGAAACCTGATCGGCTTCTATGAGGCGCGCGACCTCGTCGGCTTCGACGATTTCCCGACCGTGGCGGCATGGCTGGAGCGTGGCCTCGCCCGGCCGGCCGTGCAGCGAGGCCTCGCTATCCCGGCGAGGGGCTAGTTCGCACTATTTGGCCTTGGATTTAGCGCCGCCCCGGCCGAGCACCGACGCGGCAAGCCGGGCGGTGGCGACCACCGCGCCGGTTGCAACGCTTGCGACGGTGCGGATCGGGCCCGACTTCGCCGCCGACTTATGCGGCTTCGCGGGCTTTGCGGCGGCCTTGTGCGCAGCGCCGGGCACGACTTTCTTTGGCGCGGCCTTGCCGAAAGCCGGCTTGGCGTCCCTGGTGCGCTCGGCCATCGCCTCGGCGGCGCCGGCCTTCGATTGCGTTGTCCTGGATTGATTGGCCCTGCTTCTCGCGGGCGCGGGTTTTCTGGTTCTGGTTGCCATCAGACGGTTCCCTGTTAATTGCTTGTGCAATTCCGGACGGAAAACCGTCACGCACTTTTCCTGGAATTGCTTCTGCGCCGGACAATTCGCGATAGGGCATAACGGCGTGAAACTCTTAAGGTTCCCGTCAAAAAATAGTGAAAATTGAGCTGGTTAACCAATCACCAGGTCTGCCTGTCGGCGGCGCGCCAGCACGCGCTCGATGTTGGGCATGTCGTTGGAGGCGATCCAGGCGCGGGCTTCCTCGTCGGACTTGCCATGGCCGCGCCAGCGCTCCATCAGGCGGCGCTCGAGCTCGTTGCGCGGCACGTCGACGAAGATGGTGAAATCGAACAAAGGCGCCAGCCGCGACCACGGCTCCTCGTCGAGCAGCAGATAGTTGCCCTCGACCAGGATGAACTTGGTGTCGGCGGAAATGATCTCGGCCGCGGCGCGCGACAGTTCGATACTGCGGTCGAAGACCGGAATGGCGATGTCGGGCTCGCCCGAGCGGATGCGCTTCAGAAGCGTCTCGAAGCCGGCGAAGTCGAAGGTTTCCGGCGCGCCCTTGCGCGCGCGCAGGCCCCGCCGATTGAGCACGATGTCGTCAAAATGGAAGCCGTCCATCGGCACTACTTCGGCTGAGCCCTCGGGCAGCAGCTCATGCAGCCTGCCCGATATGGTCGACTTGCCGGCTCCCGGCGGGCCGGCGATGGCGACGACGAAGCGCTTGGCCTTGCCGGCGCGCTTGAAGATGGCGGCGGTGATATGGGCTAAGTCGGACATCAACGCCTCTCCGTTAGCGATTGCGGTCCCATCTTGGCGGCTGTCGGCGGAAATTTCAAACGTGGTTCCTTGATGCCGAAGTTTCGACTGATTGTTTGGCAGTCTTCCGCCCTCGAGATTAGCCGAGACGCCTATCCCTTCGTCATCCACGGGCGGAGCAAGGACGCAGCGACGCGCGCAGACCCGAGGATCCATTCCGTGACGCCCGAGCGCTGCCGCGGTTCAGAATTCTGCGCCGTTGCGCTCTTCGGCGAATGTCACGGCATGGATTCCAGGGTCTGCGCGCGTCGCTTCGCTCCTTGCTCCGCCCCTGGAATGACGAACTCTCAGGCGCTCCGGCCTACCTCTCAGTCCGAAACCGAACGGCCGATGCGCAGGAACTCGCCGTCGAACGGCACCTCTAGCGCCGCGCCGCCGGAGGCAAGGATGCGTATCCCCTCGCGCGTGGTTTCGATGCCGCTTGGCGCCTCGGTATCGGCGAACGGAACCGCGCCGATGACATGGCGGAAGGAGACGCTGCGCCCCTCGGCCAGCGCGAAAGCCGTCGCCACGCCTTCGTGCTTCAGCCAGTTGTCGCCGAGCGAGGCGGCGTGGCCGACCGCGGCGCGGCCGTCCTCGATGCCGAGCACGCCGATGTGGCGGCCGCTCCAGGGCGCATAGTCGCGCCCGCCATTGCTGAACCACAGCATCGTGACCGGCAGCTCGGCCGGGTTCTTCAGCACCAGCACCAGATCCTGCTCGGCGCGACGGGCGAGCGCCGTCCAGCCCGGCCCGCCATGATCGGCCTCGACCAGGGTAATGAAATCCTCGCGGCGGTCTTCCATGCGGTAGTCGGTGAGATCGGCGGTGCCGCCGGCAGCGATCGGGAAATGAGCCAGATCGGTGGCGCGGGCGGGATAGGCGAGGCGAAACCGGCCGCGCGCCGGATCGGGCTCCAGCGGGGTGGCCGGCGTGACCGCCAGGCGCTTCGGTGAGAAGGCGAGCCTGCCGCCGCCCTGCATCGCCGTCATCGGATGATGGGCGACGGAAATGGCGCCGGAGCCGCCGGAAAAGATATGCTCCTGGTAGAGGAAGGGGTGGTTGTCGCGCAGCGTCAGGATCTTGTCGACGGCGGCGCCCATAACCTTGCGGCGCAGCCGGAAGACGGCGCGCCAGCCGCCGGGAACCGCGCCGTTTTCGACGACATCCCATTCGCTGTTGGCCGTCCAGCCGTGCAGGGGTGCGGCCTCGACATCGCTGGTGGAAAAAGGCGCGCAGAGGAAATCGCCGGACAGGCGCACGGTGCCTTCGGGAAGGTTTTCCGGCTGCGTCTCGCGCGGCGAACCGACCCAGGGCGCGCGGTGCAGCGGCTTCAGGACGCGACCGCCGGCCTCGACCTCCATGGCGGCGATGTGCCCGACCGCGAGGTCGAGCGAGACGGAAATGCCTTTAGCGTTGATCGTGACCGTGTTCATCGCTCAATCCCGCGAATCTTTTGCAAGGCGGCAGCAAAGCCTGCTCAGGGCTCTCGGTGCAAGCGCGGTGATGGGCATTTTGCATCACCGTCTACCCTCCCCCTTGTGGGGAGGGTCGGCGAGCGGTCGGAGCAACGCGGAGATCGCTCGACGGGGTGGGGGTCCAACCAAAAGAATCTTTTTCGACCCCCACCCCGATCCGCTGAGCGGATCGACCCTCCCCACAAGGGGGAGGGTGGGAGCCCCTATTGCCTCTTATACTCCCTGACCGGGGACTTCGTGCCGTCGGTGTAAGTCACCTGCACCGCCATCGACTTCACATCGTCGGCAACCGTGAAATAGGGCTGGTAGTCGGCGGGGATGGCGTAGGGGTCCTTGGCGTCGCAGGGCGGCATCTTGATCTCCTTGTCGAGCGCGGTGCCGTTCAGGCTGTAATGCACCGCCTTGATGGCGCAGCGGTAGGACAGCATCTGGGTGAAATAGACCAGGCCGTGATTGCCGCTGGCATCGAAGGCGATCCAAGAGGTCCAGAACTGGTCGAGAGTCTGCTTGTCGCCCTGCCGCAGCGCTGAATCCGGGTCGAAGCTTATGTCGAACGGGCCGGTCTCGCGGCCCCGGATGTCGAGATACTTTATGGCGATGGTGGTGGCCGCGGTGCTGTCGGGCAGCTCGAAGCTCGGGTTCGGCATCGGCTTGCCGGTGCGCTGGTCGTTGGTCGCGAGCATGCCGGTATCGGTGAACGGACCGTTGTCGCCGAGCCGCCAGGAAATCGCCGTCGCCGGCTCGGGCAGCGAAATCGTCATCGACCAGCCGGCATTGGAGCGCGTCGGCGTCAGCGTCGGCACGAAGCGAGATGGGTCGAGCACATCGCCAAGCGCGGCCAGCCGGCTGCGGCTGCGGTCCAGCCAGTCGGCCAGTTGCGTCTGGTCGACGAAATATTTGAGCAGCCCGCCATCCTTCTCATAGGAAACGAACTTGGTCAGCGCCTCGGCTTCGCTGCGCTTGTCGGCCAGCGTCTGGCTGCCGAGGCGGTCCTCGGAAAATTCCTGCGCCTCGAGGAAGTAAGCCGGCGCGTAGTCCGGATTGGCCGATATGAAGGCGTTGAGCTTGTCGAGCCGCTGGGCATCGTCGAACTGGAGCAGATGGACGAGCTTGATCGCCGGCGCCTTGGCCTTGTCGGCGAGCGTGCCGAACACTTCGCGCGCGCCGGCCTTGCCGTCCTGGACCCTCAGCAGCGTGGCAAAGCGTGTATAGGGGTCGATGGCGTCGACATTGAAGCCGGCAAAGGCGAGATAGGCGCGGCGGGCGTTGAGCATGTCGCCGGCAAGCTCATAGACGCGGGCGTTGTGATAGAACTCGTCGGGACGCGTGGGGTCGGCGATCGCCCCGCCCTGGGCTGAAAGCTGGGCAAAGCCCTTGGCGATCGCGTCGATCGAGGCGGCGATCTGCTCGGTGGTCGCCTGGAGTTTTTCGGCCTGGGCCTGCTGCTGTTTTTGGCCGGCGGCCAGTGTGTCGGTGGTCTGCTTGACCGCCTCGACCGTCTTCTGCGTCTCGGCGCCCTGCGCCGTCTGCTGTTGCTGGGCGGAGACGATCTGGTCGGTCTTCGCAGCCACCGTGTCGGTGGATTTCTTGACTTCCTCGACCGTCTTCTGCGTCTCGGTGACCGTCTTTTCGATCTTCGCCACCTTCTCGGAGACGATGCCGAGAGACTGCTGCAGCCCGGCCACCGCCGGCACCAGCGCAGCGATAACGCCGTTCTGCGAATTGGTTTCCTGCTGGACGCCGTAGACGCCGCCGGCGATCGCCGCCGCGCTTGTGGCGAAGATCAGCGCCGGCATGGCTTTCGCGGCCAGCACCAGGCGCAGCACCATGGCGACGGCGATGATCGCCGCGGCGACGGCGGCGATGAGCGCGATATAGGCGGCAAACGGCCCGAGCGGGTTGAGCACGTCCGACACCGCGCCGCTGAGGAAGGCGACGCTGCCCGCCCATTTGCCGGTGCGGCTGAGCGACGCCCGCAGCAGCGAGGTCGAACCCGTGGCGATTTCCGACATGCCGATCCCCCCGATTCCAAGCCGCAAACATCATAGCGGCAAGGGGGTGCGGATGGCAAAGCGGGCGCGAAAACCTGGGCAAATGCCTTATTGTCGCCGTTAACCAGTTGGACGCGGCGGATGGGTTACGTTAGCTTCGCCCGTATCTCAGCAACAGCTTAAGAACAATCTTGTCCCATCAGCGTCCCTTTTCGCTCCTCCACACATTGACCGCCGCCTTGGCGCTGCTCGTATTGGTCGGCTGCACCACCGTGGCGCCGCCGGAAAGCGTGCTGGCCGTGCCGGCCGCGCCGCAGAAATATGCGGCGATGGTGGTCGATGCCTCGACGGGCAAGACGCTGTTCGAGGTCAATTCGACGGCGCAGCGCTATCCTGCGTCGCTGACCAAGATGATGACGCTCTACATGCTGTTCGAGGCGATGCAGAGCGGCCGGGTGAGCAAGCAGACGCAGATTCCGGTGTCCGATCACGCCGCCTCGCAGCCGCCGACGAAACTGCGTTTCAGGCGCGGCGAGACGATCGACGTCGATTCCGCCATCCGCGCCATGGTGGTGAAGTCGGCCAACGACGTGGCGGTGGCGGTCGGCGAATATCTGGGCGGCGGCTCAGAGGACCAGTTCGCCGCCATGATGACCGCCAAGGCGCGCCAGCTCGGCATGGTGAGCACCAGTTTCCGCAACGCCTGCGGCCTGCCCGACGGCGGCCAGGTGACTTCAGCGCGCGACATGGCGGTGCTGGGACTGGCGCTCGAACACCGCTTCCCGCAGCATTTCCACTATTTCTCCGAAAGCGACTTTATGTTCCGCGGCCGGCTGGTGCGCGGCCACAACGACATGCTGGGACGGGTGCGCGGCGTCGACGGCATCAAGACCGGCTACATCCGCGCCTCCGGCTACAACATCGTCACCTCCTACAATGCCGACGGCAGGCATCTGATCGTGGTGGTGATGGGCGCCCAAAGCGCGCGCCAGCGCAACGACCATGTCGAGGCGCTGATCCAGCGCAGCCTGGGGCCGATGACGGCGGACGCGCAGCCAAGGCTGATGTATGCCGGCCAGCAGCCGGCCTCGCCGCCGCCCGGATTGCTGCCGCCCGGCACGACGGCGCCCGATTCGTCGCTGCCGGGTTTGCCGGCGTCCGATCTGCCGTCGGCCGATTTGGCGTCGCCTACTTCGCCGCTGCTGCCGGCGCAGTAGAGCGGAGAAAGTCTGAGACGTCGGCGGGACAGCGCCCCCCCTCTGTCCTGCCGGACATCTCCCCCACAAGGGGGGAGATTGGCTGTTTCTGCGCTCCGCTTATCCTGCAACCTCGGAGATTGGCGAAGGCCATAATGACGTCTGATCTCCCCCCTTGTGGGGGAGATGTCCGGCAGGACAGAGGGGGGCGCGAAGGATCACAGCCGATATTGCTTATCTAACCACCAGCACCGGGATCTGCGTCAGCGACACCACTTCCGCGGTCTGGCTGCCGAGCACCAGCCGGCCGATGCCGCGGCGTCCGTGCGAGGCCATGACGATGAGGTCGCAGCCTTCCGCGCGGGCCGTGTCGAGGATCGCCTCGGCGGGCGTCTTGTTCTCGATATGCAGGGTCTTCGCGCCGACGCCGAGCTTATCCGCCTCGGCCTTGCACTTCTCCAGCACCTCGCGGGCGTATTTGCGCGCGCTTTGCTCGTAGTTGGTGAGCTCCTCGGCGGCGACGTAGCCGGCCATGGCGCCGCCCCAGGCAAGCGTCGGGAACGGCTCGGAGACGGTGACGAAGGTGACGGTGGCGCCGAGGCCCTTGGCCAGTTCCAGGCCGTGGGCGACGCCCTTGCCGGCGAGTTCCGAACCGTCGGTGGCGATGAGGATGTGCTTGTACATGGTGGCGATCCCTCTTCATGCGGGGCGATGCGCGCCCCAGGTGGCGGGAGCCTGAGATCAGGCCTGATTGGGATATAGTTTGCCGACCGGGCCTGCCACAGGGCCAGGATGGGGCCAGCCGGTGGCGACCATGGCGCCAGCAGATGGGCATCAAGGCTTTCGGCGACGGCGCCGCCCCTCACCTGCCTGCCGGCATCCTCTCCCCGTATAGTGACGGGGAGAGGGGCGCTGTCATCGCCCGTTTCGCCAATCACCAGCGTTGCAAGAAGGTCGCCGAGGCGTCGCGCAGCCTCCTTCTCCCCGTCACTATACGGGGAGAAGGTGCCCGAAGGGCGGATGAGGGGCGGCGCGGGTTCCGGGGATTGGCCATTGCTCGCCAGCCCGTGGGGTTGCGTTCTCCGCTGAGGTTTGCGCCTCGACGGCGCCCTTCCATCACAACAACTTGTTCGGTCACACGCCCTTCACACGCACCATGGATATGCCGCGCCGGCTTGGCGTATCGTATCGGAAGCCTAAAGACAGGAGCACTGACCATGGCCGGCGATCCCAAGGCGCAGAACAAAGCCGACGACGAAAACGAAAGCGGCGGCGAATATTTCGAGGCGGCCACCGTGGCGGAGGAAGCGCATGAAGCGGCGGACGAGATCCTCGAAGCGCCGGAGGTGCCTGATTCCGAGCCGCACGTGCCCGGCACGACAAGGGTCAAGCCGAAGAAGAAACCGTCGGCGATCAGTGGCCGGAAATTCCGCAAGCGCGACCTGGTGCGCATCGATGATCTGAGGCCCAGCCTCGCCGACCGCATCCGCGCCGACCATCCCGACCTGCCGCGCGGCGCCCGCGTCAGCCGCGCCGAGCTCGCCCGCTACCGCATGCGCTACATGGAGGAATTGCTGCAGCAGGAGCACGGCGAATTCTCCGAGCTCGACCGCCAGGTGGTCGAATCGATCGCCAGGCAGGACACGATCTCGGAAAACTCGGAAGAGGAGTTCGAGGAGCACCGCTCCTTCGCCGACCGCGTCTCCGACAACATGGCCGAGTTCGGCGGCAGCTGGTGGTTCCTGATCTCCTTCGCGGCCGTGCTTTTGATCTGGATCGGCATCAATTTGTTCGAAGGCACTGTGGGGGCGTTCGACCC
Source organism: Mesorhizobium sp. M1D.F.Ca.ET.231.01.1.1 (assembly GCF_003999155.2). Classification (NCBI taxonomy): domain Bacteria; kingdom Pseudomonadati; phylum Pseudomonadota; class Alphaproteobacteria; order Hyphomicrobiales; family Phyllobacteriaceae; genus Mesorhizobium; species Mesorhizobium sp. M1D.F.Ca.ET.231.01.1.1. The sequence continues at coordinate 331,381 of NZ_RZOZ02000003.1, forward strand.
CTACCCGTTCATCCTGCTCAACCTGATGCTCTCCTGCATCGCCGCCATCCAGGCGCCGGTGATCATGATGAGCCAGAAGCGGCAGGAAGCCAAAGACCGGCTGCGCTCCTTCAACGACTACCGGGTGAACCTGAAGGCGGAGCTCGAAGTGCGGCACCTGCATGAAAAGCTCGACTACCTCATCTCGCGCCAATGGCAGCGCCTGGCCGAAATGCAGCAGATGCAGCTCGACGCGATGCACGAGCTGACCGCGAAGAAGCAGAAGCGCGCGGCACGAGGGGTGCGGCGGAGGACGGCGAAGGTCGAGGCGGAGGGGTGAGGAGCTAGGAGTTTGGGTTCCTCGCCCCACAATGTGGGGGGGGGGTCCGCAGGACGGGCGAGACCGGCGGCTCGCCCCGGAATGGTGGCTCGGCGAAGCCGAGACGAAGAGGGGGAGCGCCATCTCCGATTGCTCTATCGATAAGACAATCAGCCATCACAGGCCGACCGCACAATCGCCAATTGGCCGTTGAAGCCTGCCGCCGCTTCCGCTAAGAAGCCGTGGCTGGCCGGCTCACCGGCTGGTTCGTTTTCCGGTTTTCCGGGAAGCACCCGTAGCTCAGCTGGATAGAGCGCTGCCCTCCGAAGGCAGAGGTCACAAGTTCGAATCTTGTCGGGTGCGCCATCTATTTTGTAATAGAAATGTCTGCAAGACCTCGCCCCGACCTCCTGAATTTATAGCTTCAACCCATTTGTTCACACGGCTTAAATAACATGCCGCCCAGTACTTGCTGAGCCAACGCGGTCTATGTATCTTTGCCCGCCTGGAGGGGTGGGATGGACACTGAAAAAGCACAACAGATGCTGCTTACGCTTCAAAAAAGTGGCGTAGCTGGTTGGCAGGTATTGGATTTTATTGATAGTCCGCCGCTGTTTTCAGAGCAAAAAAGGGTGCCGATTATGCAGCCGTCAAGGTATTCGACACAGAGCTTATAACGAAGTTTGGTGGCGCTGCCCTGCTAGAGAGAATGGAGCGCGAGAAATGGCTCGTTGGGCACGATCATCCAAACATCGTAAAGATGATTGACTCTGGCGTTGAGCCGGAAACCAAAAATCATTTCCTTGTTATGGAATTGTTGGACGGGCCGAACCTGTCCAAAGCGTTAAATGCCGTATCGGCCGCCGCAATGCCCTCTCTTGTTGCGCAGCTCGCTTCTGCTGCCGAGTATCTGGAGAGCCGAGGGCTTGCACATCGGGATATCAAGCCGGCGAATATCGTAGTCGTGGAAAATATGAGCCGTCTGGTCCTCTTGGACTTCGGCGTTTTGAGACCCGTCGGCGAGAAAGGTCTCACCGACAACGGAGGGACACCTCTATTTGTGGGGACTAACCAGTACGCCTCTCCCGAGTTTGCGCTACGCCAAGAAGAGGACACTCCTGATGGCTGGCGCGCAGTGACCTTCTATCAGATTGGAGCGGTCATACACGATTTAATCATGAAGCGACCGCTTTTCGGCAACCACACTGGCGTCCCTGCTAGGCTTGCCCAGGCAGTTCAAAATGAGGTGCCCGCAATTCTCTCAACCGAAGCTCCTCCTTATCTCGTTACATTGGCGCAAAATTGCTTGGTCAAGTCCCCTAAGGCCCGCCTGCAAATGGTGAGCTGGGACAACTTTAGGCAACCGGCAGATAGACAGGACAGAGCTCTCGAACTGCAAGAGCGAATTCGTCAACGAGCAGCCGCGGCCAGGGTTCGCCAATCCGAAGCTACAAAGTATGAGGCCTCAACATCGTCCGGAGAAAGCCAGATACTGCATAGCGTCGGGGGGATCATCCGCGACATTTTGCGCGGCATCGGCCTTGATGACCCGCCATTGCCTCGACGCATTGTGTATGTCGTAACAGACCCACGAAGCGGGATACGGACAGATTTTGAGCCGCTTGCCGAGGTAGGTTTACCGGAAGGGCTTTCGATCTGCTTCCTGACCGAAGTGCTAGATGAAAAGAGCCGCGTTGTCGCGCTGGATGCTGGGTCTTCAAGCTGCAAGGAGGGGGCCGAGTGGCATCCCCCCGAACTCAACAGATTGTACACAGGGACAGTCGATCAGAAAGCAATCGAGGAAGCGGTATCTCTCTACGTATTCGGTAGCGTAGATAGTGCCCAGCAGAGGTCCATAAGTTCTGCATCCAGCGCGACGGAGGGACGCTGATGGAAGCAACTTGGTGGACGAAACCGGAGCAGCTTGACGCCGAGCAGCGTGACGTCGTGGCTCTTCCTTTGACCGGCAATCATTTGATTCTTGGTCCTCCTGGCAGCGGAAAGACTAATTTATTGCTGCTCCGAGCTTCATATCTGCAGGCCAACGGGATAAACAACTTCCAACTACTTACTGTTGGCCGTGTACTTCGCGAGTTTTTGGCCAGTGGAAGCGCCACCACGAAGATATCGCCGAATAAGATTGACACCTTTATGGGATGGGCTTCGGACATACTGGATAGCTGCGGTGTCGACTTTAGGATTAAGGGCAAGTATGACGATCAGAAGGAAGTAATTTTGACTCGCCTGGCTGAGCTAGACGATGATCAAGTCGACGATCACCGTTTGGACGCTATCCTTCTCGATGAATGCCAAGATTACTCGGTCCAAGAGATTGCTATCGTTGAGAGGTTTTCAAATAGACTTTTTGCAGCAGGCGACAATCGACAACGTATATATCGGCACAAGGGTGCCATCGAACGTTTGAAAGTTATTTGCCCTAACTTTAAGAACTTAACGTATCACTACAGAAACGGCATTAAGATATGCAGGGTCGCAGATGGCATCACCAATCTGGTCGACTCCAAAGACGGCTTAGAGGCAACCGCCCAATATCGGGAGCCGGATGCTCCTTCGCAAGTTATTTTCTCGGGCCCGGAGCCTCTTGCTGACCAGGTCGCGAAGGCGGTTAGCGCTTTGCAAGGACAGCTCAGAGCGTATCCGACCGGGATTCTTGGAGTGCTATGCCCGCTGGTCCAAGACGTAAAAGAGGTCTGGCAGATACTGTCCTCGACGCACCTTCAATCAGAGGTTCAGCTTCAACTATCTGATCATGGGTATACGGCTCTGGACCCAGAGCGCAGAATCCTAGTAGCCACAATACACGGAGCTAAGGGGCTCGAATTCCGAGCGCTGCATCTTCTGGCCATGGAAGGGATTGGAAATTTTCGCACGGGTCGAGCTCGCTTAGCCTATACAGGGGTTACGCGGGCGAAGACAAGTCTCACAATTTATCGTAGCGGACCGTTGATCGGCCCCTTACAAAATGGAGAGGCTGCGCTTTCGCCTCCACCTGCCTCTGTTGATTTGAAATCCTTGTTCAGCGGTTGACCAGACATGCAGACGCTTACGGTACTTGATCGGCGCTCATTTCTCGATTGGATCGCCGAGGATCTGGAATTAGGAAACCTGCCTCGCTCTCTGCCCGACATGATCGGATCGGTTGTGTCCAGAGGCAAGATTGGTCTGTTGTGGGAAGACACCGCACGCGGCCCGCTGAGCTTGCCATATCCGATAATCGTGGTGCCGGAAGAGGACTTGCGAGACTTCTTAGCGTGGACGAGCACGTATATCTCCAGTTACGCTCCCTTTACTGCCTTTTTCCGAGTATTGACCACTACTGACTTATTGAAGTTCGATTTACTCCAGAACCGCTTGCCGGTCCTACCCCACTCTTTGCTGACTGCGATGGCCTGCATCGCTGTGGCCGAAGCAGTAGTGCAAATGCCACAGGCGCCTCGATCGATAGCGAACGTTTCTGTCCAAGCTTGCCAGGCAACATTTTCGTATGCCGCCCTAAAAGCCTTAGCGTCAGGTCTCCATCCTGCGGATCTGCCGGAACTTTCGGAGGCTTGGGCGCATGCACGTCTTTTGACGGCGGACACGCCTTTGCGATTCGATGCTGATTCCTCAGCAATGTTTTGGATGATGGTTACCTCTAGTTTGATCGGTGATTCGGACGTCACACGCACCGATGCAGGTACGTGGACAGAGGCGATTGATGATTTAATACAAACCGCTAGATATGAAAGGCCGTTGAAGCTGTCTTTCGCATGGCAACAAATTGAGCGTGCTATTCCGTTTGCCGAATCGACAGAAAAGCAATTCGAGTTCCCTCGAGAGGAACAGCTTGCGTTCCTGGATCGCACTGCGCAAGCCTTGGTACGGTCTTCCCTACCCAAAGCACTGTCGGAAGCTTGGGTCGGCTTTCTCACCGCCCGACTATCAAACGGCTCTTTCGACTATGTGGGGGTCTTGGAGGGCGTTCGCGACGCGCTTCCCGGTTCGTTGTTGTGGTTTGCTCTTTTTTCATGTTGGCGGCCTGGTTTCGATGGGCTTGTGAACGGCCGCTGCCTTGGTCGGCGTGTTGCCCGGGAGGTTTTCGAGCGCACCAGTTTGTTTGACGCACCCACATGCGATATTTCGCTCACGGAATACGACATGTTGGGGGCCTCGCGATCCGCCGATTCACTACGGACAAAGGTGTCCTCCGTTGTTGATATAGAGCTGCTTCCTCTTATTTCGTCAAAATTCCGGGGTGCTGCGAGCGTAAGATCAGATGTTGTTCGTGATAAAGCTTCGGCCTTTAACGTTCCACGCCTGCGGCATGCGCTAATGGAAGCCCTGCAGGCATTGGATCCTTTGCCTGAACAACCTAAACAGACTAAAGTCGAGCCAGTTCTGCAACAGCGAAACCTCTTCGCCAAAGCTCCTACTCAGTCCAAGACCGGACGAGGCAAAAGGCAGATCAAATAGTCGGACTTTTGATCGCTGAGTACTACAATGGATTGGCCATTTGCCAATACTCGCACGCACTTAAATGATCCAAGGATTGTTTGGCCCCTCACAGCACCTCCCTAATCGCCGCCGCAAGCCGCTCCACCCCATCCCTCATCTGCGCGGCATCACACGCCGCGTAGCCCAGCACCAGCCCTTGGGTCGGCGTCGTGTTCTGAAAATATTTCGACAGCGGCGAGACGTTGATCGCCCTTTTTGCCGCCGCCTGGCTGACCTTGATGTCGTCGATGCCTTCCTTCAGGTAGCCCACCACCTGGATGCCGGCTTCGGCGGGGGACAGTGTGATCTCGTCGCGCAGGCGCTCGGTGACGATGTCGCGAAAAAGCTGGCGGCGCTGGGCGTAGATGCGGCGCATGCGTTTCAAATGCCGGCTCATATGGCCTTCGGTGATGAAATCGGCCAAGGCGGCCTGCAGCAGCAGGGGGGCGAACTGGCCGGTGGTGGAGATGGCGTTGACGATGCGCCCGGCGAGCTCGACCGGCAGCACCATGAAGCCGATGCGCAGCGCCGGGAACAGGAGCTTGGCGAAGGTGCCGACATAGATGACGCGGCCGGAGCGGTCCATGCTCTGGATCGCCGGCACGGGGCGGCCCTGAAACCGGTATTCGCCGTCGAAATCGTCCTCGATCACCCAGGCATTCGCGGTCTCGGCAATGTCGAGCAGGCGCAGCCGCTCCTCCATGCGCATGGTGATGCCGAGCGGATGCTGGCAGGCCGGCGTCACATAGATGAGGCGCGGCGAGAAGGCGGGCGAGTCTGACCTTTTATTGGAGCATGATCTTTGTCCGAAAGCCGGTTCCCACCTTTCGGGATCATGCTCTAAGCGCCAGCCGCGCTCCTGGTCGACCGGGATGGGAAGGATTCTTGCGCCGGCCACCGTGAAGGCGGCCTTGGCGCCGTAATAGCCGGGCTCCTCCATCCACACCGTGTCGCCGGGGTCGAGCAAGAGGCGCGCGAGAAGGTCGAAGGCGGCCTGCGCGCCGGTGGTGACGACGATCTGCTCGGGACGGCAGCGCACGCCGCGCGCGGAATAGAGATAGCCGGCGATCGCCTCCTTCAGCGCCGGATGGCCGGTCACGTCATAGGTGCCGAACAGCGTCTCGCCGCCATGGCTGGCGCGGCGCGCCACCAGCCGGCCCCAGACGCCGAACGGAAAGCTCGACGCATCCGGCATGCCGGGGTGGAAGGCGACATGCCCAGGCCTGCCGTGGTGGCAGGGCTGGCTGAGCAATTCCTCGCCTCGCCGCGAAGGCGCGCGCAGCGGTACGGGCGGTTCCTCGCGCGGTGACTCGCGCGGGCCGTCGGGCAGGTCGACGATGACGGGCCGCGCGCCCTGGCGGTTGGCAAGATAGCCTTCGGTGACGAGCTGGTCGTAAGCCGAGACGATGGTGTTGCGGCCAAGGCCGAGCTCGGCGGCCAGAGCGCGCGTCGAAGGCAGCTCCGAACCCGGCGGCAGCGCCCGGTTGCGGATGATGGCGACGAGGCCGTGATAGAGCTGGCGGGAGAGGTGCTCGGAGCTGGCGCGATTCACCGCCAGCATGTCGAGCGGGAAGGCCTGGGGTTTGGGGTGGGGGCGCATGGCTATCTCCTGCTATGGGTGCCACGGCAATCGCGTGCCGAGTACGCCAGCTTTCCAGGTCGAGTTCCTTCGCGCCCCCCTCTGTCCTGCCGGACATCTCCCCCACAAGGGGGGAGATTGGCGGTTCAGGCGCCTCGCTTCTCCTTTCGACGTTGGCGATAGGCGAAAGCCGTCGCGCCATCCGATCTCCCCCCTCGTGGGGGAGATGCCCGGCAGGGCAGAGGGGGGCGCTGTCCCGCCGACGTTAGACATTTTGCTGAACTCCATGCCATCCTCTCCATCCTGCCACAGCCGCCGGCGCGCACAACTGGTTCCTTCATTTTCCGGAAAACTGGCCCTCGCGATGGGGACAGAGCGGCGTAGACTTGGCGCAGTGACGTTGGGGTAAGACGCAAGGCAAGTTTGGGCAGGGCACTGGGAGGGCGTCCGGCCAAACGAAAACGGCAGGGCTTCGCATCCTGCCGATGCAGCCATTTTCCTCCCGACAGGAACACCCCGCAGCCTTGCGGCCGCGGGTGGAAGGCGGGCAATGGGCACGGTTCGACTTGGCATCAATCCGATCACCTGGACCAATGATGACGTGCCGGAATTGGGCGGCGACACGCCGCTCGAGACGTGCCTCAGCGAAACCGCTGAAGCCGGCTATGCCGGCACCGAGCTCGGCGGCAAGTTCCCGCGCGAGGCCCGCACGCTAGGGCCGATCCTCAACCATTACGGGCTGGCGCTGGTCTCCGGCTGGTATGACGGCCGCATCTGCGAGAAGGAGGTGGAGGAAGAGTTCGAGGCGATCCGCCCGCATCTGACGCTGCTCAGGGAGCTTGGCGCCAGACATGTCGTCTATGCCGACACCTCGCGTGGCCGCCACGGCGCGATCCATGATCCGATCTCGCAGCGGCCAAAACTTTCGGCCGAGGAGTGGAAGCCCTACGGCGAAAAGATCACGCGGCTGGCCGAACGTTTTGCTGACTTCGGCGTCGGCATGGCCTTTCATCATCACATGGGCACGATCGTCGAGACCGATGCCGAGATCGACATGCTGATGAAGGTGACCGGCGCGGCGGTCGGGCTGCTCTACGACACGGGCCACTGCGCCTTCTCCGGCGGCGACCCGGAACAATTGCTGCGCCGGCATGTCGGCCGGGTGGTCCATGTCCATTGCAAGGATGTGCGCCCGGCCATCTTAAGGAAGGCGCGCGCGGCCGATATGAGCTTCATGGGCGCGGTGATGGAAGGTATTTTCACCGTGCCCGGCGACGGCGCGATCGACTATCCGAGCCTGCTCAAGATCCTGGCCGACGAGGGCTATGCCGGCTGGCTGGTGGTGGAGGCCGAGCAGGACCCGGCCAAGGCGCATCCGCTGACCTATGCCACGATGGGCCACCGCAATTTGAAGGCGCTGGCGCAAGGCGCAGGCTTCAGCGTGGACGAGCGCAAGGGGTGAAGGCAGAATGAGGCGCCGGGGAAGGCGATGAGTTCGGTCCTGTACAGAAGCGTGGTCAAGAATTTCGGCGCGCTCAACGTGCTGCGATCGCTCGACCTTGCCGTGCCGGACCACAAGTTCCTCGCGCTGCTCGGCCCGTCGGGCTGCGGCAAGACGACGGCGCTGCGCATCCTGGCCGGATTGGACATGCCGACCGCCGGCAAGGTCTTCATCGGCGAGCGCGACGTCACTCGCCTCCAGCCGCGCGACCGCGACATCGCCATGGTCTTCCAGAGCTACGCGCTCTATCCGCAGATGACGGTCGCCGAAAACATCGGCTATCCGCTGTGGATCCGCGGCACGCCGGAGGCCGGGCGCAAGGCCAAGATCGGCGAGGTCGCCGCCATCCTCGAAATCGGCCATCTGCTCGACCGCCGACCACGCCAGCTCTCCGGCGGCCAGCGCCAGCGCGTGGCGCTGGCCCGCGCGATCGTGCGCGATCCGGCGGCCTTCCTCATGGACGAACCGCTATCCAATCTCGACGCGCGGCTGCGGCTCACCATGCGCGGCGAGATCAAGCGGCTCTGCCAGCGCCTCAGCGCCACCACCATCTATGTCACCCACGACCAGGTCGAGGCCTTGACCATGGCCGACCTGGTCGCCGTCATGCATGGCGGCGAGCTGCAGCAGATGGCGGCGCCCATCGACATCTACGACCGTCCGGCGAACCGCTTCGTCGCCACTTTCGTCGGCAATCCGCCGATGAACATCCTGCCGGCAGCGCCAGGCGAGCAGGGTGTGACGGTCGGTGCCAAGATCGTGCCGTTGGAGCGAACGCGGCTTACCGCGTGCCGCCTTGCCGAGATCGTCGAGATCGGGCTCAGACCGGAGGACTGCAGCGTCGCCGAGCCAGACGAACCGGGCGCGCTGCCCGGCGAAATCTATGTCGTCGAGCCGATGGGCAACGAGACGCTGGTCAATGTGCGGCTCGACCGCGGCAACGTCTCGGTACGGGCGGGCCGCGATTTCAGGGGCGCGGTCGGTGAAAGCATCGGCGTCGCCTTCGACCCGGCGAACGCCTCTTTCTTCAATTCGGCAGGCCTTACCAGCGTCCACAGGGTCAACAACAATGGGAGAGTGAAATGATGCATTCCAGCAGACTTACTCGCCGCTCCGTCGTCAAGGGCGGGCTCGGCCTGGCTTTGGCCACCACGGCCCTCACCACGCTCGGCCTGCCCATGCCCGCCAGGGCCGCCGGCAAGAAGGTGATCATCGGCGCCTTCGCCGATGGCGGGCTGACGCCGTTCAAGCAGAAGATCATCCCGCTGGCGAAGGAACAGGGCTTCGACGTCGAGTTCCTCGAGGATGAATATGGCGTGACGCTGGAGAAGTGGTTCGCCGACGCCCAGACCGGCGCCGGCCAGTATGACCTCTACCTGCTCGACGATCCATGGGTGCCGCAGTTCGGCGCCGCCAATGTGCTCGAGGATCTCGGCGCCGGCGGCATCGACGGCTCCGACAAGGACTGGATCGGCTCGATGATCGACATGGGTTACTGGCCGCCGCAGCAGGGGCCGCGCGTCAAGGGCTTCGAAAGCGCCAAGCCGACGCTGATCTGCGTGCCTTTCGTCGGCGACCTGCAGACGCTCACCTACCGCAACGACGTCTTCAGCGGCGGCGCGCCGAAGACCTGGGACGAGGTGATCGCCAAGGGCAAGGAAGGGGTGGCGGCCGGAAAGATCAAGTACCCGGTCGTCTTCCGCGGCGTCTCCGGCAACCCGATCGTCACCAGCTGGTATCCGATCTTCCTGTCGTTTGGCGGCTCCTTCTTCGACGACAAGTGGAACCCGATCTTCAACTCGGCGGAGGGCAAGGCATCGGCCGATTTCTTCGTCGGCACGATGAAGCAGAACGCGCCGAGCGGCGTGGTCGAGTTCGACTCCGATCAGGAGGGCGCGGCGATCCTCGGCGGCGATGCCGGCGCCATCATCCAGTACTCGGGCAACGCATTGAAGGCCGACGATCCCGCCCAGACCAAGGTCGCCGGCAAGCTCGACTTCGGCGTCGTGCCGAAGCAGGAGAAGGCGATCGCCCAGATGGGCATCTTCATCGCCGGCGTGCCGAAATCGGCGCCCAACAAGGGGAACTCGATCGAGTTCCTGAAGTGGTATGTCAGCGCCGAAACCCAGGCCAAGCTGTCGGAAGCGGGCTCGATCCCGGTCAAGCGCAGCGCCTTCGGCGTCGCCAAGCCCGGCAACCGGCTGATCCCGGTCGCCCTCAAGCAGCTCGACGCCGGCGCGCTGCCAAGGCCGCGCACGCCGGACTGGGCGAAGGTCGAGGAACTGCTCGGCATCGAGCTCAACAAGGCGCTGCAGGCAGGCTCCGGCGGCGGCGCGGCATTGGACACGGCGGCCAAACAGGTCAAGGACTACCTGACCACGGCCGGCTACTACTGATGCAAGGCGCGAGGCAGGCACGCAAGTATCGCCTGCAGGGGGCGGGGCTCGACCTCGCCCTCCCGTACCTCATGCTGGCACCGGGCCTGATGATCGTGCTCGGCGTGCTGGTCTATCCGCTCTGGGATGGTCTCAGGGCCAGCACCAGGGCCTACCGTTACGGCTCGCCGGTGTCCGATGTCGGATTGCAGAACTATGTACGCCTGTGGAGCGACGCCCAGTTCCTGAATTCGCTCTGGGTCACGGTGAAGTTCGTCGCGCTGTCGGTGTCGCTCGAGGCGGTGCTCGGCTTCGCGCTGGCGCTGTTTTGCCTGCACGAGTTTCGCGGCATCCGCCTGCTCAGGACAGTGCTCATCATTCCGATGGTGATCACGCCGGTCGTCGTCGCCATCGTCTTCCGCCTGATCTACGCCAGCGATGCCGGCATGCTGACGGCGCTGTCCGAAGCAATCGGCGGCGGCCCGGTGCAGATCCTCGGCAATCCGCTCAACGCCTTCATCGGGCTTGTCGTCCTCGACGTCTGGGAATGGACGCCGCTGATGTTCCTGATCCTGCTCGCCGGGCTGCAGTCGCTGCCGCACGAGCCTTTCGAGGCGGCGCGCGTCGACGGCGCGGGCGCGTGGCGGGTGTTTGCCGATCTCACCTTCCCGATGATGCGGCCGGTGCTGGCGGTGGCGATCGTGCTGAGGACCATCGACGCCTTCGGCACCTTCGACCAGGTCTTCGTGCTGACGCGCGGTGGGCCGGGCGAGGCGACCAGGCTGGTTTCAATCTACGGCTACGACACCGCCTTCAAATTCCAGCAGACCGGGTATGCGGCGGCGCTGTTCGTGACCATCGGCCTCGTCGTGCTCGCGCTCGCCTTCAGCGCCATCAGGCTTCTGCGCAGGGTCGACGCGTCGTGAGCACCCGTCTGGCGCGCATCCTGACGACGATCTTCGTGCTGGCCGTCGTGCTTTTGCCGATCTACTGGCTGGTCTCCACCTCGCTCAAGCCCAACCGCGAGATCACGCAGGAAGGCACGCTCTACCCGCATGTGCCGACGCTCGACAATTACGTCCGGCTGTTCACCGAGAAGCAGTTCGGCTCCTACCTGACGAACTCGCTGGTGGTGACCTTCTTCTCCGTCGCGATCGCGCTGGTCGTCGGCGCGATGGGCGCTTACGCGATCGTCAGGTTCCGCTTGCCTTTCGCCATGGAGGGCAAGGTCGGCCTGTTCCTTTTGACGCTGCGCATCATCCCGCCAGTGGTCATCCTGATCCCCGTCTATCTCTTGATGCTGAGCCTCGGCCTGCTCGACACCTGGCTTGGGCTGATCGCCACCTATACCGCCTTCAACGTCACCTTCTGCGTCTGGATGATGGAGAGCTTCTTCCGCGAGATCCCCGTCGATCTCGAGGAGGCCGCGATGGTCGACGGCGATTCGCGCTTCGGCGCCTTCCGCCGCATCACGCTGCCGCTGGCAGCACCCGGGCTGGCGGCAACCGCGATTTTCGCGGTGCTGGTCACCTTCAACGAATTCCTTTTTGCGCTGGCGCTGACGGCGACGCCGAGGGCGATGACCATGCCGCGCGGCACCGCGACGCTCATCGGACGCATCGACACCGACTGGGCCTCGATGGCGGCGGCCGGCGTCATCGGCGCGCTGCCGATCGTCTTTTTCGCGCTCCTGGTGCAGCGCCATCTGGTGCGCGGGCTCACCATGGGCGCGGTGAAATGAATGCCGGCCGGGCAGCATGAACCGGCCGTTCCGCCAAGGCGCGGCCCTATAGGAAAGTCGAACACATGATGGATGTTTGTCTGTTCGGGGTGGGACTGATCGGAAGGGTCCATGCCGGCAACCTCGCGCGTCACCCGAAGGTGCGGCTGCGCTACATCGTCGATCCCAATCGCGAGGCCGCCGAGAAGGCCGCCGCCGTCGTCGGCGCCGAGATCGCCGACACCGAGGCCGTGATGGACGATCCGTCGGTGAAGATGGTGTTCATCGCCTCGGCGACGCGCACGCATGCCGAGCTTGCCATGGCCGCGGCCGCGCGTGGCAAGGCGATCTTCTGCGAGAAGCCGATCGATCTCGACCTCAAGCGCACCGACGAGTGCCTGGCCGCGGTCGAGAAGGCCGGCGTGCCGTTCCAGATCGGCTTCAACCGCCGCTTCGATCCGAGCTTCCGGGCGCTGAAGGAGCGCCTTGCCGCCGGCGAGATCGGCGCCGTCGAGCAGGTCATCATCACCAGCCGCGACCCCGAACCCGAAACCGAGGAAGCGCTGGCCGGCGGCGGGGGCGTCTTTCGCGAAATGACCATCCACGACTTCGACATGGCGCGCAACCTGCTCGGCGAGGAGCCGGTCGAGCTCTTTGCCACCGGTTCATCGCTGGTGGCGCCGCAATACAAGAAGCTCGGCGACTACGATACCGCGATGTTCATCCTGCGCACTGCGTCCGGCCGGCAGTGCCACATCAACAACAGCGTCAGGGCCGCCTATGGCTACGACCAACGCATCGAGGTGCATGGCGCCGACGGCATGCTGCTTGCCGGAAACCGGCTGCCGACCTCGGTAGAGATGTCCGGCGGCAAAGGCATCTCGCGCGACAAGCCTTACTACTTCTTCGTCGAACGCTATGCGGAGTCCTACGCCGCCGAGATCGATGATTTCATCACCTGCGTCGAAACGGGCAGGAAGCCTGGCGTCACCGCCAGCGACGGCCGCAAGGCCATGATCCTTTGCGAGGCGGCGCTTGCGTCAGCCAGATCCGGCAGGTTCGAGCCTGTGAAGCTCTGAGCGGATGTCTCAAGTCAACCGGGAGGATCGAAATGAAGATTGGCATGATCACCGACAGCCTGGGCAACCTTTCCTTCGACGAGATGCTGAATGCCTCGGCCGAACTCGGACTGGAGACGCTGGAGTTCGCCTGCGGCAACTGGTCGTCGGCGCCGCACATCGATCTCGCGGCCATGCAGGACAGTGCGGCGATCCGCGCCGAATTCGCCGCCAAGGTCCGCGACCACGGGCTGACGATCGCGGCGCTCAACTGCTCGGGCAACCCCCTGCATCCGGGACCGCAGGGCAAGAAGCACCGCCAGGTGACGGAGGACACGATCCGGCTGGCAAGCCTGATGGGCATCGACCGCGTGGTGATGATGTCCGGGCTGCCCGGCGGCCCGGGCGATGCCAACCCCAACTGGATCATCACCGACTGGCCGCCCGAATGCGCCGACATCCTGCGCTACCAATGGGACGACTGCATCATTCCCTACTGGCGCGATCTCGTTGCGTTCGCAAACAATCTCGGCATAGGCAAATTGTGCCTGGAACTGCACGGCCATCAGGCCGTGTACAACGTCCAGACACTGTTGCGGCTTCGCGATGCCGTCGGCGAGACGGTCGGCGCGAACTATGATCCGAGCCACCCGCTGTGGATGGGCGCCGATCCCATCGCCGCGGTGCGCAAGCTTGGCTCAGCCATCTACTATGTGCACGCCAAGGATACGCGCATCGAACCGATACCGGCGGCCATCGACGGCGTGCTCGATGCGCGGCCACCGAACCACTATGCCGATCGGGCCTGGAATTACATCACTCTGGGCTATGGTCACGGCGAAACCTGGTGGCGGCAGTTCTGCGTCGCGCTGAAGCAGGCCGGCTATGACGACGTGCTCTCCATCGAGCACGAGGACATGATGCTGTCGCCGATGGAAGGGATGCGCAAATCCGTGGCATTGCTGCGCAACGTCGCCATCAACCTGGCTTGATGCAGGCGGGTCGACCCGGAAAGCCCACGCCGCCGCCGACACTGGTCGCCGCGCTGGCCAGCGAGCCGAAACTGGTCGCCAAGCATCCCTCGCTCGGCGATTTCCTGCGCAGCCGCTGGGCCGATGCCGCCTTCATGACGGCGGCCGGCATGGCCGAAGCCACCGGGCTTCCCACCTATCCGAACTTCCGTAGTTTCCGCGCCGCTGTGCTCGCGCAGCTCAGATCGGGCTGAAGGTCAGGGCACGATCCCCCTGCAGGCCCACGCAACGTTGGCGAACGATCTCGGCCCGTCCGCCCGTCCGGCCTCATAGGCATCGCGGACGGCGGCCTCCACGCGCGTCCGCTCCGCCGCGTCGAGCGTGGTCATGTATTTGCCGAGCGGGCCTTCGCCGGCGCCGATCGGCGCCCAGTAGTCGTCGAAATTCTCATAATCCATGCGGATCATCAGCTCGGTTTCGGTGACGTCCGCTAGCCCCTGTTCGACGAAGGTCCGTTTCATTTCGCCGGGCTGCATCATCGGCTGGAAGCAGTAGCGGCCGCGCATCTGGCGGCCGCTTTCGCCGAGCGCCGCGACCGTATCGATCATCATGCGCATGCCCGGCATGCCGCCAAGATGATCCCACACCACCGCCGCGACCACGCCGCCCGGCCGCACCACGCGGCGCATCTCGGCCACGGCCTTGCCGGCCTCCGGCACGAAGTGAAGCACCAGCAGCGCCAGCGCACGGTCGAACATATCGTCCGCGAAAGGCAGGGCGGTGGCGTCCGCCTGGCTGATGGTGATGCGCGGATCGGTGTTCTTCTCCTTCGCCGCCGCGACGAAGACCGGAGAGAAGTCGATGGCCTGGATTTCGGCGAGGCCGGCGGACTTCGCCAGCTCGAAGGTCAGGCTGCCGGTGCCGCAGCCGACGTCGAGGATCTTTTCGCCGCTGGCCAAGCCGGCGAAGTCGATGAACTTGGGCGCCAGCCTGCGGCTCCAGCGGCCCATCAGCTGCTCATAACCGGACGCTTCGTGAACGGTGAAGATCGATGTCATCAAGGCCTCCCTGCTTGTAAACCCAAGCTAAGCCTCGACGGCATTGCTGCCAAGGCGCGAAGCAATCGCCTCGGACAAGGATAGCGGCGCACGCGCCGGCGCCTACGGGCGACTTCACGGTTGCCGCGGACCAGCCTCAACCTTTCACGAAAAGCGACTGCACGGTCTCGATAGGCATCAGCATGACGCGCTCGCCCAGCGGAGACGTAATGAAGCCATGCCGTTGATAAAAATTCATCGCGTCGTCGATCGCGTGCGCCACCACGGCGCGAACCCCGGCGATCTCGGAAACCGCCAGGCAACGCCGCAGCGCATCGGAAAGCAGGTCGCCGCCGAGCCCCGTTCCCTGGAACGCCTGATCGACCGCCAGGCGGCCTATCAGCAGCAAGGGAACCTGCTCCAGCATGCCCCGCCGCAGCTTGGCGCCTGGCAGCGCGATCCCCACGACAATGTCAATACAGAGCCTCGCGGCGATCCTTGCGGGATTTCATCCTGGAGCGTCCCGCACTGCCGCCACGCTCTCCCTTTCCACCAGCGGGCATTCCAGCTTGGTGATGGGGTAGCGGCCGTGGCCGGATGTCATCGGCGTCTCCAGCTGCTCGATCGCCCATTGGCCCATCGCCAGATGCGGCAGGATCGAGGTCGTCAGCGGCGGGAAGAGGTGGCGGGCGATCTCCTCGTCGTCATAGCCGACCACGGAAATATCCTCGGGGATATGCAGGCCGGCCTCCTTCAGCGCCTCGTAGCAGCCGATCGCGGTGCGGTCGTTCTGGCAGAAGATGGCGGTCGGGCGGTCCTTCAGGGCAAGCAACTTGACGGTCGCGGCATAGCCGGCGCTGGCCGACCAGTCGCCCTCGACCACCAGCTCGGGATCGAAGGGGATGTCGGCGGTGGCCAAGGCGCGGCGATAGCCTTTCAGCCGGTCTTGCGCCGCCTGCATCCACGGCTCGCCGGTGATGGTGGCGATGCGGCGGTGGCCGTGGCTGATGAGATGCCGGGTGGAACTCTGGCCACCGGCGATCTCGGAAGGCACGACGGCCGGGAAGGCATAGTCGGCGGTGTAGCAGTTGAGCAGGATGACCGGGATATCGAGGCTGTAGAGGAACTCGGGCGCGACGATCTCGCGGGTGAAGATGGTCATGTAGATCAGCGCCGAGATGCCGCGTCGTGTCAGCGCTGAAATAGCGCGCGGCTCCATGACGGCATCGCCCATGGTCTGCGCGACCAGCAGCACGTTGCCGGCGTTCCACGAGGCCTGGCGCGCGCCCTCGATGGCGACCACCGCCTCCGGGCTGGTGGCTAGCTGGTCGACGGCAAAGCCGATGACGCCGTCCAGGCCTTCGAACGGCGTCACCGGCGGACGCAGGGCGGAGAAGACCGGCGGTGAGTAGCCGAGCGTTCTGGCCGCTTCGATCACCCGATCGCGCGTCTGCTGCGACAGCCTGATGCCAGGCGAATTGTTGAGCACGAACGAGACAGTCGCCTGCGAGCAGCCGGCGGCCCGAGCGATGTCGGTCATGGTGACACGACCCTTGGGCCTGGCGGACGGCTTGCGGCGCCTGGAGGCTTCCGGGGGATCGCGCAGTTCCGTCGGTTCACTCATGTTCGTTTCCCAAACCTTGTCGGCTGTTAAGCAAAGGCCGGCGGCAACAACAAGATGCTCCGGCGCGGCGTGTTTATGGGAACCGCGCTCCTGATTATAACTATTATCATGTCCGACAGCGTCGGCGCCAGCCACATCACATGTCGACGAAACAGCCCGAAAAAGGTCAGCAAAGCTGACAATTTTGCCGAATTTTGGCACGATGCCGCCGCTGCCATTCCTCCCTTGCCAACTGGCGGCTTGTCTCTTCGCGCTCGGTGAAAACGCGCGCCTGGGCGCCCCGCAACTAATACTCTTTACTAATATCCCTAAGCGTTCTATTGTCAACTCGCCGCAGCGTGGCCGGGGCCTTCCGGCCGATCGCGGCGGTGGAGCGGGCGCGCGCCGGTCGGAGGAATGCCGCCGAAAGGGCAGTCTCGTTCTCACGAAAATGTCAGACAAATCGGACTATTTACGAACGCCAAATCTGTGTCTAGTGTCTTGGTCGCGGCTGGATTGGCGCCGTTCTTAAGTTGCCAGACCTTGGGCAAGCCCCTTGAGGAGGAGGGCGTCCAGGCCGCAGCCGACACATCAGCGATGAGTTTCAAAAGGAGGTTGAACCATGAAATCCATGATCCGTAACGCATCCGTCGCCGCGGCGGCCCTGGCCCTCGGCCTGTCGGCGAGCGCGACCGTGCGCGCCGACGACAAGCCGACGCTGGCCTTTGTCGTCAACGGCGCGTCAGACTTCTGGAAAGCGGCGGAAGCCGGCGTGAAGAAGGCGCAGGGCGAACTGCCCGACTACAATCTCGAGCTGAAATACCCTGAGCAGTCGTCGGTCGCCATCCAGCAGCGACTGATGGACGATCTGGTGACGGCCGGCGTCAAGGGCATCATGGTGTCGGCCGTCGACCCCAAGACCTCGACCGACGGGCTCAACAAGATCGCTTCCGAGACGGCGCTGTTCACCACCGACAGCGACGCGCCGCAGACCAAGCGCGTCGCCTATATCGGGTCATCCAACGTCGACGCCGGCAAGCAGGCGGCCGAGATCGCCAAGAAGGCGATGCCGGACGGCGGCAAATGCCTGGGCTTCGTCGGCCTGCTCGGCGCCGACAACGCAAAGGAACGCATCCAGGGCATGAAGGACGGGCTCGCCGGCAGCAAGATCGAGTTGGTCGACGTGCGCGGCGACGACATCGACCAGGCGCGCGCCAAGAAGAATGTTGAGGACGCGCTGGTCGCCAGCCCCGACATCACCTGCATGGTCGGCTTCTACTCCTACAACACGCCGCGCATCTATGAAGCGCTGCGCGACGCCGGCAAGCTGGGCTCGATCACCGTCGTCGGCTTCGACGACGATCCGATCACGCTGGGCGGCGTCAAGGAAGGCACGGTCGCCGCGACGGTCGTGCAGCAGCCGTTCGAATGGGCCTATCAGGGCATGAAGCTGATGGCTTCCTATCTCAAGGGCGACAAGTCGGGCATTCCGGAGAACGGCCTGATCATCGTGCCGACCAAGATCATCGGCAAGGACGATGTCGACGCCTATGCTGCCAATCTGAAGGCGATGGCCGGCAAGTAAGCGCGAGATCAGTTGCGCCGGCTCAGGGATCCACCTTGAGCCGGCGTCCGTATTGACGGGCCGCACGCGGCCCGTCAGTCTGTTGCCCACCGGCCGCTGCCAAGCTCGATCAACCATGGCGTGATGAACTATTCCGACCCATCCATTGTTCAATCCGCTCCGTTCCTGAGCCTCGAGGCCGTGCGCAAGACATATCCGGGCGTCGTGGCGCTGGACGGGTTCTCCATGGAGGTCAGGCCCGGCGAGGTGATCGGCCTGGTCGGCGAGAACGGCGCCGGCAAATCGACCCTGATGAAGATCCTCGGCGGCGTGACGCGGCCGGATAGCGGTACCGTGACCGTCGACGGCATCGCGCATGACGGGCTGACCGTGGAAGCCAGCATCGGCTCCGGCATCGCCTTCGTGCATCAGGAGCTCAACCTGTTCGAAAACCTCGATGTCGCCGCCAACATCTTCTTCGGCCGCGAGCCGCTGAAGGCCGGCCCGCTGCGGCTGGTCGACCGCGCGAAGCTGCGGCAGATGGCGGCCCCGCTGTTGAAGCGCGTCGGCGCCAATTTCTCGGCCGACGCGCCGGTCGCATCACTGTCGCTCGCGCAGCAGCAGATGGTCGAGATCGCCAAGGCGCTGTCGATCAGGGCGCGGCTGGTGATCCTCGACGAGCCCACCTCCAGCCTGCCGATCGCCGAAACCGAAAAGCTGCTCGACGTCATCAAGGGGCTGCGGTCGGAAGGCATCAGCGTCATCTTCATCTCGCACCGCCTGCACGAAGTCGAGCGCGTCGCCGACCGCGTCGTGGTGCTGCGCGACGGCATGCTTGCCGGCACGCTGCCCAAGAGCGAGATCAACCACGACCAGATGGTCAAGCTGATGATCGGGCGCATGCTGAAGGAGCGTGAGAAAGCCGCTGAGGCCGGGCGCGCGCCGGGCGGCGTCGCGCTCTCCGCAGTTGCCGTGCGCACCGCAGCCTATCCTGATCATCCGGTCAGCCTGGACCTTCGACGCGGCGAGATCCTCGGCCTCGCCGGGCTCGTCGGCTCCGGCCGCACGGAGCTCGCGCGCGTGCTGTTCGGCATCGACGAACAGCTCGGCGGCAGCGTTGCGCTGGACGGCAAGGCGCTCGATGTCGGATCGGCCGCCGATGCGGTGGCGAGCGGCATCTTCCTGGTTCCGGAAGACCGCAAGCTGACCGGCATCCTGCTCGACCTCTCGATTGCCGAGAACATTTCGCTGCCCAACCTGCCGGCGCATGCGAAGCGCTCGCTGGTCTCGGTCAGCGCCGAACTCGCCACCGCGGAGAAGCAGAAGAAAGACCTCGGCATCAAGGCGCCGTCGGTCCTGACCCGCACCGGCACGCTGTCGGGCGGCAATCAGCAGAAAGTGGTTTTGGCCAAGTGGCTGGCGATGAACCCCAAGGTGATGATCCTCGACGAGCCGACGCGCGGCATCGATATCGGCGCCAAGGCCGAGATCTACGGGCTGATGCGGTCGCTTGCCGACGCAGGCGTCGCGGTGCTGATGATCTCCAGCGACATGGAAGAGGTGATCGGCGTCTCGGACCGTATCGCGGTCATGCACGAGGGGCAGATCTCCGACATTCTCGACCGGGACGATTTCAGCCAGGAGAACGTGCTTTTGCTGGCGGTGGGCAAGAAGCCGAAGCTGGCGCATGCCGCTGGAGGAGCGCAATGAGCAAGAAAGACCTCGGCCTGCTGATCCTGATCCTGGTGGTCGGCGCGGTGGTGACGGCCATCAACCCGCGCTTCCTTTTGCCGATCAACCTTGCCAACACCTCCAACCTGATCGGCCTGTTCGGCATCCTCTCCATCGGCCAGGCCTTCGTCATCATCACCGGCGGCATCGAGCTTTCGGTCGGTTCGCTGGTGGCGCTGCTCGGCACGCTGTTCATCGACTTCATCGCCGTGCGCGAGATGGACTGGCCGCTGGCCTTCGCGCTGATCATCGTCCTCGGCGCCATCATCGGCTTCGTGCATGGCTGGCTGATCACGCGGCTGAAGATGCAGCCCTTCGTGGTGACGCTTTGCGGCCTCTTGATCTATCGCGGCGTAGCGCGCTTCTACACCGCCGACGGCACGGCGGGCTTCGCCTTCGGCCAGAATTTCCCCGAGCTCGAATTCCTGACCGCGGGCCGTTCCTGGGGCGTGCCGAACAGCTTCATCGCGCTGATCGTCATCGCCATCGTCATGTGGGTGGTGCTGCACCGCTCGGTGTTCGGCCGCTATCTCTATGCCATCGGCAAGAACGAGGAAGCGGCGAAATATTCGGGCATCCGCACCGGGCGCGTCGTGATCGCGGCCTATGTCATCTGCGGCGTGCTGACGGCGCTGTCGGCGATCTATTTCGCCATGTATACGCGCTCGATCTCGCCGGCCAGCCACGGCCAGTTCTACGAGCTCTACGCGATCGCCGCGGCGGTGCTCGGCGGCTTCTCGCTGCGCGGCGGCGAGGGCTCGCTGGTCGGCGTCCTCTTAGGCACGGTGCTGCTGCAGGAGCTGCAGAACCTGGTCAACCTGCTCGGCATCCCCTCCTCGCTCAACTTCGCGGTGATGGGCGGGGTGATCCTGATCGGCGTGCTGGTCGACCAGCAATGGAGCGTGTTCCGCGCCCGGCGCCGGATGCTGGAAGCGACGCGCCGGAACGTCGCCGGCGCACCGGCGGAGTAGCGGCAGCGCCGTTCCCTTCTCCCCTTGTTGTGGGAGAAGGAGGGCGCTAGATCATGCTCGACAGGTCCGAAAACGCCATCGCCTTGCGCAGCAAATCCACGAAGCGCTCGCCGGCAATCTCCCTGGCGCCGCTGTTGTCGATCGAGGTGACGTCCGGCCCGGAAAGCGTCACGCTGGTGCTGCGCGCCAGACGCGCCAGCACTTCGCCGCGCGATTCGCGGCCGCGCGCCGCCAGCCGCTCGGCGAGGATTTCCGGCGTCGCGGTGATCTCGACCACCGCCAGATTGGCATAGCGCTCGCGCAGCCCCGGGATGACCGCGCGCGAGACATTCGCCACGGCCACATGACCGTTGGCGACCGCCCAGTCGACGTCGGCCGGCAGGCCATAGCGCAGGCCATGGGCGTCCCAGCAAATGGCGAAGGCGCCGTCGGCCTCCGCCTCGGCGAAGGCGGCATCGGCCAGCGTGTCGTGGTCCTCGCTCGCCGAATCGCTCGGCCGGGTGATGACGCGACGCACGAATTCCAGCCGCGTCTCGTCGGCAAAGCGCGCCTTGGCATAGCCGATCACCGTGTCCTTGCCGGCGCCGCTTGGGCCGACAACCGCGACGAAGACGCCGTTGCGGATCGGAAGGGTCTCGGTCAGCTCGCGTTCGATCAACGCCGAAACCATCATGCGACACGCTTGCCCTGGCGCCAGACGGTGCGCACGACCGGCACGTGCTCGTCGACGCGCACGCGCACGAGGTCGGCGCGCCGGCCGGGCTCGATGACGCCGCGATCGGTGAGGCCGACGGCGTCGGCCGGGTTCTTCGAGACCATGGCGACCGCCTGCGGCAGCGAGATGCCTTCGACGACGTCGCCGAGGAAGAAGGCCGACTGGATCAGGCTGAAGGGGATGTAGTCGGACGACAGGATGTCGAGCAGGCCGTCGCCTGCCAGCGCCCTGGCCGAGACATTGCCCGAATGCGAGGAACCGCGCATGACGTTGGGCGCACCCATCAGCACGCCGAGGCCGGCCGCCTTCGAGGCCCTTGCCGCCTCCTCGGTGGTCGGGAATTCGGCGACGCGCACGCCCTGCTCCACGGCTTCGTCGACATGGCCGGCGGTCGCATCGTCATGGCTGGCAAGCACGATGCCGCGCTCCTGGCAGGCGGCGGCGATGAAGACACGGTTGGGGCCTGAATTCCTTGCCGATTCCGCCATCCGCTTCTCGCAGAATTTCTGGAAGTCGCGGTCGGTCAGCTTGAGCTTGCGCTGGTAGTAATAGGCATAGGTCTCGAGGTTGACGAACTGGCGCTGCCCGGGCGCATGGTCCATCAGCGAGGCGAGCTTCACGCGGTCGTCGGTGTCGAAATTGGCGAAGGCCTCGAGACAGTCCGGGGCCGAGACCTCGCAGCGCAGATGGATGAAATGGTCGGCCCTCAGCCGATCCTGCCTGACGCTGTCCTCGATGGCGTCGGCGAGCTTGCGGACGTCGTCGGACTTCAGGTCGGCATCCTCGTCCATGCCGACGCGCAAGGCATCGAGCACCGTGGTGATGCCGGCGGTCGCGACCTGCGCATCATGGGCGAGCACGGCGGCGATCGGGTTCCAGCGCACTTTCGGACGCGGCGCATAGTGGCCTTCGAGATGGTCGGTGTGGAGCTCGACGAGGCCCGGGATGATGTAGTCGCGGCCCATGTCCTCGCCGCCGCGCGTCGCGCCCGGCTCGATCGCGACGATCTGGCCATCGCGCAGCAGCAGCGAGCCCTCGACGATTTCATCGGGCAGCACGATGCGGGCATTCGTGAGGACGGTTTCGGCGGTCATTTCAGGCAGTCCTGTCTCAAGCGATCATACGTTGGGCGGTACATAGGGCGGTCACGCGGTTTTTCTGGCCGAGCGGTGGCCAAGCGCATGGTGGGAGAGCACCATGAACGGGGCGCCCGGTTCGGTTTCGACAAACAAAGTCAGCGCATCCACCGGCACCGGACGCTGCAGCACGTCGGCGAACAGGCTGTCGATCGCGGCACGAAGACGCCGGCTTTCCTGTGGCCCGACGCGCCCGGAGAGCGTCATGTGGAAGCGGAACGTCTCGAAGACGTAAGGATAGCCCCACCGGCACAGATTGCGGAATTCCTGCGGCTTCAGCGAGTCGGGGCTGCGCCGCTCGATCTCGGCTTCCGTCAATGGCGCCCGAAAGCGGTCGAAGGCCAGCACGACATCGCCGGCGAAGCGGTTGAGCGCCGGCATCGGCGCTTCCGGCACCAGCGCGAAAAAACCGTCGATCTGGCCGACGACGAGGCGCGGGATGATAACGGGCTGGGTCGCTTCGGCAAAGCTGTCGAGCGCGGCACGCAGCGAGGCTTCCGTCTCGCTCCCAGCCAGCCGGAACGGCGCCTTCAGCGTCGCATGAAACCCGTAGCGCCGCGCCGAGGCCGTGTGGAAGGCAACTTCCGCCGCCGACAGCTCGGCCACCGCCTCGACCGGCCGCGTCGCCGCGCCGAACGGGTCGCGGCCCAGCCAATTGGCGGTGATGCGCGCCAGCGGCTCGTCCTGCCGTGGGGTGTAGTAGATGGCGTAGCGCATGAGAAAACCTCGTCAGTCCGCTGCCATAGGTGATTTCCATGACGGATTGACGAAGCTTTCATGGGTTTTCGAAGGCAAACAGACCCTACCGGTCCTTAGCCGACGATTTTTCCGAACTGGACCAACGGGTTGAGCGCGCCGGGAAACCTCAGGCCGTCATTAGCCACTCATGCTCGGCCGCATTGTGGAATTTCCAGGTCCGCTTCGGGCCGGCCATGACGTTGAGATAGTAGAGATCATAGCCGTGGCAGGCCGCGCAGGGGTGGTAGCCCTTGGGCACCAGCACGACATCGCCATCCTCGATCGCCATAGCCTCGTCGAGGTCGCGCACACCGTTCCTGTCGGCGTCCGTGTAGACGCGCTGGAAGGCAAAACCTTGCGGCGGGTTGAGGCGATGGTAGTAGGTCTCCTCGAGATAGGATTCGGCGGGGAGATTGTCCTGGTCGTGCTTGTGCGGCGGGTAGCTGGAGGTATGGCCGCCGGGCGTGATGACCTCGACCACCAGCAGCGAGTCGGCCGGCTTGCCCTCGGGCAGGATGTTGGTGACGTAGCGCGTGTTGGTGCCCTTGCCGCGCACTTCCTGGCCGAGATCGTCCGGACCGATGACGCGAACCGGCAGGCCGCCGCCAAGGCCGGGCGCCGAGCAGACGGCGAGCTCCAGCCCGGTGTCGGCGGTCACCGACCAGTCGGAGCCTTGCGGCACGTAAACCGACCAGGGCTTGCCCTCGAAGGGCGACATGCGCTCGCCAAGCAGGCCGAGATCCTTGCCGCCGGCCGACGCCTTGCCCTTGCCGGTGACGAAGACCAGGCAGACCTCGCGCTCGCCCGTCTTGCCGGACGCCGTCTCGCCCGGCTGCAAGCGGTGGAGGTCGAAACCCACATAAGTCCAGCCGGCGCTTTGCGGCGTGACGTGGGCGACATGGCCATGGCCCCTGTCGGCCTTGACGAGCAGTTTCGACATTTTTGACTCCTATCCATATCGGCTTCGGCCGGTTGCTGCCCCGGAGGTTTCGCCGGCTGAAAGATCGGCGCAAACCTTCGGGATTGGCCGAAGCCTCCAAACTTCGTCATCCTAGGGCGAAGCAGGAGCGAAGCTCCATCGCGGAGACCCTAGGATCCATGCCGTAACCTCAGTCGACGGGCGCAGCGGAGCAGAATTCTGCACCGCAGCGGCTGCTTTGACGTCACGGCATGGATCCTCGGGTCTGCGCCGCGTCGCTTCGCTCCTTGCTTCGCCCGTGGATGACGAAGCGAGAGACGTTTCAGCCAATCGCCAACGCATCCGATCCGCCATGCGCGCCGTCCCGTGAGCCCTCCACCCCATGGATTCCGATCATTCCTTCGGCTCGGCCGGCGGTTTGTTCTCCTCAGCCGGCTTGTAGAGGTAGAAAAACTGCCACACGGCGTAACCGGCGAAGCCGAGCGCGATGACGCCCCAGAACGGCGTGCCGGAGGCGAACTCGATCACCGACCAGATCAAACAGACGGCGACGACGGCGATGCGTCGCCACAACGGCCGGAAGAAGGGATGCTCATAGTCTTTCATCGCGCCAATCCAGGATTTGCCCAAAGCGCATCAGATAACCCGAGCGCCCAGGCTAATCCACCGTTCAGGCATTCGGAAAACCTTGCGTCTCCACCGTGTAGCCGGCGGCCGTCATCACCCGCATCAGCTCCTTGTGGCCGACCTGCGCCATGCTGAGCGGCGGGTTCTTCTTCGGATCCTGCTCGGCTTCGACGACGAACCAGCCTTCATAGCCGTAATCGGCGAACCTTTGCACGATGGCGCCGAAATCGAGCGAGCCGTCGCCAGGCACGGTGAAGGCGCCGAGCGCCACGGCATCGAGGAAGGACTGTTTCGTGCGGTCGAGACCGTCGATCACGCCCATGCGCACGTCCTTAACATGCACGTGGTTGATGCGCTTGTGGTGGTTGTCGATGGCGCGCAGCACATCGCCGCCGGCAAAAGCGAGATGGCCGGCATCGAGCAGCAGCGGGATGCCTTCGCCGGAATGGCGCATGAAGGCGTCGAGCTCGGGCTCGGTCTCGACGACAGCGGCCATGTGATGGTGGTAGGAGAGCGGCATGCCCTGGTCGGCGCACCATTCGCCGAATTCGGTGACGCGCCGGCCATAGGCCTTCATCTCGTCCTCGGCGAGCTTCGGCTTGGTGGCCAGAGGCTTGGAGCGGTCGCCCTGGATGGAGCGGCCGACCTCGCCATAGACGATGCAGGGCGCGTTGACCGCCTTGAACAGGTCGATCATCGGCTGGATGCGATCCTTGTTCTTCGCCAGGTCCTCATTGACCAGCGTGCCGGAGAACCAGCCGCCGCAGAGGGTAACGTCGGCCTCCTTCAGGATCGGCAGCATCACCTTCGGGTCGTTGGGGAAGCGGCGGCCCATCTCCATGCCAGTGAAGCCGGCCGACCGCGACTGTCGAAGGCACTCCTCCAGCGACACGTCATCGCTCAGTTCCACGAGATCGTCGTTCCACCACGCGATGGGGGACATGCCCAGTTTGGCTTTCAAGTCGTCACTCCAATGTCGGTTCGTTGCGCCGGATCAGCCCTGACGGCTGTCCACGGCTTCCTCGTATTTCTTGCGCGCGGCGTTGACCTGCGGCCGCGAGGAGACTTCCGGCACGGCGACGTCCCACCAATGTCCGCCCGCCTCGGTCGACACAAGCGGATCGGTGTCGATGACCAGCACGGTGGTCTTGCTGTTTTGCTTCGCCTTGGCCAGCGCCGTCTCCAGATCGGCGATCGACGCCACCTTCTCGGCGACCGCGCCGAGACTGGCGGCATGCGCGGCGAAGTCGACATCGGGCATCACCTCGTGGCGCGCGTCCTTGAGCAGATTGTTGAAGTTGGCGCCGCCTGTCGCCATCTGCAGCCGGTTGATGCAGCCGTAACCGCGGTTGTCGAGCAGCACGATGGTGAGCTTCAGGCCCAGCATCACCGAGGTGGCGATCTCCGAGTTGAGCATCAGGTAGGAGCCGTCGCCGACCATGACGACGACCTCCTGGTCGGGCTTGGCCATTTTGACGCCGAGGCCGCCGGCGATCTCGTAACCCATGGTCGAGAAACCGTATTCGGCATGGTAGGAGCCGGGCGCGCCGGCCTGCCAAAGCTTGTGCAATTCGCCCGGCAGGCCACCGGCAGCGTGAAGAAGGGTGACGCCGGAGCCCATGGCGCGCTGCACGGCGCCGATCACCTGCGCATCCGAAGGGTAGGCGGCATTGGTCGAGGCGGTCACCTTGGCGGCCGCGGCCTGCCACTCCGTCTTGCCCTTCAGCGCATTGTCGGTCCAGGCGCTAGGAGCCTTCCAGCCCTTCAGCGCAGCGGAAAGCTCGGCAAGCCCCTCGGCCGCGTCGGCGACCAGCGGCAGCGCCCAGTGCTTGCCGGCGTCAAAACCTTGCGTGTTCAAGCCGATGATGGTGCGGCCGGCATTCTTGAACAGCGCCCAGGAGCCGGTGGTGAAATCCTGCAGCCTGGTGCCGACGGCAAGCACGACATCGGCCTCTTCCGCCAGCTGGTTGGCAGCGGAAGTGCCGGTGACGCCGACCGCCGCCATGTTGAGCGGATGATCGTCGGGGAGCGAAGATTTGCCGCCTTGCGTCTCGCAGACCGGAATGCCGGCGCCTTGGACCAGCTTGGCCAGCTCTGCGGATGCCTGCGAATAGAGGACGCCGCCGCCGGCGATCACCAGCGGCTTCCTGGCGCCTTTCAGCGCCGCGACGGCGGCCGCCAATTCGTGGCGGTCGGGGCGAACCCTGCGCGGCGTCCAGACGCGTTCGGCAAACAGGGTTTCCGGATAGTCATAGGCCTCGGCCTGCACGTCCTGGCAGAGCGAGAGCGTCACCGGGCCGCATTCGGCCGGATCGGTCAGCACCTGCATGGCGCGGTTGAGCGCCGGAATGATCTGTTCCGGCCGCGTGATGCGGTCGAAATAGCGCGAGACGGGGCGGAAGCAGTCGTTGACGCTCGCCGTGCCGTCGGAGAAATCCTCGGCCTGCTGCAACACCGGATCGGGCAGGCGGTTGGCGAAGACGTCGCCGGGCAAAAACAGGACAGGCAACCGGTTTACATGGGCGAGCGCGGCGGCCGTCACCATGTTCAGCGCGCCGGGGCCGATCGAGGTGGTCGCGGCCATGAAGCGGCGCCGGAAATTCGCCTTGCCGTAAGCAATCGCCGCATGCGCCATCGCCTGCTCGTTATGGGCGCGATAGGTCGGCAGCTCGTCGCGCACCTGGTAGAGCGCCTCGCCGACGCCGGCGACATTGCCATGGCCGAAGATCGCCCAGACGCCGCCGAAGATCGGCACCTTTTTGCCGTCGATCTCGGTCATCTGCCGGCTGAGAAAGCGGGTCAGCGCCTGCGCCATCGTCAGGCGAACGGTCTTGGTCATTGTCGTTTCCTCCGGCTTCCTTGTGCCGTCTTGTTATGCTGCCGCCTTCTTATGCTGCTTTGCGGCCGCGCGCGGCAAGCCATGCCTCGGTCAGCTGCTCGAAGCGTGAGGCCATGTCGGCGACAGCCTCGTCGTCCGACATCCGCCCGGCCAGCCACTGTTCGGCGGCATTGATGAAGATGGTGCGACCGACGGCGAACCCCTTGACGATGGGCGCGTTGGCGGTGGCCGCGAAGGCGGCGACCAGCTCGTCTTGCGGCGCCTCGAGCCCCAGCAGCACGATGCCGCGGCACCATGGGTCGTTCTTGACGATCACCTGCTCGATCCTGGCCCAAGCGTTGGCCGAAGCCTGCGGCTCGAGCTTCCACCAGTCGGGCTTGATGCCGAGCGCATAGAGCTCTTCAAGCGCGCGCGGAATGGTAGTGTCGTCGAGCTTGCCATGCTTGCCGGCGATGATCTCGACCAGAAGTTCCCTGCCGACTTTCCGCGCGGCCTCGAACAGGGCCCGCAGCTTCTGCTGCTGCTCCAGTTTCAGCGCCTCGGGGTCGTCCGGATGGTAGAAGCACAGGCATTTGATGCAGTGGTCGACCGGCCAGTCGATAAGCTGCGAGCCGATGTCCTGCGAGAATTCGAAGCGCAGCGGCCGCGATCCCGGCAATTCGACCGGGCGGCCGAGCCAGGCAAAGTGGTGGTGGGCGAATTCGAACATCGCGTCGCGGCCATATTTCTCGTCGATCAGCATGCCGTAGCCGTCACGGCCGGCGGCGACCCTGGCCGCCGCCTTGACGGTGAGCACCTTGAAATCCGGAATGCGCGAGGCGTCGGCGCCGACCCTGGCAGCGACATCCTCCAGCTGCACGCGATGGTCGCAGGCCAAAGCCATCAGCGAAGGAATGTCGCGCCGCCGCGTCGTCGCCCAGTGGACGTGGTTGATCGCCTCGTCCTTGCGCAGAGCGAGGTGCTTGCTGCCGTGCTTGAGGAAGAACTGCAGTTCCTCGAAGGTCGGATATTCCGGCGCGCAAAGCAGGCGCGACACGGCGAAGGCGCCGCAGGCATTGGCCCAGGTCGCGGCAGTCGCAAAGCTTTCGCCGCCGAGCCAGCCGCGCAGGAAGCCCGACATGAAAGCGTCGCCGGCGCCGAGGACATTGTAGACCTCGATCGGAAAGCCATCGCCGACGATGCCGTCCTCGAGATTGTCGCTGATCGGGCCGTCATAGACGATGCAGCCCTTGGCGCCTCGCTTCAGCACGATGGTGGCCGGGGACAAAGAGCGGATCGTCTTCAGCGCGCTGAGGCAGTCGTCGGCGCCGGAGGCGATCATGATCTCCTCCTCGGTGCCGACGATAAGGTCGCAATCCGCCAGCACCGTCTTCAGCTGCGCCGAGACGCGGTCCGACTTGACGTAGCGCTCGAAGCCTTCGGCATGGCCGGCCAGACCCCAGAGGTTCGGGCGGTAGTCGATGTCGAACACCACCTTGCCGCCCTTGGCCTTCATTATGCGGATCGCCTTGCGCTGTGCGGCGTCCGAGTTGGGGCGGGAGAAATGCGTGCCGGTGACGACCACCGAACGGGCCGAGGCGATGAAGGCCTCGTCAATGTCTTCCTCGGCCAGCGCCATGTCGGCGCAGTCGGAACGGTAGAAGATCATCGGCGAGACGCCTTCGTCCTCTACCGAGAGCAGCACAAGCGCGGTCAGCCGTTCCTTGTCGGTCTTCAGGCCGTCGACCGAGACGCCCTCACGCTTGAGCTGCTCGCGGATGAAGCGGCCCATCTGCTCGTCGCCGACGCGGGTGAGCAGCGCAGAGCGCAGGCCGAGCCTTGCCGTGCCGACGGAAATATTGGCCGGGCAGCCGCCGACCGACTTGGCGAAAGAGGTGATGTCCTCCAACCGCGAGCCGATCTGCTGGCCATAGAGATCGACCGAGGCGCGGCCGATGGTGATGACGTCGAGCGGTTTCGCTTCCACGGCTTCGCCCATTCGAACCTCCCATCGGCCTGTTATAGTGAGCATTGTCGTTTTTGGGCAGCACACACGAGCGGCCGCGCGGTGCCGTCAATATGAAATAATAATTCCAATCCATAGTCAATATGGAATGAGCATTCCCGGATTGAAAAAGACGGTCGAAGGACCCGCTCAGACCTTGCGCCGGCGGCCGGCGTCGCGCCGCTTCTCGCCGACGGCAACGGTCAACGCCATGGCAAGCGCCATGGTTGCCGAGAGCGAGCGGAA
The DNA here is from genome assembly GCF_003999155.2 of Mesorhizobium sp. M1D.F.Ca.ET.231.01.1.1. NCBI lineage: Bacteria > Pseudomonadati > Pseudomonadota > Alphaproteobacteria > Hyphomicrobiales > Phyllobacteriaceae > Mesorhizobium > Mesorhizobium sp. M1D.F.Ca.ET.231.01.1.1. The sequence goes on from NZ_RZOZ02000003.1 coordinate 361,487, forward strand.
GCCGCCGAAATCGGCCTCGGCGACCTCGAACCAGATCTTGGCGAACTGGGCGAGCGGCGAGAACGAGCTGTCGGTGATGGCGACGATCGGCACGCCTTGTTCCGCGATCGAGCGCGTCTCTTCGATGGTCGCCGGCGCGTAAGGCGAGAAGCTGATGGCGATGACGGCGTCGCGCGACGTGGCGAAGCCGATCATCTCGGCGTTCAGCCCGGCGGCCGACTCCACCAGCTGGTTGCGGATCTTGAGCTTGCCGAGCGCGTAGGCGATGTAGGAGGCGACCGGATAGGAGCGGCGCTTTGCCAGCACATAGATGGTGTCAGCCTTCGCCAGCAGGGTGACGGCCTCTTCGAAATGCGCGTCGTTCAACGCGCGCGAAATGTCGCTGAGCGAGGTGCTGGCGGCGGCGACGAAGCCGTCGAAGATCGCCCGGTGACCGGCGCCTTCCTCAGCCTTGGCGCGCAGTGCCGCCAGCCTTTCGTCATAGGAGGAGTTGCGCTCGCGCAGCCGCTCGCGGAACACAAGCTGCAGGCTGGTGAAGCCGTCGAAGCCGAGCTGCTGGGCAAAGCGGATCAGCGTCGAGGGCTGCACGCCGGCCGAGGCGGCGATGCTCGCCGCCGTGCCGAAAGCGATGTCGTCGGGGTTGTCGAGCGCATAGGCGGCGATCTGGGCGATACGCTTGGGCAGGCTCGCGCGCCTGTCCAGGATCGTCATGCGCAGCGTCTCGAAATCGCGAGGCACCCGTTCGTCCATCGTCGCTCCGCCCGCGGCCATATTGATCGTTCCCTCTCCTGCCTCATCATAGCGAGTTCGCGCAAGAACACCATAAAAAATGATTTGGACGTTCCATTCCGGATGGAAATGGATTAATTCATCCATGCTTCTCTTTCACTTCAGTGGAGACAATCGACATGGTCGGAGTGGGCCTCATCGGCACAGGTTTCATGGGCAAATGCCACGCCATCGCCTGGAACGCGGTCGGCACCGTCTTTCCCGATGTCGACAAGCCGAAGCTGGTGCATCTCGGTGAGGTGAATGACGAGCTGGCGAGACGCAAGGCGAGCGAGTTCGGTTTCGCCAAGGCATCCGGCGACTGGCGCGCCGCGGTCGCCGACCCGGAGGTCGATGTCGTCTCGCTGACCACGCCCAACCAGTTCCATCCGGAAATGGCGATCGCCATCCTCGAAGCCGGCAAGCATCTGTGGTGCGAGAAGCCGATGGCGCCGAGTTTCGCCGAGGCCGAGGCCATGGCTATGGCGGCCACGAAATCCGGCAGGGCCGCCGTGCTCGGCTACAACTACATCCAGAATCCGGCGATCCGCCATATCGGCGCGCTGCTCGATGAAAAGATCATCGGCGACGTCAACCTCGTGCGCATCGAGATGGACGAGGATTTCATGGCCGACCCCGAGGCGCTGTTCTTCTGGAAGCACGAGGCGGCTTCCGGCTACGGCGCGCTCGACGATTTTGCCGTGCATCCGCTGTCGCTGATCAAGGTGCTGTTCGGCCGTGTCGCCCGCGTCATGTGCGACATGGTGAAACCCTATGCCGACCGCAAGGTCGCCACCGGCGGCCGCCGCGCGGTCGAGACCTACGACATCGCCAGCGTGCTGATGCATCTCGAGAACGGCGTCGCCGGCACGCTGCTGGTCAACCGTTCCGCCTGGGGCCGCAAGGGCCGCATCGCCATCCAGATCTTCGGCTCGAAGGGCTCGATCCTCTACGACCAGGAGCGGATGAACGAGTTCCAGCTCTACCTCACCGCCGACCGGCCGACCGAGCAGGGCTACCGCACCGTCCTTGTTGCGCCGCACCACAAGCCCTACGATTCCTTCCTGCCGGCGCCCGGCCATGGGCTGGGCTTCAACGACCTCAAGATGATCGAATGCCGCGAGTTGCTGATGCGGATCGCCGGCAAGCCGGCGCGGATCATCGACTTCGACGAAGGGCTGGAGATCGAGCGCACCGTGCATGCGATGGCCCGGTCGGCCCAGGAACAACGCTGGATGGATGTGAGGTGATTCCACGTAGCAGGTGGAGAAGCTCGGAGGCGCCGGCGGGACAGCGCCCCCCTCTGTCCTGCCGGACATCTCCCCCACAAGGGGGGAGATCGGACAGCGCCCTGTTTTCGCCAATCGCCAACGTCGCACCAAATGTCCAACGTTTCAGAAGTGAGCGGGGCGCCAAAGCTGCCGATCTCCCCCCAAGTGGGGGAGATGTCCGGCAGGACAGAGGGGGGCGCGAAGGATCTCGGCCGATCTCACCCTTGCCGGCAATTGGTCAGTTGCCGACCACCGCATTGATCTCCCAACCGTCCACCCACACCTGCCGCAGCCGATCACCCTCGCCCTTGAACCATAGTCCCGCCGCCTGGCAGCCTTCGATCCGGTCGCTGCGGAAATTGCGTATCGCCTGACGCAATTCGCACCAGGCGACGATGTTGGCGGTCTCGGCATAATAGATCAACGCGATCGGGCGGATGATGCGCTGCGTGTCCCGGCCGGCCTCGTCGCGATAGGCAAGATCGAGCTTCTCCTCGTCGCGGATGGCGCGGCGCACCAGGGCAAGATCGACCGCCGAAGCCGACGGCGCGGCAAAACCCCAGGCATGCAGCGCATTGGCGTCGAGCGTCTGGCGCAAAGGCGGCGGCACCGCGCCGGCGATCTTGGCGCCGACACGCTTCGCCGCCTGCTTGAGCTCGTCGTCGCCTGTGCGCTCAAGCATGGCCAGCGACAGCACGATCGCCTCCATCTCCTCGATCGAAAACATCAGCGGCGGCAGGTCGAAGCCGGGGCGCAGGATATAGCCGATGCCGCGCCCGCCCTCGATCGGCACGCGCATTGCCTGCAGGGCGGCGATGTCGCGATAGACCGAGCGCACCGTCACCTCCAGCCGCTCGGCGATCGTCGCCGCGGTGACCGGCTTCTTGGCCAGCCGCAGGATCTGGATGATCTCGAACAGGCGCGAGGCCTTGCGCATTTCCTCACCCGGCTGCAACGCAACTGACACACCCTCGTCAGTTGGGGTGACCTATAGGGCCGCCTACCGGCTTGAAAATCAACAGATTCCTTTTTGCGCCCCGTCGGCGCGGCAACAGGCAACTGACATGAGTTACACGGAAAATCTCTGGCTCTTCTTCGTGCTTTTGTTCGGCATCATCGCCATTCCGGGCATGGACATGCTGTTCGTGCTGGCCAATGCGCTGACAGGCGGACGCGACAGGGGGCTGGCGGCGACCGGCGGCATCATGCTGGGCGGCGCGGTGCACACTCTGAACGGCGCGATCGGCGTCGGCCTGCTGATGCATTTCGTGCCGGTCCTGTTCAAGCCGCTGCTGGTCGCCGGCGCCGCCTACATGGCCTATATCGGCATCGTTCTGATGCGCAGCTCGATCACTGTCGGCCATGATGGGCCCACGGGCAGCCGCTCTTCGTGGAAAGCCTTTCGCCAAGGGTTGGTCACCTGCCTGATCAATCCGAAGGCCTATCTCTTCATCATTGCCGTCTATCCGCAGTTCCTGAAGCCGGCTTACGGTCCGATCTGGATGCAGGCGACCGTGATGGGCCTGCTGACGGTCGCCACCCAGGCAGGCATCTATGGCGGGCTCGCCATCACCGCCGGGCGCAGCCGGGAGCTTTTGGTCGACAATCCGCGAGCAACCATCCTTGCCGGACGGGCGGCCGGGCTGCTTTTGTTCGCGGTCTCGGTGTTCACGGCATGGGAAGGGCTGAGGGCGGCGTCGACGCCGCCCCCCGTCCATGGAGATCAGGCGGCGCCCTGGCGGCTGGCGAGCATCTCGCGCTTCACCGACCGGCGCCATTCAACGGCGCCGGCGAGGCCGTGCAGCACCGTCTCGGTGGTTGCCCAATCGATGCAGCCATCGGTGATGCTCTGGCCGTAGACGAGCGGCTTGCCGGGCACGACGTCCTGGCGGCCGGCGACGAGATTGCTCTCGATCATCACGCCGATGATGCGCTCGTCGCCCGCCGCCACCTGGCCCGCCACGTCGTGCGCTACTTTCGGCTGGTTCTCCGGCTTCTTGGCCGAGTTGGCGTGGCTGACGTCGATCATCAGCCGCGGCGCGACGCCGATGCGAGCGAGCTCCACGGCGGCGGCGTCAACGCTCGCCGCATCGAAGTTGGGCACAACGCCGCCGCGCAGGATGACGTGGCAGTCCTCGTTGCCGGTGGTCGCCGCAATGGCGCTGCGCCCCCCCTTGGTCACCGCCATGAAATGATGCGGCTGGGCGGCCGACTTCACCGCCTCGGCAGCGATCCTCAAATTGCCGTCGGTGCCGTTCTTGAAGCCGACCGGGCAGGAGAGCCCCGACGCCAGCTCGCGGTGGATCTGGCTTTCGGTGGTGCGGGCCCCGATGGCGCCCCAGGCGACGAGGTCGGCGATGTATTGCGGGGTCGTCATGTCGAGGAATTCGGTCGCCGCCGGCAGGCCGAGATTGTTGACCGCGGAGAGCACGTTGCGCGCCATCCGCAAGCCCTTGTCGATGTTGAAGCTGCCGTCGAGATCGGGGTCGTTGATCAGGCCTTTCCAGCCGACCGTGGTGCGCGGCTTCTCAAAATAGACGCGCATGACGATCTCGAGCCGGTCGGCCAGGGCCTCGCGCAGCGCCGCCAGACGGGTGGCATAGTCAACGGCGGCGACCGGATCGTGGATGGAACAAGGGCCGACGATGACAAGCAGTCGATCGTCGGCCCCGGTCAGGATCGAATGGATGGCGTTGCGCGAAGCGGCAACGGTGCGCGTCGCCGTGAGTGAGCGCGGTATCTCGCGCATCACCTTGTCCGGCGTGCTCAGGACCTTGAGTTCCTTGACCCGAAGGTCGTCTGTGGTGGTCAACACGGCTTTCTGCTCCTGGTTAGGAGACCTGCCGGCTGAAACGAAAAAGCCGCCAGGTCTGGCGGCTTTTCGGATTTAGATGCTGCAATCTTCAGATCGAGCGCAATCCTCCCGCCGCCAGCGAGTTGCCGTAGCTAAAGTACCAAAACGAGGCGGTCAGGTGGATCATGCGGCTCGTATAGTCGATGCGAAGGCGCTTGTCACTACTCCCCGATCACGCCGGCTATGTTCTGGTCGTAGTCGACCAGCGAGCCGGTCATCACGCCGGCCTGTGGGCTCAGCATGTAGGTGATCAGCCGGGCGAGCTGGGCCGGCTTCACCAGTTGGCCCATAGGTTGCGCGGCCTCGGCCTTTGCCAGCCAGTCGTCGGGCGCGTCGTGCCACTTCTTCTGCACGATCGCCTCGCCTTCGGTGTCCATCCAGCCGGGAAGCACCGCGTTGCAGCGGATGCGGTTACGCCGGTACGAGCTGGCGACATTCTTGGTCAGCGTCATCAGCGCGCCCTTGCTGGTCGAATAGGGCGTCAGGAAGGACTGGCCGGCATGGGCCGACATCGACAGCACATTGACGATCGAGCCCGGCGCCTTGCGCTCCAGAAGATGCGCGACAAGGCCCTGCATCAGGAAAAAGGGGCCGCGCACATTGGTGTCGAAGATCTGATCGAAGACCTCTTCGGTGGTTTCCACCAGCGAGCCGCGTGCCGAGGTGGCGGCGGCGTTGACCAGCGCGTTGAGCGTGCCGAAATGGGCGAGCGCGGTCGCAACGGCGCGCTTGCAGTCGGCGACCTTGGCGACGTCGGCGCCGATGAAGATGGCGTCGACGCCGTTCTTCTTCAGCGCGGCGACCGCCTTGTCGCCCTTCTCCTGCGAGCGGCCGATCAGCGCCAGCGCGCGGCAGCCCTCGTCGGCCAAGGCTTCGGCGACGGCGAAGCCGATGCCCTGCGCGCCGCCGGTGACGATGGCGCGCGTTTCCGAATTGCGACCGGCCAAACCGTTCATCGCTCCGCTCCTGTGATCGAATTCAAAGGCTCAATCGACGCGGACGGTCTTGCCGGTCTTGGCCGACTGCAAGGCTGCGTCCGCGAGCTTCAGCGCGACGAGACCATCCTTGCCGCTCGGCGCCGCCTTCCTGCCCGCGGTTGCGGCGGCGATGAAAGCCGCGATCTCGTTGGCGTAGGCGTCGATGTAGCGGGTCATGAAGAAGTCGTGCAGCGGCGGGCGCGTGTAGCCCTTGTCGTTGGCGAGCTCGATCGAGACCGGCCGCTGGTTCTCGGCGGCGACCATGCCCTTCGAGCCATGCACCTCGATGCGCTGGTCGTAGCCATAGGTGGCGCGGCGTGAGTTGGAAATGACGGCCTGCTTGCCGGAAGCCGTTTCCAGAATGACGCTGACGGAGTCGAAATCGCCGGCTTCGCCGATCTTCTTGTCGACCAGCACCGAGGCATGGGCGCTGACGGCCACCGGCTCCTCGCCGAGCAGGAAGCGCGCCATGTCGAAATCATGGATGGTCATGTCGCGAAAGATGCCGCCCGAGCGGGCGATGTAGTCGAGCGGCGGGGCGCCCGGATCGCGCGAGGTGATGGTGACCATCTCGACCGCGCCGATGGCGCCGTCGTCGATCGCCTTGCGAACCGCGGCGAAATGCGGGTCGAAGCGGCGGTTGAAGCCGACCATCAGCGTCGCGCCGGCCTTCTCGACCACGGTGAGGCATTGCTCGACGCGCTTGACGTCGAGGTCGATCGGCTTCTCGCAGAAGATCGCCTTGCCGGCCTTGGCGAAGCGCTCGATGAGATCGGCATGGGTGTCGGTCGGGGTGCAGATGATGACGGCATCGATGTCCTTTGCCTGCTCGATGGCGTCGATGGTGCGCACCTCGGCGCCGTAGGCGGAGGCGAGCTCCGTTGCCGCCTTCTCGAAGGCGTCGGCCACGGCCACCAGCTTGGCCTGCGGGTTGGAGGCAACGGCGCGGGCATGCACCTTGCCGATGCGGCCGGCGCCGAGAAGAGCGAAGCTGAGTGTCATGGAATGTCCTTTGAGGGTGGTTCAGAAAGCTGTCCGCGCCTTCCGGCGCGGACGATTGGTCTTATCCCGTCGTGACGCCCGTCAGGCGGCCTGCAGCTCGGCCTGGCCGGTCTTGGCGCCGGTGATGTAGGCGACGATGTCGTTGCCGTCGGTTTCCTGCTTGCGCAGATTGGCGACGATGCGGCCGCGGCGGAAGACGACGATGCGGTCGACCAGGTCGAACACCTGGCGCATGTTGTGGCTGATCAGGATCAGCGGCTCGCCGTTCTCCTTCAGCGTGCGGATGATGTTCTCGACCTGCGCCGTCTCCTGCACGCCAAGGGCCGCCGTCGGCTCGTCCATGATGATCAGCTTGGAGGCGAAGGTCGCGGTGCGGGCGATCGCCACGCACTGGCGCTGGCCGCCGGACATGTGGCGGATGGTGCTGGAGAGGTTGGGGATCTTCACCGCCGTGCGGACCAGCGCCGCCTCCGTCGCCTTGCGCATGGCCTTGCGGTCGAGGATCGAGAACGGGCCGAGGTTGAACAGCACCTTCTCGCGGCCGAGGAAGAGGTTCGACGGCACGTCGAGATCGTCGGCCAGAGCAAGGTTCTGGAACACGGTCTCGATGCCCGCCTCGCGCGCCTCGATCGGACCGGCGAAGTTCACTTCCTTGCCGTCGAACCAGATCTTGCCGTCGGTGCGCTGCTCGACGCCGGTGATCTGGCGCACGAAGGTCGACTTGCCGGCGCCGTTGTCGCCCATGATGGCGACATGCTCGCCCTTGCGCAGCTCGAAATTCGCCTCCTGCAGCGCGTGCACGCCGCCATAGTGCTTGGTAAGGTTTTCGGTCTTCAGAACGATGTCGGACATGGTCAAGCTCCTATCGCCCGGCGGCGCTGGCGCCATTGATCGAGAACGACTGCGCCGACAATGATCACGCCCTTGACCATCTCCTGGTAGTAGGCGTCGAGGCGCAGGAAGGTGAAGCCGGAGATGATGACGCCGAAGATCAGCGAGCCGATCACGGTGCCGATGATAGACCCGCGGCCTCCCGAGAGCGAGACGCCGCCGATGACCGCCATGGCGATGGCGTCGAGCTCGTACATGACGCCCATGCCGGCCTGGGCGGTGAGGTTCTTGGAGGAGAGCACCACCGCGGCGATCGAGGCGAGGATGCCGGCAATCACATAGACCAGCACCTTGTGGTTGGCGATCTTGATGCCGGACATGCGCGCGGCGTCCTCGTTGGAGCCGATGGCGTAGCAGTGCTTGCCGTATCGGGTGTAGCTCAGGATGAGCTGGAACAGGATCGCCAGCGAGATGAAGATGACGACCGGCATCAGCCCCTTGCCGATGGCGGCGAAGCTGTCGGTCGGAAACGAGATCGGCTGGCCCTTCGACCACCATTTGGCGATGCCGCGGGCGGTTACCATCATGCCGAGCGTGGCGATGAAGGGCGGAATGCGCGTGTAGGCGATCAGCGCGCCATTGATCAGGCCGGCGACGAGGCCGCAGGCGATGGCGACCAGCAGCGGCACGATCACCGGCAGATCAGTCCAGCCCTGCGCCAGGAACATCGCCTTGGGGTTGGGGTTACCGTTGACCGTTGCCACCTGGGCGAAGCTCATGGCGATCATCGCCGTCGCGCCGACGATCGACCCCGAGGAAAGGTCGATGCCGCCGCTGATGATGACTTGCGTCACGCCGATGGCGATAATGCCGACGATCGACACCTGTAGGATGATGATCTGCAGGCGGGCCTCGTTGAAGATCCCACTGACATTTTCACGGGTGTTGAACAGGAAGCTGTCGCCAAGAAACACCCGGCCGATCAATTCGAAGACGACGACAAGAATGACCAGCGCCAGGAACACGTTGAACTCGGCCGGCCAGGGGCGCTTCTTGGCGTCATAGCTCAGCCCGCCGATGCCATGCGATGTCTGTGACACGTCTTCTTCCTCCGAATGACCGCGCCCGCTCTCCCGCCCGGTGGGGCGGGAGAAGGAAGGGTGCGGCGCCGCTTTGTCAGCAGCCGGTTTCAGCCAGTCCGATGCGTCGGAGCGCCGCTCCAGAGTTTGTCTTCACGCAATTCCGGTCGGAAAACCGCTGTGCGGTTTTCCCGGAATTGCGTCGGCGCAGCCTCAGTTCTTCTTCAGGAACTTGTCGATGTTGGCCGGCGTGACGAGCTGGAAGGGGATGTAGACCTTGTGCTCCACCTTCTCGCCCTTGGCGAGCTTCAGCGCCGCGTCGAGCGCGCCGGCGCCCTGGCCGGCCGCGTCCTGGAAGACCGTCACGTCGAGATCGCCCGCCTGCATCGCGGCCAGCGCGTCCTGGGTGGCGTCGACGCCGCCGACCACGACCGACTTCATGTCGATATTGGCGGCCTTCATCGCCTGGATGGCGCCGATGGCGCTTTCGTCGTTGTTGGCGATGACGCCGTCGAACGCCTTGCCGGACGACAGCCAGTTGGTCATCAGGTTCTGCGCCTCGTCGCGCTTCCAGTTCGAGGTCTGCTTGTCGATGATCTTGATGAAGTTGCAGTCCGGGGTGGCGATCACTTCCTCGATGTCCTTGGTGCGCTGCACCGCGGCCTGGTTGGAAAGCTCGCCCATGATCACATAGACATTGACTTCCTTCTTGCCGGCTTCCTTGAACAGGCGGCAGGCCTCCTTGGTCTCGAGCGTGCCGGATTCGGCCTCGTTCGAGGCGACAAAGGCCTGGTTGTCGGGCAGCTTGTCGACATTGACCGGCTCGCGGTTGACGTAGACCAGCGGAATCTTGGCCGCGGCCGCCGCATCCGACATCGCCTGGGTGGCCGAGGTGTCGACCGGATTGACGATGATGGCGTCGACGCCCGAAGCGGCAAAGTTCTTGATCTGGTCAAGCTGCTTGGCGACGTCGTTCTGCGCATCCTCGACCTGCAGCTCGACGCCGTCCATGCCCTTGGCCTGCGCGATCATGCCGTTGCGCAGCACGGTCAGGAAATTGTCGTCGAAAAGAGCCATCGAAACGCCGATCTTGGCGGCGAAGGCGGACGAACTCATCAGCGCCGATAGCGCGACGCCCAAAAGCAGTTTCTTCATTTTAGTTTCTCCTCCACTTGGTGTCCGGCTGCACCGAATTGAACCGGAATCCCCGATCTGTCCGGGGAAACTCTCCCTATGGCCGTTCCGGAGGCGTTTTGCTTGCGCAAATGGAACGCCTGGCCCTCTGTTTGAAACAGTTGTTCCGGAACGAAAGAACCAAAACACCTAGTTGGTGAAATATTTATTCCATTTCGCTTGGCGACGTCAAGGGAGATTCGGAATGCACATGCCGGTTTTTCGATCCTGATCACCGTGACGAAGACCACAGTCGTCGACGCACGGGCCCAGAATCGCGGCAAACCGTCATGAAAGAATCCATCAGCCTGATGGATTCTTTCAGGTCGATCCCATCGCATTGGAGGTCAGTTCCCCGAAACAGGGATTTTGAAAGGTTGCCGTTTGTCTTGGTGGAAGATTTTCCGTTCATTTCCGTGAAATCAGCGCAAACGCCTGGGATTGGTTGAAGCCGTCCCAACGTCGTCATTCTATGGCGGAGCAAGGAGCGAAGCGACGCGACGCAGACCATAGAATGACGATCGCGATGGGCGTTTCGGCCAATCTCCAACGCATGCCACCTGCCAACGCAAACAGAGCCGACCGATCAAAATCCCTGTGCTGGCGGCTCAAATGTTTTCCGGCAGATAGATGTCGAAGGGCAGGAAGGTCTGTCCGGGCGCATTGGCTGCGCCGCTCTCGATGGCACGCGCCATCAGCCCGACAAGCTCGCGGCAAAGCGCGGCGAGCGGCGTCGAGATGACCATGGTGAGGACGTTGTCGGCGAGTGCCGCGCGCGACTCGGCGTTGATCTCGTTGCAGATGACCACCGGTATGTTTGCCGGCTTTGCCGCCCTGAGCGCCGCGACCGCGCCTTCCATGCCGCCGCCGGCGACATAGCAGCCGGCGAGGTCCGGATACCGGGCCAGAAGATCGAGCATCGCATCATGCGTCACCTGGTTGGCTTCTAGGTTGACCAGAGTCTCCATCACGCTGAAGTCCGGCGCGTGCTCGCGAAAATAGGAGCGGAAGCCGATCTCGCGCAGCTCATGGCCGTGGAAGCGGTGGCTGCCGACGAACAGCGCGACCTTGCCGGGTTTTTTCGCGGCCTTGGCGATCATCCAGGCAGCGGTGCGCCCGACCTTGCGGTTGTCCAGCCCGACATAGCCCTCGCGGATGCCGGCGGCGAAGTCGGACAGCAGCGAGAATACCGGCTGCCCCCTCGCCTTCAGCGCTTCCACCGCCGCCGTCAGCGTCGGATGATCGGGGCCGACGACGGCGATGGCCCTGGATTTCGCCGCCAGCCTGCGCATCTGGGCGGCGATCTCGTCGGGCGCCAGCGAGGCGGCGAAGTCGATGGTCGCGGCGCCGCGGAAGCGCTGCGACTGCGAGACCGCAAGTTCCAGCTCGCGCGCGAAGTCGCCGTAGAAGACATCATTGCCCCTGAGCAGCAGGAAGCCGAGGCGGTACTCCGGCAATTCCTGACGCATGCGCTGCTTGATGAGGCCGGCGGCGTGATAGCCGATATCGGTCGCGGCCTCGTAGACCCGGCGCGCCGTTTCCTCGCGTACCGGCAGACGGTTGTTCAGCACCCTGTCGACGGTCGCGACGCTGAAACCGGAAACGCGCGCGAGATCGGTGATTGTCGGCCGCTTTGCCATGAATGCTCCATAGTCTGCCCCGACTCAGGATAGCTCACCGTGATAAAAAATGATAGAAACTATCTTCATGACGTTGAGACTATCATGAGGTAGCGCTATGGTGAAGTGGAAGCCAGCCATGCGCGAGCCCGGCACCGCCGAGGGCTATCCGCCAGGGCTGATGGAGGAACCCGCAATGACGGCAATCACGTCTCCGGCATCGTCCGGACGCGACTACAGCCTGACCGGCCGCGACGCCAGGCTCGCGGTCGAGAACGGGCTTGCGGCGGCCGAGTGGTATCACACCGAGATCCCGCGCAAAAAGATGAAGGAGCTGATGCAGCGCTCCGACCAGCCGGCGATCCGCGACACCGTCATCTGGCTTGCCGCGCTGATCCTCAGCGCCGCGGGCGGCGCCTGGTTCTGGGGCAGCTGGTGGTGCGTGCCGTTCTTCTTCGTCTACGGCACGCTCTACGGCTCCTCGACCGATTCCCGCTGGCACGAATGCGGCCACGGCACGGCCTTCCGCACCCAGTGGATGAACGATGCCGTCTACCAGCTCGCCTGCTTCATGATCATGCGCAATCCGGTGACCTGGCGCTGGAGCCATACGCGCCACCACACCGACACCATCATCGTCGGCCGCGACCCGGAGATCGCCGTCATGCGGCCGCCGGACCTTCTGCGCGTGGCGTTGAACTTCTTCGGCATTGTCGACGCCTGGCACGCGATGGTCGACATGGTGCGCAATGCCGCCGGCGTCGTCAGCGCCGCGGAAAAGACCTTCATCCCGGAACAGGAGCAGCCCAAGGCGATCCGCGCCGCCCGCATCTGGCTCGCCGTCTACATCGCGACCATCGCGCTGGCGCTCTACCTGCATTCCTGGCTGCCGCTGATGCTGGTCGGCCTGCCGCGCCTCTACGGCGCCTGGCATCACGTCATGACCGGGCTGCTGCAGCATGGCGGCCTCGCCGACAATGTCATCGACCACCGCCTGAACAGCCGCACGGTGCTGATGAACCCGATCAGCCGGTTCATCTACTGGAACATGAACTACCATGTGGAGCACCACATGTTCCCGATGGTGCCTTATCACGCGCTGCCCAGGCTGCACGAAATGATCAAGCACGACCTGCCGGCACCGACGCCGTCGATCCTGGCCGGCTATCGCGAGATGATCCCGGCCTTCCTGCGCCAGCTGCGCAACGAGGAGTATTTCCTCAAGCGCGAGCTGCCGCCGACGGCAAAGCCTTACCGGGAAGAGCTGCACAACGACAATCCGGTGGCGGCCGCGGCCGAGTGACCGGTTCAGAAACGCTGACCATCCATTTGCCGGAGGACGACATGAGCGACTGGGTCGAGGCCTGCGCGGCCGGAGACATCGACGAAGAGGACGTGATCCGGTTCGACCATGCCGGCCGCACCTACGCCATCTACCGCAGCCCGGACGACGAGTATTTCGCGACCGACGGCCTGTGCTCGCATGAGAAGGTGCATCTGGCCGACGGACTGGTGATGGACGACATCATCGAATGCCCCAAGCACAATGGCCGCTTCAACTACAAGACCGGCGACGCACGCGGCGCACCGGTCTGCGTCAACCTCAGGACCTACCCGGTCAAGGTCGACGCCGGCAAAGTCCTCATTCAGCTCGGGTAACGGCGATGGCGGGAGGAATGGTGATCATCGGCGCCGGCGAATGCGGCGGGCGCGCAGCGCTTGCGCTGCGCGATCTCGGCTATGAGGGGCCGGTGACGCTGGTGGGCGACGAGCCGCATCTGCCCTACGAGCGGCCGCCGCTGTCGAAGGATGCGATGACCAGCGAGGCGCCGCTCATCAAGGCGATCGCCAGCGACGAGCTCCTGGCCGAGCGTTCCATCCGCCACATCCACTCCGTCCGCGCCGTTGCGGTCGATCGCGCCGGGCATAGGGTGAGCCTGTCCGACGGCTCTTCCCTTTCTTACGACAAGCTGCTGCTCGCGACCGGATCCCTGCCGCGCAAGCTGCCGATGCCGGGCCTTGGCGGGGGTTGCGTTTACCTCAGGACCTTCAACGACGCGCTCGCCATCCGTGCCCATCTCAAGCCCGAGAACCGTGTCGCCATCATCGGCGGCGGCTTCATCGGCCTCGAGCTCGCCGCCTCGGCGCGCAAGCTTGGCGCCGCGGTCACCGTCATCGAAGCGCAGCCGCGCATCCTGATGCGCGGCGTGCCGGCCGAGATCGCCGAGGTCATCCACAAGGCGCATGAGGCCGAAGCCGTGAACGTCCTCACCGGCCAGGGCATCACGGCGATCGCCGATGACGGCGCCGAAGTCCGCATCACGCTTGCGGACGGGCAGGACGTTGTCGCCGATCTCGCGGTGATCGGCATCGGCGCGGTGCCGGTGACGGCGCTCGCCGCCGAAGCGGGGCTGGCGATCGATAACGGCATCGCGGTCGATAACACGCTGCGCACCGGCGATCCCGATATCTTCGCCGCCGGCGACTGCTGCTCGTTCCCGCTCGCCATCTATGGCGGCCGGCGCGTGCGGCTGGAAGCCTGGCGCAACGCGCAGGAGCAGGGCGCGCTCGCGGCGACGAACATGCTCGGCGCCAACGAGGCGCATGCCGCCGTGCCGTGGTTCTGGTCGGATCAGTATTGGCTGACGCTGCAGATAGCCGGGCTTTCCGACGAGGGCCGCTCGATCGTGCGGCGCGACCTCGACGACGGCGCCTTCATCCTGTTCCACCTGGCCGAGGACGGCAGGCTGGTTGCGGCCAGCGGCATCGGCCCGGGCAATGCGGTGGCGCGCGACATCCGGCTGGCCGAGATGCTGATCGCGAAACGGGCGGCGCCGGCGCCGGAGGCGCTCGGCTCGCAAACAGTCAAGCTGAAGTCACTGCTGGCGGCGTGAGCGGCGCTATCAGCCAGTCAAAGGTGAGAGACAAAGATGGCCCGCAACAGACCGACCGTCGCCGATCTGCAGGCGCTGAAGGGCAAGCGCCAGCTTTCCAAGCTGCGCGTCTTCTCACTGGAGGAGGCGGAGGCAGCCGAGCGCGCAGGCATCGACCTCATCTCGGTCCCTTACGACGTGATGTTCGACCCGCGCTTTCGCGATGCCGCGCCGACCTGCTTCGCCATTCCGGGCGACGAACGCATGAAGCTCGGCGCAACCACAAACGAGATCCTGCGCATGGCGGTAAAGCTGCGCGCGGCCGGCGCCGACGCCATGTATTGCTCGGCCAGCCTGCAGACCATCCGCCGCCTGCGCGACGAGCACATTCCGGTCTGCGGCCATGTCGGCCTGATCCCGGCGCATGCGACCTGGACAGGCGGCTTCAGGGCCGTCGGCAAGACCGCCGAGAGCGCTGCCTTCGTGTGGAAGCAGGTCAAGGACCTCAAAGCCGCCGGCGCCTTCGCGGCCGAGATCGAGGTGGTTCCGGCGGCCGTCGCCAGCGCCATCTCGCGGCGCACGCCGCTGATCATGATCTCGATGGGCGCCGGCGCGGGCTGCGACGCGCAATACCTGTTCTCGGAAGACGTGCTCGGCACCAATCGCGGCCATTATCCGCGGCATGCCAAGCGCTATCGCGACTTCGCGGCGGAATTCGACCGCCTCCAGAACGAGCGCATCGCCGCCTTCCGCGAATATGCCGACGACATCCAGTCCGGCGCCTATCCGGGACCGCGCCACATGGTCGAGGCTGATGCCGAGGAAATGCACAAGTTCGAGGCGTATCTCGCCTCGGAAGGGTACTGAGGCCCCTCGGGCCCCTAGAACAGCGCCTTCAGTTCGTCCAGCTTGTCGTTGACCAGCCAGCCGTAATAGTTCTCCTCGGGCAGCTTTTCCGGTTCGCCGGCGGCGCGGCGCTTCTCGTTCTCTTCCTTCAGCGCGTAGGCGCGCTGCTCGGGATTGCCGACATTGTAGAGCGTGGCGGTCAGGCCCGGATTGTGCGAGATGTCGAAGCCGGCGATGCTTTTATAGGCGTCGATCGACTTCCTGATGGTCGCGGCGACGTAGGGCAGCGTCAGGTCCGGATCCATGATGGTCTTGTAGACCGTGTTCGGATCGTTGACGTCGAGCTCGGGCAGGCCGGAGACCTTGTGCACAAGATCGCTCATCTGCAGCGCCGTCAGCGGGTTGAGCTGGCCGAGCCCAAATGTCTGGCCGGCATAGTAGGGCTGGAAAAAGATGGCGCCGAAGCGGTCGTTGGGGAAGCTGGTTCCGCCGACGGTCTTGCCGCGGAAGGAATGGTTCCACACCTGCTCGCGGCATTCCCAAAGATCGTAGCTGTCGTCCGCGCCCGAGCATTTCCTGAATTCCGGACGCTGGACGAAATCGCTGACGTCCTCGCCGTCATAGGCGAAGGTGAGCTTGCTCGACAAATAGGACATCGCCTTGACGTAATAGGTCTGCAGCCGGTCGTAGGCGTCGACATTGTAGGTGTGCTCGCCGACGATGGCGCCGACGATATGCATCGGATCGATACCGTAGGTGGCCGCCACTTTCGTGATCTTGGCGCGAAGCTCGGCATCGTTCCGCAAGAGCGCGTAGACCTTGCGATACTTGGCCTGGAAGGTGGTGTTGGTGGCCTGGGTGCGCCGGCTGGAGGCGCCGGGGATATCCGGCTGCACGCCGTTGCGATTGCCCGGCGGCACCATGGTTGCGGCATCGGCTATCGATATGGCCGATGCCAAAGCCAGGCCGAGAAAGAGGAGGATAAGCTTCTTCATGCGCCGCCGCCCTGGACCGGCTCAGCTGTCGCCGATCCGTTCCAACCACTTATTTTTACACAATTTCGGACGGAAAACCGCTGCGCACTTTTCCTGAAATTGCCGTCGAAATCGGCGGCAACCTAGGTAAAGGCGGCAGGAGAGTCGAGAGAAGGCAACGGCATGTCACCAAGAATGGTGGCCAGTTGCTTCCATTTGGCCACACTTTGGATTTCGGGCCGGCACATATGCCGGCCCGAAATGAACTCGGCGGTCAGAGGATGAACCGCGACAGATCGGTGTTGCGCGACAGGTCGCCGACATGCTTCTGCACATAGTCGGCATCGATGGTGACCTTCGTGCCGTTGCGGTCCGGCGCGTCGTAGGAGATCTCGTCCAGCACCCGCTCCATCACCGTCTGCAGGCGCCTGGCGCCGATGTTCTCGACGCTGGCGTTGAGGTCGACGGCGATGCCGGCGAGCGAATCGATGGCATTGTCGGTGAAGGTGAGATCGACGCCTTCGGTCTTCATTAGCGCGATATACTGCTTGATGAGGCTGGCCTCGGTCTCGGTGAGGATGCGGACGAAATCCTCTTTCTCCAGCGCGCGCAATTCGACGCGGATCGGCAGGCGGCCCTGCAGCTCCGGCAGCAGGTCCGACGGCTTGGAGACGTGGAACGCGCCCGAGGCGATGAACAGGATGTGGTCCGTCTTGATCGGCCCGTATTTGGTCGCAACCGTCGTGCCTTCGACCAGCGGCAGCAGGTCGCGCTGCACGCCTTCACGTGAAACGCCGGCGCCGATGCCGCCTTCGCGCGAGGCGATCTTGTCGATCTCGTCGATGAAGACGATGCCGTCGTTCTCGGCCGATTCCAGCGCCCGCCGCACCACCTCGTCCTGATCGAGCAGCTTGTCGGACTCGTCATTGACCAGAAGCGCATAGGAATCGCGCACCGTGGTCTTGCGGCTCTTGGTCCTGCGGCCGCCCATCGCCTTCGACAGCATGTCGTTGATGTTGAGTACGCCGATGTTGGCGCCGGGCATGCCGGGGATCTCGAAGCCAGGCATGCCGCCGGAGCCGGTGTCGGCCACCTCGATCTCGATCTCCTTGTCGTCGAGCTCGCCGTCGCGCAGCCTCTTGCGGAAACTATCGCGGGTGGCCGGGCTCGCCGTCTTGCCGACGAGCGCCTCCAGCACGCGCTCCTCGGCGTTGACCTGGGCGCGCGCGCTGACGTCCTCGCGCATCTTCTCGCGCGTCAGGCCGATGGCGACCTCGACGAGGTCGCGCACGATCTGCTCGACGTCGCGGCCGACATAGCCGACCTCGGTGAACTTGGTGGCCTCGACCTTGACGAAGGGCGCGCCGGCGAGCCGCGCCAGGCGGCGCGAGATCTCGGTCTTGCCGACGCCGGTCGGGCCGATCATCAGGATGTTCTTCGGCATCACCTCTTCGCGCATCTGGCCTTCCAGCTGCTGGCGGCGCCAGCGGTTGCGCAGGGCGATCGCCACGGCGCGCTTGGCGTCCTTCTGGCCGATGATGAAGCGGTCGAGTTCGGAAACGATTTCGCGGGGGGAGAAGGTGCTCATAATACTCAAATTCCACTTTGCCACTGCTTGATGGACTCGAACGGATGCAGCAGCATGATCACGTTGAGCGTCAGATTGTCCCGGATGATGTAGCCCGTGCCGAACTCGAAAATGAGCGCCAGGGCCACGATCACCCATATAGGGAGCTTTCGCGCCATCACAAATCCCAGCACCATGAACAGCGTGTCGGACACCGAGTTGATGACGCTGTCGCCGTAGTAGTTGAGAGAGATAGTGCCGGCGCGGTAGCGGTCGATGATGAAGGGGCTGTTTTCCAGGACTTCCCAGCCGCCCTCGATGAGGACGGCGAAGGCCAGCCTCAGCCCGACCGGCGAGCGCGGGAACAGGAACGTTGCCAGCGCGTAGAACAGGAAGCCGTGGATGACGTGCGAGAAGGTGTACCAGTCGGCGATGTGCTGGGAATTCTCCGAGCTGTTCACCACGCCATGCCAGAGCTTGACGTAGCCGCAGGTGCAGATCGGCGGATGGCCCATGCCGTAGAGGACGCCGGCCTGGAAAACGACCAGGGCGAGCACGAGCAGCAGCCCCATGCGCCAGCTGTCCTCATAGGCCGAGAGCGTCTTGTCCTCGCCAAGCGTGTTCATCCGGTCATTCCCCCTCTTCTTCGTCGCTTTCGGCCGCATCGACGGCCATCAGCACGACGTCCCCATATTGCGATTGCCTGCGGCCGATCGGCCTGAAGCCGGCCTTTTCATAGGCGCGGATGGCGCGGCCGTTGTCGGGATGCGGATCGATGATGACGCGCGGCGCGCCTTCCTCGAACAGCGCCCCGACGAACTGGCGCACGATTGCCGAGCCGTGGCCGATGCCGACCAGGTCCGGCGGGCCGATCGACAGATCGATGCCGAGCGTGCCGAATGGCTGGTCGGCGTAAGGATGGTCGTCCTCAAGATGCGGATCGTAGCTCTGCAGGTAGGCGATCGGCCTGCCGTTCAGCTCGACGATCAGCGGCTCCACCGAAACCGAGGAGATGTGCTCGCGGATCTCGGCGATCTCCTTTTGCGGGTCGTCCCACCACTGGGCGACATGCGGCTCGGCAAGCCAGCGGGCGATCATCGGCAGGTCCTTTTCGGTGACCGGCCGGAAATCGTAGCTATCGTCCTGTTCGACCATGATCTTTTCCAAAAACCGGTTCCCACTTTTTGGGATCATGGCCAGTTGCCTCAGGCGGCATCGAGCGTTTCGACGACGAAGTTGCTGTTGGTGTAGACGCAGATATCGGCCGCGATCTGCATCGCCTTGCGGGCGATCTCCTCGGCGTCCTTGTCGGTGTCCATCAGCGCGCGGGCGGCGGCCAGCGCGTAGTTGCCGCCGGAGCCGATGGCCATGACGCCATGTTCGGGCTCGAGCACGTCGCCGGTGCCGGTCAGCGCCAGCGAGACCGACTTGTCGGCCACCAGCATCATCGCTTCCAGGCGGCGCAGATAGCGGTCGGTGCGCCAGTCCTTGGCGAGCTCGACGCAGGCGCGCGTCAGCTGGTCGGGATATTGCTCGAGCTTGGCCTCGAGGCGCTCGAGCAGGGTGAAGGCGTCGGCGGTGGCGCCGGCAAAACCGGCAATGACGCTGCCGCCCTTGCCGATCCGGCGCACCTTGCGGGCGTTGCCCTTCATGATGGTCTGGCCGAGGCTGACCTGGCCGTCGCCGGCGATCACAACCTTGTTGCCCTTGCGCACGGTGACGATGGTCGTGCCGTGCATGGTGAGTTCATTCGACATTTCGAGCTCCGATTCGCGCTATCCCTTTTCAAAGGCGATTGGCGCGGTACGAGTGACTTTTGACGCCATATGTATGCATGTGGCGGGTGATTGCAAACCGCCTCCGGCAGAGGCCGATACCGCCTGGAATGGCAACTGGCAATCGCCGGATCATGCTGATAGAAGGCTCTCGTTTTCAAGCCCGCGCCTCCGAACAGGACAGACTGATGCCGCCCCGGTCCGCAGAAATCAGCCGCAAGACCAAGGAAACCGAGATTACCGTGTCGGTCCATGTCGACGGCAAAGGCAAATCCGACATTTCGACGGGCGTCGGCTTCTTCGACCATATGCTCGACCAGCTGTCGCGCCATTCGCTGATCGACATGACGATCAAGGCCAAGGGCGATCTGCACATCGACGACCACCACACGGTCGAGGATACCGGCATCGCGATCGGCCAGGCGCTGAGCAAGGCTTTGGGCGAGCGACGCGGCATCATGCGCTATGCCTCGATCGACCTGGCCATGGACGAGACGCTGACAAGGGCGGCGATCGATGTTTCCGGCCGGCCGTTCCTGGTCTGGAACGTCGTCTTCTCGTCGCCGAAGATCGGCACCTTCGACACCGAGCTGGTGCGCGAATTCTTCCAGGCGCTGGCCCAGAATGCCGGCATCACGCTGCATGTGACCAACCATTACGGCGCCAACAACCACCATATCGCCGAGACCTGCTTCAAGGCGGTGGCCAGGGTTCTGCGCGCGGCGCTGGAGCCCGATCCGCGCCAGCCCGAAGCGGTGCCGTCCACCAAGGGGTCCCTGAAAGGATAGCCCGATGGCCATCTATGTCGTGATGGAGCCGCCGACAGGCGGCAACAAGGCCGAGGATGCGACCCTGGTGCGCGACGGCTTCACCTGGCTCGGCTTCCTGTTCTCGCCGCTTTGGCTCGCCTGGCGCCGGCTGTGGATCGAGGCCCTGCTCACCTTCGTCGTCATGGCCGTGCTGTCGGCGCTCGGCGAAAAGCTCGGCCTCGAGTGGGCCGGATCGGCCCTGTCGCTCTTGGTGTCGCTCTATATCGGGCTCGAAGGTCAAGGGCTGCGGATATCGGCGCTGCGCCGCCGCGGCTGGCGGGAATGGGGGGTGGTCGAGGCCGGCACGCACAGTGACGCGGAGGTCCGCCACGCGCTGGAAACCGACGAGCGAACCGAAGGGCAGGCACCGATGCCGCGCATCGTTCCCGATACGAGCCTGGCGCGCCCGGCGCAGACGGGCATGGCGCTGGGCCTGACCCATACGCCCGGAAGGCCCTGACATGCGGGTAGCGATCATCGATTACGGGTCGGGCAATCTGCGCTCGGCCACCAAGGCCTTCGAGCGCGCCGCGCATGAGGCGGGCATTGCGGCGACCATCGATCTCACCGCCGACGCCGAGCGGGTGCGCAGCGCCGACCGCATCGTGCTGCCGGGCGTCGGCGCCTATGCCGACTGCGCCGCCGGCCTCCATGCCGTTGCCGGCATGTGGGACGCGGTGGAAGAGGCGGCCCTTCGCAAGGCGCGGCCTTTCCTCGGCATCTGCGTCGGCATGCAGCTGATGTCGGAACGCGGGCTGGAAAAGACGATCACCAAAGGGTTTGGCTGGATCGCCGGCGACGTCAAGGAAATCACGCCGGCCGATCCGACGCTGAAAATCCCGCAGATCGGCTGGAACACGATCGAGCTTCAACGCAAGCATCCGCTGTTTTCGGGCATCGAGACCGGCCCGAAGGGGCTGCATGCCTACTTCGTCCACTCCTACCACCTGGAAACGAGGAACCCTGCCGAAGTGCTGGCGACGGCCGACTATGGCGGCCCGGTGACGGCGGCGGTTGCCCGCGACAACCTTGCCGGCACGCAGTTCCATCCCGAGAAAAGCCAGGCGCTTGGCTTGGCGCTGATCGCCAATTTCCTGAAGTGGAGGCCTTAGGCCATGGGCAAGAAGGGCTACTGGATCGCCATGATCGATATTCGCGACACGGGCGCGTACAAGAACTACATCGAGGCCAATGCGAAGGCCTTCGCCAAATATGGCGCCAAGTTTCCGGTCCGGGCAGGACGCTACACGAGCCCGGAGGGGCCGACGGGGAACCGCCATGTGGTGGTGGAGTTTTCATCCTACGATACGGCGCTCGCCTGCTACGAGTCGCCGGAATACCAGGAAGCCTTGAAGTTCCGGCTGGCGTCGTCGACCGGCCATTTCGTCATCGTCGAGGGCGCCTGACCGTGATCCTCTTTCCAGCTATCGACCTCAAGGACGGCAAATGCGTGCGCCTCAAGCATGGCGACATGGCAACCGCCACCATCTACAACGATGACCCGGCAGCCCAGGCGAGAGCCTTCGAGGAGCAGGGTTTCGAATGGCTGCACGTGGTCGACCTCAACGGCGCCTTCAAGGGCCATAGCGTCAATTCCGCCGCGGTCGGCGCCATCCTCAAGGCGACGAAAAACCCGGTGCAGCTCGGCGGCGGCATCCGCACGCTGGCGCAGATCGAGGACTGGCTGGACCGCGGCCTGACGCGCGTCATCCTTGGCACGATCGCGGTGCGCGAGCCCGAGCTGGTGAAGCAAGCCTGCAAGGCCTTTCCCGGCAAGATCGCCGTCGGCATCGATGCCAAGGACGGCAAGGTCGCTGTCGAGGGGTGGGCCGAAGCCTCGGAGCTCGGCGTCATCGAGCTGGCGAAGAAGTTCGAGGGCGCGGGCGTCGCCGCCATCATCTACACCGATATCGATCGCGACGGCGTGCTTTCCGGCATCAATTGGGACGCCACCATCGATCTCGGCGAGGCGGTGTCGATCCCGGTGATCGCGTCCGGCGGGCTGGCCTCGATCGCCGACATTGTGCGCATGACCATGCCCGACGCGCAAAAACTCGAAGGCGCGATCTCCGGCCGGGCGCTTTATGACGGCCGCATCGATCCGGCGGAGGCGCTGGCGATCCTGCGCGGCGAGACGATGGAGGCAAGGCCGTGAACGTCTCGATCATCCTGGCATCCTATGACAGCGGCCACTATCACGGCGGTTGCGGCCAGGGTCCGGACGCGCTGATGGCCGGCGGCCTGGCCGAGGCGCTCAAGCTTGCCGGCCACGACATCGACGTCCACGACATCGGCAGGGTTAGCGAGGACGAGCAGGCGCGCGAGATCGCAACCGGCTTCGCGGTCTGCAACGCCGTTTCCGGCGAGGTTCGGATTGCCCGCGACAACGGCCGGTTTCCCATCGTGCTCGCCGGCAACTGCCTGACCAGCGCCGGCGCGGTGGCCGGCGAAGGCGCCGACGCCATCATCTGGGCCGACCAGCACGGCGACATCAACACGCCGGATACCTCGACATCGGGCTTTCTCGACGGCATGGCGCTGGCGACGGTGCTCGGCCTCTGCTGGCGGCCGATGGCGGGGCAGATTCCGGGCTTCAAGGCAATCGATCCCGCCCGCTCGGTGCTCGTCAATGCACGCGACCTCGACACAGCGGAAAGGGAACTGCTGGAAAAGCTCCCTATCATCCGCGCGGAATGCCCCGACTGGTCGCGCGCGGGCGAGAGGCTGAAGGCGGCCCGCGCGGAGCTGGTGCACATGCATATCGACCTCGACGTCCACGACCCGGAAGAATTGCAGGCCAACCGCTACGCGACGCCCGGCGGTCCCGGACCGGACGAGTTGCGACAAGCCATGTGCGGCATTGCCGGCGCGTTGCCCGTCGCCGGCCTCACCATCTCCGCCTATGATCCTGCCTTCGATGCCAAGGGTGAGGTGCCGCCGCTGGTCGGCGAGCTGCTGGTCGACCTGCTCGCGACACTCGGGAGAAGCTGATGCTGAAGGCCCGCGTCATTCCTTGCCTCGACGTCAAGAACGGCCGTGTGGTCAAGGGCGTCAATTTCGTCGATCTCATCGATGCCGGCGATCCGGTCGAGGCGGCCAAGGCCTATGACGCGGCGGGCGCCGACGAGCTCTGCTTCCTCGACATCACCGCATCGTCCGACAATCGCGAGACGATCTTCGACGTCGTCGCCCGCACCGCGGAGCAATGCTTCATGCCGCTGACCGTCGGCGGCGGCGTGCGCCAGGTGGCCGACATCAGGAAGCTGCTTCTGGCCGGCGCCGACAAGGTGTCGATCAACACGGCGGCGGTGAAGAACCCGGACTTCGTCACGGAAGCCGCCGACAAGTTCGGCAACCAGTGCATCGTGGTGGCGATCGACGCCAAGAAGGTGTCGGCGGCCGGCGAGGCCGACCGATGGGAGATCTTCACCCATGGCGGGCGCGAGAAGACCGGCATCGACGCGGTCGAATTCGCCAGGAAAATGGTCGATCGCGGCGCCGGCGAGATCCTGCTTACCTCGATGGACCGCGACGGCACCAAGGCCGGCTACGACATCGGGCTCACCCGCGCCATCGCCGACGCGGTACGCGTGCCGGTGATCGCTTCGGGCGGCGTCGGCACGCTCGACCACATGGTCGAGGGCATCCGCGACGGCCATGCCGGCGCGGTGCTTGCCGCCTCGATCTTCCATTTCGGCACCTACACCATCGCGCAAGCCAAGGCGCATATGGCCAAGGCCGGCCTGCCGATGCGGCTGGACTCGCCGGTTCAACGGGCTTAAAGCATGATCCCGAAAAGTGGGACCCGGTTTTCGGAAAAGATCATGCTTAAACAAGCAGATAGATGACTGCCATGGCTCAATTTTCGCTCGCCGAGCTAGAAACGATCATCCATCAACGCGCCCATTCCGGCGACCCGGACTCGTGGACGGCGAAGCTGTTCGCCAGGGGCATGGACAAGGCGGCGCAGAAGCTCGGCGAGGAAGCCGTCGAGACCGTGATCGCCGCCGTGCGCGGCGACCGGCAGAGCCTCGTTTCGGAAAGTGCTGATCTTATATATCATTGGCTGGTCGTTCTCGGCATCGCCGGCGTGCCGCTGGACGAGGTTGTGAAGGAGCTCGAGGGCCGCAGCGGCCGCTCGGGCATTGCCGAAAAGGCGTCGCGGCCCAAGGGCTGACCGAAAGAGACGGATAGAGCATGATGTCGCCCGGAAACCGCTTCGCCCTTTTCGGCATCATGCTCTAGGAGGGCAGGAGGCTCGATGGACCAGCTCGCTCCGACCGAGAAATATTCCCCCTATCGTTTCTTCTCGGCCGAGCAATGGTCACAGTTCCGCGCCGATACGCCGCTGACCCTCACCGAGGACGAGATCGACCGGCTGCGGTCGCTGAACGACCCGGTCGACCTCGAGGAGGTCAAGCGCATCTATTTGTCGCTTTCCCGCCTGCTTTCCGCGCATGTCGAGGCGAGCCAGCTGCTGTTCCGGCAGCGGCAGGCCTTCTTCAACGCGCAGGATGTGGTCAAGACACCGTTCATCATCGGCATCGCCGGCTCGGTGGCGGTCGGCAAATCGACCACGGCGCGCGTGCTGAAGGAACTCCTGGCGCGCTGGCCGTCGAGCCCCAAGGTCGATCTCATCACCACCGACGGCTTCCTGCTGCCCAACGAGGTTCTGCGCCGCGACAACCTGATGGAGCGCAAGGGCTTTCCCGACAGCTACGACGTCGGCGCGCTGCTGAGATTCCTGTCCGGCATCAAGTCGGCGCAG
This sequence comes from Mesorhizobium sp. M1D.F.Ca.ET.231.01.1.1, assembly GCF_003999155.2. Taxonomy (NCBI): domain Bacteria; kingdom Pseudomonadati; phylum Pseudomonadota; class Alphaproteobacteria; order Hyphomicrobiales; family Phyllobacteriaceae; genus Mesorhizobium; species Mesorhizobium sp. M1D.F.Ca.ET.231.01.1.1. The sequence goes on from NZ_RZOZ02000003.1 coordinate 386,673, forward strand.
CGCGACGTCCGCGCGCCGGTCTATTCGCACCTGACCTATGACGTCATCCCCGGCGAGTTCGTCACCATCGACAGGCCGGACATATTGATCTTCGAAGGCATCAACGTGTTGCAGCCGGGCAAGCTGCCCAAGGACGGCAAGATCGTGCCGTTCCTGTCCGATTTCTTCGACTTCGCCATCTATATCGACGCCGACGAGAAGTTGATCCACCAGTGGTACATCCAGCGCTTCATGCGCCTGCGCGAGACCGCCTTCCGCAATCCGGACTCCTTCTTCCACCGCTATTCGCAGCTTTCGGAGGATGCCGCGCGCGCCATCGCCGAAGGCCTGTGGAGCAACATCAACCTGAAGAACCTGCGCGAGAACATCCTGCCGACCAGGGCGCGCGCCGATCTCATCCTGCGCAAAGGCGCCAATCACCTGGTCGAAGAGGTGGCGCTGCGGAAACTCTGATCGAATGCGGCGGCGTGGAGCGCCGCGGACCGGCGCGTCGCGCTGATGCGGTTCAGCGACGTGCTTCAGGTGTTGGCTTGATGCATGTCGTTCTCCCAAAACAAGGAGACGAGCCTCAGAAAACCGCGGCGGCCGCCACGGGACGATCGACGGTTCGGGCCGGCAGGCTCGGCACTGGCCGGCGGTCCGCGGGGATCAGCTTGCGGGCCACGACGTAAATCGCAAGCACGACGATGGCCGCGACATAGCCGTCAATGGCGTAGTGCCACGCCAGATAGACCGAACTGATCGCGACAAAGGCCACATAGAGCAAAGCGACGGCGCCGAGCCGGCGGCTGTATTCGCGCACGAACAATGCGTTGAGCATCGCAAGACCGACGTGGACACTGGGGAACGCCGAGATGCCTGTAGCGAACCCGGTCTGCTTGGCCTCATACAGCGACCATAGATATTGCTGATAGAAAGCAGCCGAGTTGCTCGATGCGGCACCGCGGGCGAGGAATGCAAGCTGCTCGCCAAACCGCGCCGTGTCTCCCGTGACCGCGCCGTAAAATGCCGGACCTGCCGACAGGAACAGCGCCGCCAGGATGTTCCCGACGACAATCCAGACCGCCATGAAGCAGGCGAGATAGCGCGTGCGGACCGATGCCACCATCGGCGATGTCGCGACGAAGAACAAGGCGCCGAAATTCAGCAGAAACCAGAAGACGTTGTAGTTCCACTCTATCACGGCGCGCACCCGATCGCTTTCGGCCACAGCGTAGAGCCAGCGCCACGGATCGGTGCCAAAATGGAGGAAAGCGTCGATGTTGGCCTGCACGACGTCGTATCGAAAGCCGCCCTGCCAGACCGACATCCCGTTTTTCACGGAGGTGAAGTTGCCCTGGAAGATCATGAGCGCCATGAGAAGGCACAACCCCGATAGCGAATATGCCAGCCGCTCGGTGGAAAACACCCTTTTCACGACTAGACGCCGCCGGGAATTGAAACGATGTATGATGAAAATTGCGTCGGCAAGAACGGCCATTGTGGGCAATACGAAGCCGTTGAGCGAAATCCACGACCCGAAATATATCGAGAACGCGAGGCGATCGGCGGCGCCTATCGCGTTCAGAAAGATCAGCCCGGCCAGAACATAGATGACGATGGCCAGATAGAGACCCGAATCCCTGCGAACGAGTTGGACCGCCTCCCTGACGATCGCCCACACGCCGCGCAGGACCGAATAGCTTTCCGTCATTGCCAGACCCCAGGCTGCAACAGCTGACCCGTCTTTATGAGAGAAAATTATAGATTTGGTTAGCTTTCGGGCACCGTCACCCGCCGCAGCGTCAGATTAATGCGGCCGCCATTCTTCAGCAGCGCCGACGTCGCGGGGTAGATGCGGTCGACGCCGTGGTACGAGAGACGCCCCTCGCCGCCCAGCACGACGACATCGCCGCTCTTCAGCCTGAACGACTTCGTGCCGCCTTCGCGCGTGGTCTGGCCGACCCGGAACAGGCAATCGTCGCCCAGCGACACCGACACGACCGGTGCTTTGAAATCCTGCTCGTCCCGGTCCTGGTGCAGGCCCATCCTGGCGTCCGCCGAATAGAAATTGACCAGGCAGGCCTCCGGCGGATGCGCATAGGCCGACACCTCGCGCCACAGTTTCAGCAGGGCTTCGGGGATCGGCGGCCACGGCTGGCCCGTCACCGGATGCGTCGGCTGGTAGCGATAGCCGCGCTCGCGGTCGGTCACCCAGCCGAGCGTGCCGCAATTGGTCATGCGCACGCTCATCTCCTTGCCGGTGCGCGGCATGGCCGGCACGTAAAGCGGCGCGGCCTGCACGACGCGCCTGATCTCCTCGACCAGCGCTTCCTGCGCCGCGCGCGGCAGATAGCCCGGCATGTGCCGAACGCCCTTGGGCAGAACGAGCATGAGATTCGATCCGATCAATTCGCCCGAGCATGCCATCGATAAGATGGCTCCGCGACCCGAAAGCGGATCCGCCGCCGGATCTCGGCCTCAGTCGTTCTCCACCCGGCCGCGCAGCTTCTTCACCGTCGCGCGCCCGGCCTTGGTCTTGAGGCGCCGCTCGACGGCGCCCTTCGAGGGTTTCGTCTTCTTGCGCGGCGGCGGCGGCGGCTCGGCCGCCTTGCCGACCAGTGCCGTCAGCCGCGCCCGCGCGTCGGCGCGATTCTGCTCCTGGGTGCGGAAACGCCCGGCTTCGATGACGATGACGCCATCCTTGGTGGCGCGCTGGCCGGCAAGCTTGATGGCGCGCGCCCGCACCCGCTCCGACAGGCCCGGCGCGTTTGCCGCGTCGAAGCGCAACTGCACGGCGGTCGCCACCTTGTTGACGTTCTGGCCGCCCGGACCGGAAGAGCGGATGAAATCCTCGTGCAGGTCGCCCGGATGGATGACCGCGTCGCTGGCAATGATGATCCTGTCGTCGGCACTCATGCGCGCAGTCATGGCGCGGCGGCGAAAAAAAGAAAAGGCCCGGCAGAAGCCGGGCCCGAAGGAAAGGATGCGGGGAAGGATGCCGCGAAGCGGCTATTCGGCCGCTTCCTGCAGATGCGGCGCAGCGCCCAGAATGGTCGCGTCGACATGCTTCTCGAACTTCTCGAAGTTGACCGCGAACATGCCGACCAGCTTCGCGGCCTGGCGGTCGTAGGCCGGCTTGTCGGCCCAGGTCGAGCGCGGATCGAGGATGGCGCCGTCGACGCCCGGAACCGCCACCGGCACCTCGAAGCCGAAATTGACGTCGGTGCGGAATTCGGCGTCGTTGAGCGAGCCCTCGAGCGCCGCACCCAGCAGCGCGCGCGTCACCTTGATCGGCATGCGGCGGCCGGTGCCGTAGGCGCCGCCGGTCCAACCGGTGTTGACCAGCCAGCAGTCGACGCCGTGGCCCGCGATCAGCTGGCGCAGCAGATTGCCGTATTCGGACGGATGGCGCGGCATGAAGGGCGCGCCGAAGCAGGTCGAGAACGTCGCCTCGGGCTCGGTGACGCCCTTCTCGGTACCTGCGACCTTCGCGGTGTAGCCGGAGAGGAAGTGATACATAGCCTGCGCCGGCGTCAGCCTGGCGATCGGCGGCATGACGCCGAAGGCGTCGGCCGTCAGCATGATGATGTTCTTCGGATGACCGGCGCGGCCGGTCTTGCTGGCGTTGGGTATGTAATCGAGCGCATAGGCGCAGCGCGTGTTTTCAGTGAGGCTGCCGTCGTTGAAGTCCGGCACGCGGGCGGCGTCGAGCACGACATTCTCCAGCACCGTGCCGAAGCGCTGCGTGGTGGCGAAGATCTCGGGCTCCGCCTCGGCCGACAGCCGGATCGTCTTGGCGTAGCAGCCGCCCTCGAAGTTGAAGATGCCATGCGGACCCCAGCCGTGCTCGTCGTCGCCGATCAGCGTCCGCGACGGATCGGCCGACAGCGTCGTCTTGCCGGTTCCGGACAGGCCGAAGAAGACGGCCGCGTCGCCGGCGGGCCCTTCATTGGCCGAGCAATGCATCGGCATCACGCCCGTCTCCGGCAGCAGGTAGTTCAGCATGGTGAACACCGACTTCTTCATCTCGCCGGCATAGGACGTGCCGCCGATCAGCACGATCTTGCGGGTCAGGTCGACCGCGATCACCGTCTCCGTGCGGGTGCCGTGGCGGGCGGGATCGGCGCGGAAGGACGGCAGGTCGATGATCGTCATCTCCGGCACGAAGCGGTCGAGCTCCGAAGCTTCCGGGCGGATCAGGAGATTGCGGATGAACAGCGAATGCCAGGCGAATTCGGTGACGACCCGGACCGGCAAGCGGAACTCGGTGTCGGCGCCGCCGACCAGATCCTGCACATAGAGGTCCCTGGCCATCGCATGGGCGCGGAAATCGGCATGGAGCGCCTCGAACTCGGCCGGCGAGATCGCCTTGTTGTTGTCCCACCAGACATGCGGCCCGGTGTTGTCGTCGCGCACGACGAACTTGTCCTTCGGCGAGCGTCCGGTGTGCTGGCCGGTCTCGACAACCAGCGCGCCCTGCGCCGTCAATTTCGCCTCGCCGCGGCGGATCGCTTCCTCGTAGAGCTCGGCGGCGCCGAAATTGTATCGCACCGTGCCTGTAGTCTTCAGGCCGATCGCGTCAATGGCGTAGTCGGGGTTGCGTTTGCCGGCTTCCGACATCAAATTTCCTCTCTGGATTTTGGCCGCGTTTGACAGATGAATTGCCGGAACGCGCAAGGGCTAGATAGGCTCAGAACCAGAAAAGGCGAATGATATCAAATCTTTAATCGATTTAAAAAATTTGAAAGTTGTTTAAATCGTTTAGATGTGCAAAAAATCACAGAGATTGCCCAAAGGATTGGCAGGTTTTGTTCGTCCAATCCCGTTGCGGGTGCGATCGTGTGTAGCGGCAGGCCGCCCGTGACTTCGGACTGGGCCCGTGCCACATTTTGTACCCAATTTGTCCTGCAAAAGCCCTTTCTCGACGACAGAAGGGACAGCTCATGAGGGAGCCGCTTGAAATGGCAACAATCGCGCTTGTCGACGACGACCGCAATATTTTGACTTCGGTGTCGATCGCGCTCGAATCCGAGGGCTACCGCGTCGAAACCTACACCGACGGCGCGTCGGCGCTGGAAGGCCTGGCGGCGCGGCCGCCGAACCTCGCCATCCTCGACATCAAGATGCCGCGCATGGACGGCATGGAGCTGCTGCGCCGGATGCGGCAGAAATCCGACCTGCCGGTGATCTTCCTGACCTCGAAGGACGACGAGATCGACGAATTGTTCGGCCTCAAGATGGGTGCCGACGACTTCATCCGCAAACCGTTCTCGCAACGCCTCCTGGTCGAGCGGGTACGCGCGGTGCTGCGCCGCACCAGCGCCCGCGAGGCGGCCGCCAAGGCGCCCAGCCAGCAGGCGCGCTCGCTCGAGCGCGGCCAGCTGGTGATGGACCAGGAGCGGCACACCTGCACCTGGAAGGGCGAGCCGGTGACGCTGACGGTGACCGAGTTCCTGATCCTGCATTCGCTGGCGCAGCGCCCCGGTGTGGTAAAAAGCCGTGATGCGCTGATGGATTCGGCCTATGATGAGCAGGTCTATGTCGACGACCGCACCATCGACAGCCACATCAAGCGGCTGCGCAAGAAGTTCAAAGCCGTCGATGACGACTTCGAGATGATCGAAACCCTCTACGGAGTCGGGTACCGCTTCCGCGAAGCATGAGATAGTGAATGGTGAATGGTAAAATGGTACGAGCGGGCCACTTCATGACATGGGCCCCATCTCAAGCGCTCATTTCCATTCACCATTCACTATTCACCATTCACCAAGCAGGGACTGCTAGTCGATGGCAGTGGACGTAGAGCGAGGCAGGCGGGCGGGCGCGACGAAGCGCCCGTCGCGGATCGTGCCCGCATTCCTGTCGAAGATCACCGTGCCGATGCGCCGGTTTCTCGGCCACCACATCTTCTCCAGCCTGACGCGGCGCATCCTGTTCCTCAACCTGGCAGGCCTCGCCGTGCTGGTCACCGGCATTCTCTACCTCAACACCTTCCGCGACGGGCTGATCGACGCCCGCGTCGAAAGCCTGATGACGCAGGGCGAGATCATTGCCGGCGCCATCGCGGCGTCGGCGACGGTCGAGACCGACTCGATCAGCATCGATCCGGAAAAGCTGCTCGAGCTGCAGGCCGGGGAAAGCCTGGGGCCGGGTTCCGACCAGCTCGACAACCTCGATTTCCCGATCAATCCCGAACGCGTGGCGCCGGTGTTGAGAAGGCTGATCTCGCCGACCCGCACGCGCGCCCGCATCTATGACCGCGACGCCAACCTTCTGCTCGATTCGCGGCATCTCTATTCGCGCGGCCAGATCCTGCGCTACGACCTGCCGCCTGTCGACGACGAGCAGCCGGACCTTCTGGAGCGCGTCGAGAAATTCGTCTTCGACTTCTTCCGCAACAAGGACCTGCCCGTCTATCACGAGCAGCCCGGCGGCAACGGCGCGGCCTTCCCCGAAGTTGTCAAGGCGCTGACCGGCGGCCCCTCGACCATCGTGCGGGTGAGCGAGCAGGGCGAGCAGATCGTCTCGGTGGCGGTGCCGATCCAGCGCTTCCGCGCCGTGCTCGGTGTCTTGATGCTGTCCACCGAAGGCGGCGACATTGACAAGATCGTCGCGGCCGAGCGCAAGGCGATCCTGCGCGTGTTCGGCATCGCGGCGCTCGTCACCGCGATCCTGTCGCTGCTCTTGGCCTCCACCATCGCCAATCCGCTGCGACGGCTGTCAGCCGCCGCGGTGCGGGTGCGGCGCGGCGTCAAGAACCGCGAGGAGATCCCGGACTTCTCAGACCGCCAGGACGAGATTGGCAATCTGTCGATCGCGGTGCGCGACATGACCAACGCGCTCTATGCGCGCATCGAGGCGATCGAAAGCTTCGCCGCCGACGTCTCGCACGAGCTCAAGAACCCGCTGACCTCGCTGCGCAGCGCGGTCGAAACGCTGCCGCTGGCCAAGAACGACACCTCCCGCGCGCGTCTGATGGAGATCATCCAGCATGACGTGAAGCGGCTCGACCGGCTGATCACCGACATCTCCGATGCGTCGCGCCTCGACGCCGAATTGGCGCGCGAGGATGCCTCGACGGTCGACCTGAAGAAGTTCATCACCGATCTCGTCGCGGTCTCGCGCGAGACGACGCGCAACAAGAAGACGGTCGAGATCGAGCTCAAGGTCGCCAAGCTGCCGCAGGGCGTCAAAGGCTATGTCGTCGTCGGCCACGACCTCAGGATCGGCCAGGTCATCACCAACCTGATCGAGAATGCGCGTTCCTTCGTTCCCGAGGAGCACGGCCACATCGCCATCTCGCTGGCGCGCGCCGGCAAGTTCAACATCGTAACCGTCGACGACAACGGTCCTGGCATCAGGGCCGAAAAGATCGACCGCATCTTCGAGCGCTTCTACACCGACCGGCCGGCCGGCGAGGCCTTCGGCCAGAATTCCGGCCTCGGACTGTCGATCAGCCGCCAGATCGTCGAAGCGCATGGCGGCACGCTGACGGCGGAAAACATCCCCGGCACCAAGCCCGGCGAGATCAAGGGCGCGCGTTTCGTGGTGACGCTGCCGGCCGAAGGCTGATCTCCGGTCCAGACAGGATAGCAAGACACGACCATGTCCGATCCTGCCGCAAAGCCTGAGAATATCCACGCAACGGCGATCCTGATCGGCGAGCGCGGCGTGCTCATCACCGGGCCGTCCGGCGCCGGCAAGACGACGCTGGCGCTGACGCTCATCGACCATTGCCGGGCGCGCGGTCTGTTTTCGCGGCTGATCGGCGACGACAGGCTGCTTGCCGCCGCGCATGGCGGGCGGCTGGTCTGCCGCGCGCCGCCCATCATCGCCGGCCTCGCCGAAGTGCCGGGCTTCATGCCGCGCCCGCTGCCGTTCGAACCGGGCGGCGTGATCGACCTCCATATCCGGCTGGTGCCGAAGGCAGAAATGGCCCGTTTTCAGGAAGAAATCAGCGAGCCGGTCGCGGGCTGCCCGGTGCCGCGCATCGATCTTGCCGAGCGCAATGCCGTCACAGCCTTGCCGGCCGTGATGGCGCGGCTGTCGATCCTGCCTTTCTCGTGATCCGGTCCGGGTTTTTTGCTGCAATGCGTCAAAATGGCCCAGGCCGTCGCAATTTTGGGCTTGTCAACCGGCCGTGCGTCGACAAGATAGCGCTCCCGCCGCCTGGAATGGCCGGCGAACGTAAGATACGCCTGTAAAGCGGCGATGACGGGAGCCACCAAAGAATGATCGGACTCGTGCTCGTGACGCACGGTCAACTCGCCACCGAGTTCCGGCATGCCGTAGAACATGTGGTGGGGCCACAAGACAATTTCGAAACGGTCGCGATCGGCGCCGACGACGACATGGAGAAGCGCCGCGCCGACATCGTCGACGCGGTGGCGCGCGTCGACAGCGGCGCCGGCGTCATCGTGCTTACCGACATGTTCGGCGGCACGCCGTCCAACCTCGCCATCTCGGTGATGGAATCGGGCCGCACCGAGGTGATCGCCGGCATGAACCTGCCGATGCTGATCAAGCTCTCCTCGGTCCGCAAGGGCGACAACATGGCCGCCGCGCTCGACGAGGCGCAGGCCGCGGGACGCAAGTACATCAACGTCGCCAGCCAGCTTCTGAGCAGCAAATGAACGCCCATGCGCCGGAAAAGGACGAGGTGGTGCGAGAATTCCCGATCGTCAACCAGCGCGGCCTGCATGCCCGCGCCTCGGCCAAGTTCGTCCAGGTCGCCAGCGGCTTCGACGCCACCATCCATGTCGAGAAGGACGGCGTGAAGGTCGGCGGCACCTCGATCATGGGCCTGATGATGCTGGCGGCAAGCCCCGGCTATTCGATCCGCGTCACCGCCACCGGCCCGCAAGCGGGCCCGGCGATGGACGCGCTGGAGCAGCTGGTCGCCTCGCGCTTCGGCGAGGAAATCTGACGGCCAAGTTTTTGGCTTTTATGCAGAGCGAGGCACCTATGGGCGGGCCGCGATCTCTACAATCCAGCATGGCAGCAAGGCCAGGCCTATGATGCCGGGAGGACGTGGGCGTCAAAAAAGTGAGAGGGAAGCTCGGGACTAACCGGGCCAGAACACGCGTTGTCCTTAGAATAGGGTAGGAAACGCCCTCAAATAGAGCAAGCCTCGCCACAAAGGGCCGCTTGAAGGTAGCGGCAACGACAGGGCATGGCGCTCTCAAAATCGGAGGAATCCAATGGCACTCCTTGGAGGCGCCGCATTTGCGGCGGCGATGGCGCTTGGCTTGTGGTCGACCGCGGCGTCGGCGGCGACAGTGGTGGATGTCCAGCTTTGGGACCAAGGCGCGGGCATGGTGATGAAGACCGGCATGGCCTACCAAGCTCCCGGCCTCGATCTGTCAAAGGCGACGATGGGAGTGAAAGCGTCACGCTCCAGTGCGCCGGCAGGCGCCGTATCGTTCAAGGTCACCAACACCTCGAAGGGTACCGTCCATGAGATGATCGTCATGCATCTAAAGGACCCGACGCAACCGCTTCCCTATGTCGGGAGCGACGCAACGGTGGACGAAAGCAAGGCTGGGGACAGGGGCGAGGTCCCCGACCTCGCCCCGGGTAAATCAGGCACACTGACCGTGACCCTGGAACCGGGAAAGTACCTATTGATCTGCAATCAGCCGAAACACTTCGCCAGCGGCATGTGGGCCCTGTTTGAGGTCACCCAGTAGGCAGCACGGGTTGGCCTCTGCGCGCCGTGCCCCGGCTTGGCGAAACGCCGGACCACGTTCTTGCCACGGCCTTCATGTCCACTGGGCTAAGATCGCGGGGCCGGTCGCGAGGCTGAATGGCAAATGAAACGCGTCTCCGTTCATCGCGCACGAGCCGGCCCCTGTTCAAATGCCTGTCGTTATCCCAAAACCGCCGGGCATTTTCGGGCGACATGCATTGCTTCGAGGATATGCACGAATAAAGATTTCTTTATATCCCATTGTCGTTTGACGGCCGATCTGCTAGTCAGGCCGGCAATTCGCGCCCCTCCATGCGCCGTCCAGGCGCCGGCGCGATTTTGAAGACAATCACACCGGAGCACTGCCATGACGGGTAGCAAGGACTATGTGGTCGCCGACATCTCGCTTGCCGGCTGGGGCCGCAAGGAGATCGAGATCGCCGAAACCGAAATGCCGGGCCTGATGGCCTGCCGCGAGGAATTCGGCAACAAGAAGCCGCTCAAGGGCGCGCGCATCACCGGCTCGCTGCATATGACGATCCAGACGGCGGTGCTGATCGAGACGCTGAAGGCGCTGGGCGCCGATATCCGCTGGGCCTCCTGCAATATCTTCTCGACCCAGGATCATGCCGCCGCCGCGATCGCCGAGGCCGGCATTCCGGTGTTCGCCATCAAGGGCGAGTCGCTGGAGGACTATTGGGACTACACCGACCGGATCTTCCAGTGGGCCGACGGCGGCACCTCCAACATGATCCTCGACGACGGCGGCGACGCCACCATGTACATCCTGCTCGGCGCCCGCGCCGAGGCCGGCGAGGACGTGCTGTCCAATCCCGGCAGCGAAGAGGAGGAGATCCTGTTCGCCCAGATCAAGAAGCGCATGAAGGCCTCGCCCGGCTTCTTCGCCAAGCAGAAGGAAGCGATCCGCGGCGTCACCGAGGAGACCACCACCGGCGTCAACCGGCTCTACCAGCTGCAGAAGAAGGGCCTACTGCCCTTCCCGGCGATCAACGTCAACGATTCCGTCACCAAGTCGAAGTTCGACAACAAATACGGCTGCAAGGAATCGCTGGTCGACGGCATCCGCCGCGGCACCGACACCATGATGGCCGGCAAGGTCGCGGTGGTCTGCGGCTACGGCGACGTCGGTAAGGGCTCGTCGGCTTCGCTGCGCGGCGCCGGCGCCCGCGTCAAGGTGACCGAGGTCGACCCGATCTGCGCGCTGCAGGCGGCGATGGACGGCTTCGAGGTGGTGACGCTGGAAGACGCGGCCCCCACCGCCGACATCGTCATCACCACCACCGGCAACAAGGACGTCGTCACGCTCGACCATATGCGGGCGATGAAGGACATGGTGATCGTCGGCAATATCGGCCACTTCGACAACGAGATCCAGGTGGCGTCGCTGCGCAACCTGAAATGGACCAACGTCAAGCCGCAGGTGGACATGATCACCTTCCCGGACGGCAAGCGGATGATCCTTCTGTCCGAAGGCCGGCTGCTCAATCTCGGCAACGCCACCGGGCACCCGAGCTTCGTCATGTCGGCCTCGTTCACCAACCAGGTGCTGGCGCAGATCGAGCTTTTCACCAAGCACGGCCAGTACCAGAACCAGGTCTATGTGCTGCCCAAGCACCTCGACGAGAAGGTGGCGCGGCTGCATCTCGACAAGCTTGGCGCCAAACTGACCGCGCTGTCGGGCGAGCAGGCCGCCTATATCGGCGTGACGCCGCAGGGTCCGTACAAGCCGGAACACTACCGCTATTAACCAAAGCGAAGTTTCCTACAATATATTGAAGCCGGGTGTTGACATTCCGCCCGGCTTCATTTTTTGCGCCGGTGATTCTTCACGCCGATTCCAGCAGGCGTTATTGTTGTGATTCGCGGTCCGGGGACGTAAGGGCCGGAACGCATTCAGGGCGGTCTTGCATTCAAGCGGCGAAAGAGGACCAAGACATGCCGGGGGATAACCCGCCACGCGCGGGAAAGGCCGTTTCCGGCGGCCACGAGGATTCGATCACGACCGGCTCCGCCGCGACGGGCGGCGCTCTGCCATGGCGCGCCGGCGCCCGCCTCGGCTCGCTTCTTGCCGCCGCCACGCTTGCCGGCCCATTGCTTAGCTTCGCGGCGCGTGCCGACACCGGCATCGCGCAGGCGGCACCGGCGGTCGGCACGGTCGAGGTGATGCAGCTTGCCATGTTTGCCGGCGTCATGGGGGCGGCGCTCGTCTCCGCCATCTTCCTGATCCGCGAGCGGGCGCGGACGGCGTCGCAAAACGTCCAGCTCAGGGCGCGCATCGCCGACGTGAACGCGGCCCTGCAGCGCTCCGAGGCGCTGCTCAATTTGCGCGACCAGCGTGTCGTCGTGTGGAGTGCCGAGAACAAGAAGCCGGAGCTGATCGGCAGCCTGCCGCTCGAAAGCGGCGCGCCGGACGATCGGTCCGCCTTTCTCGCCTTCGGCCGCTGGCTGATGCCGCGCTCCGCCGCGGCACTCGAGAACGCCATAGCGGCGCTGCGCGACCAGGCGAAGGCCTTCGACCTGGTCATCGAGACTCAGGCGGGCATGCCACTCGAGGTGCATGGCCGCAAGAGCGCCATGCACGTGCTGGTCCGCTTCATCTCGCTGTCGGAAACCCTGCGCAGCCAGGCCCGGCTGAAGATCGAGAACCAGCGGCTCGGCGCCGACTACGACACCATGCTCGGCCTGCTTGACGCGCTGAAGATGCCGACATGGCTGCGCGCGGCCGACGGGCGGCTGAAATGGGTCAACCGGGCCTATGCCGAGGCGGTGGAAGCGGAAAGCGCGGAGGCGGCCGTGCGCGAGGCCAAGGAGTTCCTCGGCGGACAGGCGCGCGAGCAGATCGCCGAGCAGCACAAGTCGCGCCCCGTCTTCGAGCAGACTTTGTCGACGGTGATCGAAGGCGATCGCCACATGTTTTCGGTCACCGACTTCGCCAGCGCCGACGGCTCGGCGGGGCTCGCCTGCGACATCAGCGCCATCGAGACGATCCGCGCCGAATATGAGCGCACCGTGCGCAGCCATGCCGACACGCTGGACCAGCTCAACACGGCCGTGGCGATCTTCGATACGGACGAGAACCTGCGCTTCTTCAACCAGGCGTTCCAGAAACTGTGGGGCCTGGACGGCGGCTTCCTGCACAGCGCCCCCTCCAATGCGCTGCTGCTCGACCGGCTGCGCAGCGAAGGCAAGATCGCCGAGCAGCCGGAATGGCGGCGCTGGAAGGAAAACCTGCTCGGCGCCTATCGCGCCGTCGAATCGCAGGAGCACTGGTGGCACCTGCCGGACGGCAAGACGATCCGCGTGGTGGCCAACCCGCAGCCCAAGGGCGGCGTCACCTGGGTGTTCGAGAACCTGACCGAGAAGATGGACCTCGAAAGCCGCTACCAGACGGCGGTGCGCGTGCAGGGCGAGACGTTGGACAATCTGGCGGAAGGCGTGGCGGTGTTCGGTCCGGACGGGCGGCTTCGCCTGTCCAACCCCGCCTTCATCGCGCTGTGGGGGCTGACGCCGGACGCGATCAAGCCGAACGTGCATGTCTCGGCGATCCGCGACCTTTGCGACCGGCGCGCGGCAGACAGTCCGTGGGGCGGCTTCGCCGCCGCCATCACCGGCTTCGACGACGAGCGCCGCGACCGCCACGGCCAGACTGAGCTCGTCAACGGCACGGTGCTGAGCTATGCCGTGATCCACCTGCCCAACGGGCAGGTGATGATGACCTTCGTAGACGTCACCGACACCGTCAATGTCGAGCGGGCGCTGAAGGACAGGAACGAGGCACTGGAGAAGTCCGACCAGTTGAAGAACGAGTTCGTTCAGCACGTCTCCTATGAACTGCGCTCGCCGCTGACCAACATCATCGGCTTCACCGAGCTGTTGTCGCTGCCCGCCACCGGGCCGCTGACGCCGAAGCAGCGCGAATATGTCGAGCATGTCGGCTCGTCGTCCTCGGTGCTGCTCACCATCGTCAACGACATACTGGACCTGGCGACGGTTGACGCCGGCATCATGCAGCTCGACATTTCAGAGATGAGCATCGACAGGACCATCGCGGCTGCGGCCGAGCTGGTCGCCGACCGCCTGGAGGAGCACCGGATCAAGCTCCGGGTCGACGCGGCGGCGGCGCCAAAGAGCTTCCACGGCGACGAGATCCGTGTCCGCCAGATCCTCTACAATCTCTTGAGCAATGCCGCGAACTACGCGCCGGAGGCGAGCACGATCACGCTCGCCTGCCGCCAGCTTGCGGAAGGGGTCGAATTCTCAGTCCATGACGACGGGCCCGGCATGCCGCCGGACGTGCTGGAATCGGTCTTCCGCCGCTTCGAGCCGCGCGCCAATGGCGGCCGCCGGCGCGGCGCCGGACTGGGGCTGTCGATCGTCAAGAGCTTCGTCGAATTGCATGGCGGAACGGTGCGCATCGAAACCGGCATGGACAAGGGCACGACGGTCATCTGCACCTTCCCCGACACGCCCTCCGGCGGCATCCGCGAAGCGGCCGAGTAACGCGCTTTGGCAGAGACTGTTCTGGAACGTTTTCTCGCCGACGAGGCGGCGACGGCAAGGCTTGGCGAAGACCTCGCCATGGCGCTGCGCGCCGGCGACGCGATTGCGCTCAAAGGCGATCTCGGCGCCGGCAAGTCGACCTTGGCCCGTGCCCTGATCCGGGCGCTTGCCGATGACGCCAGCCTCGAAGTGCCGAGCCCGACCTTTACGCTGGTGCAGAGCTACGAGACGCGGGTCCCGGTCCATCATTTCGATCTCTACCGCCTGTCCTCGCCGGACGAGCTCGACGAGCTCGGCCTCGACGACGCGCTGGCGCAAGGCGCGGCGCTGATCGAATGGCCGGAACGGGCCGGGGACCGGCTGCCGCAGAATGCGATTTGGGTCGAACTCACCGAACATGGCGAAGGCCGGATCGCGAACCTGTCCGGGCAAGGAGCGGCATTCGAGCGCGTGGCGCGCTCGCTGGCTATGCGCGATTTCCTGGCCTCCGCCGGCTGGGGCGAGGCGAGCCGCCGTCATTTCGTCGGCGATGCATCGGCCCGCTCCTACGAGATCGTCTCGCTGCCCGGCCAGGCGCCGCGCGTGCTGATGAACTCGCCGCGCCTCGTGCTCGGCCCGCCGGTGCGCGACGGCAAGCCCTATGCGGTGATCGCCCACACGGCCCAATCCGTCACCGCCTTCGTCGCTATCGACCGGGCGCTGCTTGCCGCCGGCGTCAGCGTGCCGGTGATCCATGCGCAGGATCTCGACCAGGGCTTTTTGCTGCTCGAGCATCTCGGCTCGGAAGGATTTTTGGGCGGCGACGGCGAGCCCATCGCCGAACGCTACGAGGCAGCGGCTGAGCTACTCGCCATGATGCACGGCAGGGCGTGGCCGAGCCGCATGGAGGCCGCGCCCGGCGTGTTCCACGATGTGCCGCCCTTCGACCGCGACGCCATGCTGATCGAGGCGGACCTTCTGGTCGACTGGTATGTGCCGTGGATTTCGGGCAAGCCGGCAAGCGATGCACTGCGCGCCGGCTACCACAAGCAGTGGAACGCCCTGCTCGACCGGCTCTCGGGCGGCGAATACACGCTGATGCTGCGCGACTTCCATTCGCCCAATATCATCTGGCGCGGCGAGCGCTCCGGCCCCGACCGGCTCGGCATCGTCGACGTCCAGGACGCGCTGATCGGCCCGGCGGCTTACGACGTCGCCTCGCTTGCAATGGATGCGCGCGTCACCGTTTCGCCCGCGATCGAGCGGCGGACGGTCGCGGCCTATGTGGCGGCGCGGCGCGCCGCGGGCGCCTTCGACGAAGCGGCCTTCGCCGAGGCCTACGCGATCATGGCGGCGCAGCGCAATTCGAAGATCCTCGGCATCTTCGTGCGGCTCGAAAAGCGCGACGGGAAACCCTACTATCTGAAGCACCTGCCGCGCATCCGCGACTATCTGAGGCGGGCGCTGGCGCATCCGGCGCTTGCCGGCCTGAAGGAATTTTACATGGCCCACGGCCTTCTCGAGGAACGCTCGCCATGACGCCGAAGACCGCGATGGTGCTTGCGGCCGGCCTCGGCAAGCGCATGCGGCCGATCACCGACACGATACCGAAGCCGCTGGTGAAGATCGCCGGCAAGACCTTGCTCGACTGGGGGCTGGACAGCCTGGAAGCCGCCGGGGTCAGCAAGGCGGTCGTCAACGTGCATTATCTGCCGGAGCAGATCATCGCCCATGTCGCCGCTCGCCCGGCGCCGCGGATCGTCATCTCCGATGAGCGCGAGGCCCTGCTGGAATCGGCGGGCGGCATCGTCAAGGCGCTGCCGCTTTTGGGCAGTGGGCCCTTCTACATCATCAATGCCGACACCTTCTGGATCGACAGTGGTGAGCCAAGCCTCGAGCGGCTTGCCCTTGCGTGGGACGCCGCCAGAATGGATATTCTGCTGATGCTCACCGATCTCGACTCAGCGACCGGGCATTGCGTCGGCACCGATTTCCTGGTGGCTTCGGACGGCGCGTTGCGGCGTTCGAAGGGCGATCCAGCCGGCCTGATCTATGCCGGCGCGGCAATCGTCCATCCGCGCATCTTCAAGGACGCGCCCACGGGTTCGCATTCGCTCAACATCTATTTCGACAAGGCGATCGCCGCCGGGCGCCTGTTCGGGATGGCGATGAGAGGCCGCTGGATCACCGTCGGCACGCCCGACGCCATTCCGGCCGCCGAGGCGGCGGTCGCCGGCGCTCTAGCGAAAGCGGTATGAGCGGCTCGCGCCGCGTCTTCTCCATCCCGCCCGGAGCGCCGTTCCTGCCGACGCTGGCGGAGGCCTTGCTCGACGGCCGCCTCATCCCCGGCTTCCGCTTCAACGGCGATCCGCTGGCGCTCACCGACGCCACGATCTATGTGCCGACGCGGCGCGCGGCGCGCGCGCTGCGCGGCGCCTTCGTCGATATGCTTGGTCAGCGCTCGGCCATCCTGCCGACGGTGCGGCCGCTCGGCGAGTTCGACGAGGACGAGGCGGCCTTCGATGACGAGACGGCACCGGCAATCGATCACGCGCCGCCGATCGCGGCGCAGGAGCGGCTGTTGCTGCTGGCGCCTCTGGTGCGTGCCTGGAAGGAAAGCCTGCCGGCGCATGTCAGAGCACGCTTCAACGAGGAATTCGTCGTGCCGACCTCGGCCGCCGATGCCATCTGGCTGGCGCGCGACCTCGCGCGGCTGATGGACGAGATCGAAACCGAGGGCACGGACTGGGCCAAGCTCGCCACGCTTGTGACCGGCAACCTCGCCGGCTGGTGGCAGGTGACGCTCGATTTCCTCGGCATCGTCACCGACAACTGGCCGCGGCTGCTTGAAGAACGCAACCGCTCCAATCCGGCCGCGCATCGCAGCGCGCTGATCCGGCTGGTGGCGGCGCGGCTGAAGCGCAACCCGCCGGGCGGACCGGTGATAGCCGCCGGTTCGACCGGCTCGATTCCCGCGACCGCCGAGCTGCTCGCCGTGATCGCCGGCCTGCCCAATGGCGCCGTCGTGCTGCCCGGGCTCGACAGCGAGCTGGACGACGCGTCCTTTGCGGCCATTACGGCGCCCGGCGCGCGGCCGGCAACGCTTGGCCACCCGCAATACGGTCTCGCAAAGCTGATTGGCGGCATGCGCGTCCAGCGCCGCGATGTCGAGGCGATCGGCGCCGCCGCCCCGCATCTTGCGCTGCGCGCGGCTCTTGTCGGCGAGGCGCTGCGGCCGGCTGAGACCACCGAGCGCTGGACCGAGACGCGGCCACGTTTCGCGGCAAACGACGTCGAGCAGGCGCTGGCCGGCGTAACGCTGGTGGAAGCGGCCAACGAACGCGACGAAGCGGTGGCGATCGCGATCGCGCTGAAGCGCGCGGTCGAAGCGCCGGGCAGGCGCGCGGCGCTCGTCACCGGCGATCGGGCGCTGGCGCGACGCGTCTCGGCGGAACTGCTGCGCTTTGGGGTCGTTGCCGATGATTCCGGCGGCGCGCCGCTCAGCAATACGCCGGCGGCCAGCCTGCTCCGGCTGGCGCTCAACGCCGCGTTCCGGCCCGGCGATCCGGTAGGTTTGCTGTCGCTGCTCAAGCATCCGCTGCTTGGCCTCGGCCTCGAACGCCGGATCGTTCGCAAGGCGGCCGAGCTGATCGAGCTGGTTGCCTTGCGCGGCGGCACCGGCCGGCCGGACATCGCGTCGCTGGGCGAGCTTTTCGAGACGCGGCTCGCCGGTCTCAGCGGCGAGAGCCGTCCGCCATTCTGGTTCCCGCGCCTTACCGTGCGCGGCATCGAGCAGGCGCGGGACGTGCTTAGCCGTCTTACCGACGCGCTCTCGCCGCTCACGACTGTGCGCGGCGAGCAGCATGCCGACATCGCGACGCTGACGCGGGCGAGCGTCGTGGCGCTGGAAGGCCTTGGCCGCGCGGCCGACGGCAACCTGACCGACCTCTATGCCGGCGACGCGGGCGAGAAGCTCGCCGAGCTGCTGCGCGGGCTGGTCGCGGCATCCTCGCCCTTCACCTTCGCCGCGAGCGAATGGCCGGACGTGATGGAAGCGCTGATCGCGCCGGAAACGGTCAAGCCGGCGCAAGGCGCCGACCGCAACATCGCCATCTGGGGCGCGCTGGAAGCCCGATTGCAGAACGTCGACACGCTCGTCATCGGCGGGCTCAACGAAGGCGTGTGGCCGCGCAAACCCCAGAGCGACCGCTTCATGTCGCGGCTGATGAAGACCGGCATCGACCTCGAACCGCCCGAGCGGCGCATCGGCCTTGCCGCGCACGACTTCCAGATGGCGATGGGCAGTGAAACGGTGCTGCTGACGCGCTCGGCGCGATCCGGCGACGCGCCGGCGGTGCCGTCGCGCTGGCTGCAGCGCATCCTCACCTTCATCGGCAGGGACCAGGCGACGGTGCTTAGCCGGCGCGGCGACACGCTGCTTGCCTGGGCACGGGCGCTCGACGCCGGCGAAAGGAAGGATTTCGCGGCCCGCCCGCAGCCGAAGCCGCCGCTGCACCTGCGGCCGCAGCATTTCTCGGTCACCGAGATCGAGACGCTGCGCCGCGACCCCTATGCGATCTATGCCCGGCGCATTCTCGGCCTGATGCCGCTCGACCCGGTGATCCGCGACCCGGGCGCTGCCGAACGCGGCACGCTGTTCCACGAAATCCTGCATCTGTTCTCACGGCGGGTGGAGGATCCAAGGGCGCCGGGCGCACTGGCGAGCCTCATCGAAGCCGGGCGTATCGCATTTGCCGCAGCAGCGCTTCCGCCAGACATCGAGGCGGTGTGGTGGCCGCGCTTCGAAAAGCTCGCCGAAAACATCATCGAATGGGAGCATACCCGCGCCGACGCCGTCGCCGGACGCCATGCCGAGGAGCGCGCCGAAAGGACCGTCGTCGGCCGCACCGGCGTCACGCTCTCGGGCTATGCCGACCGCGTCGACCTGCTCGCCGGCGGCATGGCCGATATCCTCGATTATAAGACCGGCTCCTCGCCTTCCAAGGCGCAGGCACACACGCTCTTGTCGCCGCAACTCGCGCTCGAGGGCGCGCTGTTGCGGCGCGGCGCCTTCAGGGAGCTCGGCATCTGCGAACCTTCGCAGCTTGCCTTCGTGCGGCTGAAGCCGAATGGCGAGGTGTTCGAGGAATCGATCCTCGAATACAACCGCAAGCCGAAAACCGCCAACGAGCTTGCCGAGGAGGCCTGGGCGCGGCTGGAGCGATTGCTCTTACACTATGCCGACCCGCAGACGGGCTATCTGTCTCGCGCGCTGCCTTTCCGCGAGGGCGAGGCCGATGGCGATTACGACCATCTCGCCCGTGTCCTCGAATGGTCGGCCGGCGGCGCAAGCGAGGACGAGGCGGAAGGATGAAATATCCGATCCCCTCCGATACCGCCGCCAGCCAGGCGCGGGCCTCCGACCCGCAAAATTCCGCCTGGGTTTCGGCCAATGCCGGCTCGGGCAAGACGCATGTGCTGGCGCAGCGCGTCATCCGGCTTCTGCTCAACGGCACCGATCCATCGAAGATCCTGTGCCTCACCTATACGCGCGCCGCCGCGGCCAACATGTCGAACCGGGTGTTCTCGACGCTGTCGGAATGGACCGCCCTGCCCGATCCCGAACTTGCGTCGCGGATCGCGGCGCTCGACGGGCGCGGCGCCGACCGCAACACCATGCGGCGCGCGCGCCGATTGTTCGCCGAGGCGCTTGAGACGCCGGGCGGGCTGAAAATCCAGACCATCCACGCCTTCTGCGAATCGGTGCTGCACCAGTTTCCGCTCGAGGCCAACATCCCGGCGCATTTCGAGATGCTCGATCCGCAGATGGAGGCCTCGCTGTTCGCCGATGCCCGCCGCGACATGATTTCGGGCGCGGGCGCCGGCGTCGAAGGCCTGGCGGAAGCCTTTGCCACGGTGCTGGAGCGCGGCGGCGAATTCGGGCTCGACATGCTGCTTTCCGAGATCGTCGGCAAGCGCGACGACTTGCGCGGCTTCATCGCCAAGATCGGCAAGGGCCGGGATTTCCGGCCGCTGTTTGCCGAATTCGGCTTCAGGCCTGGGCAGACGGCCGAGGACATCGCCGCTTCCGTCTGGCCGCTGCCGGGCTTTGCGCCCGGCCAGTTCGCCGAGTTCGCGCGCGCCGCTGAAGCCGCCGGCGCAAGGCAGGTG
Organism: Mesorhizobium sp. M1D.F.Ca.ET.231.01.1.1; assembly: GCF_003999155.2. NCBI lineage: Bacteria > Pseudomonadati > Pseudomonadota > Alphaproteobacteria > Hyphomicrobiales > Phyllobacteriaceae > Mesorhizobium > Mesorhizobium sp. M1D.F.Ca.ET.231.01.1.1. Next base: position 407,014 of record NZ_RZOZ02000003.1, read on the forward strand.
CTGAACAACGTGCTGCCTTACGCGCAGGGCGCCTTTGCCGAGGCCGACCCGATCCGGCGGCTGGGCCTGCTTGCCAAGGCGTTTCTGCGCTCCGACGGCGACCCCTACGATCCGCCGAAGATCTTCAAGAAGGCCCTGGTCGACCGGCTGCCCGACCTGCCCGAGCGCTACCTGACGGCGGCCAAGGCCATCCTCGACGTGTCGGACCGACTGGCGCTGTTCCGCATGCTCGAAGGCACGGCCGCCGCGCTCACCGTCGCCGGCTGGCTGATCGCCCGCTACGAGCAGCTGAAGCGAAGCCGCGGCTTCCTCGACTTCAACGACCTGATCACCCGCACCGTCAGCCTGCTGTCGCGGCCGGATGCGGGCCCCTGGGTGCAGTTCAAGCTCGACCAGGGCATCGACCACATCCTGCTCGACGAGGCGCAGGACACCAGCCCCGACCAGTGGGAGGTGGTGAAGAAGCTGACGGAAGAGTTCTTTGCCGGGCTCGGGCAGCGCGAAGCGGTCAAGCGCACGGTATTCGCCGTCGGCGACGAAAAGCAGTCGATCTACTCCTTCCAGGGTGCTGCGCCGGATTCCTTCGCCGAAAGCCGGCTTTTGTTTGCCGGCCGCGTGCGCGCCGCCGAAGCCGCCTTCGCCGACCTAAAGCTCACCTGGTCGTTCCGCTCCAGCGACGACGTACTGGCCGCCGTCGACCGCGTCTTTGCCGAGCCTGCTGTGCGGCGCGGCATCAGCCACGATCCCGATCCGCTCAGCCACAAGGCGATCCGCAACGACGCGCCGGGCTATGTCGAGCTGTGGCCTTCGATCGGCGCCGAAATGGTCGAGGAACCGGACGACTGGACCTTGCCGGTCAACCATGCCAGCGCGCCGGCGGTGCGCGTGGCGGAGCATGTCGCCACGACCATCCAGGCCTGGCTGCGCAATGGCGAAATCATCGAGGGCAAGGGCCGGAGGCTGACCGCCGGCGACATCCTTGTCCTGGTGCGCAAGCGCGACCGCTTCGTGCACGCGTTGTCGCGCAGCCTCAAGAACCGGCAGATCCCGGTCGCCGGCGCCGACAGGCTGAGCCTGCCCGGCCATATCGCCGTGCAGGACCTGATCGCGCTCGGCCATTTCCTGATCCAGCCGGAGGACGACCTGTCCCTGGCCGCGGTGCTGCGCAGCCCGATCTTCGAGGTTTCGGAAGAGACCTTGCTTGCGCTCGCCGGCGAGAGACCGAAAGGCCAGTCGCTGATCGCCTCGCTGAGGCAGCGTGCTGCTGGAGACGAGGCCCTTGCCGTTATCGTCAGCCGGCTCGACGCCTGGGCGAACGAGGTCGCCTTCAAGCCGGTGTTCGAGTTCTATGCCGCGGCGCTTTCGCGCGATGGCCTGCGGCGCAGGATGACGGCCCGGCTCGGGCCGGAAGCCGGCGACATTCTCGACGAATTCCTGAGCTTCTGCCTGGCCGAGGAGCGCACCGGCCTGCCGGGGCTGGAAGCCTTCCTCTCGACGCTCGAAAACGCGGGCCCCGAGATCAAGCGCGAGATGGATCAGACCCGCGACGAAGTGCGCGTTATGACCGTGCATGCCGCGAAAGGCCTGGAAGCGCCTGTCGTTTTCCTGGTCGATGGCGGCTCGGCGCCGTTCAGCGACCAGCATCTGCCGCGGCTGATGGCCTTCGAAGGCTCGGGCGCTGAGTGGAAGGGCAAGGGCTATCTCTGGCGCTCGGCCAGCGACGTCGCCAATGGGGTTTCGCGGGCGGCCTCGGCGCGGGCGCGCGAGCTTGCCGACGACGAATACCGGCGGCTGCTCTATGTCGGCATGACGCGCGCCGAGGACCGGCTGATCGTCTGCGGCTATCACGGCAAGCGGGCGCCGAGCACCGGAACCTGGCATTCGATCGTCAGCCGGGCGCTGCTGGGTGCGCCCGAAAGCGCGGAGCGCCGGCACCCGGCGACGGCCGAGGTGGCCGTGCATCGCTTCCACATGACCAGGCTGCCGCCGGTGGCTTTCGCGCGGGCCGACGAGACAACGCCATTCGATCACGCGGCGCCGCTGCCGGACGGCCTGTTCCGGCCTGTGCCGCCCTATGAGGAGCTGCCGCGACCGCTGTCGCCCTCCGGCGCCTCGGCGCTGATCGAGGAGACGTCGCAAAGCTTGCCCGACACACGCTCGCCGGTGCTCGACGCCGTGGCCGAGCCCGGCTTTGCGGTGATGCGCGGGCTGGCCCTGCACAAATTGCTGCAGATGCTGCCGGGCATCGGCGAGGATGAAAGGCCTAACGCCGCGGAACGCTATCTGGCGCGCGCCGGCGCCGATTGGCCGGCCGAGGAGCGCGACAAGGCGTTGGAAGCGGTGCTTTCGATCCTGTCCGACAGCCGCTTCGGCGCGCTGTTCTCGCCGTCCTCGCGGGCCGAGGTCGCGGTCATGGGCAGCCTGGACGTGAAAGGCACGCTGCGCTCGATCTCCGGCAAGATCGACCGGCTGGCCGTCACGCCGGAAAAAGTCTCGATCGTCGACTACAAGACCAACCGGCCGGCGCCCGCGAGCCTGGCCGAGGTGCCGCCGGCTTACGTGCTGCAGCTTGCGCTCTACCGCGCGCTGCTCAAGCCGCTCTATCCCGGCCGGGAGGTGTCGGCTGCACTGCTCTTCACCGAGGCGCCACGCCTGATCGAGCTGCCGGCAAAGGCCATGGACGATGCCCTTGCCCGACTCACGGGAGCGTGACACAAGAACTGCTTGAAGATCGCCGCCACGACCACCACATTTGGTGCAACCCGAGTTTTCGAAAGGATTTCAGCATGGCCACCGTCAAGGTTGACAAGGGCAATTTCCAGGCCGATGTGCTCAACGCCAAGGAGCCGGTCGTGGTGGATTTCTGGGCGGAATGGTGCGGCCCGTGCAAGATGATCGGCCCGTCGCTGGAAGAGATCGCCAACGAGCTGGGCTCCAAGGTCAAGGTCGCCAAGCTCAACATCGACGAGAACCCCGAGTTGGCCGCGCAGTATGGCGTGCGCTCGATCCCGACGCTGATGATCTTCAAGGGCGGCGAAGTGGCCGACATGAAGGTGGGCGCGGCGCCGAAGACCGCGCTGTCGCACTGGATCAACGGCAGCCTCGCCTGAGCCAAGCCAAAGATTTCGACTGATGAGCCCGGCCATCGTGCCGGGCTTTTTCTTGGCCGGCTTTTTCCTGGCGCCATCGCTGATGGCGCTCTGGCCCTGACGCCGAGACCTGCCATCTCCTCTCTTACAAGAAAAGGAGGAGTTCATGACCGGAACAGCCAAGGCCACCGTGTTCATCGACAATGAGCGGGTCATCGTCACCGAATACCGCTTCGCGCCCGGCGCCAACACCGGCTGGCACCGCCACGGCCACGATTATGTCGTCGTGCCGCTGATGGACGGCAAGGTGAAGCTGGTGACCAAGGACGGCGCCACCTTCGCCGAGATGAAGAAAGGCGCGCCCTATTTCCGCGGGGAAGGCGTCGAGCACGACGTCATCAACGCCAATGACGGCGAATACGCGTTCATCGAAATCGAGCTGAAGTAAACGCCGTCACCAGTCGGCGACGCGGTCGCCGCCGGCGAATTGCGCGCTTTTGGCGGTATATTCGAACATCTCGATCCGCACGCCGTTCGGGTCGGTGATCCAGGCTTGAAAAGTGTCGTCGCAGGCGAGCTTCTTCGGCGTCACATCGACGCCTTTCGACCGGATATGGGCGATTGCCGCCTCGATATCCTCCACCTCCAGGCAGAAGTGGTTGATCTGGTTCATCCCGCTGTAGCTGGCCTCGATTTTCTCGAACACCTCGACATGGCTGCGGCCGCCGCAATCGAGATAGAAGCCGAAGACCTTGCCGTGGCGCAGGAAGTTGAACCGCGTGTCCATGCCGAGCACGTCGCGATAGAAGCTGCGCGTCGCCTCCAGGTCATGCGCGAAGATGCAGACATGGGCGAGTTGTTTCACTCTGATCACGACCGGTTCCTTTCGGCCCCCGCCGAAATGTCCCAGGCTCTTTTCCTGAGTAGTTTTGTCACGTTGCGCAATTCCGGACGGAAAACCGCTACGCACTTTTCCTGGAATTGCTGTTTTTGTTTGCGCAATTCCGGACGGAAAACCGCTACGCACTTTTCCTGGAATTGCTTAAGTCGGCGGCGTGCCGTTCTCGTCCAGCACCGCGCCGGCGAAATAGAGCGAGCCGCCGATCAAGATGCGCGGCGCCGGGCCGTCCCAGCTGTCGCGCAACAGCATCAGCGCGTTGGCGACCGAGCCGACCGGCTCGGCGGACAGGCCGGCCTCGGTGGCGCGCAGCGCCAGCTCGTCGTTCGGCACGCCGGCATCGCTCGTGCTCACCGGCACCGTGTAGACATGCCGGACGAGCCCCTTGAAGGCGCTGAAATAGCCGGTCTGGTCCTTGGTGTTGATCATGCCGGAGATGAGGATCAGCGGCCGCGGGTTCTTTTCCTCCTGCTCGGCCAACGCCTCGGCGATGACGACGCCGGCGCCTGGATTGTGGCCGCCGTCGAGCCAGATCTCGGCGCCCTTGGGCGCCAGGTCCACCAGGCTGCCCTGCGACAATTTCTGCATCCGGGCCGGCCAGGCGACTTTGGCCATCGCCTTTTCGGCGGCGCGGTGACCGATCTCGAAGCCGGCCGCCTTGACCGCGGCGATCGCCGCGGCGGCATTGGCGAACTGGTGCCGCCCCGGCAGGCGCGGCAGCGGCAGGTCCATCAGGCCGTCCTCGTCCTGATAGACCATGCGGCCATTTTCCTCGAAGGCCAGGAAATCCTGGCCGTAGACGACGGTCGGGCAGTCGAGCCGCTCGGCGGTCTCGATCAGCACCTCGAGCGCCGTCTCGCTTTCCTGCGCGCCGATCACCACCGGGCAGCCGCGCTTCATGATGCCGGCCTTTTCGGCGGCGATCAGCTCGACGCGATCGCCGAGATAGGCTTCATGATCCATCGATATCGGCATGATCACCGAGACGGCGGGCCGCCCGATGACATTGGTGGCATCGAACCGGCCGCCGAGGCCGACCTCGATGATCGCGGCTTCGGCCGAATGCTCGGAAAACAAAATGAACGTGACGGCGGTCAGTATCTCGAAGACGGTGATCTTCTGGCCTCCATTGGCCTTCGCCACGCGCGCGATCGCCTCGGCAAAGACCTGATCGTCGACCAGCTTGCCGCCGCTCTCGGCCGCCAGCCGGTAGCGCTCGTGCCAGTTCACCAGATGCGGCGAGGTGTGCACGTGGACAAGGTGGCCAGCCGCCTCCAGCAGCGCGCGCGCGAAGGCGGCGCAGGAGCCCTTGCCGTTGGTGCCGGCGATATGGATGACCGGCGGCAGCCGGTCCTGCGGATCGCCGAGACGCTCGAGCAGGCGGGTGATGCGGTCCAGCGAAAGGTCGAAGCCTTTCGGGTGGAGCGTCATCAGATGTTCGATTTCGCGGTCGGCGGCGAGCGTTGTCATGGCGGAATCCTAGCGCATGACCCCGAAAACCGGAAATCGGTTTTCGGGGTCATGCGCGATCTAGTAGCTACTGCGCACCGCGGCTGGCGCGCAATCGCGGTTCGCGGCGAACGATGTCGCGTCAGGCCTGCGGCCGCGCTTCCGGCTGGGGCAGCGCCGGCGGCAGGATCTCCGGCTCCACCGGCTTCTCGGCCGCCGGCACCTTGAGCAGCATCCTCAGCAGCCGCGCGATGGTCTGGCGCATCTCCAGACGCGAGACCACCATGTCGACCATACCGTGCTCCATCAGATACTCGGCGCGCTGGAAGCCGTCGGGCAGCTTCTCGCGGATGGTCTGCTCGATGACGCGCGGCCCGGCAAAGCCGATCAACGCGCCGGGCTCGGCAATGTGGACGTCGCCCAGCATGGCGTAGGACGCGGTGACGCCGCCGGTGGTCGGATTGGTGAGCACGACGATATAGGGCAGGCCGGCTTCCTTCAGCCGGTCGACGCCCACCGTGGTGCGTGGCAACTGCATCAGCGACAGGATGCCTTCCTGCATGCGGGCGCCGCCGGAGGCAGCAAACAGGATCAGCGGGCGCCTGCGCTGCAGGGCAACCTCGAAAGCATGCACGATGGCATCGCCCGCCGCCATGCCGAGCGAGCCGCCCATGAAGGCGAAATCCTGCACGGTGACGATGACCGGCAGGCCATCGATGGTGCCGGCGGCGTTGAGGATCGCATCTTCGAGGCCGGTCTTGGCCTTCGCCTCCTTCAGGCGGTCAGTGTAGCGCTTCTCGTCACGGAACTTCAGCGGGTCCTGGACGACCTTGGGGTTTTCCAGCGTCTCGTATTTGCCGTCGTCGAAGAAGTATTTCAGCCGCTCCTTGGCGGAGATCTTCATGTGATGGCCGGAGGACGGGATGACGAACTGGTTGGATTCGAGATCCTTGTGGAAGATCATCTCGCCGGTCTCGGGATCCTTGATCCAGAGGTTTTCCGGCATGTCGGTGCGCCGGCCGAGCATCGAATTGATCTTCGGGCGAACGTAGTTCGTGATCCAGTTCATCGCTTCGGCTCCTGTCCTGACGAAGAGGTAGGAAAGCTATTCGGCGGCAGCAAGGCGGGCCGTACGGACGCCCTGGGCAAGGCCGCTGACCAGCGTGGCGACGGCTTCGGCCGGATCGGCGGTCTTCTCGCCCTTCGGTCCGAGCACATTGGCGACCGCGTTGACGATGGCGGTGCCGACGACGACGCCGTCGGCCGAGGCGCCGATCACCCGCGCCTGCTCGGCGGTCTTGACGCCGAAGCCGACGCAGACCGGCAGCGCGGTGTGACCCTTGATGCGCTTGACCGCCGCCGCAACCTTGGCGGTGTCGGCAAGGGCGGAGCCGGTGATGCCGGTCATCGAGACGTAATAGACGAAGCCGGAGGTGTTCTCCAAAACCTTGGGCAGGCGCTTGTCGTCGGTGGTCGGCGTCGCCAGGCGGATGAAGTTGATGCCGGCCTTCAGCGCCGGGATGCAAAGCTCCTCGTCCATCTCGGGCGGCAGGTCGACGACGATCAGGCCGTCGATGCCGCTCGCCTTGGCATCGACGAGGAAGCGATCGACGCCGTAGATGTAGATCGGATTGTAGTAGCCCATCAAAACGATCGGCGTCTCGTCGTCGCCGGCGCGGAATTCGGACGCCATCTTCAACGTCTTGACCAGCGTCTGGCCGCCTTTCAGCGCCCTGAGACCCGCCGCCTGGATGGCCGGGCCGTCGGCCATCGGATCGGAGAACGGCATGCCGAGCTCGATGACGTCGGCGCCCGAGGTGGGCAGTGCCTTCATGATGGACAGCGAGGTATCGTAATCAGGATCGCCGCCCATGATGTAGGTGACGAGGGCCGGGCGGCCTTCGGACTTCAATTTCGCCATGCGGCGGTCGATGCGGGTGGTCATTGTCAGATCTCCATGCCCAGCATCTTGGCCACCGTGTGCACGTCCTTGTCGCCGCGGCCGGACAGGTTGACGATGACGATCTGGTCCTTGTCCATTGACGGCACGATCTTCATCGCATGGGCGATGGCGTGCGCCGATTCCAGCGCCGGGATGATGCCTTCGACGCGGGTGGTCAGCTGGAAGGCCTCCAGCGCCTCGTCGTCGAGGATCGGCTCATACTGGACGCGGCCCGTGTCGCGCAGCCAGGAATGCTCGGGCCCGACGCCAGGATAATCGAGGCCGGCCGAGATCGAATGACCGTCGAGGATCTGGCCGTCCGAATTCTGCAACAGATAGGTGCGGTTGCCGTGCAGCACGCCTGGCTTGCCGGCATTCATCGAGGCGCAGTGCTCGACGCCGTCGAGGCCGCGGCCGCCGGCCTCGATGCCGATGATGCGGACCTGGCTGTCGTCGAGGAAGGGATGGAAGAGGCCGATGGCGTTGGAGCCACCGCCGACGGCGGCGATGATCACATCCGGCAGGCGGCCTTCCTGCTCCAGTATCTGGGCGCGTGCTTCCGTGCCGATCACCGACTGGAACTCGCGCACCAGCTCGGGATAGGGGTGCGGGCCGGCGGCGGTGCCGATCAGGTAATAGGTATCCTCGACGTTTGTGACCCAGTCACGCAGCGCCTCGTTCATGGCATCCTTCAGCGTGCCGTGGCCGGCGGTGACCGGCCGCACCTCGGCGCCAAGCAGCTTCATGCGGAAGACGTTGGGGCTCTGGCGGGCGACGTCGGTGGCGCCCATGTAGACGACGCAAGGATAGCCGAACCGGGCAGCCACGGTCGCCGAGGCGACGCCGTGCTGGCCGGCGCCGGTCTCGGCGATGATGCGCTTCTTGCCCATGCGCTTGGCGAGCAGGATCTGGCCGAGGCAGTTGTTGATCTTGTGGGAGCCGGTGTGGTTCAGGTCCTCGCGCTTGAAATAGACCTTGGCGCCGCCCCCGAGGCCCTTCGCCGAGGAAACCTCACGAAGATGCTTGGTGAGGCCTTCGGCGAAATAGAGTTTTGAGGGCCGCCCGGCATAATGGGTGGACAGGTTCTGCAGCTCGGCCTTGAACTCCGGATCGTTCTTGGCCTTGTTCCACCGCTCTTCGAGATCGAGGATCAGCGGCATCAGCGTCTCGGCGACGAAGCGGCCGCCGAAAATGCCGAACATGCCCTGCTCGTCGGGCCCGGTGCGGAAGGAATTGGGCATGGCCGGCTTGTTCATCGCCGATCTCCTAAATATTGGCCTTTGAGTTGTTCAGGCGGCGCGATCGTCGCGCGCGGCCCTGACGGCCCGGAAAAACTGCTCGATCAGCGCCGGATCCTTGACGCCCGGAGCGCTTTCCACGCCCGACGAAATGTCTATCGCGGGCGGATTGGCCAGTCTCAGGGCATCGCCGACATTGGCGGCGTTGACCCCTCCGGAAAGCATGTAATCGAGGCCGGCGTCAAGGCCGGCAAGGATGCGCCAGTCGAAGGCGACGCCGTTGCCGCCCGGCAATTGCGACCCCTTGGGCGGCTTGGCGTCGAACATCAGGCGGTCGGCGATGCCGATATAGGGTTTGATCCGTTCGAGATCGGCCGCTTCGCCGACCGACAGCACCTTCATGACCGGCAGGCCGTAGCGCGCCTTCAGCTCCGCCACCCGCGCGGGGGTTTCGGATCCATGCAGCTGCAGCATGTCGGGGCGCATTTTGGCGACGATCTCGTCCAGGAAGGCATCGTCGGCATCGACGGTGACGGCGACCGCCTTGGCCTTTCCGGTTGCCGCCTGGCGCAGCCGGCCGGCGTCCGCAGGGTCGATGAAGCGCGGGCTTTTGGCGAAGAAGATGAAGCCGACATGGCTGGCGCCGCCGGCAAGGGCGGCGGCCATCGCGGCATCGGTCTTCAACCCGCAGATCTTGATGTCGAGCGTCATGGCGCGGGATTGGCACGAAACGGCCGAAGAGTCGAGAAAAAGCATGCTGTTGCCGGGCGATCAGAAAGCGCTAACTTGAATCTAAGGCAATGCAGGCGGGAGCAGACGACCATGGCCGACCAGACCGTCGCCGAACTCAGGCAGAAGATCGCGCAGGCGCGCGAGGTGATCGTCCATCTGATGGCGAAGTCCGACTTCAACGGCGCCGAGGCGCACCGGGCGCTCGACTATTTCGGCAGCGATGCCTTCGACAGCAACTTCCTGCCCTGGCCGCATCCGAGCGAGGAAGGGTTGCGGCCGGAGGAGCTCAACGCGGCGAACGATGATTGAGCATCCTATCGCCCGCCGCAGCTTCACCGTCTACTCGAACACGATCGCCTGCAGGGCGCCGCCATTGCGCTTCAGCCAGTCCTTGCAACGCTCGGTGTCGGGACAGAGCTTTTCGCACAGCTTCCAGAATTTCGGGCCGTGGTTCATCTCCTTCAGATGCGCGACCTCATGCGCCACCAGGTAGTTTATCACCGGCGGCGGCGCCATCATGATGCGCCACGAGAAGGAGAGATTGCCCTCCGAGGTGCATGACCCCCAGCGGCTGGAGGTATCCTTGTACCGGATCGCCTTGGCGTGCTTGCCGATCGCTTCGGTGTGCTTGACCACCAGCTTCTCGATCTCGCGCTTGGCCTCGCGTTTCAGATAGTCGGCGATTCGGCGCGGCAGGTGCACGCGCTCGCCATGGACGATCAGCAGCGGGCCGCGATCATCGCGCGCGATGGTGACGGTGCCGCGTTTCGCCGGCTCATGGACGATGCGATGCGGCACGCCGCGAATCGGGACCTTGATGCCGGGCCTGACCTGCGGGCGCGTCGGCACCTTGGCCAGGCGCTGCTCCAACCAGTCCTGATGACGGTCGAGGAACTTCTCCACCTCGCCGCGGCGCAAGCCGGGCGGCACGGTGATGCGCAGGCCCTGGCCGCCGGAATCGATGCGCAGCGTCAGCCGCCGGGCCCTGGCGCTCTCGACGATCTTGAGCGGCAGCGTGCGGCCGGCGACGCAGTGCTCGCGCTCCACGACGGGAGCGGGCTTGGGCTTGGTCAGGTTGCGAAAGAAGCCGATGGACATGGCTGGACGATACGCGATTCGAGGAAAACGGCCAGTGCGCTGAAGGGACTATGGAGAACAAAAAAGAAACGGCGCCGCTTTGCGCGACGCCGCATATGATACCGGGGCCTGTCGCCTGGCCTCAGTCGTCAAGCAGGTTGGTACCCTTGTCGTGATTTGGGGCAGTCTTTCCGGCCGTATCGTTCGTGGCGGTCGGCGCAGTCCGCTTGTTGCGTTCAGCCATGAACCGGTCGAACTCTTCCTGATCCTTGGCGCGGCGCAGCTCGCGGGCATATTCGTCGAACTCGTTCAGCATCTCGTCGAGCTTGCGGCGCTCCTCGGCGAGGCGCTCGAGCTCCTTCTCGCGCCAGTCGTCGAAAGCGACGTTGCCGGTGCGGGAAGAGCCGTGGCCCCAGCGGGCGGCCTTGTCGGAGCTGCGGCGGCAGCCGGCGAAGATGCCGTCGGTGGCGCGGTTGACGTCGCGCTTGAAGCCATCGAGCCGGTCGCCCCAGATGATGTAGGCGAGCATGGCGAAGCCGAGCGGCCAGAACACCATGAAGCCGATCACCATCAGCGCGATGGTCGCCGGCGTCCAGGCCGGACGGATCAATGCGGTTGTGTTCATTTCTCCCAATCCTTCCGTTGGAGACAGCCTGATCGGCTGCGTGGAATCGAAATGGGAAGGCGAAATCGGCGATTCAAGGCAAGGCCGCCCAAAACCGGCGAAACCGCTGAAATGATTATCGCTTTTTGAGTTTTTCGAGGAAAAGCACTGCTATTCCGGCTACCAGCCCCCAGAACGCCGCGCCGACACCGAAGAGCGTGAGCCCCGAGGCCGTTACCGCGAAGGTGACGGTCGCCGGCATGCGCTCGCCCGTGTCGTGGAGCGCGATCGACAGCGCGTTGGAAAGCGGCGCCATCAGCGCCAGGCCGGCGACCAGCACGATCAGGCTCTGCGGCAGGACGGCGAAGATCGCCACCAGCGAGGCGCCGAAGATGGCGAAGACCAGGTAGGCGAGCGCATAGAACGGGCCGGTCTTCCAGCGCTCGCCGGGATCCGGATGGACATCCGGGCCGGTGCAGATGGCGGCCGAGATCGCCGCCAGATTGGTGGTCGAAGCGCCGAACGGCGCCGAAAGCAGCGAAAAGAAGCCGGTGACGCCGATCAGCGGGCCGGGTTCCGGATGGTAGCCTGCCGCCTTCAGCACGGCGAGGCCGGACAGGTTCTGCGAGGCCATGGTGACGAGATAGAGCGGCAGGGCCAGGCCGACGATCGCCGAGACGGTGAACTGCGGCGCAATCAGCGTCAGCGTCGACAGTTCCGGCGCCGGCAGGCCGCCGACGCGGCCGGTGAGGAAGGCGGCAAGGCCGCCGCCGATCAGCACCACCAGCACCGACACCGCCGGGTTGAACAGCCGGATGACGAAGAAAGCGGCGATCAGCGGCAGGATCAGCCAGGGATCGGTCGGAATGGCCTTCACCGCATTGATGCCGAAGCCGACCAGGATGCCGGCCAGCATGCCGGAAGCCACCGAGGCGGGAATCATGGCGATCAGCCGGGTCAGCGGCTTGAACAGGCCGGTGGCGATCAACAGGATGCCGGTAACGATGAAGGCGCCGACGGCTTGCGGCATGGTGAAGCCGCTGGAGGCGGCGATCAGCGCCAGGCCGGGCGTCGACCAGGCGGTGATGACCGGCATCCTGGTGCGCCAGGACAGCCACAGGCATTCGACGGCCATGGCCAGGCAGATCGCCGTGACCCCGCTCGCGGTCTCGATCTGGGTGGCGCCGATCGCCTTGGCGGCGGCAATGACGATGGCCAGCGTGCCGCCAAAGCCGACGATCGCCGCGACGAAGGCCGATATCGGGATGGAAATACGCATCGTCAGGCGACCCGCTGGACCATGTCGCCGACGGCGCGCTTGAGCATGTCGAGATCCTCGGGGCGGGACAGGCGATGGTCGCCGTCGGGGATCAGCGACAGCGTGACGTCGTCCGCCGGCAGAAGGGCCGCGAGCTTCAGCGCATGGCCGGACGGCACGTCGGAATCGGCCAGGCCCTGCAGGATATGCACGGGGCAGTGGGTGTCGATCGGTCCGGTCATCACCCGGTTGGCGCGGCCGTCCTCGATCAGCGCGCGCGTGTAGATGTAGGGCTCGGCCGAATAGTCGGACGGCTCCTCAAAAAATCCCTTTTTCGAAAGGTCGCGCTTCTGTGCCTTGGTCAGCACCGGTTCGATCAATTCGACAGTAAAGTCCGGCGCCGGCGCAAGCAGCACAAGGCCGGCGACGCTGGTGTCGCCCGCCTTGCGCAATTCCTCCACCATGCGCAGCGCGATCCATGCCCCCATCGAGGAGCCGACCAGGATCTGCTTGCCCTTGCCGAAGCGCCGGAAGACGGCGAGGCTTTCGGCCAGCCATTTCGAGATCGTGCCGGCGGCGAAATCGCCGCCCGACTCACCATGCCCGGAATAATCGTGGCGCAGACAGGCGCGGCCTTCGCTGCCCGTCCAGGCCGACAGCGCCTCGGCCTTGGTGCCCAGCATGTCGGATTTGTAGCCGCCCAGCCAGACGATGCCCGGCGCTGAACCCGGTACGTGCCTGACCGCGATCTCCGATCCGTCGACGTCGATGAAAACTGGTGTGCTGGCGTTCATGACCTTGTCCTTCCAGGCCGGTCTTTTGGCACAACCGGCGGTTCGCCGGAAAGTGCTCGGGCCGTTTCTTCGCTTGGTGCAGGCGATGGCACACTTGCAGGTGATTTCCTGGCGAGGCTGTGCTATTGACTCCGGCCGCGCGCTCACCACATAGGCGCGTCCAAGCAATTGAACTCAAAGAACCCTGAACGAAACGGCCGAGGAGACCACGACCATTCGCAGACCTTTCAAAGCAGCGGCCCCCACTAAGGACGGTCCGCGCTCCAACCGAGACATCCGGGTCCCCCGAGTCCAGCTTATCGACGCCGAAGGCCAGAACCGTGGCGACGTTTCCATCAACGACGCATTGCTGCTCGCCGAAGAGGCCGGGCTCGATCTCGTCGAGATATCGCCCAATGCCGTGCCGCCCGTCGTCAAGATCCTCGATCTCGGCAAGCTGAAATACGCCAACCAGAAGAAGGCGGCCGAAGCGCGCAAGAACCAGAAGGTCATCGAGATCAAGGAGATCAAGATGCGCCCGAACATCGACAGCCATGACTACGAAACCAAGATGAAGGCCGTGCGGCGCTTCTTCGAGGAAGGCGACAAGGTCAAGCTGACGCTCCGCTTCCGCGGCCGCGAGATGGCGCATATGGAGCTCGGCATGCAACTCCTGAACAAGGTGCGCGAGGAAGTGGCGCCGATCGCCAAGGTAGAGGCCGAGCCGAAGCTCGAAGGCCGCCAGATGATGATGGTGCTGGCGCCCCGCTGACCGGCGGGCGCCTTCGCCTTTCCTTGCCTGTTCCGATAGGAGCGGTTCCCGAACAGGTCGTATCCATCACGGTTTCGGGAAATAGAGTTGACCGGCTCCTACGGCATCGTGCTCTAAAATCCGCCTGAATTGCGGAGCACGGCGTCCCGACGATCGGCCGGGCGCCTTATCCGATCGCCGCCAACCCCTCGACGATCGGACTGCAAATCATGGTCGATGACGTGAAATTCGCCAACGACAACCCACCTGCCGGAATGGGTGGCTACCAGCAGATGCGCCGCCTGGTGCTGGCGGTGCTGGTGGTCATGCTGTTCGCGGCATTGCTGTTCGGCCAGTCGACTTTCCCTCCGGACACGCCGATGCACGAGTCGATCGAGATGTTCGGCGTGCTGCTGATCTTCCTCGGCGTCGTCGGGCGCTTGTGGTCCACGCTCTATATCGGTGGGCGCAAGTCCTCCGAGGTGGTCACCGACGGGCCCTATTCGATCACCCGCAATCCGCTCTATGTGTTCTCGACCGTGGCCGCCGCCGGTGTCGGCGCGCAGATCGGTTCGTTCAGCGGCATCGTCCTGTTCGCGCTTCTGTGCGCGGGCGCATTCCATATCGTCATCCTGCGCGAGGAGAAATTCCTCAGGCAGGCGCTCGGCGCCCCTTACGAGGCCTATCTGGCGCGCGTGCCGCGCTTCTTTCCGAAGCTCTCGCTCTACCAGGAGGGCGACACCGGCGGCTTCAAGCCGCGCCTTTTGTTGAACACGCTGCTCGACGGGCTGGTGTTCCTGGTGGCGCTGCCGGCTTTCGAGCTGATCGACGGCGCGCAGCAGTCGGGGATGCTGCCGGTGTGGTTCCGCCTGCCGTAGGAACAGGTGATCTTCAGGTGAGGCCGGTCGACGCGGCCTGACCTGAAGCTCGACTCGTTCCTGCCGGCCGCAGTTTGTATCCGGCAGGACAGAGCGTCGCATCGGTTGAGGTGTTGCGCGCGCGCCCTGTTTGATCTATAGGACCGCCGTTCCAAGAAAACCGCCCGGCAGGGCATGCCGTGGCGGTTTCATTTGCTTTTCGGGCTTTGGTCGGCCCGAAGCGAACAAGAAGCGCAATGGTGCGCCACATTACGGAGTAGCAAAATGCCCAAGATGAAGACCAAATCGGCCGCCAAGAAGCGGTTCAAGATTACTGCCACCGGCAAGGTGCTGTCGGCTGCCGCCGGCAAGCGCCACGGCATGATCAAGCGTTCCAACAAGTTCATTCGCGATGCCCGCGGCACGATGGTTCTGGCTGAACCGGACGGCAAGAAGGTCATCAAGAATTTTCTGCCGAACGGCCTTTAAGCATTTCGGTCCGGAACAGCTTTTTGTTTTACGCAATTCCGAACGGAAAACCGCTAGGCACTTTTCCTGGAATTGCTTTTAAGGAGATCATGACATGGCACGCGTAAAGAGAGGCGTCACCGCCCACGCCAAGCACAAGAAGGTCCTGAAAGCCGCCAAGGGTTTCTACGGCCGCCGCAAGAACACCATCCGCATCGCCAAGCAGGCGGTGGAGAAGTCGCTGCAGTACGCCTATCGCGACCGCAAGAACCGCAAGCGCTCGTTCCGCGCGCTGTGGATCCAGCGCATCAACGCGGCGGTGCATGAGCACGGCCTGACCTATGGCCGCTTCATCGACGGCCTCAACAAGGCCGGCATCGAGATCGATCGCAAGATCCTGTCGGACATGGCCATCCACGAGCCGCAGGCTTTCGCAGCACTGGTCGCCAAGGCCAAGGTCGCGCTCGAATACTTGAAGAACACCACGCCGAATGCGTTTGAGAGCGCTGTAGCCTAACCAGCGTCTTCCCAAGCATATTCGCCACTTGATTTGGGAAACCCGCGCTGGCAGGGCTGGCGCGGGTTTTTCTTTGCTTCCAATCGGGTCCGGAACATGAGCGACATGGAAACTCTCGAAAATTCCCTGATGGCCGATATCGCTTCGGCAGCCGACGAGCAGGCGATCGAGGCGGTGCGCGTCTCGGCGCTGGGCAAGAAGGGCTCGGTCTCCGAAATGCTGAAGACGCTCGGCGCCATGAGCGCCGAGGAGCGGCAGGTGAAGGGCCCGGCGATCAATGGGCTGAAGAATCGCGTCACCGAAGCGCTGACGGCGCGCAAGGCGGAATTGAAGGACGTGGCGATCGCCGCCAGGCTCGCGGCCGAGACCCTCGACGTGACGCTGCCGGTGCGGCAGTCGCCGGCCGAGCGCGGCCGTATCCATCCGATCAGCCAGGTGATCGACGAGATCGCGGCGATCTTCGGCGACCTCGGCTTCTCGATCGCCGAAGGCCCGGACATCGAGACCGACTACTACAATTTCACCGCACTCAACTTCCCCGAGGGACATCCGGCGCGCGAGATGCACGACACCTTCTTCTTCCAGCCGGACGAGACGGGCGAGCGCAAGCTGTTGCGCACGCACACCTCGCCCGTGCAGATCCGCACCATGGAGCGGCAGAAGCCGCCGATCCGCATCGTCATCCCCGGCAAGACCTACCGGCAGGATTCGGACGCCACGCATTCGCCGATGTTCCACCAGGTCGAGGGACTGGTGATCGACAAAACCGCCAACATCGCCAACATGAAGTGGGTGCTGGAGGAGTTCTGCAAGGCCTTCTTCGAGGTGCCGAGCGTCAAGATGCGTTTCCGGCCGTCCTTCTTCCCGTTCACCGAGCCCAGCCTTGAGGTCGACATCCAGTGCGACCGTTCGCGTCCGGGCGAAGTGCGCTTCGGCGAAGGCTCCGACTGGATGGAGATCCTGGGCTGCGGCATGGTCCATCCCAATGTGCTGCGTCACGGCGGGCTCGATCCCGACGAGTACCAGGGCTTCGCCTGGGGCATGGGCATCGACCGCATCGCCATGCTGAAATACGGCATGCCGGACCTGCGCGCCTTCTTCGACGCCGATGTGCGCTGGCTCACGCATTACGGCTTCCGCCCGCTCGACCTGCCGACGCTGTTCGGGGGGCTGTCGACATGACTGCCCCGCACACCGGCGGCTGCCGCTGCGGCGCGGTGCGGTTCGAAGCGTCAGCCGAGCCGCACCACATCAGCTATTGCCATTGCAGCGATTGCCGACGCGCCAGCGGCGCGCCGGTGTCGGCCTTTGTCGGCTTCATGGCCGACCAGGTCGCGTTGGACGGCAAGGCGCTGAAGAGGTTCGAGAACGGCCCGGTGACGCGCTCATTCTGCGGCATCTGCGGCTCGCCGATCGCCTATGTCGACGAGCGGCTGGCGGGCCACATCTATTTCACGCTCGGTTCGATGGACATGCCGGCCTATTTCAAGCCGACGCTGCATGCCCATGTGCGCGAGCAACTGCCCTTCCTGCACATGCCGGACGACCTGCCGCGCCATCTCAGGACCAGCGTGCCCCGGCCAGACGGACAATGGCCCAACGGGCAAAGACCAGACGGAACACAACCATGAAATTCACCCTCTCCTGGCTCAAGGATCATCTCGAGACCGACGCCTTGCTCGCCGAGATCGTCGAGCGGCTGACCGCGATCGGTCTCGAAGTCGAGCATGTCGACGACAAGGCGAGCCTGAAGCCCTTCGTCATCGCGAGGGTGCTGACGGCGGTGCAGCATCCCGACGCCGACCGGCTGCGCGTGCTGACCGTCGATACCGGCGACGGCAAGCCGCCGGTGCAGGTCGTGTGCGGCGCGCCGAACGCCCGCGCCGGCCTGATCGGCGCCTTCGCCGCGCCCGGCACCTATGTTCCCGGCATCGACGTGACGCTTTCCGTCGGCAAGATCCGCGGCGTCGAAAGCCACGGCATGATGTGCTCGGAGCGCGAGCTGGAAATCTCCGACGAGCACAACGGCATCATCGACCTGCCCGAGGAGGCGCCGGTCGGCACCAGCTTCGCGGCTTACGCGCATCTCGACGATCCGGTCATCGAGATCAATTTGACGCCGAACCGGCCGGATGCGACCAGCGTCTACGGCATCGCCCGCGATCTCGCGGCGAGCGGGCTCGGCCGCCTCACCGGCGGCGCGATCATGCCGCATGCCGGCGAAGGCATGTGCCCGGTCAAGGTCAAGATCGAGGCGCCGGAGCTCTGCCCCGGCTTCGCGCTGACGCTGGTGAGGGGCGTGAAGAACGGCCCGTCGCCGAAATGGCTGCAGCAACGGCTGCTCGCCATCGGCTTGCGCCCGATCAGCGCGCTGGTCGACATCACCAACTACGTCACCTTCGACCGCGGCCGGCCGCTGCACGTCTTCGACGCCAACAAGGTCGCCGGCAATCTCGTCGTGCGCCGCGCCAAGGACGGCGAGAAGGTGCTGGCGCTCGACGGGCGCGAATACACGCTGACGCCGGAGATGTGCGTGATCGCCGACGACAATGGTGTCGAATCGATCGCCGGCATCATGGGCGGCGAGCATTCGGGCTGCGACGATAACACCACCGACGTGCTGATCGAATCGGCGCTCTGGGACCCGATCACGACGGCGCGCACAGGCCGCACGCTCGGCATCATCAGCGATGCCCGCTACCGCTTCGAGCGCGGCGTCGATCCCGAATTCATGGTGCCCGGCGTCGAGCTCGCGACCAAGCTGGTGCTCGATTTCTGCGGCGGCACGCCGACGGAAATCGAAGTGGCTGGCTATGCCGGCCACAAGCCGAAGATCATCTTCTTCCCGCTTTCGGAAGTGAAGCGGCTGACCGGCATCGAGGTGCCGAGAGAGGAAGCGCTCGGCATCCTGACGCGGCTCGGCTTCGAGCCGCGCAGCTCCGGGGACGCCGTCGAGGTGAAGGTGCCGTCCTGGCGGCCGGATGTCGAGGGCAAGGCCGACCTCGTCGAGGAAGTGATGCGCATCCACGGCGTCGACAACATCCTGGCCCAGCCGCTTACCTCGCATGATGCGGTCAACGGCAGGATCCTGACCACGCTGCAGGTGCGCACCCGCGCCGCCAAGCGCGCGCTTGCCGTGCGCGGCATGATGGAGGCGGTCACCTGGTCGTTCATTCCGGCGAAGCACGCCGAGCTGTTCGGCGGCGGCCAGAACGGGCTGAAGCTCGCCAACCCGATCGCCGCCGACATGTCCTACATGCGGCCTTCGCTGCTGCCGGGGCTGATCGCTGCCGCGCAGCGCAATGCCGACCGCGGCATCGGCGATGTGGCGCTGTTCGAGGTATCCGGCACCTACGAAGGCGACCTGCCCGACCAGCAGCGCCGCGTTGCCGCCGGCGTGCGGCGCGGCACGGCCAAGCTCGACGGCTCCGGCCGCAGCTGGTCCGGCAATGCCGGTGCGGTCGGCGTGTTCGACGCCAAGGCCGACGCGATCGCGGCGCTCGAGGCCTGCGGCGCGCCGGTCGACCGGCTGCAGATCGAGCCCGGCGGCCCGGCCTGGTACCATCCCGGGCGCTCAGGCACCATCAAGCTCGGGCCGAAGACCGTGCTCGGCACCTTCGGCGAGTTCCATCCGAAGACGCTGGAAACGCTCGACGCTGGCGGGCCGCTCTGCGGCTTCGAGGTCTTTGTCGACGCCGTGCCGGAGCCGAAGGCCAAGCCGACGCGCACCAAGCCGAAGCTGGAGCTGTCGCCCTTCCAGGCGGTGAAGCGCGACTTCGCCTTCGTCGTCGACAGGTCGGTCGAGGCCGGCGCGCTGGTCAGGGCGGCGTTGGCCGCCGACAAGAAGCTGGTCACCGGCGTTTCGGTGTTCGACGTCTTCGAGGGCGCGACGCTCGGCGCTGCCAAGAAGTCGATCGCCATCGAAGTGTCGATCCAGCCGGTCGAAAAGACGCTGACCGACGAGGATTTCGAGGCGCTCGCAAAACGCATCGTCGAGAACGTCAACAAGCAGACGGGCGGCGTGCTGCGGGCGTAGGACATAGCCATTGCGCAGCGATGGCGAATCGCCCTCCAAAGGGCGATGCACCATCTCCGCTATTCCGGGCTTGCCTTCGACGAGCAGCGCGCGGCCTTCCTTGGCATCGTCGCGGCAGACCCTTTGCTGGCAGAGACGCTGGCTCGGGTGCGTGCGCTTGCCTTGCCGGACTGGCTGGTGGTTTCCGGCGCGCTCTACAACAGCGTCTGGAACCATCTGACCGGCAAGCCGCCAGGCTACGGCATCAAGGATGTCGACCTGTTCTATTTCGACGACGCCGACCTCTCCTACGAGGCCGAGGACGCGGTGATACGCAGGGCAGCGCGGCATTTCGATGGGCTGACGCTGCCGGTCGAGGTGCGCAACCAGGCGCGCGTGCATCTGTGGTATCCGGAGAAGTTCGGGCAAGACTGTCCGCGCTATACGAGCGCCGGTGAATCCGTCAGCTATTTTGCCTCGAAGACACATGCGGTCGGGGTGAGGTTCGGCCGCGACGGAGGGTTGGAGTTGGTGGCGCCGTTCGGGCTTGATGACCTCTTTTCATTTCGGATTACGCCGAACCGGGTGATGGACAATCGGCGAACGCATGAGGCGAAGGGAGCGCGGGCGAAGGAGTTCTGGCCGGAGACTACAGTGGTGCCTTGGTAGGCGCTAATTACCAACGCTCGAGTGGATAAAGAGCCCTTTGTCGGCGGGACAGCGCCCCCCTCTGTCCAGCCGGACATCTCCCCCACGAGGGGGGAGATCAGCAGCTTCAGCGCTCCGCCCCTTTCTCCAACGTCGGCGATTGGCGAAAGCCAAGGTGACATCCAATCTCCCCCCAACTTGTGGGGGAGATGCCCGGCAGGGCAGAGGGGGGCGCTGTCCCGCCAGCATCTCCAAGCAAGCGGATGCTGAAACGTCTACCCATTCACCAGCGCCAGCAGTTCCTCCGTATAGCGCTTGCCGACCACCTTGTCGGGCGACAGCGCGTCGCCGATCGCCGCAGCCTCGGCGGCGCTCAGCCCGATCCCGGCCGCCGCCGTGTTCTGCTCCAGATGGCGGATCTTGCGCGCGCCGGGGATCGGCACGATGAAATCGCCCTGGTGCAGCACCCAGGCGAGCGCCAGTTGCGCCGACGTCACGCCCTTTTCCGCCGCCAGCTTTTCCAGCACCGCGATGACGGCGTTGTTGGCTGCCATGGCTTCGGCCTGGAAGCGCGGCAGGCCGAGGCGCCAGTCGCCGGCGCCGAGAGCGTCCGGCTTGGCGATCGTGCCGGTGAGCAGGCCGCGGCCGAGCGGGCTGTAGGGCACAAAGCCGATGCCGAGCTCGCGGCAGACGGCAAAAACCTCGTCCTCGGGATCGCGGCTCCACAGCGAATATTCGCTCTGCACGGCGGCGATCGGATGCACGGCATGCGCCCGGCGGATGGTCGCTGCACTTGCCTCCGAGAGGCCGAGCGCGCGTACCTTGCCCGCGCGTACCAGCTCGGCCATGGCGCCGACCGTATCCTCGATCGGCACGTTCGGGTCGACCCGGTGCTGGTAGTAGAGATCGATGACGTCGGTGTTCAAGCGCTTCAGCGAGGCTTCCGCCACCGCCTTGACGTGCTCGGGACGGCTGTCGACGCCGGCCATGCGGTCGGTGCCGGTGCCTTGCTCCAGGATCTTGAAGCCGAATTTGGTGGCGATCGTCACCTGGTCACGCACCGGCTTCAGCGCCTTGCCGAGCAGGATCTCGTTTTCATAAGGGCCATAGACTTCGGCGGTGTCGAAGAAGGTGACGCCGATCTCGACGGCACGGCGCAGCGTGGCGATCGCCTCGGCTTCCGGCTGGCCGCCATAGCCGAAGCTCATGCCCATGCAGCCGAGGCCGACGGGGAAGACTTCGAGTTCAGTTCCAAGTTTGCGGTTTTGCATGGCGCATCTCCTTGTTGCGATGGGAGGGAGATAGCGCCTTGCATCTCGTTCGATAATCTGGCTACTTTGGTACGGCTTGTTCTACAAGATAGATCAATGAACCGAACGAACCTTTCCCAGCTCGCGGTGCTCGCGACCGTCGCCCAGTGCGCCAGCTTTCGCGGCGCCGCGCGCGAGCTCGGCATCGCGCCGTCGGCGGTCAGCCATGCGGTGTCGAGCCTGGAAGCCCGGCTCGGCGTGCGGCTCTTGGCCCGCAGCACGCGCAGCGTCGCGCCGACGGAGGAAGGTGCGCAGCTCTTGGAACGGCTGCGGCCGGCGCTTTCCGAGATCGACCTGGCGCTGGAGACGGCGGTCGAGGCGCGCGACCGGCCGGCCGGCAATCTCAGGCTCAGCGTGCCGCGCACCGCCGCGCATCTGGCGCTGACGCCGCGGCTCGCCGCCTTCGCAGCCGCCTATCCCGATATCGTGCTGGAGATCGTTATCGAGGACCGCTTCACCGACGTGGTCGAGGGCGGCTTCGACGCCGGGGTGCGGCTCGGCGAAAGCCTGCAGCGCGACATGATCGCGGTGCGCATCGGGCCCGACCTTCGCGGCGCCGTCGTCGGCGCGCCATCCTATTTCGCGACGATGCGGAAGCCGCGCCATCCGCGCGAGCTGGCCGACCACCGCTGCATCCGCTTCCGCTTCTCCAGCGGCATCCTCTACCGCTGGGAGTTCGAGAAGGACGGCGAGGAAATAGAGATCGCCGCGCAAGGGCCGCTGATCCTCGACGAGGACCATCTGATCGCCCAGGCGGCGGTCGACGGCGCAGGCCTCGCCTTCGTCTTCGAGCCCTACGTGCGGGCCCCGCTCGCCGACGGCCGGCTGATCCGCGTGCTGGAGGACTGGTGCCCGTCCTTCGACGGCTTCTTCGTCTATTATCCGAGCCGGCGCCAGATGCGGCCGGCGCTGCGGGCCTTCGTCGATTTCTTCAAGGTGGGCGGATAGCGGAGCCCGGAAGAAAGCCGGAAGCAGGAGCGTTTGCGCACCATGCAGGCATCCATCACCAACACCACAACCCGCTATGGCTGGGCGATGATCATCCTCCACTGGCTGATCGGCATCATCTTCATAGGCCAGTTCGTGCTCGGCTTCGTCATGATGCGGATCGAAAGCCAGCGGGCGTCCTTCGAGCTGATCCAGCTGCACAAATCCTTCGGCTTCCTGCTGCTTGGGCTGATCATCCTGCGCATCGCCTGGCGGCTCGGCAATCAAGCGCCGGCGCTCCCGCCTTCGGTCGGCACATTGGAACGCAGGGCAGCGCCGCTGGCGCATTTCGCGCTCTATGCGTTCCAGGTCGCCTTGCCAGTCTCCGGCTGGGCGCTGGTTTCGGTCTCGACGCTGGAAATCCCGACCATGCCGTTCAACCTGTTCGTCATGCCCGACCTGCCGCTCAGCGAATCCGACGCGGCGGAAAGCTTCTGGTCGGCGGCGCACTGGTACCTCGCCTATGCCGGCATCGCGCTGGTGGCGCTGCATGTCGCCGCCGCACTTCGCCACCATTTCCTGCTGCGCGACACCGTGCTGGCGCGCATAATCACGCCTTCGTCAGGACGGGAATAGAGCGGGCAGCCCGTTCGTTGGTGGCGGGAAGACAGCAATGCGCTGGCTCAGGATAGGACAGATTTCCATGCATGCGCGCATCCTCGGATTTGCGGCTTTTGCCGCTTGCCTTGCCGTGCCCGCCGTCGCGGCAGTGGCCCTCAGCGACGCCGCCGGCAGCTACACGATCAGCCCGGCGGGCTCCAGCATCCGCTTCACCATCGGCAAGGCGGGCGGCGGCGGCTTCGACGGCGCCTTCGGCCGCTTCAAGGGCACGATCCGCATCGACAATGCCGATGTCGGCCGCTCGAAGGTCGACCTCACCATCTATCCGGAAAGCGTCGGCACCGGACAGGGCCGCATCGACGCCTTCCTGCGCTCAGACGCGGTGTTCGACAGCGCCAACAATCCGGAGATCCAGTTCCGCTCGACAAACGTGACCCGCACCGGCGACACGACCGCGCTGGTGACCGGCAGGCTGACCGCGCGCGGCAAGACGTTCTCGGAGAAATTCACCGCCGAGCTCGACGGGCTGAAGTCCGGCACGATCAAATTCCATGTCACGGGCAAGGTGCTGCGATCGCGCTACGGCATGGATGTCGGTACGCCGCTCTATTCCAACGTCGTCGACTTCGACATGACGCTGATGGGTAGAAGGGGCTAGTTCTAAGCCCCGCTTCCTCGGGTTCGTCATCCTAGGGCGAAGCAAGGAGCGAAGCGACGCGCGCAGACCCTAGGATCCATTCCGTGACGCTAAGGCATTGCAACGGCTACAGAATTCTGCACCGTTGCACTTTACGTCACAGGCCACGGAATGGATCCTCGGGTCAAGCCCGAGGATGACGAAGGCGCTTTGTGACCCGGGCACCGCATTGGCTTTTCCGCCGATTTCGGGCAAACCTCGTCGCCTGTAAATCGACATGGAGAAGCACAATGTTCCGATGGGGTGTTCTGTCGACGGCCAAGATCGGCCGCGAGCAGCTTTTGCCGGCAATTGTGGACTCGGAAAACGGCGTGCTGTCGGCGATCGCCAGCCGCGACCTGTCGAAGGCGAGCGCGCTGGCCGACCGCTTCGGCGCCCGCCACGCCTTCGGCTCCTATGAGGAGCTGCTTGCCTCCAAGGAGGTCGACGGCGTCTACATCCCGCTGCCCACCTCGCAGCATGTCGAGTGGACGGCAAAGGCGATCGAAGCGGGAAAACATGTGCTGGTCGAGAAGCCGCTGGCCCTCGACGCCAGGGACATCGCGCCGCTGATCAAGCTGCGCGACGAAAAGAGGGTGCAGGTCTGCGAGGCCTTCATGGTCGTCTATCATCCGCAATGGATCAAGGTGCGCGACCTTATCGCCGGCGGCGCCATCGGCCGGCTCCGCCATGTGCAGGGCGCGTTCTCCTATTACAATGTCGACCCTAACAACATGCGCAACAAGCTCGACCTCGGCGGCGGCGCGCTGCCCGACATCGGCGTCTATCCGACGGTGTCGACGCGATTCTCGACCGGCAAGGAGCCGCTCCGCGTGCAGGCGACGATCGAGCGCGACAAGACCTTCGGCACCGACATCTTTTCCTCGATCCGCGCCGATTTCGGCGACTTCGAGCTGTCCTTCTATCTCTCGACGCAGATGGCGGCGCGCCAGGTGATGGTCTTCCACGGCGAGAAGGGCTTCATCGAGGTGTTTTCGCCCTTCAACGCCGGGCTCTACGACCACCACCGCGTCGAGCTGCACAACCAGAACCATACCGAGGCGCAGGTGTTCCGCTTCCCCGGCACGCAGCAGTACCGGCTGGAATGCGAGGCCTTCGTGCGCGCCGCCCAGGGCGGCAAGGAACGCGTCTTCACGCTGGAGGAATCGGTGCTCAACCAGAAAGTCATCGACGCCATCTTCCGCGCCGGCGAGAAAGACGGCTGGGAGCCCGTCTGAGATAGTCGCCGAACGGCGGATTTTGGCGGAGGAAAACATGGCTGACGCGGACGTCATCATTGTCGGCGCGGGGCTTGCAGGCCTCGTGGCCGCGGCAGAACTTGCCGACGCCGGCAAGAAGATCATCATCGTCGACCAGGAGCCGGAACAATCGCTGGGCGGCCAGGCCTTCTGGTCGTTCGGCGGACTCTTTCTCGTCGATTCCCCCGAGCAGCGGCGCATGCGCATTCGCGATTCGCATGACCTGGCGCTCGAGGACTGGATGGGCACCGCCGCCTTCGACCGTCCGGAGGATTTCTGGCCGCGCAAATGGGCGGAAGCCTATGTCGGCTTCGCCGCCGGCGAGAAGCGCTCCTGGCTGATCCAGCGCGGGATAAAGTTCTTCCCGGTCGTCGGCTGGGCCGAGCGCGGCGGCGGCAATGCGACCGGCCACGGCAATTCGGTGCCGCGTTTCCACGTCACCTGGGGCACCGGCCCCGGCGTGCTCGAGCCTTTCGTGCTGCGTGTGCGCGAGGCGCAAAAGCGCGGGCTTGTCCAATTCAGGTTCCGCCACCGGGTCAATGAAATCACGCGGACCGGCAAGACCGTGACCGGCGTGCGCGGCGACATTCTCGAGCCAAGCAGCGTCGAGCGCGGGCATAAAAGCTCGCGCGAGATCGTCAGCGATTTCGAGCTGCGGGCGCAGGCGGTGATCGTCGCCTCCGGCGGCATAGGCGGCAATCACGAATTGGTGCGCAAGAACTGGCCGGCGCGGCTGGGCGCGCCGCCGAAGCGGATGATCACCGGTGTGCCGGACCATGTCGACGGCCGCATGCTGGCCATCACCGAACAGGCCGGCGGGTCGATCATCAATCGCGACCGCATGTGGCACTATGTCGAGGGCATCAAGAACTGGGCGCCGATCTGGAGCGAGCACGCGATCCGCATCCTGCCCGGCCCGTCATCGCTCTGGCTCGACGCGCGCGGAAAACGGCTGCCGGTGCCGCTTTATCCCGGCTTCGACACACTTGCCACGCTCAGCCACATCATGGGCACCGGCTTCGATTATTCCTGGTTCATCCTGACCAAGAAGATCATCCAGAAGGAGTTCGCGCTGTCGGGCTCGGAGCAGAACCCGGACCTCACCGGCAAAAGCTGGCGGCAGGTGCTGGGCCGCGCCACGTCGGGCATTCCCGGCCCGGTAAAAGCCTTCATGGAAAAGGGCGAGGATTTCATAGTCGAGGCCGACCTTTCGAAGCTGGTAGCGCGCATGAACGCGCTGGCCGGCGACGAGCCGCTGCTCGAGGTCGCCCAGGTCGAGCGCGAGATCCGCGCCCGCGACATGCAGCTCGACAACCCGTTCTCCAAGGATGCGCAGGTCACTGCGCTGCGCGGCGCGCGCGCCTATCTCGGCGACAAGCTGATCCGCACGGCCAGGCCGCACAAGATGCTCGATCCGGCGAACGGCCCGCTGATCGCGGTGCGCCTCAATATCCTGACCCGCAAGACGCTTGGCGGCCTGCAGACCGACCTCGACAGCCGCGTGCTCGACGCCGAGGGCCAGCCGGTGCCGGGGCTTTATGCGGTAGGCGAAGCGGCGGGCTTCGGCGGCGGTGGCGTGCACGGCTATGCGGCGCTGGAAGGCACTTTCCTTGGCGGCTGCATCTTCTCCGGCCGCAGCGCTGGGCGAGCCGCGGCAAAGGCGGCCGGCTGAGGACGAAGTCCGGCGATCGATCGCCGCATGAGACACGACCTCATCAAATGATCGTGAGGTCGCCTGATCGTCATGGATCGGCCATCAGAGCAGCAGCATAGCGCTCGCGGAAATCGGTCCAGCTCCGTTCCGAGACGCCCGGCCAAGCCGGTCGGCCACGAGGGGACAACTGGTCCTACCTCACCAATTTATTGTCATTTTGCCAATCACCGCATGTGCGAGCGAACACGAGCTCGCGGGGTCCCCAATGTCTCTCACCGAAGCAACCAAGCCCACCCGGCAAAACTCCCGCCAGGCCAACGCAATGGCGGGATCGCCCGCCCGCCGCCAGATCCTCATCGGCGCCGATTTCATCCAAAAGGGCGAGCCGCATGAGCGGCTCGACCGCTTCTTCGGCGATCTGGCGAGCCGTTTCGATGCCGTGCCGGCGGTCATTTCCGACGGCCGGCCCTGGTCCTATCGCGAGTTGAACAACCGCGCCAACCAGTTTGCGCACCTGTTGATCGAGCGCGGCGTGAGGCCGGGCGACAGGATCGGCCTGCTGCTGGACCGCTCCGCCGAAACCTATATCGCCATGCTGGCGGTGATGAAGGCCGGGGCGGCTTTCGTCCCGCTCGCCACCGCGTTCCCCGAAGATCGCATGGTGATGATCATCGAGGACGCCCATGTCACGATGGTGATCAGCGTCTCCGGCTATGCGGCGCGCGTGGCGCGCCTGCCGGTTCCGCATATCTCGATCGACTCCGCGGACTCCGAAATCGCGCTTCAGCCGGAAACGGCGCCCTTGCCGGATACCAGCCAGGATCAGACCTGCTACATCCTTTACACATCGGGCACCACGGGCAAGCCGAAGGGCGTCGTCATCACCCATCAGAGCTTCTGCAACTTCATCCGTGTCGCCGCGGCGTCCTACGGCTATCAACCCGGCGACCGGGTGTACCAGGGCATGACCATCGCCTTCGACTTCTCCTCGGAAGAGATCTGGGTGCCGTTCGCCGCCGGCGCCACCGTCGTGCCGGCGCCCGGCCAGCAGCCGCTCGTGGGCGAGGAGCTGGCCGGTTTCCTGCGCGATCATGACATCACGTGCATGGCGTGCAGTCCGACGCTGCTCTCCTCGATCGACAGCGACGCGCCGAGCCTGCGCGCGATCCTGGTCGGCGGCGAGGCCTGCTCGCACAAGCTCGTGGTCCGCTGGGCCAGGCCCGGCCGCCAGATCCTGAACACCTATGGCCCGACGGAAGCGACCGTCACCGCGACCATGGCGTTGCTGACGCCGGACGAGCCGGTGACGATCGGCAGGCCGCTGCCAACCTATTCGATAGCAATTCTCGACCCGAAAAGGCCGCAGGTGCTGAGCGGCGACGAGCTCGGCGAAATCTGCATCGGCGGGATGGGTGTGGCGGTCGGCTATCTCAACCGGCCGGAACTGACCGACGAGAAATTCATCCCTGATTTCATCGGTCTGCCGAACAACCCCAGCGGCCGTCTCTATCGAACGGGAGACCTTGGCCGCATCAACGACAAGGGCGAGATCGAATATCACGGCCGCATCGACACCCAGGTGAAGATCCGCGGCTATCGCATCGAGCTGGGCGAGATCGAGGCCGTGCTGCTGGGTCAGCCGGACATCGCGCAAGCGGCGGTCACGACATGGGAGATCGAACCCGAACGCACGGAGCTGGTCGGCTACTACGCGCCCAAGAGCGGTGCGGAGGGAGTGGATCGCACACTGCTTGTGCAGGAGCTGAAGCGACGGCTGCCCGACTACATGGTTCCAGCCTATCTGGAACAGTTGCCCGCCATCCCGATGACGGTCTCCAACAAGGTCGACCTGCGGAAATTGCCGAAGCCGACCAGCGCGCGCGTCGCCGCCGGCCATGCGATGATCGACCCTCGGAACGAAGACGAGAAGTTTCTCGTCGACACGCTGGCGGACGTGCTGAAATTCGAGGACATTTCCATCGAGGACCACTTCTTCGACGATCTCGGCGCGAACTCGCTTTTGATGGCCCGGTTCTGCGCGCGCATCCGTTCCCGCAAGGACTGGTCGACGACCTCGATGCGCGACATCTACCTGCATCCGACGGTCGCGAAGCTCGCCGATCACCTGCGCGCGCCGCAGATGGCCGCGGTTGCCGCGAGCGAGCCGATGCTGACGCATCGCGCCTCCAACCTTGCCTATTGGGGGACAGGGTTCGGGCAGCTGCTGTTCTACGCGCTCTACAGCTATGTCGCGCTTTGGGTGATCAATGACGGCCTCAACTGGGTCTATGACGCGCTGGACGACCCACAGCTCCTCTATCTGCGCTGCGTCCTTCTGTCGGCCGGCGTGTTCTTCGGGCTCAGCGGCTTCGCCATCGTCGCCAAATGGCTGCTGGTCGGCCGCTGGAAGGCCGAGACGTTCCCGATCTGGGGCTGGCGGTACTATCGTTTCTGGATCGTCAAGACACTGGTCCGCTCGGCGCCGGTCGTCCTGTTCCGCGGCAGCCCGCTCTACAGCCTCTATCTGCGCCTGCTCGGCGCCCGGCTCGGCAATCGCACGGTCATCGAATGCCGCTCGGTTCCGGTCTGCACCGACCTGATCACGATCGGCGACAACTCGATCCTGCGCAAGGATTCGATGATCCTCGGCTTCCGCGCCCAGGCCGGCTACATCCGTACCGGCGCCGTCGACATCGGCAACGACGCTTTCATCGGCGTCGGCTCGACCCTGGACATCGACACGCGCATGGGCGACGGCGCGCAGCTCGGCCACGCCTCCTCGCTGCATCGCGGACAGGTCATTCCGGCCGGCGAGCGTTGGCACGGATCGCCGGCGATCCCGACCGAGGCGAACTATTGTACGGTCCCCAACGTGCCGCTGTCGAGGGTGCGCCGGTTCATCTACGAGGCGATCCAGCTCTTCATCCTCTTCGCGGTCGTCACGCCGTTCCCGCTCCTGTTCCACACCTACTGGGAAAATGTCGGCGACGATTATCAGGAGACCATCGGCATCGTGGCGATCGGCACCACGGTCACGGTGGCGGGCTTCATCATCGGCGGCGTGCTGTTGGCGGCGATCGTGCCGCGGCTGTTCAACCTCATGCTGAAGCCCGGCCGAAACTATTCGCTCTACGGCTTTCACTACTGGCTGCAATCGATGCTGGAACTGGTCAGCAACGTGCGATTGCTGAACGTCCTGTTCGGCGACAGCTCGGCCATCGTCTACTATCTGCGCGCCATCGGCTGGCGGCTGAACAAGGTGGATCAGACCGGCTCGAACTTCGGCACCAACCAGCGGCACGAGAACCCGCAGCTGAGCGAGATCGGCTCGCACACGATGGTGTCCGACGGCCTGTTCATGGTCAACATGCAGAAGTCGGCCAACTCCTTCCGCCTCGAGCACACGCGGGTCGGCGAGCGCAACTTCTTCGGCAACAACATCATCTATTCACCGGATTCCCGCACCGGCGACAATGTCCTGCTCGGCACGAAAGTCCACATCCCGGTGGACGGCCCCCTCCGGGAAAATGTCGGGCTGCTGGGCTCGCCGCCCTTCGAGATCCCGCGGATGGTCAATCGCGACAAGGAGCTTCTCGGATTGATCTCCGACAAGGAGCGCCATCGCCGCCTGCCGCTGAAGAACCTCCACAATCTGGTGACCGCGGTGCTGTTCGTGGCCGCGCAGTGGCTGATCCTGTTCCTGACGCTCGCGATCTGGGATCGGGCGCTGAACTACTACACCGAGTGGGCTCAGACCGCCCTGTTCGTGGCGGTGGTGCTGACGTCGGCCATCGCAATTCCGTTCTACATCTTCCTCGAACGCGTCAGCCTCGGTTTCCGCCGGCTGAAGCCGCGAATGGCCACGATCTACGATCCTGTCTTCTGGCGGCACGAACGCCATTGGAAATTGTCGGATTCGCCGATCATGGGCCTGTTCACCGGCACCCCGTTTCGGCCGATCATCCTGCGCCTGATCGGCGTGAAGGTCGGGCGGCGCCTCTATGACGGGGGCAGCGTCATAACTGAGCGGTCGCTGGTCGAGATCGGCGACGACGTGACGCTCAACGAGGGCTGCGTCATCCAGGCGCACTCGCTGGAGGAGGGCGCATTCAAGTCCGACTACATCCGCATCGGCGATGGCTGCACCCTGGCGCCGGCCGCCTTCGTCCACTACGCGGTGGTGATGGGCAAGGGATCCGTGGCGGATGTCGACTGCTTCGTGATGAAGGGCGAGGTGCTGGAGCCGAACACGGTCTGGCGGGGCAACCCGGCGAAGCTCTATGGCGTCGTGACGCCGATCGATCCCCGCGCGACGGAAACCGGACAC
This sequence comes from Mesorhizobium sp. M1D.F.Ca.ET.231.01.1.1, assembly GCF_003999155.2. NCBI lineage: Bacteria > Pseudomonadati > Pseudomonadota > Alphaproteobacteria > Hyphomicrobiales > Phyllobacteriaceae > Mesorhizobium > Mesorhizobium sp. M1D.F.Ca.ET.231.01.1.1. The sequence continues at coordinate 438,104 of NZ_RZOZ02000003.1, forward strand.
GCCCCGTGACGAGACAGGCCGGCTTGGGCGATCGATCTGCCACGAGCCGGACAATGCGGCAGCTCGTCGCCTTTATGCCGGCTTCGGTTTCGTGGAGCAGGGATTGGACGACGAGATGATCGCCGTGCTTGAATTGGGCCGATAGCGTGCACGCCCGTTCGGACAGCACACCGCCTGCCATCGCCGTGGATCGGGCGCTGGTCAGCCTTGCGCCACCCGGCGTGCTGACCGGCTGCCGCCGCATCCAGATGGAGGATGAACGATATCTCCTGCCGGCGGAACGCGCTTCAATCGCCACACGCGGGCACAAAGCCCGCGCAGCCAGCGGAGCGGGCCGCCGGATCGCGCATGAATTGCTGGGACGTTTGGGATCCGTCGACATCGCGGTGACGCGTGGCGGCTTGGGAAATCCGATTTGGCCGCCGGGTACCGTCGGTTCAATCGCGCATGACGACGAGATGGCCGTGGCGGTCGCCGCGCGGACGGATGCGATGAGAAGCGTCGGCGTCGACGTCGAGCCCGCCCTGCCATTGCCTGCCGACCTACTGCCCATAGTGGCCGCGCCGCAAGACCGCCTTGGCGATCTCGACCCGGGCATGGGCGGCCGCATTCTGTTTGCCGTCAAGGAAGCGGTCTACAAGGCGTCGTTTCCGCTCGACGGCCGCGTGCTGGGCTTCGAGGACATCGCCATCGATTTCGAAACGGGCGAAGCTGTGACGTCATCCGGCCTGCGGCTGACGGTGCGTTTCGCCATCTCCCCAAGAATCCTGGCGCTGGCTTATCCGGCGCGGTAGCGCTGAGGGTTTCCGCTTGGGCGCGTCGCCTGTCGGGCTCCGAGCAGGACCCGGACCTCACGGGAAAAGCTGGCGGCAAGTGCTGGGCCAAGCCACGTCGGGCATTCCCGGCCCGGTGAGAGCGTTCATAGAAAAGGGCGAGGATTTCATCGTCGAGGCCGAGCAGCCAAAGCTTGTGGCCCGCATGAACGCGCTGGCCGGCGAGCCGTTGCTCGATGCGGCGCAGATCGAACGCGAGATCCGCGCCCGCGACACGCAGCTCGACGATCCGTTCTCGAAGGACATGCAGGTGACGGCGCTGCGTGGCGCGCGTACCTATCTCGGCGACAAGCTGATCCGCACGGCCAAGCGGTGCGCCTCAATATCCAAGCAAGACCGCCTCATGCGGAGGGTACCCACGCGCTTTAACGGATGCTAATATTCTCCATTACTCGGGAACGTCGCAATGTCCAAGATTTGCTTGTTGTGCGCGTGCCTTCTTTTTCTGGCCGGCTTGTCGATACCGGCTGTCTCTGAAGCCCAAACAGGTCAACGCAGCCACAGATATGCACTTGTGATAGGCAACTCCGCCTACCGTTATGCGCCACCGCTCCCAAACGGGGTGAATGATGCCAATGCGATCGCTCAGGTTTTGCGAGAGACAGGTTTTGAGGTCACCCTCGGATTGGACGCTGACGCATCAACGTTGAGGCAACTCATCGGAAAATTCAGGCGAAACTTGCAGCCGGGTGACGTCTCCCTTTTTTACTACGCAGGACACGGGCTCCAGGCGAACGGCGAAAACTACTTATTGCCTGTTGATGCCGCCCTTCAACGTCCGGCCGACTTGGCTCTGGAGGCTGAGCGCCTGCAAGACATTATCGCCGCCATGACGGCCGAGGAAAATACCGCGATCGTCCTTCTCGATGCCTGTCGCGACAATCCTTTCGTTAAGCAATTGAGTGGACAGGCTCAAAGTCGCGGCCTCGCCATAGGAAAGGGGCTGGGAGCCTTGGACGCCGGCAGGGGAGTCTTTATCGGCTTTGCAACACAGCCTGGCAACGTCGCCCTCGATGGGGCTGTCGATCATAGCCCGTTTGCAGACTCTCTCGTGAAGCGCATAAAAACTCCTTCGATCGACATCGAAATCCTTATGCGCCGCGTCCGGTTGGACGTCATGAACGCGACTGCTGGGAGGCAGGTCCCCTGGAGCAACTCATCCCTGGTGGAGCCGGGGTTCTCATTCAACCCAGATGCCGCGTCTAGTCAGTCTCCGGCCGAACCCTATCAGCCAGACATTAACACGGCGACGGAGCTCGAATTTTGGAAATCGATCAAGGATACATCCGATGTCTCCATGTATCGTGCTTATCTAGCGGCATTTCCGAATGGTGCATTCGTCGAAATTGCAAAGGGCCGAATTGCCAAGTTCAAAGTACCCGCGCCGCCACGCAGAAAGATCCTGCCGAAGAAAGTCAGTCGCACGCCGCTACCCTCGTTGCCTATCAATGAACCCTCTGCCAATCGTTCGGCGGAAACGGCACCGGCTAAACCGGAGTCCATTGGGCGATGCAGAGATGGCAACAAGGAGAGATGCCGCCAAAGATGCCGTGAGGGTGCAAGGCGCGCCTGTCGTAAGCTGCAACAGCTAGGGGGTTAACAACGCCGATGACTGCCTCGCGCGGCGACTTAATGCGTTTCACCGTTTCACGGAAACGGCGAAACGCCCTATCTCCTGTTTTTACGCAATTCCGGACGGAAAACCGCTCACACTTTTTCCTGGAATTGCTCTAAGGCGCGTCGCGGCGGGCGTGGTTGACCCGCGATTCGACGACACCATGTGACGGTATGCCGCCCAACTATCGGCTGGCAAGCACCATGCGGTTGCCTTCGCTGTCGCGGAACTCGGCCACGGTGCGGCCCGGCTGCCACGGTGCTTCCTGCGGCTCGGTGACGATCTCGACGCCTTTGGCCTTGAGCGATGCGACCGTTGCCTCGACATCATCGTCGACCAGGACGAGTACCGGCTCGGCGCTCGGCGCTGCATCGGCGCGCCTGATGAAATGCAGGTTGGTGACCGCGTGCGGGAAGGCCAGCTCGACCCAGCGCCAGCCGCCATCGCCCATCGACTGGTCGGCAATGACCTGGCACGCAAGATTGTCGGTATAGAACGCCTTGGCGCGGTCCTGGTCGGATACGGGCAGTTCGGCGAACTGGATATGCATGATGTCTCTCCTTATCGCGGCCGCGGGCGCGGCCTCTACGCGCGAAAGACGTTTGCCCCGAGCAAAAAGATTCGCGAGCCGATGAGAATCTTTTCGGCGGCACGAAACGTCTTGCTGACGCAGACACGTCAAACAGGAGACGACAAATGAACTACAACCTCATCCGCTACGGCGTGAAGGACGCCAGCATCGCCGAGAACCGGGCGCTGGTGGCAAAGGTGTTCGAGGCGCTGGACGAAGCCAAGCCGCAATCCGTGCGCTATCTCGTGCTCGAATTGGAGAATGGTGAATTCGTCCATCTCGTCGGCTACGACAAAGACAGTTCGGCGCTTACCGAGCTTGCTGCCTTCAAGGCCTTCGGAGCCGATCACGCCTCGAGGCGCTCGACGCCGCTGGCCAGGTCGCCGGCGAAGATCATCGGCAATTATCATATGCTGGCGAGTGCCGACGAGGCGGTGCCGGCCTGATCGGCACTGCATGGCCGAACGAGCCGGCAATGCGAGAGTGAAAAGGATGAGCACAGCGAAATTCGACCGCGCGGCGCTTGAGGCCATGCTCGTCGGCCTGCGGCCGAAACTGCACCGCTATGCGGCCCGCATGGCCGGCTCGACGATCGAGGGCGAGGACATCGTGCAGGAGGCGGTGGTGAAGGCGCTTGCCGCGCATGACGGCGGCACCACGGTCGAGCGCCCCGAGCAATGGCTGTTCCGCATCGCCCACAACGCGGCGCAGGATCATCTGCGCCGCCGCCAGCGGGAGCGCTCGCGCATGACCGAGGCCGACATGACTGGAATAGAGGACCTCTCCGCCAGCGCGGAGGCAAGGCTGGCGACCGCGACGAGCCTGCGCAGCTTCATGCAGCTTACGCTGGCGCAGCGCAGCGCGGTGATCCTGGTCGATGTGCTCGGCCTCACCCTGTTCGAGACCTGCGAGGTGACGGGCGGCACGTTAGCCGCCACCAAGGCGGCGCTGCATCGCGGCCGCGCCGAGTTGAAGGCGCTGGCGGCAGCGCCGGACGACATGAGGGTACCAAAGCTCGATCCGCAAGACGAGCGCCGGCTGCGCCACTACATCGACCTCTTCAATGCGCGCGACTTCGACGCCGTCAGGGCGCTGATCGCCGAGGACATCCGGGTCGACGTCGTCAACCGCACCCGCCTGCAAGGCAAGAAAGAGGCCTCGACCTATTTCGGCAATTACGACCGCGTCAGCGACTGGGCGCTCTCGCTCGGCTTCGTCGATCGCCTGCCGGCGATCCTGATCCGCAACCCGCAGGCGGGCAACGCGGTGCGCGGCTTCATACTGATCGACTGGCGCGACGACGAGGTCGTCCGCATCCGAGATTTCCGCTACGCAGCTTATTGTATTGCGGATGCGGATATCCGCTTCGTCGCTGAATAGCCAGGACCAGTATCCAAACAGGTTCGGCCAGACAGCTCCGGCCATGTCTTGCCGGCGTCTTTTTCCTGGTGAATCTAACCTACATCTTCTTCATTCGCGAGCTGATCGAACCGTTGTCGGCGGACAGGGTTCCGCTGAGCGTACGCAAGGTGATGCGTATTCGTGCGTTCGTAACGCTGTGCCTCTTCGGGTTGGCCGCTGTCGTCGCCCTGAAATACCCGATCATCGGATTGGCCGTCTGTTGCTGCTGTCTGGCCGTCTATCTGGGGCCGGAGGCGCCGGGCTCGCGGAGTTAGGGCTGACATTCCGTGGCGCGTCCCTGGGGCCGCCGACGTCAACATCAATATCGATGTTTGAAACATCAATGCTTGACGATAAAACATTTTAATGTAGGCTACAGCACCGAGACCTCATATCTGAGAACTGACCACGAGGGGTCATCGGTGATAACCGCACCGCAATTGCGCGCCGCCAGATCGCTGCTCGGCATCGATCAGCGACGGCTTGCCGAATTGTCCGGCCTGTCGGTGCCGACCATCCAGCGCATGGAAGCCAGCGGCGCGATCATCCGGGGCAATGTCGATTCGCTGATGAAGCTGATCGCCGCGCTCGAGGTAGCAGGCATCGAATTGATCGGCGAGGGCGCGGTCAGCCAGGGTGGCGGACGCGGCGTGCGGCTGAAGGCCGGTTTCGGCCCGGCCAGGGCGCCCGGCGCCGACGATGCCGAGCTCGGCGGGAGCCTGCCGTGATTTCGACCGTGGCCCTTCTGTTGTGCGGTCCCGCTGCGCTTCTGGGAACGGCCGTGCTGGCCGCAGTGGTCAGCCGGCGCGCCTCGGCGACGCGTCTGGTCTATGGCTCGGCACTTGTCATTTCGGTCGCCTTGCTCGTAACCGTCGCGGGCCATCTCGCGGGCAGTCCCGGCGAGGTGTCGGCCATCACTCTGCCGATCGGGCTGCCATGGACCGGCGCCCGGTTCCGTCTCGACGGCCTGTCGGCGTTCTTTCTCGTCGTCGTCAACCTGGGCGGCGCCATCACCAGCCTCTATGCCCTCGGCTACGGCCGGCACGAATCCCGGCGGCATCGCGTGCTGCCGTTCTATCCGGCCTTCCTCGCCGGCATGAACCTTGTGGTGCTCGCCAACGACGCCTTCAGCTTCCTTTTGTCCTGGGAATTCATGTCGCTCGCTTCCTGGGCGCTGGTCATGGCGCATCACCGCGACGAGGCGAACAGGCGGGCCGGCTACATCTATCTGGTGATGGCAAGCTTCGGCACGCTGGCGCTGCTGCTTGCCTTCGGCCTGCTGGCGGGACCGGCGGGAACCTATGCGTTCGACTCTATGCGGGCGGCGCAACCCGGCCCGCTCGCTGCCGGCGCGGTGCTCGCCCTCATGCTGCTCGGCGCCGGCTCCAAGGCCGGCATCGTGCCGCTGCACGCCTGGCTGCCTCTTGCCCATCCGGCAGCACCCAGCCACGTCTCGGCGCTGATGAGCGGCATCATGACGAAAGTCGCCATCTACGGCTTCATCCGCGTGGTGTTCGACCTGCTTGGCGCGCCGGCATGGTGGTCTGGCGTCGCAGTTCTCTTCATCGGGGGGGTGACGGCGGTCCTTGGCATCCTCCACGCGCTGATGGAGAAGGACCTCAAGCGGCTGCTGGCCTACTCGACCATCGAGAATATCGGCGTCGTCTTCGCAAGCCTCGGCCTGGCGCTTGCCTTCAAGGCGAACGCCATGCCGTCGGCCGCGGCGCTGGCCTTCACCGCGGCGCTGTTCCATGTGCTGAACCATTCCTTCTTCAAGAGCCTGCTGTTTTTCGGCGCCGGCGCGGTGCTGACGGCGACCGGCGAGCGCGACATGGAGAGGCTTGGCGGCCTCATCCATCGCCTGCCGGTGACCAGCTTCGTCTTCCTCGTCGGCTGCGTCTCGATCTCGGCGCTGCCGCCGTTCAACGGCTTCGCCTCCGAATGGCTGGTCTTCCAGGCCATCTTGCAAAGTCCCGACCTGCCGCAATGGGGCCTGAAGGTCATCGTGCCGGCCGTGGGCGGCATGCTGGCGCTGGCGGCGGCGCTTGCCGCGGCCTGCTTCGTCAAGGCATTCGGCATCACCTTCCTCGGCCGGGCGCGATCGGCAGCGGTGGAACAGGCGCATGAGGTCGACCGCTGGTCGCTCGCGGCGATGGCCGTGCTTGCCGTCCTCTGCCTGCTCGGCGGCATTCTGCCGGGCTTCGTCATCGACTGGCTCTCGCCGGTGACGCTTTCGCTCATCGGCGAGAGCATGCCGGTGCAGACGGCGCAGCCATGGTTGTCGATCGTGCCGATCGCCGAGAGCCGCAGCTCCTATAACGGCCTGCTGGTGTTTGTCTTCATCACCATGGCGGCCTCGCTCGCGGCCTTCTTCATCCACCGCTTCGCCTCGCACGCGCTGCGCCGCGGCCCGGCTTGGGGATGCGGCTTCGCCGACGCGGTGCCCGCCGCGCAATACACGGCCGTCAGCTTCGCGCAGCCCATTCGCCGGGTGTTCGGCGGCTTCGCGTTCCGCGCCCGGGAAACGGTGGAAATGCCGGCACCCGGCGCCCTGGAACCCGCGCGCCTCAAGCTGGACATGCACGATGTGGCCTGGGAGACGTTCTACCAGCCGATCACCGGCGCGATCGACTACGCCACCGAGCGGCTGAACCACCTGCAGTTTCTGACCATCCGCCGCTACCTGACGCTGGTCTTCCTCTACCTCGTCATCCTGCTTCTGGTGCTCGCGCTATGGCCGTGATTTTCGAGCTGGCCGGGCAGGGCGCGCAGATGTTTTTGGTGCTTTCGCTGGCGCCGCTGCTGATTGGCTTCGTGCGCAAGGTCAAGGCGAGGCTGGTCAGACGGCAGGGACCTTCGCTGATCCAGCCCTATCGTGATCTCAGCCGGCTGATGCGGAAGGAGGTCGTGCTCGCGGATAACGCATCCTGGCTGTTCCGGGTGACGCCCTACCTGATCTTTGCCGCCACCTGGGTTGCCGCGGCGCTGGTGCCGACCTTCGCCGCCGGCCTCCAGTTCAGCTGGACCGCCGATCTCATCGTCATCGTGGCGCTGCTCGGCAGCGCGCGCTTCTTCCAGGCGCTGGCCGGCATGGATGTCGGCACCAGCTTCGGCGGCATCGGCGTCAGCCGCGAGGTGATGATCGCCTCGCTCGCCGAACCGGCGATGCTGCTCATCGTGTTCAGCCTGGCGCTGGTGGCCGGCGCCACGCAGCTTTCGACGGTCGCCGCCTTCATGGGCTCGCCCGAGGTCGGGCTGCGCGTGTCGCTCGGCATGTCGCTGATCGCCCTGGTGATGGTGGCGATCGCCGAGAACGCGCGCATTCCAGTCGACAATCCCGCCACGCATCTGGAACTCACCATGGTGCATGAGGCGATGATCCTGGAATATTCCGGCCGCCATCTGGCGATGATCGAGCTCGCCACCTTCCTCAAGCTGCTGCTCTATGTGTCGCTGATCTCCTGCGTCTTCCTGCCGTGGGGGCTGGCGCATGCCGGGGCGGGGCCGAAAGCGCTGGCTGTTGGAGCAGCCGCCTATCTGGTCAAGCTCGGGGTGCTTGCCATCCTGCTTGCCGTGTTCGAGACGGCGATCGCCAAGATGCGCGTCTTCCGCGTGCCGGACTTCCTCGGTGCTGCGCTGATGCTGGCGCTGCTCGGCACGCTCCTGCTGTTCGTGTCGCGGAGCCTGTGATGAACGGTCTCACCTTCGACATCGCCCATCTGCTCGCCGGCAGCCTGGTGCTGGTCTCCTTCATGATGCTCTATCAGGACCGGCTGTTCGCGCTGATCAACGTCTTTGCGCTGCATGCGGTCGTGCTCGCGCTGTCGGTGGCCTGGCAGGCCTATATCCAGGACGCGCATCACCTCTACATCACCGCCGCGATCGCGCTGGTCTTCAAGGCGGTCGTCATCCCGGTCGGGCTGCATCGCATCATCCAGCGGCTCGGCATCCACCGGGACATCGAGACCGCCGTCGGCATCGGTCCGACCATGCTCGCGGGCATCGGGCTGGTGACGCTCTCCATGGTGCTGATGCTTCGCGTGACGCCCGAGGCCGATCCGCTCGCCCGCGAGGATCTCGCCTTCGCGCTGTCGATCATCCTGCTCGGGCTGCTGGTGATGGTCACTCGGCGCAACGCCGTCAGCCAGGTCGTCGGCTTCATGTCGCTGGAAAACGGCCTGGTGCTGGCCGCAACCGGCGCCAAGGGCATGCCGCTGGTGGTCGAGATCAGCGTCGCCTTCTCGATCCTGATCGCCTTCATCGTCATCGGCGTCTTCCTGTTCCGCATCCGGGAGCGGTTCGATTCGGTCGATGTCGGCGCGCTCGACGACTACCGGGGAGAGCGCCGGTGATCTCCTTCGATGCCGTGGCCGCGATACTTCTCATTCCCGCGGGCGCCGCGGCCATTCTGGCGGCACTGCCGAACTACAAGATGACGGCGATCGTGAACGTCATCGCCAGCCTGCTCACCTTGCTCGCCGCGCTGTCGCTATTCGTCGCCGAGCGGCCGGCGCCGGGGCAATATCTCATCGTCGACGACCTCAACATCGTCTTCATCGTGCTCAACACATTCGTTGGCTTCACCACCAGCGTGTTCAGCGCCTCCTATATCGCGCATGAGCTGGATACCGGCCGGCTGACGGCGCCGAACCTCAGATTCTATCACGCGATGTACCAGATCATGATGTTCGGCATGAACCTGGCCTTCGTGTCGAACAATATCGGGTTGATGTGGGTGGCGGTGGAGCTAGCCACGCTGACCACCGTGCTGATGGTCGGCATCTACCGCACGCATGAGGCGCTGGAGGCGGCCTGGAAATATTTCATCCTGGGAAGCGTCGGCATCGCGCTCGCCTTGTTCGGCACCATCCTCGTCTACATGGCGGCCCAGCCGGTGGTCGGCGAGGGCACCAACGCCATGGTCTGGTCGGTGCTGATCGAGAAGGCGGCGTATTTCGACCCGGCCCTGCTCAGCGTCGCCTTCATCTTCCTGCTGCTCGGCTACGGAACCAAGGTGGGGCTCGCGCCGCTGCATGCCTGGCTGCCCGACGCGCATGCCGAGGGCCCGACGCCGATCTCGGCGGTGCTGTCGGGCCTTCTGCTCAACGTCGCGCTCTACGCCGTGCTGCGCTTCAAGCTGCTGCTCGCCGCCAGCCCGGAGGCGATCGGCCCGGGACCGCTGATGGTCACGATGGGGCTGACCTCGCTGATCTTCGCGGCCTTCATGCTCTACCGGCGCCGCGACATCAAACGCCTGTTCGCCTATTCCTCGATCGAGCACATGGGCATCATCGTCTTCGCCTTCGGCATGGGCGGGCCGCTCGCCAACTTCGCCGGCCTGCTGCACATGGTCATGCACAGCCTGACCAAGTCGGCGATCTTCTTCGCGGTCGGCCATATCGCGCAGGTCAAGGGCACGCAGAAGATCTCCGAGATCAGGGGGCTGACCGAAAGCCATCCCGGGCTCGGCTGGGCGCTGGTCATCGGCGTCGCGGCCATCGCCGGCCTGCCGCCGCTCGGCATCTTCATGAGCGAATTCCTGGTCGTCAGCTCGACCTTCGCCCGGCATCCGTGGCTGGCGATCCCGCTGGTGTTCGGGCTGCTGATTGCCTTCGGCGCGCTTCTGCTGCGGCTGACCGGACTCGCCTTTGGCGAGCCGCGCGGCGGCACGGCGCCGGTCGGGGCCTCCTACGTGCCGATGTACTCGCACCTCGCTCTGGTGTTCGCGGCCGGCGTCTACCTGCCGGCGCCGCTGGTCGCGTGGTTCCAGCATGTCGCCGGTATCCTGGGGTGAGGCTTGATGAGCAGGAAAAGCATCCCCGCACTCGCGGATCTCGTCGAAGCCGGCCGCCGGATCGAGCATCACGCCCCCTGGCCGCGGGCGCTGGTGACGCCTAAGGCCTGGAGTCTCGCCGTCGAGCAGCTGGCCGCTGGCCGCTGGAGCCTGCTCGGCCTTTGGGGAGAGCCGGACAGGGTGCACATGGCGCTTCTCGACGAGGCGCTAAACGTCGGCGTGGTAAGCCTGGAATGCCGCGGCGGCCGCTATCCGTCGGTCGGCCAGCACCATCCGCCGGCCCTGCGGGTGGAACGCGCCGCGGCCGATCTCTTCGGACTGGCGCCGCAAGGCCTCCCCGACACCCGCCGCTGGCTCGACCATGGCCAATGGGGCGTCAGCCATCCGCTGGCGGCGCGGCCCGGCAGGCCGGCGGCCGCGTCCTCCTACCGGTTCCTGTCGGCGGAGGGCGAAAGCCTCCACCAGATCCCAGTCGGGCCGGTGCATGCCGGCATCATCGAGCCGGGACATTTCCGCTTCACGGCAGGCGGCGAGACGGTGGTGCGGCTGGAGGAGCGGCTGGGCTATGTGCACAAGGGCATCGAAGGCCTGATGGCAGGCGCGCCCATCGATCGTGCAGCGAAACTCGCGGGCAGGACGTCGGGCGACAGCACGGTCGCCTATTCGCTTGCCTTTGCCCGCGCGGTGGAAGCGGCGCTTGAGGTTGCGGTGCCATTACGCGCGGTCTGGCTGCGGGCGCTGATGGCCGAGCTGGAGCGTCTGGCCAATCACCTCGGCGATATCGGCGCCATCTGCAACGACGCCGCCTTTGCGATCATGCACGCGCATTGCGGCGTGCTGCGCGAGCGCGTGCTGCGCGCCGCCGATGCGGCCTTCGGCCATCGCCTGATGCGCGACCGCATCGTGCCCGGCGGTGCGGCAAGCGATCTGGACGACGCCGGGGTGAACGCCATTCGATCGCTGGTCACGGAAATCAGGCAGCGCTTTCCGCATCTGGTCGAGCTCTACGACAACACGGCCTCGCTGCAGGACCGGACGGTGGCGACCGGCCGGCTCCAAGTCGAGCTTGCCCGGCAATATGCCGCCGGCGGCTATGTCGGCCGCGCCTCCGGCCGACATTTCGACGCGCGGCGCGACCTTGCCTACGCGCCCTATGACGAGCTCACCTTCGATGTGCCGGTCCTCCAGGAGGGCGATGTCAACGCGCGCGTCTGGATCCGCGTGCGGGAGGTCGAGCAGAGCCTGTCGCTCGTCGACCAGATTCTCGGGCGGCTGCCCGCCGGCCCAATCCGCGTGGACATTGCTCTCGCCGATGGACCGCGAGAAGGCATGGCGCTGGTCGAAGGTTTTCGCGGCGACATCCTGGCCTGGCTGCGCATCGGCGCGGACGGCTTGGTCGAGCGCTGCCACCTGCGCGACCCGTCTTGGTTCCAGTGGCCGCTCCTGGAAGCGGCGATCGAAGGCAACATCGTCGCCGACTTCCCGCTCTGCAACAAATCCTTCAACTGCTCCTATTCCGGCCATGATCTTTGAAGGCCTGCCGTCATGCGCAAGCTCCTCTTCGAAAGCCTGATCCGCCCACCCCTGACCGAGCGCCCGCCGCGGTCGAGCGACGCGGCGGCCGACGAGCTGGCGCGCGTGCTCGATGGCGCTGCCCGCAGGAGGCTCGGCCGGAGCCTCTCGATCCGCGCGGTCGACGCCGGCTCCTGCAACGGCTGCGAGCTCGAGATGCACGCGTTGAGCAACGCCTTCTACGACATCGAGCGCTTCGGCCTCCGCTTCGTGGCCTCGCCGCGCCACGCCGACGTGCTGATGGTCACCGGGCCGGTCACCAAGAACATGCGCGAGGCGCTGAAGCGGACCTGGGACGCGACGCCCAACCCGAAATGGGTGGTCGCGCTCGGCGGTTGCGCCAAGGACGGCGGCTGTTTCGCCGGCAGCTATGCGGTCGTCGGCGGCGTGTCGGAGGTGGTGCCCGTCGACCTGCACATCCCGGGCTGCCCGCCGCCGCCGATCGAGATCCTCAAGGGGCTGATCGCGCTGCTGGAGGGGGCGAACGGGAGGGCCGGCGCTTCCAGGGGCTGAACCCATAGAGCGTTTCACCGTTTGATGGAAACGGCGAACCGCGCTCGTTGGAACGCCACGCAGGTCCGTGCGTTTGACACATGACCTGTCCGGCGAAGACGGAGCGCGCGCGCATGGCCTCCATTCGATACATTGTGAAGAACGTCGATAGTGCGGTGGAATTCTACCGCGACAAACTCGAGTTCTCGGTGAACATGCACAATCCCGGCAAGTTCGCAGCGCTCGTCCGTGATGACCTGACGCTCTACCTGAGCGCTCCAGGAGCGGGTAGCGGGGGAACTGCCGGCGGCGATCCGGAGCCCGGGGGATGGAACCGATTCATGATTGTTACGAAGGATTTGGACAGTCTCATCAGCCGGTTGAACACCGACGGGGCCGAATTCAAGGGAGCAACCAGCGAAGCGGGAGCCGGTCGGGCCAGGCTGCTGAAAGATCCATCGGGTAACCTGATTGAGCTGTTTGAATTCAAATAGGACAAGCAAGCCGCCGGTTCCTGCGAGGGCGCGACAGCAGCATAGAAGGATCGCTCCCCGTGTCCGGCTCATTCAAGGGTCGAACCCGGCGCGGCCAGGTCCGACAGCCTCATAGGACGGTCCTCATCCACGCCAGGAACGTCTTCATCACCGCTGATCGCGGATTGTGGTGCATGCAGACGACGTAGAAGCTGTAGGCCTGGCAGGACAATGGATGCGCCTTGACGAGCGAACCGTTTCCCAGCTCGCGGCCGACCACGACGTCACTCAGGATCCGTACGCCATGCGGCAGTTCACTGATCGATGAGGGGCCGCAGCACCTTGGACGCGGCGACAGCCGCACCTGCCTGCCCCAGTGGCAGGCGATGAAATCCTGCTTGATGCCGTCGGCGAAAATGACGATTACAGGCGTACGCCCATGGCACTTCGGACCGGCATGGGGCTTCTTGCCCAGACAGGACGCGAATATGCTTTGCCTATCTACTAGAGCAATTCCAGGAAAAGTGTGTAACGGTTTTCCGTTCGGAATTGCGTAAAAACAAATACTTTAGAGCGGTTCGGCGATTCTATGAATCGCTGAAACGCTCTAAGCGCCCTTAGCAGCGTCCTCGATCAGCTTGACAACCAAATTGCGAAACCTCTCGGCAGACCTATCCCCTATGTTTCCCACATCCTCCGCCACCATCCCGGGCGAAGAAACCGACGCCTCCCCACTCAGTTGAACCCTGATTGTGAACGTCTTTCTGGCCTTCTTTTCCAATCCTTCTCTGTAGATCTGGAACCGGAGGGAGGGTGTTAACGCTTTGATTTCGCGGCGTGACGTGGTGTCTATGTATATGGCCACCTCGCCCGCCACCTCGGCCCTGGCCGCTTCCAGCGATGCGACGACGATATCGTCTAACCAGGCCCTGGCTTGAGCACCGAAGTCCGCTATTTGAGCATCCGCCTTGTCATTGCGCTTCTCTTGCTGACGGTGAGCTTCCTTGCCGCGTTCAAGGGCTTCTTTGAATTTAGACATCCTATTCGCCTCCGACTTTTGTCAGCACATGAGGCTGGCCATTAAATCGGCCACGGTTCCTCCCAACAGATAGAACGCGTGCAATCGACGTCCGTTGCGTAGGATGTACCCCCGAATTTTCGGCCGGCATCGCGCCCCCGCTCGCGGCGGATCATGTGGGCCGTCAGGGCCCGGGTTGAGGCCACGCAAGCAAAGCGCTTAAAACAGACGCGCCGCGGTTAACCACGTTCGTATTTTAAGCCGAACTCAATGGGGTATTGGCCGTTTTGGGGCCATGGAAGACCGCCAGCCCAGATTCCGCTGTCATCCTGAGCCGTCTGGAACCTGGACCGTCTGGGATGATGTAGCCGATGAGCCAGCAACCTTGGGGGGACGCAAGCTGGTTGGCCGCACATGGGAGCGCGCCAAGGCTGCCCGCGACTTGCTCAGACGGATTTACGACAATCGGCTCGACGCTCGATCCGTTAGACAAGAGTCACCGATCACTTCCGCCAGTCGCGTCGATGATCTCATTTCATCAATTCGGAGGGCTAGATTTCGATAGAGGCACAAACATGGGCGGGGGCTTCTGCGCTCATGCGCCGCCCGGTTCGACAGCCTCATAGGACGGTCCTCATCCACGCCAGGAACGACTCCATGACCGCGTATCGCGGATTGTGGTGCATCCAGACGACGTAGAAGCTGTAGCCGGGCAGGGACAATGGATGCGCCTTGACGAGCGAGCCGTTTTCCAGCTCGCGGCCGACCACGACGTCACTCAGGATCGCAATGCCCTGCCCGGCGACAACCGCGTCGATCGCGTGCAGTTCCTCGCGGAAGCTCAGATCCCAGGCTTTGTCCGGGATCAGCTCCGGATCGATCGAACGGGCCGTCGCCAGCCATCGGCGCCAGGTGGGAGCGTCCGGATCCCGGTTCATCCAGTCGAAATGGATCAGCGGATAGCGCAACAGATCGGCGGCACGTTCAATCGCCCGCCCGTCGCTTGCCAACAGTCGCGGACTGCAGATGGGAAAGAAGGAATCGCGGCACAGCTCCTGCCCGGCAAACCCCAAAGGCGGGCGACGCGTGTAGCGGATCGCGACATCCGCGGCGCCAGCGCGCAGATCGAGCAGCGCGTCCGTTCCGATGATCTCCAGCGGCACGGCCGGGTTGGCCTCGCGCCATTTCGGCAGCCGGGGCACCAGCCATCGGCTCGCGAAGGCGTTCGGGCTCGTCACCCGCAAGGGCGCCTGAAAATCCGGCTCGGCGATGGCGGCAAGGGAGCCGGCAAGAAGGTCAAAGCCGTTGCGCAGGACGGGAAACAGCCGCGCTCCCGCGCTCGTCAGCACGAGCGGCCGCGGACGGCGCTGGAACAGCTTCAAACCGCATATCTCTTCCAGCAGCCGCACCTGGTGGCTGATCGCCGTCGGCGTCACGCCGAGCTCCGCCGCCGCGGCCTTGAAGCTGCCGTGCCGGGCGGCGGCCTCGAAGGCATGCAAGGCGCGGAGCGGCGGGCGATTTCCCATGCCGGCAGCGTAGATGAATTCTTCTCATCCAGCAGCCGAGAATTTCGCTTTTGCGGAAGGTTGCGTTCCTGTGAGACCATGGTCCCTGCAGGAACCGGGGGTGACAATGATGGAGATCCCACGACAGACCGAGGCGCGATCGGGCCGACCCAATCCTCCGGGCGCGGCGATCGAACAGCTGCGGCAGGGCTTGCGAGGCGAATTGGTGTTGGCGACGGACGCTGCCTACGAGCAGGCGCGCAGCGTCTGGAACGGGGCGATCGACAAACGCCCCGCCGCAATCGTCTTTTGCGCCGATCCCGATGACGTCGTCCGTGCCGTCACCTATGCCAGGGCACAAGGCTGTCTCGTGGCGGTTCGTAGCGGCGGCCATAACGTCGCGGGCCTGTCCGTCTGCGACGACGGCATCGTGATCGATCTGTCGCGCATGAAGAAGATCGTCGTCGATCCCGAGCGTCGCGTCGCCAGGGCCGAAGCCGGTCTGAACCTCGGCGAGTTCGACGCCGCCACGCAGACCCACGGCCTCGCGACGACCATGGGTGTCAACAGCGACACCGGCATTGCCGGCCTGACGCTCGGTGGAGGCTTCGGCAAGCTCGGGCGCAAGCACGGCCTGAGCTGCGACAATCTGAACGCGGCCGAAATTGTGACAGCCGACGGACGGCTGTTGCGGACAAGCGCCGGCGAGCACCCCGATCTGTTCTGGGCCTTGCGCGGCGGCGGCGGCAATTTCGGCATCGTGACGGCGTTCGAATACCGGCTGCACCCGCTCGGCCCGGCCCTGCTCGTCGGCTCGGTGCTCCACGCCTACGATCACGCGCGCGCGGCCATGCGGTTCTACGACAAATTCTCCCACGATGCCCCCGATGAGGTGAGCGTCGACGCCGCGCTCGTCACACTGCCCTCGGGCGACCGTGCCTTCAGCATCTCGGCCTGCTATGTCGGGCCACCCGAAGCCGGCGAGCCCGTCATCGCGCCGCTGATGAAATTCGGATCCCCCATCGAAAGCCGCCAGCAAGCCGTTCCCTATCTCCAGATTCAATCGGCGGGCGACAGCCTCTTTCCCCGCGGACGACGCTATTACTGGAAGGCGCAGTTCCTGCGCGAGATCAGCGATGGTGCGATCGACGCGCTGCTCGACAGCTACGCGAGAGCTCCCAATCGCTCGTCCCTGCTGGTGTTCCAACAGGTCGGCGGAGCGATCGCGCGCGTGCCCGCGTCGCACTCGCCCTACGCCAATCGCGATGCGGCGCTTGACTGCTTCCCGATCGCCATCTGGGACAATCCGGCCGATGACGAGGCAAACATAAGCTGGGCGCGCGACCTGTGGAATGCGGTCAGGCCATTCTCCACCGGCGGCGTCTATGCCAACAATCTCGGCGACGAGGGTGACGAGCGCGTTCGTGATGCATACGGCGCAAATTATGCGCGCCTCGCCGCCGTCAAGAAGCAATACGACCCGACCAATTTCTTCCGGTTGAACCAGAATATCAGGCCTGGATAATTCCAATCCCGTGAGGAAAGCCGTGCGCAGTCGCTGGACGATCCTTGTCGTGCTCTTTGTCGCCCGGGCGGCGATGGCGGTGCAGTTCCAGAGCATCGCGGCCATTGCGCCGGAACTGGGCAAGGACCTCAACGCCAACCTCGCCGATATCGGCGTGCTCATCGGCCTCTACTTCGCGCCGGGCGTTGCGCTCGCGCTTCCCGGCGGCGCGATCGGTAAGCGCTTCGGCGACAAGGCGGTCGTGCTCGCCGGCCTGGCGCTGATGCTGGCGGGGGAAATCCTGCTGTGCGCCTCGTCTTCATGGAGCGTGCAGATCACCGGCAGGCTGATTTCCGGCGTGGGCGGCGTCCTGCTGAACGTGCTGATGACCAAGATGGTCGTCGACTGGTTCGCCGGCCGCCAGATCGCCACGGCAATGGCGATCTTTATCAACTCATGGCCGATTGGCATTGCCCTCACGCTTCTCGTGCTGCCGCTGATCCAGGCGGAATTCGGCATAGCGGGGACGCAGATCGCGGTGATGGCACTCATCGCAGCGGCGCTTGCATTGGTGGGGCTTTTCTACAGGCGGCCCAGCCAGACCGCCGCCCCGGCTTCGGCGGAAGCCTCGCGGCTGGCAAAGACGGCCGGCTGGGCCGTGCTGCTGGCAGGCGCGATATGGGCTTTCTACAATGTCGGGTTCGCCATGATCTTCAGTTTCGCGCCGTCAATGCTGGTCGAACGCGGCTGGTCAACCGCCGCGGCCGGCTCCGCGGTCAGCATCGTGCTGTGGCTCGCCGCGCTGTCCGTTCCAATCGGCGGCTACCTCGCGGACCGCACCGGGAGCCGCAATGCCATGCTGGCGGCCGGCTGCCTCGCCTTCGCGGCGCTGGTTCTCGCGCTGTGGCGCGGTTCCGAGACGCTGCCCACCCTGATTGCGCTCGGCCTGGTCTGCGGCCTGCCGGCCGGAGCGATCATGAGCCTGCCGACACGCGCCCTGACACCGTCGACGCGGGCGCTTGGAATGGGCCTGTTCTACACGGTGTACTACGCCACGATGCTCGTCGCGCCCTGGCTCGGCGGCAAGTTTGCGCTTTGGGCCGGCAGCGCCGGCGCAGCCCTCGGCCTCGGTTCGGCCGCCCTTTTGGCGTGTCCGATCCTGCTGTGGGAGTTCGAACGCCGGCTGCTCCTGCCGGCGCGGGCGGCAACGCAGGCCAATTGAACCTCGGCGACAGCCTGTTCCGGCCCTCATAGAGCGTTTCAGCAATTCATAGAATCGCTGATCCGCTCTAAGTATTTGTTTTTACGCAATTCCGGACGGAAAACCGCTCACACTTTTCCTGGAATTGCTTTAACGCAGCGTCGCCAACAGGCGTGCGGCAGACTTCAGATCGGCCGAATCCGGGCCATCCGCGAAACGCTCGAACAGCGGTTGGAGCAGAGCGCGGGCGCTTTCGTGCTGGCTGCGGGCGGCCAGAAGGGTCGCCAGGTCGATCGCGGCACGCAGCTCCCAACCGCGCGCGCCCTGATCGCGGCTCATTTCGAGCGACCGCCGAAGATACAATTGCGCTTCGTCATCGGCACCGGGCTTCGTTGCGCGAACAAGGTTTCCCTTTACGCGCAGCAACTCCGGCATATAGCAAAGATCCCCATTCGCCTCGACCGATCGGATCGTCTCGTCGATCGGCGCCAGGGCTTCGGCGGGCCGGTCCGTCGCGGCGAGGCCCTGAACGAGCGCAATGCTGAGCGGGGTTGTCAGCAGTTCATACGGGGCGGCGTGAAGGTCCTGGAGAGCGCCTTGCAGGCTCCGAACCCCGCTTTCCGCATCGCCTCGACGAATGGCGAGTTCTCCTTGGAGGCCGCGCCCGACGGCGAGGTAAGGCCCGAGAGCATGCAGCTCGGCGCAGGAGAAAAGACGATTCAGGTGCTCCTCCGCGCGGTCGAGATCGCCGACCCAAACGAACACGGTGACAGCCCAGACCAGGGCGATGGCGAGCGTCAGCGGATGGTCCAAGGCTTCCGCGTCCTTGACGGTCAGCAGCGCGCGCTCGACGGCCCGATCGGGATGGCCTTGCAGCCAGAGCGTCCTTGCCAGGATCGCGCCGGCGAGAATTCCGCCATCGAAGCCGAGATAGTTCGTCGTGGTCCGGTCAGAACGTGGCCCGTACCGCAACGCCTCCTCGAGCGCCGTCCGCGCACGGCCATGCTCTCCGTTCAGATGGAGCGAAATCCCCATCAACGAATGCGCCAGTGTCGTGGAGACGGAATCTTCGAGGGTGCCGGCGATGACGGAACAGCGCTCCGCGTAGCCGAGCGCCGTCCTGAACCCTCCGGTGCGGAGGTGGAACATCTGCAATGGGCCCAAAACCTGGAGCTGATCGAGCGCATTGCCGCGTTCCTCGGCAATGGCCAGGCTTCTGTTCAATGCCACACGCGCCGCGTCCTGTCCTCCGCGCGTGAACATCAGGGACACACCCGAGGCCGCCTGAAGACGCATCTCGTCGGGCCCGCCATGCGTGCCGTCTTGGGCAAGAATTGCCTGGGCAGTCCAGCGGCGGCATTCGGTGAGCAGGGACATCGACAGGAGGACCGGAGCCGCGGCAGTGGCAAGCCGGATGCCGAGCCGGGTGTTCCCGCCGGGCCCGAAGCACCATTCCAGGGCCGCTCGCACATTCGCAAGGCCGGCGAGATGAAGAGCCCGCTGTGCCGCACTCGACAAGGTCGACCACTCGGTTCCAGTCTCCTCCAGCCATCGCAGGTAGTAGGTAGCGTGGCGGGCGGCCAGCTCCGCGAGCTCGGCATCGTGGACCTCAAGCTGGAGGGCATAGGCCCGCGTGGTATCGAGCAGCCTATACCGCATCGTTGCGCCGGCCGGCCGTGCCGCGACCATCGACTTGGCCACGAGGCTGTCGATGGCACCAAACACCAAAGCCTCGTCGACGGCGGGGCTCGTCACGATCGCCAGCGCGGCCTCGATCGAAAAGTGGCCGACGAACACGGCAAGCCGGCAAAGCACCAGACGCTCGAACTCGGACAGAAGCCCGAAGCTCCAGTCCAAAGTGGCCTGCAGGGTCTTCTGGCGCGGCGGGGCCGTGCGCTTGCCCGGCCACAGCAGGGTCAGCCGTTCCTCGAGAAGGGCCGCGGTCTGCTGAAGGCCGTAGCTTGCAACCCGTCCGGCGGCCAGCTCGATCGCGAGCGGCACGCCGTCGAGCTTCCGGCACATCTTGGCCACGACCATGGCATCCGCGTCGTCGAGATCGAGGCGAGCGCCGCTCGCCGCGGCGCGTTCCACGAACAGCTGGGTCGCGGGGAAGCCCTGCGCAACCGATACCGTGAGCTCGGGATCGTCCGGCGGGCATGCCAGCGGCGCCAGCTTGTAGACGTGCTCCCCTTCGACAAGAAGCGGCTCGCGGCTCGTCGCGAGGATGTGAGCCTGCGGCGTCGCGGCGAAGATGCGGGTTGCCAGCTCTGCGGCCGCGTCGATGACATGCTCGCAGGTATCGAGGATCAGCAGGATCCGCCGCCCCGCGAGATAGGCGATCAACTCGGAGATGGCGTCGTCGGACTGCGGCGACAACCCGAGTGTCGAGGCCACCGTCGCCGCAACCAGGTTTGGATCGCCGAGCGCGCCCAGATCGACGAAATGCACGGCGCCGGCGAAGGCCTCGACCAGATCATGCCCCACTGCCACCGCGGCAGTCGTCTTGCCGACCCCACCCGTGCCAACGATTGTGACGAAGCGCGTTGCAATGAGCCGGGTTGACAGCGCGACAGCATCATCGGTCCGCCCCACCATGCGGACGAGCCGGTTTGGCAGACTGGCGTGCGGATAGCTGTCGACGACCTCGCCGGGCACATCTTTCCGACCGCCCGATCGCGAGACCGGCGCCACAAAGCAGTAGCCTCGTCCGGCCAGGGTCGCGATGTAGCGCGCGCCGTCCTTGCCGTCGCCCAACGCCTTTCGCAGGTTGGCCATGTGAAATCGCAGGCTGCCCTCCTCCACGGTGACATCGGGCCAGACATGAGCCAGCAGATCCTTCTTGCTGACGACCTCGTTCGGGCGGGCAGCCAAAGTGGTCAGGATGTCAAAGGCGCGTGCGCCAAGATCAACCGGCACGCCCTGGCGCAGCAGGAGCCGTTCGTTCACAACCAGGGTGAAAGGACCAAACGAAATCATGTCGGTTGTCCGCGGCTCCGACCGTATCATGGAGTCATCCTTCGCCTGACTGAGGACTGTCCCGGCTCGCAGATCCCTCGGGACAGACCCGTCGCGCCAAGCGGCGATCCGCGGCGGGACATGACGGTAACTCTGCTCTGAGAGGTGCTGCTGGCTGGCACTAACACTTCCTCATAACGCATAACGGGCCAGCGGGGCGACCTCTCTCTATGTGTCGAAGCAGCAAGGCTGTCGACTAACGGAGAATGATCATGCTCGCACAAACAAAACGACTCTACACCGGCAAAGTCCGCACCACCGGCGGTCGGGACGGGGCATCCCGGAGCTCCGACGGGAGGCTGGACATCCGGCTCTCGCCGCCCGGAGGCCCGGGCAGCGGCACCAATCCGGAACAGCTGTTTGCCGCGGGCTGGTCGGCCTGCTTCGAGGGCGCGATGGCGATCGCCGCTCGCAGGATGAACGTCGCGCTGCCTGCTGGAACGGCAATCGACGCGGAGGTGGACCTCAACGTCGACGAAGGCGCCTACTCCCTCGGCGCGCGCCTCAATGTGAGCCTGCCGGGTCTCGACCGCAACGTCGCGCGAGCGGTGGTCGATGCAGCCCATCAGACCTGTCCCTACTCGAAGGCCACACGCGGCAACATCGTGGTCGAAATCAACCTCATCTAATGTCATCCCGACCCTCGGGGTCGGTCCTGGCCAAACCTCACAGCAAGGCGGTGCACCAATGAACGCAACCAAGATCCCGGAAGAAATCGACCATTCCCGCCGGCGCCTGTTCGGCATCGCCGCTGCGACCTTCGCGGCTGCGCAACTCGGCGCGATCGGCGGCGTGAGCGCGCAAGGCGACCGGACGGACGCCACCGCCTCCGGCACCACACAGCCCAGGACCTCGTTCGCCTCCCTGAAGCAAATCGACGCGGGCCTGCTGAACGTCGGATATGCCGAGGACGGCCCCGCGGGCGGCCCTCCGGTCATCCTTTTGCACGGCTGGCCCTATGACATCTACAGCTATGTCGATGTCGCGCCGTTGCTTGCGGACGCAGGATACCGTGTGATCATTCCCTATCTGCGCGGCTATGGCACGACACGCTTTCTGTCGGACGCCACCGTCCGAAACGGCCAGCCGGCGGCGCTCGCCGCCGACGTCATCGCCTTGATGGATGCGCTCGGCATCCAGACGGCGGTCGTCGCGGGCTATGACTGGGGCGGGCGGACCGCCAATATCGTCGCCGCGCTGTGGCCGGAGCGCTGCAAGGCCATGGTGTCGGTCAGCGGATATCTGATCGGCAGCCAGGCGGCCAACATGGCGCCGCTGCCGCCGCAGGCCGAGTTGCAATGGTGGTATCAGTTCTATTTCGCCACCGAGCGCGGCCGTGCGGGCTACGCGAAAAACACCGACGACTTCGCCAAGCTGATCTGGCGGCTCGCGTCCCCGCAATGGACATTCGACGACGCCACTTTCGCGCGCAGCGCGGCTGCCTTCGCCAATCCGGATCATGTCGACGTCGTCATCCACAATTACCGGTGGCGCCTTGGCCTGGCCTCAGGCGAAGCCAAATACGACGACCTGGAAAAACAGCTCGCCATGTTTCCGACGATCGGTGTGCCGACGATTACGATGGAAGGTGACGCCAATGGCGCGCCGCATCCGGACCCCAGCGTCTACGCCAAGAGATTTTCGGGCAAGTATGAGCACCGGTTGATCACGGGCGGCATCGGGCACAACCTGCCGCAGGAGGCGCCACAGGCCTTCGCCCAGGCGGTCATCGACGTCGACCGGTTCTAGCCGCTCGCGCGATCAGGGTCACGACTACGTCTTCACGCGGGCTTGCGCCGCAGTTCAACCAAGACATTCAAACGAACACGCTCTTAAAGGACACCCAGATGAAAACACTGCTTGCAGCCCTGGCGATCGCCAGTGCCTCTTTCAGCAATGCGTACGCGCAGGCCGACAAACCCACCATCGTTCTGGTTCACGGCGCGTTCGCGGATTCGTCGAGCTGGAACGGCGTCGTCAAGATCCTGGAGAAGGATGGCTATCCCGTCGTGGCTGTCGCCAATCCGTTGCGTGGCGTCAAAAATGACGCCGGCTACGTCGCCGACGTCCTTGGCTCCATCAAATCGCCTGTGGTCCTCGTCGGGCATTCCTACGGCGGCTCGGTTATCAGCGAAGCCGCCGACGGCCATGCGACTGTCAGGGCGCTGGTCTATGTCGCGGCCTTCGCGCCGGATGCGGGCGAGACAGCCGCGCAGCTCGCCGGCAAATTTCCCGGCAGCTCGCTCGGTCCGACGCTGGCGCCGCCGGTCACCCTGTCGAGCGGTGGGAAGGACCTCTACATCCAGCAGGACAAATTCCACGAGCAGTTCGCCGCCGACGTCCCCGAAGCCGAAGCCAGGCTGATGGCCGCGGCGCAGAGGCCCATCGAGGAAGCCGCTTTGAACGAAATCCAAACCGAAGCGGCGTGGAAGAAGCTTCCGGCCTGGTTCATCTACGGAGACCGCGACAAGAACATACCGGCCGAAGCCTTGGCATTCATGGCTGCACGGGCCCATTCACGGGATACCGTGGTCATCAAGGGCGCCTCGCATGTGGTGATGGTGTCGCACCCTGAACCAGTGGCGCGGCTTATCGAGAAGGCCGCTGCGAAGGCTTCACAATGAAGCGGTCGTGATGACCGCCCCAAGGTGGGTCGGAAGTGATTGAATTTTTGCCCGGGCCTCGCCCGGGCAAGGTCCAAGGGCGCTATTTGGACTAAATGCGCCGACATCGGCGGGCTG
Organism: Mesorhizobium sp. M1D.F.Ca.ET.231.01.1.1; assembly: GCF_003999155.2. Classification (NCBI taxonomy): domain Bacteria; kingdom Pseudomonadati; phylum Pseudomonadota; class Alphaproteobacteria; order Hyphomicrobiales; family Phyllobacteriaceae; genus Mesorhizobium; species Mesorhizobium sp. M1D.F.Ca.ET.231.01.1.1. The sequence continues at coordinate 461,839 of NZ_RZOZ02000003.1, forward strand.
AACTCAAGCCACCACCGCCAGGCCCGGCGAAGCGCGCAGCCGGGCTATGTCGCGCGCCGGCGGTTCTCCAAAGTGGCGGCGATATTCGCGGCTGAACTGCGACGGGCTTTCGTAACCCACGCGGAAGGCTGCGGTCGTGGCGTCGATGTCCTGGACCAGCATCAGGCTGCGCGCGTCCTGCAGCCTGAGCTGCTTTTGGAATTGCAGCGGCGTCATCGCCGTCACGACGCGAAAATGCTCATGCAGGCTCGACCGGCTCATGCCCACTTCCGCGGCAAGCCGCTCGATGCTGAAACGTTCCCGGAAGTTCGTCCCGATCCAGGCGATGGCGCGGCCGACCTGGGCCACCCGACCCTGGCTGGAGGTGATGTGGCGCATCCTGGCGCCGCCTCATCTGCGCCGGTCATCCGCGAATAGCCGACCACGTCCGCGGCGAGGATTGCCGCCAGCCTTCGGTTGGACTGCACCCTTTCAGCCATGTGCCAATTCGTAATCGGATCATCATGGCAGATGCCAGCGAACCGCCGCCGCAATTCCCGCGGTCAGCGACGTTTGAACAGCAGGAGCCTACCGGCGGAGCGATTACCCGTTCGATTCCACAAGGATCACCAGGGACTCCGGAACAACACCGTCGAAGGCCATCGCTTCGGCGGCCGCCTTGCTCTGCATCGCCGCCTGCAAGGCATTCATATCCGGAACGTCCATCATCACCGCCACGCGAGTGGGATCTTCAGGATCAACAAACGTTCGAATGTTGGTCACCCCCAGCGGACCGAAAAGCTCCTCCCGCTTCGGTGACGTAAGCCAGTGTCTCGCGCCCTTTGTGATGTTGTGATGGCCGATGATCGTTGGCATGGCATCCTCCCTGCGACGACGCCGACGGCCGTATCAGAGGCCGCGCTCCATCTCGCAAGGCCCAAGGTGCTCCGTTTGTGCTGGGCTGTAAATTGGCAACGAGCTCTTCCGCTTAGGGTCAAAACTGCGCGTTCCCCCTCACGCGGGCCGATATTCGCCGCCGAACCCGAATTGGCTACTGCAAACAGTTCTATCTTTTGTTCGGGCGGCCGCGCTCGAGGAGCCTTATGGATCAGCTGCTTAGGCTGAATGGCGCGCCCGAAGAGATTCGAACTCCTGACCCCCAGATTCGTAGTCTGGTGCTCTATCCAGCTGAGCTACGGGCGCGCAACAGGCCGTGTGTGACACAAGCCCCGCGATCCGGTCGAGACGGCCGGCCGCGATGTGGAGTGTTCCCTAACGACTGAATTTCGGAAAAGCAAGCCGATCCGGCAAAAGTTTTGTCGCAGGCGCTTTCGCCAATCTCGAGGTGTGTCGAGATTCAGGTCAGGCCGGCCTCACCTGAGCGTCAAGCCGGTCGACGCAAACTTCCGCGCGCTTGGTCCAGCCGCACCGGCTGGTCGGGGATGGTGACGGCGAAGACGGTGCGGCCGCCGATCGATTCGACCAGCTCCACCGTACCGCCATGGGCGCGGATCAGCTCATGGGCGATCGCAAGGCCAAGGCCGGTGCCGCCGCTGCGCGCCGAGCCGCGGAAGGCGGCGAACAGGTTCTCGCGCGCCTTGGGTGGCAGGCCGGGGCCGGTATCCGTCACCGTGATGCGGCTGACGCTGCCAAGCCGCTCGGCCGAGACGGCGAGCCGGCGCACCACCGCGCTCTCGGTATCGGCGGCCATCGCCTGCACCGCGTTGCGGCAGAGATTGGTGAGCACGCGGAACAGCTGGTCGGAATCGGCGTCGACCTCGAAGGTGAGCTCGACGGCATTGATGAACTCGATGCCTTCCTCGATGTCGAGCAGGCCGTGCACGTCGTCGACCAGCTGACGCAGCCTGAGGCGCCGGCGCGACGGCGCCGGCTCCTGCGTGCGGCCATAGGCCAGCACGCCTTCCGAATAGGCGACGGCGCGGTCGAGCGCGCGCAGGAGCTTCGGCGCAAAGGCCTGCACGGTCGGGTCCTTCACCTGGCGCAGGCGGTCCGACATCAGCTGCGCGGAGGCAAGGATGTTGCGCATGTCGTGGTTGATCTTCGACACGGCAAGCCCGAGGTCGGCGAGGTGCTTCTGCTCGGAGAGCATCTTCTGCAGCCGGTCCTGCATCTGCGCCAGCTCGCGCTCGGCCACCCCGATCTCGTCGGCGCGCTCGGTCGGGCAGATGATGCGCCCGGGATCGTCCGGCGCTTCGGAGAAGGACAGGATCGAGCGCGTCATGGTGCGGATCGGGCCGATCATGATCAGGTCGATCGCCGCATAGACGAGCATGGCGGTGAACAGCGAGATCAGCAGCGAGACAACGGCGACGTTGCGCGAATAGCGCAGCATCGCGTTGCGCAGGCTGCGATCCGGCATGATCAGCTCGAATTCCTTGTCGCTGTCGCCGACCGGACCGAAGACGCGCAGCATGCGGTTGCCGCCGGCGAACAGCGTTTCCAGCGCGCCTGTCATGCCGTTGACCAGCCCGACATTGGCGATGTCGACATGCTCGTCGACCTTCGGCGGCATGTCGGCCACGACCAGCAGTCGCGAGACGCCGCCGTCGCGCACCGCGATCGCCTTGGCGCCGATCGCCATCAGCACGTCGTTCTGGGCGGCATGCGACAGCGAGTTGGGCTCGCCCTGCAACAGAACGATCGAGACGGCGGCGGCGGTGCTCAGCCGCTCCTTCAGCCAGTTCACGCGGTAGCTGGCGATCCAGGGCAGGAAGATCAGGATTTCGGCGAGCAGCACGAAGACGATGGTGAGAAGCAGAAGCTTTGTCGACAGGCCGCGCGACAGCGGCACCCGCCGCGGAGAACTCGCTTCCGCCGGGCGTGCCTTTTCATCCGTGGACAGGACTTCACTCGTCATGACGCGGTTTTCACGAAGGCTTGATCGGACAAGGTTATGCGATTTGCGGCTTTTTTGCCAATTTCACCCTTGGCCTCATGAAAAATGCCTCTGGGCAGGCCGGATTGACTTCCAAAATCCTTCTTTCTATAAGCCCGCTCACGCTCGGGCCATCCGTCCCGGCGCGGTTTCGATCGCGCCTAAAACCGGCCCGGCAAAGCTCCTGTTACAGAGTGACAGAATCAAGAAGGGCCGCACGCCGCGGTATTAAAACAAATGAAGCGTACCTACCAACCGTCCAAACTCGTCCGCAAGCGCCGGCACGGTTTCCGTGCCCGCATGGCCACCAAGGGTGGCCGCGGCGTCGTCGCAGCCCGCCGCAATCGCGGCCGCAAGCGGCTAAGCGCCTGAACGAAAGACGAGATCGTTGCCCGCAACCGGCAAGCCAAAGGGGAAAACTCCCGGGCGGCTTCTGAAACGCGCGGATTTCCTGGCTGTGCGCGGCGGCGAGAAGCGCCGCGGGCGGCTTTTTCTCGTCGAGGTTCTCGACCGCGGCGACGACCTTTCGCCGCGCGTCGGCTACACCGTCACCAAGAAGGTCGGCAACGCCGTGGTGCGCAACCGCGTCCGGCGGCGGCTCAGAGAAGCCGTGCGAACGCATGCCGCCGATGACATGGCGCCCGGCAATGACTATGTCATCGTCGGGCGCGAAGACGTGCTTGCCATTCCGTTCGGCCAGTTGAAGGCCGAGCTCTCCCGCCGGCTGCGCGGAACACGATAGGCTCTCGATGGAAAACAACCGCAATTTCTTCATCACCATCGCGCTGTCGGTGCTGATCCTGACGCTGTGGCAGGTGTTCTACATGAACCCGCGCATGGAGCAGCAGCGCGAGCAGGCCCGCATCGAGCAGCAGCGCGCCGAGGCGCAGAAGAAGGAAGCGGGCGGCGCCGCCAATTCCGGCGCGGCTGGCACTCAGGCTCCGGCGCCGGGCAGCGTTCCGAGCGTGCCGGGAAGCGAGGCCGTCACGGCGGCCGGCCGCGATCAGGCGGTTGCGGCGTCGAAGCGCATCAAGGTCGACACGCCGAGCCTCGAAGGCTCGATCAACCTCACCGGCGCGCGCCTCGACGACCTGAGGCTGAAACACTATCGCGAGACGGTCGACAAGAACTCGCCCGAGATCGAGCTGCTCAACCCCTCGTCACTGCCCAACGGCTATTTCGCCGAGATCGGCTTCGTCGGCAACGACAAGACCGGAGCGGTGCCGGGCGCGGAGACGGTGTGGACGGTGGACGGCAATCCGACGCTGACGCCGACGACGCCGGTGACGCTCACCTACACCAACGACAAGGGCCTGACCTTCAAGCGCGCCATCTCGGTCGACAACGACTATATGTTCACCGTCTCCGATACCGTGCAGAATTCGGGCAGCGTCCCCGTCTCGCTGTTCAACTACGGCCGCGTCACCCGCTACGACAAGCCGGCCGTCGCCAGCACCTATGTGCTGCATGAGGGCCTGATAGGCTATACCGGCACCGAAGGCCTGCAGGAACACAAATACGCGGCGATCGAGAAGGACAAGCAGTTCCAGCCCGGCAAGTCGACCGATGGCTGGCTCGGCATCACCGACAAATACTGGGCGGTGACGCTGGTGCCGACCGAAAAGCAGCCGTTCCAGCCGCGCTATGCCTATTTCGAGGACGGCCGCCACCGCTATCAGTCCGATTTCCTGACCGATGCGATCAACGTCGATGCCGGCCAGTCCGCGACGGTCGAGACTGAAGTGTTCGCTGGTGCCAAGGAAGTCGCCAAGATCAACGCCTACGAGGAAGACCGCCACATCAAGCGCTTCGACCTCCTGATCGACTGGGGCTGGTTCCACTTCATCACCAAGCCGATGTTCTGGCTGATCGACACGCTCTACAAATTCTTCGGCAATTTCGGGCTGGCGATCCTGGCCACCACCATCATCGTCAAGGCCATCTTCTTCCCTTTGGCCAACAAGTCCTACGCTTCGATGGCAAACATGAAGAAGGTGCAGCCGAAGATGCTGGAAATCCGCGAGAAATACGCGGACGACAAGATGAAGCAGCAGCAGGCGATGATGGAGCTCTACAAGACCGAGAAGATCAATCCGCTGGCCGGTTGCTGGCCGGTGGCGCTGCAGATTCCGGTGTTCTTCTCGCTCTACAAGGTGCTCTACATCACCATCGAGATGCGGCATGCGCCGTTCTTCGGCTGGATCCACGACCTTGCGGCGCCCGATCCGACCTCGGTGTTCAACCTGTTCGGCCTGCTGCCTTTCGCGCCGCCGGCTTTCCTGCCGCATCTCGGCGCCTGGGCGGTGGTGATGGGCATCACCATGTTCCTGCAGATGCGCATGAACCCGGCGCCGCCGGACCCGACGCAGGCCGCGGTGTTCACCTGGATGCCGGTGATCTTCACCTTCATGATGGGCTCCTTCCCCGCCGGCCTCGTCATCTACTGGGCCTGGAACAACCTGCTCTCGATCCTGCAGCAGGGCGTGATCATGAAGCGCCAGGGCGCCAAGATCGAATTGTGGGACAATCTGGCGGCGATGTTCCGCAAGAAACCATCGCCGGCGGAGTAGCCGGCGTCACATCACCGACAACGAAAACCCCGGGCCTGCCCGGGGTTTTTTGTCGTCGCCGGAAACTCGGGCCGGGCATTCCTCGTAGATTCTTTCGGTCCTCCCCATAAGGCCGGGACGGCTTCCGGTGCGACGACGCCGGTGTTTGGGAGGCCGTCCGGCAGGCCGGGGTCCCGCGCTGCTTCGCAGGATCCCGGTTGCGCGGGTAGACCGCACAGCCGCATGTCCATATAAGCTCCGCTATCGCTGCAAGGCGGACGGAGCAGCCAATGACCGGACCCAATCCCCACCTCAAGCATCCGATTGCGATGCATCCGCGCGTCGGCTTCCTGAAGCCGCTGGTCACCGCGCCGAACATCGAGATCGGCGACTTCACCTACTACGACGACCCCGACGGTCCCGACAAATTCGCCGAGAAATGCGTGCTGCACCACTATCCCTTCATCGGCGACAGGCTGATCATCGGCAAGTTCTGCGCCATCGCCGAGGGCGCGCGCTTCATCATGAACGGGGCCAACCACGCGATGTCGGGCTTCTCGACCTACCCGTTCAACATTTTCGGCCATGGCTGGGAGGAAGGCTTCGACCCTGAGACATGGTCGAGGGAGATCCGTGGCGACACGGTGGTCGGCAACGATGTCTGGATCGGCATGGACGCGGTGATCATGCCGGGCGTGAAGATCGGCCACGGCGCCATCGTCGCGGCGAAATCGGTTGTCACGCACGACGTGCCGCCCTATGCGATCGTCGCCGGCAACGCGGCCAAGGTGGTGAAGATGCGCTTCGACGAGTTTACGGCGCGGCGGCTGTTGAAGGCGGCCTGGTGGGATTGGCCGGTCGACAGGATCGGCCGCAACCTCGACGCCATCCGTGGCGCCGACATTTCAAAGCTGGAGGCCGCGGTTTGAACGCGCCGGATAGAACCACGAACGAAACCGCGATAAGTCCGGAGCTGTTCACCCGCGCGTGGATCTTCATCCGCGGCGTGCCGTCGATGAAGTTCCTGCCGCCGGAGGGACCGCCGGAGATCGCCTTTGCCGGCCGCTCCAATGTCGGCAAGTCGTCGCTGATCAACGCGCTGGTCGGCCAGAATGGGCTGGCGCGCACCTCGAACACGCCGGGACGCACGCAGGAGCTCAACTATTTCGTGCCGGACGGCTTCTCCGGCGACGGCGCCGACCTGCCGCCGATGGCGCTGGTCGACATGCCGGGCTACGGCTACGCCAGCGCGCCGAAGGACAAGGTCGACGCCTGGACGAAGCTGATCTTCGAATATCTGCAGGGACGCGTCACGCTGAAGCGCGTCTATGTGCTGATCGATGCCCGCCACGGCATCAAGGCCAAGGACGAGGAAGTGCTGTCGCTGCTCGACAAGGCGGCGGTGTCCTACCAGATCGTGCTGACCAAGACCGACAAGATCAAGGCGGCCGGCGTGCCGAAGCTGATCGAGGAGACGCTGGCCAGGATCAAGAAACGGCCTGCGGCCTTTCCGGCGGTCCTGGCGACCTCGTCGGAAAAGGCCGCTGGGCTCGACGAGCTGCGCGCGGCGATCGCGCTGGTGGCGAACGGCGGCTGACGTCCGCCGGAACGTCGCAGCCAGACAAGACAGGACGAAAGCCGCATCCGCCGGCTTGACTATCCTGCTCAGGCCGTTTCGTCGCGTTCCGGCGCGTGGTCCCGCCGGCCGGCCAGGATTTCGCGCTTGCCGACGTGGTTGGGGACGCCGACCAGGCCTTCCTTCTCCATGCGTTCGACCAGCGAGGCGGCGCGGTTGTAGCCGATGCCGAGGCGGCGCTGGATGTAGGAGGTCGAGCATTTCTTGTCGCGCTTGACCACCTTGACGGCTTCCTCGTAGAGGGCGTCGCCATCCTCGGCGTCGATCGAGCCCTTGTCGAAGACCGGACCCGCGTCGGCCTGATCTTCCTCCGCTTCCTCGTCGGCGGTGACGGTGTCGAGATACTCCGGGCGCCCCTGCGCCTTCAGATGCGCCACGACGTGCTCCACCTCCAGGTCGGAGACGAAGGGGCCATGCACGCGCACGATGCGCCCGCCGCCGGCCATGTGCAGCATGTCGCCCTGGCCGAGCAGCTGCTCGGCGCCCTGCTCACCGAGGATGGTGCGGCTGTCGATCTTGGACGTCACCTGGAAGGAGATGCGGGTGGGGAAATTGGCCTTGATGGTGCCGGTGATGACATCGACCGACGGGCGCTGCGTGGCCATGATCAGGTGGATGCCGGCGGCGCGGGCCATCTGCGCGAGCCGCTGGATGGCGCCTTCGATCTCCTTGCCGGCCACCATCATCAGGTCGGCCATCTCGTCGACGATGATGACGATGTAGGGCATCGACGCGAGGTCGATCTCCCGTTCCTCGAACAGCGGTTCGCCCGTGCCCTTCTCGAAGCCTGTCTGCACCTGCATGACCACGACCTCGCCCTTGTCGCGGGCGCTTGCGGCGCGCTGGTTGTAACCGTCGATGTTGCGCACGCCGAGGCGCGCCATCTTGCGGTAGCGCTCCTCCATCTCGCGCACCGCCCATTTGAGCGCGGTGACCGCCTTCTTGGAATCGGTGACCACGGGCGTGAGCAGATGCGGGATGCCGTCATAGACGGACAGTTCCAGCATCTTGGGGTCGACCATGATCAGGCGGCATTCCTCCGGCTTCATCCGGTAGAGCAGCGAGAGAATCATGGTGTTGATGGCGACCGACTTGCCCGAGCCGGTGGTGCCCGCGACCAGCAGATGCGGCATCTTGGCCAGGTCGGCGATGACCGGCTCGCCGCCGATCGTCTTGCCGAGGCCGAGCGCCAGCTTGCAGGACGTGTTGCGGAAGCCGGCCGATTCGATCAGCTCGCGGAAATAGACCGTCTCCCGTGTTTCGTTGGGCAGTTCGATGCCGATGACGTTGCGGCCTGGCACGACGGCGACGCGCGCCGAGATGGCCGACATTGAGCGGGCGATGTCGTCGGCCAGCCCGATGACGCGGCTGGATTTCACGCCCGGCGCCGGCTCGAACTCATAGAGGGTGACGACCGGACCCGGCCGTACGTGGATGATCTCGCCCTTGACGCCGAAATCCTCGAGCACGCTTTCGAGCAGGTCGGCGTTCTGCTCCATCCGCTCCTGCGACATGTAGAAGCCCTGGCCCACCGGCGGCATCTGCAGCAGATCCTCGGCGGGAAGCGCGTAGCCGGCCGAAGCTGCCGGCGACGTGACCTTGCCGGCGACAGGCAGGGACGGCGCCGTCCGGCGGTCGCTCCTTGGCTTGGAAACCGGCGCGGCGACGGCCGCTTCCGGCACGCGCTGTTCAATCTCCATTGGGGCGGGCTGGACGGCGCGCGGGCCGGCCGGTGCCGTCACCGGGGCCAAGCCCGCGGAGTGCCCGTTCGAGCGCCATTCGATGACGCGGTAGAACGACGTTGCCTCGCCGATGGGGCGGGACTGTCTCGGCTGCGCCTTCGGAGCAACGTGTGCCAGTAACGGAACGGCCGGCTGCGCCGGCTCGTTCAGGCGTGCCCGCGCCAGGCGCTCGGCGAGCAAGGGCATGCTGAACTCGAAAAACGCATCGTCGGAAAGGTAGGACCAGCGAAATTTCGGCGGCTGCGGCTTTTGCGCCGAAGGCGCTGCCGCCCGCGGCGCGGCGACGGCCTGCGGCTGCCCGGCCGGAGCTGTGGAGGCCGCAACGGGAATTGCTCGGGCGGGATTGGCCGGCTGGGGTGCCGCAGGCGTGGGCCGGACGGAATCGCCGCGCGGAGCCATCGCCTTGCCCGGCGCTTCATCATCCGGTTGCGATGCGGGCCGCTTGTCGGCATCCGGCGTGCGGGTGAACCGCACATTGGGCGCGAGGAAGAAATATTGCTGCCAGGCCGGAGGGCCGAATTCGTCGCCGGCCGAATCGGCGGCGTTCGATTCAACGGCGGCTCGCAGCGTGACGACCTGGCCCGTTTGCCCTTGCGGTACTGGAGCCGCGCCATGGTGCTGCGCGTCTTCCGGACGGCTGTCGTCGTTGTCGCCATAGGCAGAGACGCCGGAAGGATTGGCACGGGAGAAACGCATGGGTGTCACACTCGAGATTCGTCGAACAAACGTGTCCCGAGACATAGGAACCGATGGTTAACAACCTCTTCCGGAGGTGCCGCGAAAGTGCCGATCGACGGGTCGATTCGGGCGGGAAGAAGGACGTTCCCGGCGGGCATGGAGGCCTGTCCAGGCGATGCGCGCGCAGCGTCGGTGAACGCACGCCGCGATCCTTCGCCATCGCGCTTCGAGCTTTCACGCCGGTTCCGACACCTGCTCTTCCGCCTCAAGCTTTTCAGTGCCGTAGGCCTTGAGGAAGACGTTCACGCCGGAGCGGACGACATGCTCGATCTCGGCCTGGCTCGGCGCCTTGGTGCGATAGGAGAAGATACATTGGCGGAACAGGCCGGCCAAGCACAGCTCGGTGAACTGGTAGGCGGCGAGGTCGACATCGTCGATCTTCAAGAGGCCGCGTTCGACGGCTTCGTTGAGGAAGACCATGACCTTGTCGTGGCCGCGCTTCGGCCCACGCTCGTAGAAGCGGGCACCAAGCTCGGGAATCCTGTCGGAGGCGCCGACCACCGTGCGCTGCGCCTGGATGACCTTGGCCGAGGTGATCTTTGACGACAGCACCATGCCGAACTTCACCAGCGTCTTGCGCAGGTCGTCGAAATGGTCGAGCACTTCGTACATGTTCTTGAAGATGGTGCCGCGCTCTTCCTCGATGAGGGCCTCGAACAGCTCTTCCTTGTTGGCGAAATAGACGTAGATCGTGCCCTTCGACACGCCGGCCTCGCGCGTGATGTCGTTCATCGACGCGGCCTCGAAACCCTTGTCTATGAAGACGCGGCGCGCGCCTTCGATGATCTGGGCCCGCTTGACCGGATCCTGCCCTGCCGCCGGACGGCCTTTGCGCAGGTCGAGCAGATCGCTATCCGCTGTCGTTTCGACCATTAAAGTCACACCTCACGAAATATTTCGAACCAAGCGGTTCGATTTGCACTTGATATGGGCCTCTTTCCGTATTATGTCAATGACCAATTCGAACCGAACGGTTCAGTCTGACTGACTTTACCCAGAGAGATTATCATGTCCTCGAACGCGCCCGCTACCGCCGAAGTCCGCACGTTTCCCAACGCCAGGGTCCAGCCGTCGACCGAAGCGCCGGAACTGCCCGTCCAGCCCGCTCCCGTCGCGCCTGTCGAGGCGCCGGCCAAGAAGAAGCGCTCGGTCCGCTCGTTTCTGTTGCCGATCATCGGGCTTGCCCTCCTCGGCGCCGGCTCCTGGTATGGCTACAACTACTGGACCGACGGCCGGTTCATGATCTCCACCGACGATGCCTATGTCCAGGCCGATATGTCGTTCGTGTCGCCGAAAATCTCCGGCTATGTGGATAAGGTGCTGGTGAGCGAGAACCAGAGGGTCAAGGCCGGCGATCCGCTGTTCGTCATCGACGACGGCGACTACAAGATAGCGGTTGCCCAGGCCGAGGCGCAGATCGCTACGCTGGCGAAGACGCTCGACCGCATCGACGCGCAGACCAAGGCGGCGCAGGCCTCGCTGGCGCAGGCCGCGGCGCAGAAGATCGCGGATCAGGCGGCGGCCGACAATGCGGCGCGCGCGCAGGTTCGCGCGGCGCAGCTGGTCAAGACCCATGTCGGCACGCAGGCGCAGTTGGACGACGCCCAGACGGCGCTCGACCAGGCCAAGGCCGCGCTTGCCGGCGCCGACGCGCAGATCACCGCGGCGCAGGCCAATATCGGCGTGCTCGAAGCGCAGCGCGCGGAGCAGGCGAGCACGCTCGCCTCGCTGCAGCTGACCCGCGACAAGGCCCAGCGCGACCTTTCCTTCACCGTGCTCAAGGCGCCTTATGACGGCGTTGTCGGCAACCGCTCGGTCGAGCAGGGCGACCTCGTGAGCCCCGGCCAGAAGCTCGCCGTCGTCGTGCCGATGGACAAGCTCTACATCGTCGGCAATTTCAAGGAGACGCAGCTTGGCCGGCTGGTGCCCGGCGAGAAGGTCCGCATCACGGTCGACGCGATCGACGGCCAGACCTTCGAGGGCACGGTTTCGTCGCTGGCGCCGGCGTCGGGCGCGGTGTTCTCGCTGCTGCCGCCGGAAAATGCCACCGGCAACTTCACCAAGGTCGTGCAGCGCGTGCCCGTGCGCATCGACGTGCCGGCCGACGTGCTGAAGACCGGCAAGCTGCGAGCCGGCCTGAGCGTCGTCGTCGCCGCCGACAGCCGCACCGCGCCGGCCTCGACGACCAACTGAGCAGTTTTGGGGGGCGGCCCGGTGGCCGATCGAGCGCCGAGCCGCCCCGCCTGCCTGGTATTTGTCTCGACGCAATTGCGTACGGAAGACCGCTACGCGCGTTTCCTGGAATTGCCTTAGGGAGGCCATGACATGGCAACCGCAACCATCACCGCAGGATCGGCGCCGGCACGGCCGGCAGCCGCCGCACCGGCCGACCACATGCCGGTGCGCCGCGTCATCGCCTTCCTGGCGATGGTGTTCGGCATGTTCATGGCGATCCTCGACATCCAGATCGTCTCGGCATCGCTGGCCGAGATCCAGGCGGGCCTCAGCGCCAGCTCCGACGAGATCCCGTGGGTGCAGACCGCCTACCTGATCGCCGAGGTGGTGATGATCCCGCTGTCGGGCTTCCTCAGCCGCATGCTGTCGACGCGCGTGCTGTTCACCATTGCCGCCGCCGGCTTCACCGCGGCAAGCGCGCTTGCGGCGACCGCCACCAACATCGACCAGATGATCGTCTACCGCGCCATCCAGGGCTTTATCGGCGGCGGCATGATCCCGAGCGTGTTCGCGGCCGCCTTCACCATCTTCCCGCCGTCGCGCCGCGCCGTCGTCTCGCCGATGATCGGCCTGGTGGCGACGCTGGCGCCGACCATCGGCCCGACGGTCGGCGGCTACATCAGCCACGCGATGTCCTGGCACTGGCTGTTCCTGATCAACGTCGTGCCCGGGATACTGGTGGCGACCGCGGCCTGGGCGCTGATCGATTTCGACAAGCCCAACCTCAAGCTGTTCTCGAAGTTCGACTGGTGGGGCCTGGTCGGCATGGCCGCCTTCCTCGGCTGCATGGAGTATGTGCTGGAGGAAGGCCCTAACCACGACTGGCTGCAGGAGCCGGCGGTGTTCGCCTGCGCCATCATCATGACCATCGGCGCGGTCATATTCTTCTGGCGCGTCTTCACCGCCGAGGAGCCGATCGTCGACCTCAGGGCCTTCAGCAATGTCAACTTCGCCTTCGGCTCGCTGTTCTCGTTCGTCGTCGGCATCGGCCTTTACGGGCTCACGTATCTCTATCCGGTGTTCCTGGGGCGCATCCGCGGCTACGATTCGATGATGATCGGCGAGGCGCTGTTCGTCAGCGGCCTGGCGATGTTCTTCACCGCGCCCATCTCCGGCATCCTGTCGAGCAAGATGGACCTGCGGGTGATGATGATGGTCGGCTTCTTCGGCTTCGCCACCGGCACCTGGTGGATGACGCATCTGACCGCCGACTGGGATTTCTGGGAGCTGCTCATCCCGCAGATCCTGCGCGGCTGCTCGATGATGCTGTGCATGGTGCCGATCAACAACATCGCGCTCGGCACGCTGCCGCCGGAGCGGCTGAAGAACGCGTCCGGGCTGTTCAACCTGACCCGCAACCTGGGCGGCGCCGTCGGCCTGGCGATCATCAACACGGTGCTGATCAATCGCAACGCCTTCCACTATGCGCGGCTGTCCGAGCACGTGCAGTGGGGCAGCGAGGCCGCGCAGACGAAGCTGCAGAACATGACGCTGAACTTCGAGCAGACCGCGGGCCTCGACGCCACGAGCGCGGCGATCTCGAAACTGTCCGGAATGGTGCAGCAGCAGGCGGCGCTGCTGTCCTTCATGGACGTGTTCATGCTGCTGACGGCGCTATTCGCGACGCTCGGCTTCTTCGTGCTGTTCATCAGCAAGCCGGCCCAGCAGGGCGGCGGTGGCGGCGGAGGCCATTGAGGAGCCGGAACCCCCGCCTGGCGTCCTCAACGTGTGACCCCGGAAATCGTCGTCGATTTCCGGGGTCATTTCTTTGGAGCAATCCCAGGAAAAGTGCGTGGCAGTTTTCCGTCCGGAATTGCGCAAAAACGAATGTTTAGAGCGGATCAGCGATCCTGCGAAAAGCTGAACCGCTCCGGGAGAGACGGCTTCAGGCCGCAGCCGGCTTGAAGCTCAGCGCCACGCCGTTGATGCAGTGGCGCAAGCCGGTGGGCGGCGGGCCGTCGTCGAAGACATGGCCGAGATGGCCGCCGCAGCGCCGGCAGTGGACCTCGGTGCGGGTCATGCCGAGCGAGCGGTCCTCGGTCTTGCCGATGGCGTTGGGGATCTCCTGCCAGAAGCTCGGCCAGCCGGTGCCGGAATCGAACTTCGTCTCCGACGGATAGACCGGCAGGTCGCAGCCGGCGCAGGCGAAGATGCCCTTGCGGTGCTCGTTGAGCAGCGGGCTGGTGCCGGGATATTCAGTGCCCTCCCTGCGCAGCACGTCGAAGGCGGCATCCGAAAGGATGGCGTGCCATTCGGCGTCGGTCTTGACGACCTGGAATGTCTCGGCGGCCAGAGCCGGCTTGGCGCCGCCCATGCGCAACGCCGCTCCGGTTCCCATGATGAGGGCAGTGGCGGCGGCACCGCTCCAGAGAAAGTCGCGACGGTTCATGGCCTTTGCTCCTGACGTCTTGTTACAAACTATGGCGCCGCCGGAAAATCAAAAGCCGGTGACGGTCCCAGCACCACTCCGCGTCGACCCAAGCCCTGGCGATACGGAGCGGCGCTTGACGGCAGCACGGAATGTGGGAGGGAGAACCGTGCGGCCGGCGGGACACATCTCACTTCGCCGGCCGCACGCGCTTTGTTACATCTTCGGCAGAAGAACCTTGTCGATGACGTGGATGACGCCGTTCGACTGGCGCACGTCGGCGATCGTGACATGAGCGACATTGCCGTTCTCGTCGGTCACCGTGACCTTGCCCTTCTCCGACTTCAGCGTCAGCGCGCAGCCGCCGACGGTCTTGACCTCATGCGCGCCGCCATCGGCCTTGGCCATCTTGGCGACGTCGGCGGCCATCGCCCTGGCGGCGATGACATGGCAGGTGAGGATCTTGGTGAGCTTGTCCTTGTTCTCGGGCTTGAGCAGCGTCTCGACCGTGCCGGCCGGAAGCGCCGCGAAGGCTTCGTTGGTCGGTGCGAAGACGGTGAACGGACCGGGCGTCTGGAGGGTGTCGACGAGGCCGGCGGCCTTGACGGCGGCAACCAGCGTGGTGTGGTCCTTCGAATTCACGGCATTCTCGATGATGTTCTTCTTGGCATACATCGGCGCGCCGCCGACCATCGGATTGGCGGCATAGGCAACGGCGTCGAGCGCGGAAAGGCCGATTGTGCAGGCGAGCAAAAGGGTGGTGAGTTTACGCATAGTATCAGTCTCCTCGGGTTGTTTTTCCCGTTTGTGGGAACTCGAAGAGATACGGACGAGGAAAAACTTAGTTTCGCAACCATCGAAGATTTTTTGTTCGTCGAGAAGAATTCAGATACGCTTCACTTGATCGCATGAAGGCGCGCGTCACGACGCATCGTCGGCAGATAGACTTCGCCTAACCTTTGAGAACGATCAGATGCCCTTCAGGTCGCCAGCGGCGACCACGGGACCGGTGGGCTGCCCGGTCGGCGAACCGCCGGTCGGCTCGAGGCTCACGGCAAGCACGGCGCCTTGCGCCAGCTTCTGCTGGACAGCCGGCGATACAGTCATGCGCGCGGTCTGGCCGGCCGGGATGACACCCATCGAGACCGGCGCATTCTTGCCTTCGATCATCCACAGCTCGAAGTCCTTGCCGGCGCCGCGCTCGCCGGAGACCAGCGAGAGGCCGACCTCATGGCGAGCGGCGTCGTAAACGGCGAGGTATTTGACGCTGCTGTTGTCGGCGGCCAGAGACGCGACCAGCCTGGTCTCGGGCGGCGGCAATGGCGGATTGACGAGAGGCAGGGCGACAAAGACAGCCAAAGCGGCAAGCGCCGCGGCGGCAAGCCCGCGCCAGAAGGCGAGGCTCCCGAGCAGGTCGGCGCCGGGGGCTGCAGACGTGGCCGCCGAAGAGGCAAACAGCCGCCGGTCGATCGCCGCCTTGACCGAAGCCGGCGGCTCGACCGCGGCATAGGCAGACGCCATCGGCGCAAAGCGGACCTCCCAGGCATCGACCAGGCGAGCGAACGCCGTCTCGGTGTCGATGCGGCGGGACGCGATCTGGCGTTCGTCGGCGGCTAGAACGCCGAGAACGTATTCGGCGGCGAGCAGGTCGTCGCCTCCGCGTTCCGGTCCGTTGTCTTCCGCCAGCGTCATCTTTCCAGACATTCTCTCAGTTTGAGCAGGCTTCGCCGCAGCCAAGTCCGCATCGTGTTCAGCGGAACCTTGTGGCGCTCCGCCAGCTCGGCATAGCTCTCGCCGTTGAGATAGGCGCCCCGGACGGCCGCCGCCCGGTCTTTCTCGAGTTCGTCGAGACAATGGTAGATGCGTTCGGCCTCGCCGCCCGCGACAGCCATGGCCTCAGGTCCCGGCGTCGGATCGGCGACGTCGAGGGCTGCGTCGATGTTGGCAGAAGGACCGCGCCGCGCCCTGATGCGATCGATCGCATGGTTGCGCGCAATGGCCACCAGCCAGGAAATCGGGCTCAGATCGGAAACCGCGAAACGGTCCGCCTTCGTCCATATCTTGACGAAGACCTCCTGCAGCGCTTCTTCCGCATCTCCCCTGTCCCTCAAGACACGAAGGCAGACGCCGAAAAGTTTCCCGCTGGTCTGCTTGTAGAGCAGATCGAACGCAGCCCGGTCCTTCATCGAAGTCCGGACGATCAGCTTGCTGATGTCCTGAGGCCCCATGCAGGCAAATTAGAAGATTGCGATTTATTTGCAACGGGCCGCCTGATCTTACTGAGTCAGAAAGGAGGCTTTATCCGCCAAAGACCGTCGGGCCGTTGGTCTATCGATTCCCGATTTCGATTTGCGGCTTCATGCGATAGCCTTCGCCAAAAGAGGGGAGCGGCATGTCGATCGAACGCGTGCTTTGGGAACAGGATGCGACCGGACTTGCCGAGCTTGTGCGCAACGGGGAGATCTCGCCGCAGGAACTGGTCGACGCGGCGATCGCGCGCGCCGAGGCGACAAGGCCCGACATCAACGCCATTGCCACGCCGCTCTACGACGCCGCCAGGGCGCGGGCGAAAGCGGTCGACCGCAAGCTGCCGCTTGCCGGCGTGCCTTTCGCGCTGAAGGATCTCGGCATCGGCATCAAGGGCGTGCCGATCCATGGCGGCAGCCGCATCCCGGCCTTCACGGCGGATTACAACTCGGTGATGGTCGAGCGGTATCTGGCAGCGGGCTTGATTCCGATCGCCACCAGCACCTCGCCCGAGCACGGGCTGCGGCTGATGACGGAATCGGCGCGCTTCGGCATCACCCGCAATCCCTGGAATACCGGTCACACCAGCGGCGGCTCGTCGGGCGGATCGGCGGCGCTTGTGGCGGCGGGCGTGGTGCCGGCCGCGCATGCCTCCGACGGCGGCGGCTCGATCCGCGTGCCTTCGGCCTGCAGCGGCCTCGTCGGATTGAAGACCTCGCGCGGCCGCGTGCCGCTGACGCCGTTTGTCAGCGAGAGCTGGTACGGCATGGTCGTCGACCACGCCGTCAGCCGCTCGGTGCGCGACACGGCGCTTCTGCTCGACCTGACGCACGGCGCCGATCCATTGTCGCCCTATGCGGCACGGGAACCGAAAGGCTCATTTGCCGCCGCCGCGGCGCGCGATCCGGGCAAGCTCAGCCTCGCCGTCTACCGCAAGTCGCCGCTCGGCCTGCCGATCTCGGCCGAGACGCTTCACGCGCTCGACACGGCAGTGGCGCTGGCGCGCGAGGGCGGGCACACGGTGGAAGAGATCGGCCTGCCCTATATCGGCCGCGACTTCATCGCCGATTTCTGCCGCAGCGTCGCCTCGGCGGTCGCAGGCATGATGCGGGCCGAAGCGCTGCGCGTCGGCCGCCCCGTCACCGGCGAGGTCGAGCGCGCGACGCGCGTGCTCGGCCGCCTCGGCGAAATGCTGTCCGCGGGCGAAGTCTATCACGCGGTACAGCGTCTCAACGCCACCTCGCGACGGATGATCGAGGAGACCGCGCGCTTCGATGCCGTGCTGATGCCGATCATCGCCCACCCGCCGCTCGCCTGCGGCGCGATGGACCCGAAGGGCGCCGACGAGCTCGTCGAAAACCTGCTCGACAAATTGCACCTCACCGGGCTGCTCAAGATCAAATCATTTTTCGGCCAGCTGATGGACAAGAGCCTGTGGTTCACCCACTGGCCGGCGATCCACAATGTCAGCGGCCAGCCCTCGATCGCAATGCCGGTGCATGTCACCGAAGCCGGCCTGCCGCTCGGCATCCAGGCCGCCGGGCGACCCGGCGACGAGGAGACGCTTTTGTCCTTCGCCGCGCAGATGGAGAAGATTTCGGGGTGGCTCAAGCGGCGGGCGCTGCTCAAGGCGCCCGGCTGATTTCGTAATTGTGACAGCAAAGCCGTTTGCGGCCTGCGGCAATTCCCGCTAAGACGCCGCCATTCACGCCAGCTGGGATCGATACCGATGACGGACATCGCCGCCACCGCCGAAATGCAGGCCGCGCTGCTCTCCAGGGCGCTGCCCTACATGCAGCGCTACGAGAACAAGACCGTGGTGGTGAAGTATGGCGGCCATGCCATGGGCGACAACGAGCTCGGCAAGGCCTTCGCCCGCGACATCGCGCTGTTGAAGCAATCGGGCGTCAATCCGATCGTCGTGCATGGCGGCGGGCCGCAGATCGGCGCCATGCTCAACAAGATGGGCATCGAATCCAAATTCGAGGGCGGCCTGCGCGTCACCGACCAGAAGACGGTCGAGATCGTCGAGATGGTGCTGGCCGGCTCGATCAACAAGGAGATCGTGGCGCTGATCAACGCCGAGGGCGAATGGGCGATCGGGCTCTGCGGCAAGGACGGCAACATGGTGTTCGCCGAAAAGGCGCGCAAGACGATGATCGACCCGGATTCCAACATCGAGCGGGTGCTCGATCTCGGCTTCGTCGGCGAACCCGTCGAGGTCGACCGCACGCTGCTGGATCTGCTCGCCCGCTCGGAAATGATCCCGGTGCTGGCGCCGGTGGCGCCGGGCCGCGACGGCCATACCTACAACATCAACGCCGACACCTTTGCCGGGGCGATTGCCGGCGCCTGCCGCGCCTCGCGCCTCTTGTTCCTCACCGACGTGCCCGGCGTGCTCGACAAGAACAAGAAGCTGATCGACGAGCTGACGGTCGCCGAGGCCAAGGCCCTGATCAAGGACGGCACCGTGTCGGGCGGCATGATCCCGAAGGTCGAGACCTGCATCGAGGCGATCGAGCGCGGCGTCGAAGGCGTCGTCATTCTCAACGGCAAGACGCCGCATTCGGTGCTGCTCGAGCTCTTCACCGAGCACGGCGCCGGCACGCTGATCGTGCCGTAACGGTTCCAGCCAATCTTCTTTCGCTTGGCACGCGCGTCTTCGATGACGGACGCGGCGTACCTCCGTTGCGTCGGTCCGCAGGTCGTCTTCGCCGAAGTCGAAGCCGCCTTGGCGCGGTCCAGCAGTTTCGTGCAGCCTTGCCACAGATTTGACCGGCGCGCAGTTAACCTCGCGCATGCCGCGAAGACGCGTCTGCCAATGCAACACGAAGGCGTTGAGGTCGTACGCATCGCCTAGGTCGACGGCGCCGTGGCTCTCGGCGGTCGAAACCTTCGGGTGATCGTACTTTAGCTATAACTAATGCAGCCTCTCCTAAACTTTTATTAAAACTCTGTGCATCTATAATTGTCGCCGGGGGACCACAAGGGAATGGCCATATGGCGCTCAATCCGGACTTGAAAATCGATGAAGCAAGCCTCATCACATCGACGTTGATCAAGAAGCACAAGGCGGCGTCCGCGGAGACGGTCGACGCCGTCGAGCTCAAGGCGCGGGCGGCCCAGCTCGCCCTCGTGCTGGACCTCGCCCACCAGGCTTTCACGCGCCAGGAGCCCGCGGGGCAAATCGTCGAACGCCTGGCGGGCCGACTGCACGAATTGCGCCGCGACGTCGCTCCGGACCTGTGGCAGGAACTGATCCCGCTGGCCCAGCAGCACCGCGTGGCGGCATATCTGAGACAGGATCCGTTCACGCGCTGGTCCTTCGAGAAGCCGCGCGGCTATTCGGGCGACGCGACGCTGTTGGACATCTACTACAAGCATCCGAGCGCCAACGAGATCGTGGCGTCATCGAGCGACCTTGGCCGCGAGATCTTTGCCTATACGAGCGAGGCGGCAAGCTCGGTGGCGGGGCGCGAGCGCCGCGAGATACTGGCCAGAACGGTCGACGAAACGGCTGCGCGGGTGGAAAATGCCGAGGTGCTGGCAATCGCTTGCGGCCATTTGCGGGAAGCCGAGCTCTCGAAGGCGCTGGCCGGCAAAAGACTGAAGCGCTGGATCGGCCTCGACCAGGACCCGGTGAGCGTCGGCACGGTCAACCGCGACCTCGCCGGCACGGTCGTGGAAGCCATGGACGGGTCCGTGCGCGGCCTGTTGCGGCGCGCCTACCCGCTCGGCACGTTCGATCTCGTCTATGCGTCCGGCCTGTACGATTACCTGCCGCTGCCCGTCGGCGCGCGCCTGCTTCAGCGGGCCATGGAACTGGTCAAGCCGGACGGCGAATTCCTGTTCGCCAACTTCAGTGACGAGATTACGACCGACGGCTACATGGAGACCTTCATGGACTGGCCGCTCATCCTGCGTTCGGCGAGCGACATGTGGGACATCATCAATGCCGCGGTGGACAAGAACCACGCCGACGCCGAGGTCTACTATGGATCGAACAGGAACATCGTCTACGGCAAGATCCGCAAGCGCGGGGATCTCGGGGCGCCGGCATAAGGCGGCAGTGGAGCCGCCTCACAATCCATTTTGATTTCAAGTCGGGCCGTGCGGCGGCCCGGCTTGAAGCATGTCTCCCGAAAGTGGAAACCGGCTTCGGGACAAAGACATGCGTAAAATCAAAAACCTAGAGCAATTCCAGGAAAAGCGTGTGACGGTTTTCCGTCCGGAATTGCGTAAAATCAAATACTTAGAGCGGTTCGGCGATTCCATGAACCGCTGACCCGCTCTAAAGCGCATGGAGCGAAACTGAAAGATCGCGACGCGCTTCAGGCGACCAGGTCCCGCCTGGCCTGCTGAATCTCTTCGATCGGAACGGGGCGCCCGGTCAGGAAGCCCTGGACCGACTGAATGCCCATATGCTGCAACAAATTCTGCTGCTCTTTCGTCTCGACACCCTCGACAAGGACCGTGTGGCCCAGGTTGCGCAGAAGCCTGACCATGTCCTGCAGCAGGCTCAGGCCGCGAACCGTCTGGCAGTCGTGCAGGAAACTCCGGTCGACCTTGACGACGTCGAACTTGAAACGGCGCAGCCACGCCAAACCGGCAAATCCGGTTCCGAAATCATCCAGCCAGATTTGCACGCCAAGGGCCCGAAGCTGCTCGATGCTTCTGGCCGCCTGCGCCTCCAGGGAAATATCGCTGCCCTCGGTGACCTCCAGCGCCAGCTTATGCGGCGCCATGCCGTGCCGGCCAAGGATCTCGGTGATGTGCAGCGGGAAATTCGGAGCCTTGAGCTGGACGACCGATACGTTGGCGGACACGACCGCCCCCAACCCATGCTCGACCATGTCGCCGCAGGCCCGATCGATCAGCCACAGCCCAAGCTCCTCGATCCCGCCGGTCTGCTCGGCGACGGGTATGAACACCGACGGGCTGATCACGCTGCCGTCAAAGTCGCGCAGCCGCATCAGCGATTCATGGCCAAGCACCTGGCCGGACGTCGCATCGCAGATCGGCTGATAGACAACGGAGACAAGTCCTTCCGAAACGGCATGCTTGAGCAGTTCCGAGAGATTCTGGCTGGCGCGCTTCTGGTCGATGGCCTGCGCGTCATAGATCGTGAAGGTCGCGCGACCCGAGAACTTGGAAGCATAGAGCGCGCGATCGGCCTCCTGCAGCAGGATGCGAAGCTCTATGCTTTGATCGGCGCGGGTCAACGAGGCGCCGGCGCTGATCGTCACGATGTTGAGTTTGTCGTCACGGTCGGGGTGGGAGATTTTCAGATCCTCGACGGCCCGGCAGAATTGGTGGGTCACCTCGCGCAGATGATCCTGTCCGGCGACCTTGCAGAGCACGACGAATTCCTCGCCGCCATAGCGCCCCGCGATGGCGTGGTTGGACGCCGCCGTCTCGTCGAAGGCGCGGGCAAGCTCGATAAGGCAGTCGTCGCCGGCCTGATGGCCGAGCCGGTCGTTGAACCGCTTGAAGTAGTCCACATCCATGAGGATGACGCCTATTTCGTCATTGTCCCTGGCCCATTCCTTGCACAGCTCCGCGAATTCCCGCGCGATCGCCCTGCGGTTCTTGAGCCCGGTAAGCGGGTCCGTATCCGCGATCTCGATGAGCTTTTGACCGTTCTCGATGGCGACCTGCTCCTGGATCTGCGCCTGAAGCGCGTGCACGAAGGTATGGTACCGCTCCATGCTGAGACGCCATGAAAGATAGAGCGACAAAACAAGGCAATTGGCGAAATAGGTCGCAAGCACCAGGCGGGCGGCTAGGTCGGCTTGAAGCACGAACAGCGTGGCGCCGGTGAAGGCGACTGTTACGGTCGCGGACGACAGCGCCGAGAGCCATAGCCGGAAATTGAAGAAAAGGTTGGCGCCAAGGATGAATACCGTGCCGAAGATGATGAAGTGAGACAGCGCCTCCTGATGCGACGTGCCGAGCGCCGACAGCAGCCACCCGATCGCGCCGGCCACGATCGCCAGGGCAGCCACGTAGTGCAGTGTGGTGATGGCAAAACCGCGTCGGGCAACGAGTTCGACAAGCACCAGGAAGGTCAGCCCCAACGACAGGCGCGTCAGGATCAAACGGTCCGCGACGTCCGGGAAAAGGAACAAGTCGAAGGCGCCGTAGGATATGTAGCTCAACACGGCCGCCGCTATGCCCCAGCGCACGACCTTGCGATTCTGGTCCGCATTCTTCTGCAGCAGCATCGCATAGAGCGTCGGATCGGCTGATTTCCACGACGGACGTGAAATCGCTTCGGTGACCCTTCGAGCCACATCCTCCGTCAACTGCATGCAACGCTCCTTTGCGATCGTCCTCCGCATGAACGGTTCGAGCAAGCGAAATCCGTCAAGTCCTTGCGGAAGGACGAAGGCAAGCCTGATCCATTATAAGACACTAATGTTGCTAACCGGCGGTAAACGGATCGTGCAAACGTTCCGGCCTGGCGTCCCGGCAAGGTCTCCATACAGCAATCTCGAATTACCGGGTAATGCATGTTCGCACATCCTCCGGACTGCAAGAGAAGGCGCGCACAACATCGATGCTGCCGCAAATCACCAACCGTGTCTTTTCTTGGGATTGTTCAGCCATAACTTCGACTGATCCTGGGAAATAGCCCAGAATTCGGTTCGAGCACGATCCATCAGCGCAAATGGCTGAGCGGCACGTGGCCCGGTCCCTTGATATTCTGCAGCACGAGCTGGGTATGGACGTCGCGCACGCCGGGCAGCCGCATCAGCCGGTGCATGACGAAGGCGTTGAGATCGTCCACCGACGGCACCATCACATGCAGCAGGAAATCGTGGTCGCCGGTCATCGTCCAGCAGGACGAGACCTCGTCCATGCGCTGCACGGCGGCGATGAAGTTTTCCGGCGAGCCGTCGCTGTGGCTCACCAGGCGGACCTGGATGAACACCTCGACCGTCAGGCCGAGCGCGCGCCGGCTGAGCACGGCAGCAAAGCCCTTGATGATGCCGGCGCCCTGCAGCGCCTCGAAGCGGCGCGCGCAAGGCGTGGTCGACAAGCCGATCTCCTGCGCGATCTCCGACACGGCCTTGCGCCCGTCGCGCTGCAGGATGTCGAGCATTCTTATTTCGAACTCATCCAACTGAGGCATTTTCACTCCTACGCATCTAAAATCGAGCGAAGTTTACCTCGAAATCCGTCGCACGGCTACAAAGAAGGCTGAATTGCCTCGCCGGTCGCGGCTACGATGACGTCACGATCCGAGGATCACGATTTTTGAGGAGGAACAGATGACGATCAGCGTTGCCGACTATGCCCGCGAATGCGCGGCGCAAGGCCTTCGCGGCGACTATTCGGTGTGCCGCGCCGACTTCACCGTGGCGCAGGGCTACGAGTATTCGGCCGAGGAGCAGGCGGTATGGCGCACGCTCTGCGACCGCCAGACGAAGCTGACGCGCAAGCTCGCGCACCGTTCCTATCTCGACGGCGTCGCCGCGCTTGGCCTGCTCGACCGGATTCCGGATTTCGACGCCGTCAGCGAGAAGCTGCGCAAGGCGACCGGCTGGGAGATCGTGGCGGTGCCCGGGCTGATCCCCGCGGGCCCCTTCTTCGACCATCTCGCCAACCGCCGTTTCCCCGTCACCAACTGGCTGCGCAGCCGCAAGGAGCTCGACTACATCGTCGAGCCGGACATGTTCCACGACTTCTTCGGCCATGTGCCGATCCTGACGCAGCCGGTGTTCGCCGATTTCATGCAGATGTACGGTGAGAAGGCCGAGGACATGATCGCGCTCGGCGGCGACGAGATGATCACCCGGCTCTACTGGTACAGCGCCGAATACGGCCTCATCCAGGAAGCCGGCCAGCCGGTGAAAGCCTTCGGCGCCGGGCTGATGTCGTCCTTCACCGAGTTGCAGTTCGCGGTCGAGAGCAAGGACGCCCACCACGTGCCGTTCGACCTCGAGACGGTGATGCGCACCGGTTACGAGATCGACAAGTTCCAGCGCGCCTATTTCGTGCTGCCGTCCTTCGACGCGCTGCGCGACGCATTCGCCGGCGGCGACCTTGCCGGCATCGTGAAGCGGTTCAAGGGCCAGCCGGCGCTCGACCCGGCCACGGTCTAGAGCGCGCTCAAGGGTCCGGCTTTCGCCCAGCCGGGTGTCAGAGCGGTTCGGTCGCCGACAAAGCGGCCGAACCGCTCTGGTTCGTTCCCTGTCGCGCCGGCGTCAGCCAGCCGAAGCCGGCTCAGCCTTGAGCCTCGCCAACTGCTCGCTCTGCAGCTCGAGCGCGGCGTTGATGAAGCGCAGCACGGTCGCAAGCTCGGCATCGCTGAAGCTCGCCACCACCTTCTCGCCCTCCCGCGCGATCGCGCCATAATAACGTTCCGACAGCTCTCTGGTCAGTTCGGTCGCCTCGATCACCACCTTGCGCCTGTCCTCCAGGCTGCGAGTGCGGGTGACGAGCCCACGCGCCTCCAGGCGGTCGATCAACGCCGTCACGGCCGCTGGCGTCAGTCCCGTTGCCGTGGCCACGGCGCCCGCCGATTGCGGTCCGGCGTAAAGCAGGCCCAGACAATGCCGCTCGGCCGCGATCAGTCCGAGCCGCACGCCCACCGCCTCGTCATAGGCCTGCGTCGCGTCCTGCCAGCGCATGACGGCGAGGCTGACAGCCGCTGTCATTTCAGCGCGATCCGTGCTTGACGAATTTACTTTGATCATCTAACTATCAATCTGTCTAACATTCAGACTATCGTATCAATATGCGACACCGGCCTTTGCACGGCAAGGGCAAAGTCGGCGACAAGGAGTGAACAATGAGCATGATTCAACAACGCGCCCCGCTCTCGAACGACGAGGAGTACAGATACGCCAAGCTGGCGATGGAATGGTATGGCTGGGGCTCGCCCATCGGCCTCGGCATTCTGCTGGTGGCGCTTGCCGCCGCGGCCGTGCTGGTGCGCGTCGCCGTGTACGGACTGTAGCGAGTCGGCATTTCGGCAAAAGGCGCGCCAAGGCGGCGCCGGTTGCCTTTCCCGGCGCCGGCGCCGCTGCCTTTCGCCGTTCAGACCGTGATAACCTTGCTGAGATGATCCCCCAGCCGGCAGGCGAGCGCGGTGATGGTGGTCGTCGGATTACACTGTCCGGAGGTGCAGAACACCGAGGAGCCGCCGACATAGAGGTTGTCCATGCCATGCACCTTGCAGTTGGCGTCGACGACGCTCTTCAGGACATCGGTGCCCATGCGGGTGCCGCCCATGTGGTGGTGACCGGCCGTCTCCTCATTCGTCGGGTAGTCGCCGCCATTGCTGATCCAGTCGGCGATGCGCACACGGCCGAGATTCTTCTGCGCCAATGTGGTGCCGAAAAGCCTCAGGCCTTCGAGCAGCGTGCGGCGCTCGAGCGGCGACTTCTGCCAGTGCAATTCGATGCGCGGCACGCCGGCGTGGTCGACATCGGTCTTCGACAGCTCGATCTGGTTCGAGGCGAGCGGCGCCTGTTCCCAGGCGACGTAGAGCTGGGCGGCGCAACGCAGGCGCTGGCTGAGCTGGTCGGACATCCATTCCGCCATGGCGGGCGCGGTACAGGCCAGGTCCGCGATCAGCCGCTTGACGTGCGGGTAAGGCATCTCGATCAGCCTGACGCCGAAATTCAGGATCCGCAGACGCTCCATCGCGGCGAGCGTCGGCGAGAAGAAGGCTTCGTTTGAGGCGTCGACCTCGAACTTGTCGTAGCTGGCAAGGATGGCATTGCCGCCCTCGAAGGTCGGGTGCTCCATCCAGTAGCGGCCGAGCGCGGCGGCGTTCGGCACGACGCCGCCATTCGAGCGCTGGTTCGACCACAGAAGCAGCCTGGAATTCTCCAGCCCGCCGGTGCAGGTGATGAAATAATCCGCCGCGAAGGCGCCGGCATCCTGGCCGTTCGACCACAATCTGGCGCCGGTGACGCGCCTGCCGTCGCCGGCGAGCTCGGTCGCGTAGGTGTTGAGCACGACGGCGATGTTCCTGCTCCGGTCGAGCTCGTCGGCGAATTTCTCGCCGAAGCGCACGGCGCCGCTCTTGATCAGCTGCACCCAGCGTATGTCGTCCGAAATCGGCACATCCGGCCGGAAATCGGGCAGTTCGAGAATGTCACGGACCTCGGACAGATGGGGTTCGATATCGGCGCGGCTGATCGGCCAGGCGGTGTCCGGCGCCCAGGCCTTCGGCTCGAAGTCCTGCTTGTCGAGCACGCGGCACCAGCCTGCCCAGTGGTTGGAGGAGCCGCCCATGAAGCGCAGCCTGGTGATGTCGAGGTCGAAATAGTAGTCGCCGACCGTGGTGCCGCGATAGAAATCCTGCGACTCGTCGCTGAATTCGCGCGAGCCGGCCTCAAGGATAACCACCGGGATGCCGGCGGCGCCAAGTTTCCTGGCGATCGTGGTGCCGGCGGGGCCGGAGCCGAGGATGCAGACCTTGGGCTTGAAGCTCGCCTGCTTGTAAGCCTCGTAGCTGTCGAAGATCATGCAAGATCGCTCCGCCTCAGGATCCAGCCATTGACCTCCACGATCTCGTCAGGGTCGAACCCGTTTGGCTCAGGGACGGCGGACTGGTTGCGGAACAGCGACAGCGCGGGCAGCGCGATCAGCGCCTGCAGCATCACGCGGCGCGACATCCTCTTTATGAAATAGCTCATGACACGTCTCTCGATAGGGGCTCGATGCGCATGCCGTTCCCAGGCGGCACACATGCCGCTCGGAAGCTAATTCCGTGCCAAGTTTAGGTGAAAACCCCGTTACAACCGCTCAATCGCCGCGGTTGAATTTGCAGAAGGTTAAGAATTGCCAACCCCGCCCGGAACCTCAGGCGGCTTCCGAAATGTCGCGATCGAGAATGGACAGGTTGCGGCCGCGATGCTTGGCCTCATAGAGCCTGCGGTCGGCGGCACGCATCAGCTCCGACACGGTGGCGCTCTCGCCACAGGTGATGCCGCCGATCGAGACGGTCAACGGCACGGTCCGCTCGTCGACGGGGCGGAAGCGGATCAGTTCGACCTCGCGGCGGATGCGCTCGGCCACGCGCCTTGCCTCCGGCTCGGTGGCGCCGATCAGGAAGGCGGCGAACTCCTCGCCGCCGATGCGGCCGAGCACATCGCCGCTGCGCACGCCGCGCTCGATGGCGCCGGCGATCAGAAGCAATGCATCGTCGCCGGTCAGGTGACCGAAGTTGTCGTTGATGGTCTTGAAGTGATCGGCATCGATGATCAGCAGGGCGCCGCGATCGGCCTTGCGCCGGGAACCGTCGAGCGCGGCAAAGAAGGTCTCGCGGTTGAGCATTCCGGTCATGTCGTCGCGGCTTGCCTTCTCCGACAGGCGCCTGTGAGCGGCGGCAAGCTGCGCATGCGCACGGGCAAGCTCGCGATGCGCGTTCTTCAAGCGGTCGCTTTGCCAGAAGGTGCCCGCGCTGGCGATCCAGGCGAGCATCAAAGGGCAAATCGTGGCCGTCAACCAGACGGTGCGGCTGACCGGAAAGCCCATCGCCGGGACCACAACCAGCGTCAGCAAGAGCGAGGCGGCGACCGAAGCGAACGCGACGACTGCGGACTTCAAAATTATGCGACTCATCGCTGTCTCCCAACGGAACGCCTCTGTGCCAGCAAGCGCTGAAGGCGACCTTTCCGGGACGGTTAAAATTTGAAGCGAGGGGCTATTTTCACCATACGCGACGCGCATAAGTTGTGGATAAAGTCGGCGTCCGCATGCCATAAGGAGGCCATGACAACGACACCCGACCCCGCCGGTTTTGCCCATGTCACGGATTGGGTGTTCGACCTCGACAACACGCTCTATCCGCACCATTCGAATCTGTTCGCGCAGATCGACGTGAAGATGACCGCCTATGTCGGCGAACTGCTGACGCTCTCGCGCGAGGAGGCGCGCAAGCTGCAGAAAGAGCTCTACCTGGAGTACGGCACGACGCTGAACGGGCTGATGACGCGCCACGGCATCGACCCCGACGACTTCCTCGAGAAGGTGCACGACATCGACTATTCCTGGCTGGTGCCCGATCCGGTGCTCGGCGCCGCGATCCGGCAGCTGCCGGGCCGCAAGTTCATCTTCACCAATGGCGACCGCAGGCATGCGGAGCGCACGGCGCGCCAGCTGGGCATATTGGACCATTTCGACGACATCTTCGACATCGTTGCGGCGGGCCTCAACCCCAAGCCGGCGCGCCAGACCTATGAGAGATTCGCCGAGCTGCATTCCGTCACCGGCCACAACGCGGTGATGTTCGAGGATCTGGCACGCAACCTCTCGGTGCCGAAATCGCTCGGCATGACGACGGTGCTGGTCGTGCCGCGCAATTTCGAGCCGACTTTCTCGGAGATCTGGGAGCGCGACCCGGCCAACGAGGACGACGTCGATTTCGTGACCGACGATCTCGCCAGTTTCCTGACGGCAATCGTCGAAGTCCCGGCCTGAACCAACCCCAGATTGCCGATACGCCGTTAGAAGGGCAGCCGCCCGCGGCCGGCAGGCGTGACTAGTCGAAGTCCGGGATCGTGCCCGGCGACAGCCCCAGTTGGCCGTTCAGGTTTTTCAGGAACCGGCACCATTCGGGCGTGTCCCGGCGCTTCCCGTTGCCGTTGCCGTCGGACGAAAACCCGTTGCCGAAGCCGCTGCCGCAATTGGCGTTGCCGTTGAAGCTGCCCGCGTTGCCATTGCCGTTGAAGCTGCCGGCATTGCCGTTGCCGTTGAAATTACCGATGTTGCCGTTGCCGTTGAAGCTGCCGCGGTTGCCGTTGCCGTTGAAATTGCCGGAGTTCCACTTGCCGTTCGAGGCGACGGCGTCGCCCAGACCGAGACCGGCAAGCGCGACATCTCGGTGGTCGATGGATCCGCGGCCGATGGGAAGATCGGCGATCCTGACCACCGTCGAGGCGTCGGCAGCCACGATCGCGGCAAGCAGCGCGCAGACCGCGAGGCCGTTGCCGTCGCGCCGCCGCGCCGGCGCCGGCTTTTCGCCACGCCGGACAGATGCGGATGGTCCGGGCCTGCCCATCAGCGGTTTCCCCGGCCGTTGAAATTGCCGTTGAACGCGCCGGCATTGCCGTTGCCGTTGAACGAGCCGCCGTTGAAGTTGCTGTTGAAGGCGCCGACATTGGTGTTGCCGTCATATTCGCCGGTGTTGCCGTTGCCGTTGAAGGCGCCGATGTTGTGGTTTCCGCTCGTCGGCGAGGTGTTCTCGTTGCCGTTGAAGGCGCCGACATTGCCGCTGCCGCTGTTGAAGGCGCCGATATTGCCGCTGCCGGTGTTCTTGTACCCGACATTGCCGCCCGAGAAGCCGAGCGGGTCCATGCCCCTGACGTTCGAACCAATATACTGGCCGTATTGACCGGCGGATTGAGCGATCCGGGACGTGCTGAAGGCCTGGCTGCCTGTCGTGCCGTCGGCCTTCGCGCCGGTCGCGCTCAGCAGGCCCAGCCATAGCACCAATAGGACGCGGGGTTTCATGAGCGAACTCCTTCCATAGCCGCGATTGAAAAGGGACTGGGACCGCCGGCGACATGTCGCGATAGCCTGGCGTGGGGGACGGGCGCGAGGCTCGGCGATCCCAGAAGCGTGAGCGTCTTTCGACGCTGGTGATCGGCGACGCCGGTGGTTGGCGACGCTATCAGGTGGCGAGGCTAGTGGTTGCCGTTGCCGTTTCCGTTGCCGTTGCCGGCGCCCCAGTTGCCGTTGCCGTTGGCATTGCCGTTGCCCAGGCCGAAGTTGGCGTTGCCGTTCAGGTTGCCGTTGCCGAGGCCGAAGTTGCCGTTGCCGTTGCCGTTGCCGTTGGCGATGCCGGCATTGAGGTTGCCGTTGAAGTTGCCGTTGAAGGCGCCCATGTTGGCATTGCCGTTTCCGTTACCGTTGCCGATACCGAAATTGCCGTTGCCGTTGAAGTTGCCGTTGAAGGCGCCGGTGTTGGCATTGCCGTTGCCGTTGCCGTTGCCGACCCCGACGTTGCCGTTGCCGTTGCCGTTCCCGCTGCCGATCGAGACAGCGGATGCCGTACCAGTCAGCGCCGACAGGACAGCCGCGGCCAGAATGATCTTCCTCATGACGTTCTCCTTGGTTTGCTTTGAACATCCCGGCCAGCACAAGATGACCGGAACCACGCAAAAAGGATGCGCGCAGAAGAGGCGGCGAAACATCGGGGCTGATCGGCAAGGTCTGCCGGTTTTTCAGCTGAGGCGCTTGTCAGGAAAAAATGAAGGCATCGGGAAAAAACTGACAGGCATGGAGGCTTATGCCGGGTGTATATTGCCGGGACATTCATGCCTTTTCTCGTTGCCCCCGAACGGCTTGCGCCCCGCGACGGCGAAGAGAACAGAAGGGGTCGATGCAGGCGGGTATCGCAACAGGCAAGGACGACAGGGCCCGGCGCCGGAGACTGGCGCGACGCCTGATTGCCGTGCAGGAGGAACAGCGCCTGCGCCTGTCGCGCGAGCTGCATGATGATCTGGGCCAGATGCTGGCGAGCGTCGCGCTGGAACTGCACAGCATCCGCGCGGACTCGGCGGAACTCGATGCCCGCCTCGCGCGCGCCGCTCAATTGATCGACCAGCTGAGCGCCCGGGTGCACGACGCCGCCTGGAGCCTGCGGCCCGCGGACCTCGATCGCCTCGGACTTCGCGCCTGCCTCGAGGATCTGGTCAGCATGCTGTGCGCTCAGCTCGGCGTCCCCGGCGACGTGGATCTCGAAGCCCTGGCGCGGCCGCTCGATCCCGAAGTCGCCCTGACGCTTTATCGCATCGCGCAGGAAGCCCTCACCAACATCGGCAAGCATGCCCGGCCGGGCCGGGTCAGCGTTACGGCCCACATATGGGACAACAAACTGCGGCTCGCGGTCGAGGACAACGGCCAAGGCTTCGACGGCACCGTCGCGCCCGGCCCCCACCATCTGGGGCTTGCGGGGATGAAGGAGCGCCTTGCCTTGATCGGAGGCGAGCTGACAGTCGAAACCGCCAAGGGCAAGGGGACCGCCATCTATGCCGATGTGCACTTGAGCGACTGAGCGCTCCGACAAATTGCCGCAGGCGCCCGATCGGGATGATCGTTTCGTCGAATCGCCATCCTGATCCAAACCTTTGTTGGAGTATGATCTTCTCCGAAAACCGGTCCCCACTTTTTGCTTTCGCTGAGCTTCGGTTCGGGATCATGCCCTAGAAGGGTCGGCGTTTCACGGGATCGCCGAACCGCTCTAAATATTTGTTTTTACGCAACTCCGGACGGAAAACCGTCACACACTTTTCCTGGAATTGCTCTAAGTGAAGCGTTCCACATCCGAAATCGTTGGCAGCGGCTTACAATCCGCGGCATGGGTCAGGCGGGGGATGGCTTACCCGTTGCGGCCGCGTTGCGGCTTTGCTGAAACAGACGGGCGTCCCGCGCCAGGCGGGGCAGTTGCCTAGACCATCAAGCACAGGGGGCCGCACTGCGTGACGGGTCCTTTGACAGACTGATGGAGGTTAAGGTGTGCTGCAGGCGCATATTCGTGGTCGACGACCATCCGATCATCCTGTCCGGCGTGGGCGCGATGATCAACAGCCAGGACGATCTGACGATCGTCGGACTGGCGGCGAATGCCGACGAGGCCCTCGAGGGCATCGGCAAGACCCTTCCCGACGTCGCCGTGGTCGACATCTCGCTGCCCGGCGTCAACGGGGTCACGTTGATCGAGCGGCTCGCCGAACGGTTCCCTGAACTCGGCTGCATTGCGCTGACGGCGCATGAGGACCCCGGCTGCCTGCGCCAGGTGCTGGCCGCCGGGGCGCGCGGTTTCGTGGTCAAACGGTCGACCGCGACGGATCTGCTGCAGGCCATCCGATGCGTGCTGGCCGGCGACAATTACGTCGATCCGGCGCTTGCCGCGCGGATCTTGAGCCCCCGCCACGGCACACAATGCGATCCAGGGAATCTCAGCCAGCGGGAGCGGTCGGTGATCCAGCTGGTCGCGCTCGGCTACAGCAACAAGGAGATATCCTCGCGGCTGAATCTCAGCATAAAGACCATCGAAACCTACCGGACCCGGGCTACCGACAAGCTGGAGCTCCACTC
Organism: Mesorhizobium sp. M1D.F.Ca.ET.231.01.1.1; assembly: GCF_003999155.2. Classification (NCBI taxonomy): domain Bacteria; kingdom Pseudomonadati; phylum Pseudomonadota; class Alphaproteobacteria; order Hyphomicrobiales; family Phyllobacteriaceae; genus Mesorhizobium; species Mesorhizobium sp. M1D.F.Ca.ET.231.01.1.1. The sequence continues at coordinate 494,291 of NZ_RZOZ02000003.1, forward strand.
CCGCGCGGCCATCGTGCGCTTCGCGCAATCGAATGGCTGGCTGGCCGAGCTGGTGTAGCGGCGGTCCGCGGCTTTAGAGACGATAGAAGAGGCGGACGATGTCCCAGGCTTCGTCGGCGGTGTCGACGAAATCGATGATGTCCTGGTCTCCGGGCGAGATCGTGCCCTGCTCGGCCAGGAAATCGAGGTCGATCGCCCTTTGCCAGAACGCCTTGCCGAACAGGATCACCGGCACGCGCTCCATGCGCCCGGTCTGGATCAACGTCAGCGTCTCGAAGAATTCGTCCATCGTGCCGAAGCCGCCCGGGAACACGGCGACAGCCTTGGCGCGCATGACGAAATGCATCTTGCGGATCGCGAAATAGTGGAAGTTGAAGCAGAGCTCCGGCGTCACATAGGCGTTCGGCGCCTGCTCGTGCGGCAGCACGATGTTGAGCCCGATCGACGGCGCGCCGACATCGTCGGCGCCTCGGTTTCCCGCTTCCATGACGCCGGGGCCGCCGCCGGTGACGACGACGAATTCGCGGTAGTACGACGTGGCCGACTGCTGCGAGCAGAGCCGGGCGAACTTGCGCGCCTCCTCGTAATATTTGCTGTTCAGCTCGAGGTTCTGCTTCTGCGTCTCGTTCTTCGCCGCCCAGGCGACGCCGCCTGGCTCCGGCAGCCTGGCGCCGCCGAACAGGATGACGGTCGAGCGGATGCCGCGTTCGGCGAGGATCATCTCCGGCTTCAAGAGCTCGAGCTGGAGGCGCACCGGGCGCAATTCGCGCCGCGTCATGAAGTCGGGATCATTCCAGGCCAGGCGATAGGTCTCGGCCCGCGTCTGCGGCGTGTCCGGCACGCTTTTCGACCGCTCCAGATCCTCGTCCGAATGCGGCAGTGGCGTCCAGCCGGCCTTTTCCATGGGTGTCATCGAATCCACCGTCCTAATTCCCTTACTTGCGCCGTCCCATGACGCAGCCGCGATTGACCCTCATCAAGGCTTCACATAGGGTCCGCGCGATTTCAAAACAGGTTAAGGCGCAGCCCTTAACAGCTTTGTAATGGAGCAATTTCATGTCGAAGCCCGATCTGGCGAGCCTCGAAAACACCATCGAGAAGGCCTTCGAGGAGCGCGACACGATTTCGACCGCGACGCGCGGCGAAACGCGCGACGCCATCCAGTCGGCGCTCGACCTGCTCGATCGCGGCGTGGCCCGCGTCGCCGAGCGCCAGGACGACGGCAAATGGCATGTCAATCAGTGGCTGAAGAAGGCGGTGCTGCTCTCCTTCCGGCTGAACCCGATGGAGATCATCAAGGGCGGTCCGGGCCAGGCGGTGTGGTGGGACAAGGTGCCGTCGAAGTTCGACGGCTGGAGCGCCGTAGACTTCGAGAAGGCCGGCTTCCGCGCCGTGCCGTCCTCGGTCGTGCGCCGCTCGGCCTATGTCGCGCCGGGCGCGGTGCTGATGCCGTCCTTCGTCAATGTCGGCGCCTATGTCGACACCGGCACCATGGTCGACACCTGGGCCTCGGTCGGCTCCTGCGCGCAGATCGGCAAGAACGTGCATCTTTCGGGCGGCGTCGGCATCGGCGGCGTGCTGGAGCCGATGCAGGCCGGCCCGACCATCATCGAGGACAATTGCTTCATCGGCGCCCGCTCCGAGGTGGTCGAGGGCTGCATCGTGCGCGAAGGCTCGGTGCTCGGCATGGGCGTGTTCATCGGCCAGTCGACCAAGATCGTCGATCGCGCCACCGGCGAGGTCTTCTACGGCGAGGTGCCGGCGAATTCGGTGGTGGTCGCCGGATCGCTGCCCGGCAAGCCGCTGCCCAATGGCGAGCCGGGGCCGAGCCTCTACTGCGCCGTCATCGTCAAGCGCGTCGACGCCAGGACCCGCTCCAAGACGTCGATCAACGAATTGCTGCGCGATTGATCTTTTCTGGAAACGGACGCACCTTCCGCCGGCGCGACATTCGGTCGCGCTGATTATACCCATCATCGGCGGCATCTGGCTGTTGATCGAACTCGGCATCCTCGAGGGCACCAGAGGCGCCAATCAATACGGACCGGACCCGCTTGCCTGAAAAAGCAGACTTTATCTGGCTCTTCTTCAAAACCTCGGGCCGCGTCAGCCGCGCGGCCTATTTCCTCGGCGGGTTGCTGGTGGCGCTAGCGCAGGCTTTTCCGCTCTACCGCTTCACGCTGGTGCCGGAGGGGTCGGCCGAGAGCAACATGTGGTCATTCGTCTTCTTCCTGACCTTCCTCGCCTCGCTTTGGTCGAACATCGTGCTGGCGGTGAAGCGGCTGCACGACCTCGACAAGCCCGGCGTCGCGGCGCTGGTGCTGTTCGTGCCCGTCGTATCGATCGTCGCCTTCCTGGTGCTCTGCCTGTTTCCGGGACAGCCCGGATCCAATCGCTACGGCAGCCGCACGAATGCGCCTGCCGACCGCTGAACAGCCGCCATGCGCTACCGCACGCTCGACCCGAAGCTGATCATCGAGACCGCCGAAAGGCTTGAGGAGCGGGTCGCCGAGCGCTTCCCGGACGCCGGCCTGCGCGGCGTGGCCGCCGAGCTGGTATCGCTGTCGCGCGACCTGGCGCAATCGGCCAAGGCCCTGGAGGCGCCGATCTGGTGGCTGCGCGGCGTCATCGTCGCCGCCGTCGTCGCCGGCGCGCTGGTCTTCCTGTTCGTCGGCACCATCCTGCCGCTCGGCCGCTTTTCCGGACCCGGCGACGCCGTTCAGTCGGTGCAAGGCATCGAATCCGCCCTCAACGTGCTCATCCTCGCCGTCGTCGGCTTCCTGGCGCTGATGCGGGCCGAGGAGCGCATCAAGCGCAAGAAGGTGTTCCGCGAGCTGCATGGCCTCCGGTCGCTGATCCATGTCATCGACATGCACCAGCTGACCAAGGACCCAGCGACGCTGTCGGCCAACTTCAAGCCGACCGCGCATTCGCCGGCGCGCATCACCAACGCCGCCGACCTCGCGCGCTATCTCGACTATTGCTCGGAGATGCTGTCGATCGCAGGCAAGATCGCGGCGCTGTTCGCCCAGTCGGTCAATGACGACGTGGTCGTCGACGGGGTCAACGACATCGAAAACCTGGCCTCCAACCTGTCGCGCAAGATCTGGCAGAAGATCACGCTGATCGAGGAACGCCGCTGACGGCATCCGGGCGCAAGCCTGGCGGGCCGCGCTTTTCCGCTTCCGCCTGACGCACCAGCGCCGCGACGCGCCTGGTCAGGGGCACGGGCACGCCGGTCTTTTCAGCGAGCCGCAGGATCGCGCCCTGCAGTTCGTCGATCTCCGTCGGCCGGCCGCGCTTCAGATCGTCCCACATCGAGGCCCGCGCCCTGGGGTCGATGGCCAGCAGCCGACGCGCCAGGAGACCGAACAGCCAGTCCGGCAGTCCGAGCACCTTCGGCAGCAGCCATGGCGGCGGGCCAGCGATACGCGCCGGCTCGATGCGCGCGGCCTTCATGGCTGCCAGCGCCTCTTCGATCTGGCCCGCCAGGATGACCCGCCAGTTACGGTCGGCCAGCTCGGTCGCCAGCGGCAGGTTGGACAACGCCACCAGCGCATTGTTGAGATTCATCAAGAGCTTGCTCCACTGCACCGCCTTCATGTCGGCGTGGGTTTCAACGCCGAGTCCTTCGACATCGAGCAGTGCGGCAAGGCCGGACACGGCATCCTCGATCATCACCATGCCGTCGCTGGCGCGGCGCACACTGAACGGCACCTCGCCGTCCGGCGATTGCACGACATTGAACGCCACCATGCCGGCGAGCACGCGATGCGCCGGAAGCGCGGCGCGCAGCTTGTCCGGATTGTCGACGCCATTCTGCAGGCTGACCACGATGGCATCGGGGCGGGCATGGGTCGCAATGAGCGTCGCCATCTCCCCGGTCGCGCCGCTCTTTACCGTCACCAGAATGATGTCCGCGTTGCGCAGCGCCATCACGGGATCATCGGTGACGGCAAGCGCCTGAGGCCCGATGCCGCGGTCGCGGCCGTCGAGATCGCTGACCCGCAGCCCGTCCTTGCGCATGGCCTCGACGATGCGGCCACGGCCCAGGAAGACCACCTTTCGCCCGGCGAGCGCCAAGCAGCCGCCGACATAGCAGCCGATGCTGCCGGCACCGGCGACGGCGATGGTTTTGTCTGCATTGGCCATGCGATCGTCCCGACTTGGCTCGCAACTATACGACATGAAAACCATAATGTCGGCGGCGTGTTCGCCCACCATGTCCGGCCGTGACAGGCCCGTTGCTTTCGACTATCGCTTTGCCCATGAAATTGCCGACCGATCCCGCCCAGAACCTTGCCGCCCTGATCCGCTGCCCTTCCGTGACGCCCGCCGAGGGCGGCGCGCTGCAGGCACTGGAAGACATGCTGAAGCCGCTCGGCTTCTCGGTCGAGCGGCCGGTGTTCTCGGAGGATGGCACGCCGGACATCGAGAACCTCTATGCGCGGCGATCGGGCAATGGCCCGCATCTGATGTTTGCCGGCCATACCGACGTCGTGCCGGTCGGAGATGACGCGGCCTGGACGCATCCGCCCTTTGCCGCCGAGATCGCCAATGGCGAGATGTATGGCCGCGGCGCCGTCGACATGAAGGGCGGCATCGCCTGCTTCATTGCCGCGGTGGCGCGCCATATCGAGAAGAATGGCGGTCCCAAGGGCTCGGTCTCGCTGCTGATCACCGGCGACGAGGAAGGACCGGCCATCAACGGGACGGTAAAGCTGCTCGACTGGGCGGCCGCCCAGGGCGAGAAATGGGACGCCTCGATCGTCGGCGAGCCGACCAATCCGGACGCGCTCGGCGACATGGTCAAGATCGGCCGGCGCGGTTCGCTCTCCGGCAGCGTCGTCGTCAACGGACGCCAGGGCCATGCCGCCTATCCGCAGCTTGCCGACAACCCGGTGCGCGGTCTCATCAGCCTGGTTGACGCGTTGCTCCATCCGGTGTTCGACAAGGGAACGAAGGATTTCCAGCCGACCAATCTTGAAGTGACATCGATCGATGTCGGCAACCCGGCGACCAATGTCATCCCGGCCAAGGCGACGGCCACCTTCAACATCCGCTTCAACGACACGTGGGATGCCGAGACCATCCAGGCCGAGATCCACAACCGGCTTGACCAGGCGGCCGGCCGCAAGAAATACCGGCCCGGCAAGACGACCGCGGTCGACTACGAGCTTGTCTGGCGTGACCGGCCGAGCCATGTCTTTCTCACCCGCGACGACAAGCTGATCGACACGCTGAGCGCATCGGTTGCAGCGGTGGTCGGCAGGACGCCGGCGCTCTCGACCTCCGGCGGCACGTCGGATGCGCGCTTCATCAAGGATTTTTGCCCGGTGGTCGAGTTCGGGTTGGTCGGCAAGACAATGCACATGGTGGATGAACGCGTGGCGGTCGCCGATCTCGAGACGCTGACGCGCATCTACGAGCGTTTTATCGAGGACTGGTTCGGAAAAGGTCTCACGTGACCATGCTTTCCGCGGACGAAACCTTCGCTTCGCTGGCCGGGGCCTGGCGGCTGATGTTCGGCAAGGCCGACGGTCTGCGCATGCTCGACCTTTCGGCGGACGGTTTCTGGAACTCCTTCTTCGCCATAGTCGTGGCACTGCCGGCGCTGATCGTCGGCTGGGTCGGCATCGCCAACGAGATCGGCGATCCGAACGCATTCGCCGGGCGGCTCAGCATGCTGATCCGGCTGGCAACCGTCGACATCGGCTCCTGGGTGCTGCCGCTGGTTGCGCTGGCGCTGGTGGCGCCGCGCGCCGGCATCGGCGGACGCTTCGTCCACTATGTCGTCGCCTCCAACTGGGCCTCCGCGATCATCGCCTGGCTGATGCTGCCATCGGCGCTGCTGAGGCTGTTCCTGTCCCCGACCGACGAGATCAGCGGGCTGGTCTCGCTCATTCTGTTCGCGCTGTCGATGGTGCTGACCTGGCGCATGACCAACGCGACGATCGGCAAGGGCGCCGCCGTCGGCACCGCGGTGTTTGCCGGCATGTTCGTGGCCTCGCTGCTGGTCCTGTTCGGGCTGCAGGCGCTGCTCGGCATCGACATCCCGGACGGTGCGAGGGGCTAGGTGTCGGATCGGGAGCGGCGGTCTTCCAAGCCGTCGCCGGAGCAGGTATGATATTTTCATACCGACTTCCGAGGAGGAAGCACATATCCGCCACCGAAAAACGCACATTCAGCCTGCCGGCGGAGCAAGCCGCCTTTATCGATCAACTAGTTCAGTCGGGCGTCGCAGGTCGCCTTCATCGTAGAGCCCAAGCGCGTGGTGATTTTGCGCCTGTTCTACGGCGGCGCGAATTGGTCTGACGATTTGGCCGTGAGCGACGCTGACTGATCGGACTGCCCCACGGATTGCGGATAATCGACGCCGACAAGAAACAGCCCGTCCGGCGGCGCAACCTGTCCGCAGGCGGCGCGGTCGCGCGCTTCGAGCGCCGCCTTGAGATCGGCGGCGCTCCAGGAGCCGTCGCCGACGCGCCGCAAGGAGCCGACCATCGAGCGCACCTGATTGTGCAGGAAGGAGCGCGCGGAGGTGCGAATCTCGATCAGGTCGCCAACGCGGCTAACGTCAAGCTGCGCAAGCGTGCGGACCGGGCTTTCGGCCTGGCACTGGGTGGAGCGGAAGGTGGTGAAGTCATGCTTGCCGAGCAGCACCTTCGCCGCCTCGTGCATGGCCTCGGCATCGAGGCGCTTCGGCACCCACCAGACCTTGCCCCTTTCCAGCGCCGACGGCGCGCGGCGGTTGAGGATGCGGTAGAGGTAGTGGCGGCCGGTGGCCGAGAAGCGCGCGTCGAAATCGTCGGCGACGACCGCCGCCTTCAAGATGGCGACGCGCGCGCCGGCCGCCTGCAGATGGGCGTTGACGGCATCACGCACCTTGTCGCCCGGCCATTCCTTGCCGAGATCGACATGCGCCACCTGCGCGGTGGCATGCACGCCGGCATCGGTGCGGCCGGCGGCACGTATTCTTACCTCTTCGCCGCAGAATTTTTCGATCGCCTGCTCGATTGCCTGCTGCACCGATAGCTGGTCTGCCTGGTGCTGCCAGCCGGCGAACTGGCTGCCGTCATATTCGATGTCGAGCCGAAAACGCGGCATGTTCACACGACCGCCCGCGATCGCGACGAGGCCCTTTTTCGATTGAGCATGATCTTTCCCGAAACCGGTTCCCACTTTTCGGGATCATGCTCTAGGCGGCAAGCGCGGTGAAGGCCGAAGCGTAGACCAACTTGCCGGCCTCGGGCGCGTCGCCCCAGGCCAGCGCCTGCAGCGCCTCGCCCTGGTACTCGCTCTCGAACTTCTCGGCGCGGGCATGGGTGTAGCCGAAACGGCCGTAATAGGCCGGATCGCCGAGCACCACGGCAAGCCGCTCGCCGGCTTCCTTGAGGCGGATATGCGCCTCGCGGATCAGCGCGCCGCCGATGCCGGTGCCATGGAAGGACGGCTCGACCGCCAGCGGCGCCAGCGCCACGGCGGCAGACCGCTTGCCACCGTTCTGCACGAAAAGCCTGGAAAACAGGATGTGGCCGACGACCTGGCCGTCTTCTTCGGCAACCAGCTCGACGACGGTGTCGCCACCGGCCACCAGGGCGTCGACCAGGCCGGCCTCCGCCTGCTGGCCGAAGGCATGCTCTTCGACGAGGCGGATCGCCTCGCGATCCCGCGGCGTCGCCGCGCGTATCGACATCATGCTCATGTGAGTTTCGTTCCTTTTTCGACCTTGGCCCCGCGCAGAAACTCCTGCGCGGCGGCGGGCCTTCCACCCGCCCGTTGAACTTCGACCAGCCGCACCGCGCCTGACCCGCAGGCGACCGTCAGCCGGTCATCGAGAATACCTCCCGACTCGCCGACGCCGTTGGAAAGCGTCGAGCGAAGCAGTTTCAGCCGCTCCACGCGGCCACCAATTTCGACCTCGCACCACGCGCCCGGGAAGGGCGAAAGGCCGCGAATGTGATTGTGGACTTCGCCGGCAGGCCGCGTCCAGTCTACGCGTGTCTCCGATTTATCGATCTTTCGGGCGTAGGTCACCCCTTCCGTCGCCTGTTGGGTAAATGTCAGACAATTTATCCCCAGCCGCGTCAGCGCTTCCACCATCAGCGAAGCGCCTAAGTCCATCATCCGGTCATGCAATTCGCCGGCGGTCATATCGGGTCCGATGGGCGATTTTTCAACCAATGCCACCGGACCGGTGTCGAGACCTTCTTCCATGCGCATGATCATCATGCCGGTCTCGGCATCGCCGGCCATGATGGCGCGCTGGATGGGAGCGGCACCGCGCCAACGCGGCAAAAGTGAGGCATGGGCGTTGAGGCAGCCCAATCTGGTGGCCTCCAAGACGGGTTTCGGCAGAAGCAGGCCATAGGCGACGACCACCGCGACATCGGCCCGCAAGGCGGCGAAGGCCTGCTGCTCGGGCTCGCTTTTCAGCGATGCCGGCGTCCGCACCTCGAGGCCAAGCCGCTCCGCCTCTCGCTGCACCGGCGAGGGCGTCAGTTCCAGCCCGCGCCGGCCAGCGGCGCGCGGCGGCTGGGTATAAACGGCGGCGATGTCATGCCCGGCCCCGGCGATCGCGCTGAGCGTCGGCACGGAAAAATCCGGCGTGCCCATGAAGATGACGCGAAGGGGCATGATGTCCTGCGATCCTGTTTCGTGCCCAAACCGGCCGTTGATTTAGGCGCCCGCTTCAAAAGGGTTTACGAGCTTCAGGTCAAGCCCATCGAAATCGCGGATGTTGCGCGTCGCAAGCGTGGCGTCATGCGCAAGGCAGATGGCTGCGATCATGGCATCGGAAAGGCTGATTGGACGACCTACCCTTTCCCTGGTCGCCCGGAGCCTGCCGGCAAGACGGGGGACCGCGTCTGCAAACTCAAGGATACGCCCCGAAAACTGTTTCGAAATTAGATGGTCGAGAGCACGGACATGGCGATCCGATCCGGTCTTGTTTAGAAATCTTTCAGCACCGAACGACTGCTCCATGATGACAGGGCCACATAGATAGAGATTCAGCAGATCTTGTCTGCGAAACCATTCGACCACATTGGGGTCAGGTATCGTTCTGCTTGCTTCGGAAACGACGTTGGTATCGAGGAGGATCACTCAAAATCCTCTGGCTGACGACCGAAGTCACGCTTCCTCTCCGCTTCGATGGTGTTCATCATCTCAGCAAACTCGCCGTCAATCGCGCTTTCATCTGCAAATGCGGAACGAATGCTATCCCAAGCGGAAAAATTGGCCTCCGGCCGCCCCTCTTTTTCCGCAATCATCCCCTTCCAAAGAAGATCAATGGCTTTGCCTGACAAGCTCTGCCCAATTTTCCGGGCAGCCTGCTCGATCTCACGTTTTAGGGGCTCAGGAACATTTCTGATTAGCATGTCGCCCATGATAACCTCCAAACTGATATCATGATATCGCGTCGATCGCGCTTGTTCAATGCGATTTCAGCCTGCGGATTTTGCGAGTCGTTAACTAAATTCAAATACGTTCCGCATATGAGAATTCAAGCAAGGCGAGTTGTTGAAACGAAGACCGCTTATCCCGTTCGCTCAGGGACATACCAGATATAGGAAGAGTTCGAGAGCCGTCTCGAAGGTTCGCAACGGCCGGAAGGCAACGATTCAATTCCTGAGCGCTGCAGTCATGGGAGTGGAACAGATTCGGGCAGTGATGTCTGCCGCTTTCGAGTGGCGGCTGGCGCCATTCCAAGGGGCCGTAGATGCACCGCCCGCAACAGGAACCCTTAAGCCGTGCTCCGTTCAGCGCCGAAAGCGGCGCATCACTCCCAGACTGACAAAGCCGATCAATGAGCTCATAAAACTAAGGCCGTACAGGTCGCGCCATAGGTGGGGCTCAACGTCATGCTGCGTAGCGCTCCGTAGAAGCGGCACAAAGCAAAGTGCGAACATTATCGCGGCCATGAGGAACAGTGCAACGAGCACCACCGCAATGCCGACGGCAATACCATTAGATCTGGCGTCTTGCAGCAACCATCTGGCTATCGGCACTGGAAGGCGGGGGTACGCTCCCCAGCCGACGAAGCCCACCAAAAAGCCCCATATTAGCGCGGGCACGATTTCCAAAGCGTCGAACTCCATCAGAGCAGATTGATTGCAGGAAAGTCTTTAGGCCAGCGTAATCGGCGAACCCGACGGGATGTGCCGCAGATGCCCACGCGGCGGACGGGGTGGATGCCTGTACCGACCGCCGCGCAATTGCTCCTCACCCGGGCGCCGAGGCGCGAGCACGGCGCGCCTCGGTTTCTGACGGCCGTAGCTGCGAGGAACATCATCGAGTTCCGGCACTCCTTCGATGTCCCAACCGAAATCAAGGAGGGCATCGAGATGCTCCTCCCGCAAGCGCCTCATCCACCAGACCATGTTCTCGAGCACGTCGAGTTTGGGAGCACGGTAGTAGCGCACCAAGTCGCTGACGATCTGCTGCTTGGTCGGGTGGCACATGGCAAGAACCTGGTCGATGTGCGCCTTCTTCCACTCCGTCGTGTCGCCGACGATCCCGCGGTAGGTGACGGGCCCGATGCGGCGGCCGATCCCAAGCATCCCGTCCAAGGTGTTCTGGAATCCCCGCCGCCTGTTCCAGCGGAACACGAACTCGTTCAGATATGCGTCGAGATGCTTCTCTCGGAATCCGTGGAACGTTCCGAGCGCCCACCTCTTCAGGTTCGCGAAGACAACGTGTGGCCATTTCAGAAGGATATGTGCCGGGAGCTTGGATTTCTTGACGTTCACCTTGGTTAGACGACGGTCTTCCACCTTATCGTAAGGGGCGTAGTCATCCGTCCGCAGCCAGGTTCCCGGCAGCGTGTTCGCCTCGACGAACGGAACGAGGCTCTCGGCCGACCTGTCGGCGATACGAGCTAACCTGATGCGTCCGACGCCATGCTTGCCAACGGTCTCGACGGCGCCAGCGATCCAGATCTGGTTGGCCGTGCTGCTGCCGCCGCCGCGCTCCAGAGCGTCCTCCTTGCGCCGATACGGGATGGCGGACTCGTCCACGTCGACGGTTCCCGAAAGTGGCGTCCGTTCCGGGTTGACCATGGCCCGCCGGAGCTTGTGGAGCACCAGCCAGGCCGTCTTGTAGGAAACCCCGAGCTTCGGCTGGAGCTGCAGGGCGGAGATGCTGTTGGAGTGCGTCGCCATCAGGTAGGCGGCCAGGAACCACTTGCGCAATGGCAGGTGCGTGCCCTGCATGACCGTCCCAGCGATCACCGAGGTCTGCCTACGACATCCAGGCCTTTCTCCCTTGCCAGCGCATTCGAACAGCCACGGCCGCGCTTCAAGGCGCCAGCCTTTCCTGGAACCGCAGCTCGGGCACACGAAGCCGCCTAGCCATCGCTTTTTGGTCAGATATTCCGCGCAAGCGTAGTCGTCGTGGAAAGTCTCCACGAACTTCTCGATCGACGGTGGTCTGTCGTACTTCCACCGGGTCGGAAACAGCGCCTCGCCCATGCCGACGCCAATAGGATAGGGCTACGGCATCTGTCATCAGGAATCACCAGATATGGTTACCACCTGAGCGAACGGGATAAGCGGTAAACGAAGTGAACGATCTTTTGCAGTTTATCTCACGCCATTGTTTGCGGGAGCTGTCGCTACGATTCTTATATTCTCACCGGAGTCTCGCGCGCTTGCGCTAGAGATCGGTTCAAAAGCGTTCGAGCTCGGGAAGGACTGGATTTTGCGTGGACGGCTTAAATAACCCTATCCCACCATCTTGCCCGGCGCCTTGTCCTTGGCGAGCTTCTTGAACTTCCTCACCACCATGTCGCGCTTCAGCTTCGAGATGTGGTCGATGAACAGCACGCCGTTGAGGTGGTCGATCTCGTGCTGCAGACAGGTCGCCATCAGGCCTTCGGCGTCAATCTCCTGCAGCTTGCCGTCGCGGTCGAGATATTTCACCCGCACCGCGGCGGGACGCTCGACCTCGGCATAATAGTCGGGGATCGACAGGCAGCCTTCCTCATAGACCGAGCGCTGGTCGGAGCTTTCGAGGATCTCCGGATTGATGAAGACATGCGGCGCCGGCTCCTCGCCTTCCTTGGCAAGGTCGATGACGAGCAGGCGCCGCGGCTCGCCGACCTGGATCGCCGCCAGCCCGATGCCCGGCGCGTCGTACATGGTTTCCAGCATGTCGTCGGCGAGCTTGCGCAAATCGCCGTCGACGCGCTCCACCGGCTTGGAAACCTGGCGCAGGATGGGATCGGGAAGAATGATGAGCGGCTTGATCGACATGGCGTCTCACCTAAGACCTCGCAGGAAAAGCGTCAACCGGGACATCATCCGCCTGTTCACGTTTTGATCTGTGCCGGCGGGCCGAATCGGTTATGCTGCCGACATGAACGACATGACCTCCATCCTTTCGCAACCGGTCGCGCGGCTCGGCGCCACCACGATCACGCTCGGCGAGGCGCTCGGCTTCGGCGGGCTTCTGCTGCTGGCGTTTTTCCTGGCGCTCGTCATAGCGCTGTGGCGCGCTGCCGGGGCACGCGCGGTTGCCGCGGCCGAAGCGGCCGATCATGCCCGCGATACCGAGGCGCGGATGGCGGACATCCTGCAGGCGCAGGCCGAGATGCAGGGCCGCATGGGCGCGATCGCCGAAGTGTTCGGCGCCAGGCAGGCCGAGCTCACCCAATCGCTCGGACAGCGGCTCGACGCCATGACCGGCCGCCTCGGCCAGACCATGGCCGAGCAGACCAAATCGACGCATGAGAGCCTGGCCAAATTGCAAGAGCGGCTGGCGGTGATCGACACCGCGCAAGGCAACATCCAGTCTTTAGCCGGCCAGGTCGTGCAGCTGCAGGCGATCCTTTCCAACAAGCAGACGCGCGGCGCCTTCGGCCAGTCGCGCATGGAGGCGATCGTCGCCGACGGGCTGCCGCACGGCGCCTACGAGTTTCAGGCGGGCCTGTCGAACGGCAGCCGGCCGGACTGCCTCGTGCGGATGCCGAACGGCGCGCCGATGCTTGCCATCGACGCCAAGTTTCCGCTGGAAGCTTGGAACGCCATCCGCGCCGCCGAGAGCCCCGACCTGCAGAAGGTCGCCGCGCAGGCGTTCCGCCGCGATATCGAGGTGCATATCCGCGATATCGCCGAAAAATACCTGATCCAGGGCGAGACGCAGGACACCGCCTTCATGTTCGTGCCGTCGGAATCGGTGTTCGCCGAGATCCACGAGAATTTCGAGGCCGTGGTGCAGAAGGCGCACCGCGCCCGCGTCGTCATCGTCTCGCCGTCGCTCTTGATGCTGTCGATCCAGGTGATCCAGGCAATCCTGAAGGATGCGCGCATGCGCGAGCAGGCGCATCTGATCCAGGGCGAGGTCATCCGCCTGATGGAGGACGTGGCGCGCGTCGACGAGCGCGTGCGCCGGCTGCAGACGCATTTCGGCCAGGCAAGCAAGGACATAGACGACATCCTCGTTTCGACGTCGAAAGTGACCAAGCGCGGCCAGAAGATCGAAGCGCTAGAGTTCGCCGAAGGGGAAACCGAGCCGCCGCGCGGTCCGGCCAAGGTGGAGGCCGGCGCGCGCGTGGCCGATTCCAAGACCGGCCAGCTCAGGTTGCGCGTCGTCGAAGGCGACGACTGAGCCGCCAAACGACTACTGCTCCTCGACCACCCTCGTGCCCTCGAATTCCGGCAGCCAGTGCAGAGCCGAGCGATGCCAGTATTGCGTCCTCGGCACCAGCTGATCGCGCTGGCGCGCCGTGCCGGTCCTGATGCCGTAGACCTTCGGGCCGTCGCCGACGGAGGTGGCATAAAGATGCGAGCCGCACTCGCCGCAGAAGCCCTGCGCCCGCTTGGCGCCGGTCGTCCCGGTCTTGATGTAGACCTTGGGCTCGCCCTTGGTGATGCGGTAATCCTCCTCCGGCACCCGCACGGTAACGCGAAACGCGGTGCCGGTCAGTTGCTGGCAGTCCGTGCAGTGGCAGATCGAGGTCTTTTCCGGGTCGACCTCCGCCTCATAGGTGATGGCGCCGCAGTGGCACCCGCCGTCGATTTTCATCGGGCTTGCTCCCCAAAAAATTGCTTCGCTCAAACCTAATCTTCTTCGGAGGCTTCGGCGATAGCCTTGCGCCTGCGCTCCCATGTGCCAGTCGCCTGCGGCTTGACGAACAGCCTGGTGATTTCGGGCATGTCGGTTTTCAGCCGCGCTTCCAGGCGTTCAACGCAGGCTTCGATCTCCGGCGCGGTGAGATGGTCCTCGAATTCGATGCTCAGGCCGGCGACGATTTCTTCCGGGCCGATATGGACACTCAGGATCCCGTTCGCCCGCTGCACCGCCGGATCATCCTCGACGATCGCCAGGACCTTGCGCTGCACCTCGGGGGAGGCGGGCTCGCCCATGAGCAGCCCCTTGCTCTCGCGTGCCAGAAAGGCCGCGGTCGCGCCAAGGATGATCGCGATGCCGATCGAGCCGACGCCGTCGAGCTCCGGGATTTCCAGCAGTCCGGACGCGAGGATGCCGGCGAAGGCGACGATCAGGCCGAGCAGTGCCGCGCTGTCCTCGAACAGCACTGTGTAGACGCTGGGGTCCTTGCTGCGGCGCACCGCCTGGAACCAGCCCTGACTGCCCTTCTCCTGGCGGAACTCCTTCAGCGCCACCAGCCAGGAACTGCCCTCGAACAGGAAGGACAGGCCAAGCACGATGTAGTTGACCCTGGCGTTGACGATGGGCTCGGGCGCCATGACGTGGACGACGCCTTCATAGAAGGAGACGCCGGCGCCCAGGGCGAAAACCAGCAGCGCGACGATGAAGCTCCAGAAATAGAGCTCCCGGCCATGGCCGAGCGGATGCGCGCGGTCGGCCGGGCGCGCGGCCCGGCGCATGCCGTAAAGCAGAAGCCCGCCATTGCCGGTGTCGACGAGCGAATGCACGCCTTCCGACAGCATCGCCGAAGAACCGGTGAAGAAGGCCGCGGCGAATTTGGTCAGCGCGATCGCGAGATTGCCGGCCAGCGCCGCGTAGATCACCCTTTTCGAGCCGGCATGCCCTGCCATTCGATCCTGACCCTCGCCGATCGATTCGAGCTTAGCGGCCAGTTGGCCGAAGCTCTACAGACAATGCGCCAGCCGCTCCAAGGTTCAGGAGCACCGACGCGCATCCCGTCCAACCGCCCGACACCTGTTTCACGGCCGGCGGATCAAGGGAAAACGGTTGACATCCGGGAAGCCGGCTTTCGAGGCGGCAAGCGACCTCTTGCGGTCGGACGCTTCTCTTGTTTCACTTGGCCCGCCCACAATCGGAGGAGCGAATCATGGCGAAAGGTGCGATGAAGGCGGGCAAGGAACCCCGCAAGCCGAAGAAGGACGCGAAGAAACCGGCCGCGGCCCCGGCCCCGAAGGCGCCGCCGGTCAAGGCGATGCGCATCAAGGAGAAGTAAGCCGCCGGCGCGGGCGTGCCGCGCTGGAACTCAAGGCGTCACGCTTTTTTATTTTGATGCATGTCGTTCTCCCAAAACCGCTTTGCACTTTGGGCGACATGCATTGTCCGTCTCGATGCGGATTTGAACCGGCGGCATGCCGAATGCTGCCGGTGCTTTGTTGAACGGGGAGCACGTCTCCCTATATCACCAGCGCGAGGACGACCTCGCTCCCCCCAAAAACCCGGCCGGGACGACCCGCCACCCCAAGCATCGGATGACCGATGCTGGCATGACGGAGCGTTTGCGATGTCCTGGATTTTTCTCTTTTTCGCCGGCCTGTTCGAGATCGGCTGGGCGATCGGTCTCAAATATACCGATGGTTTCTCGAAGCCGCTGCCGACCGCGCTCACCGTCGCCTCGATGATCGTCAGCCTTGGCCTGCTCGGCCTGGCGCTGAAGGCGCTGCCTGTGGGCACTGCCTACGCGGTGTGGACGGGGATCGGCACCGTCGGCACCGCCCTGCTCGGCATCTGGCTGCTCGGCGAGCCGGCAACTGCGGCGCGGCTTGCCTGCATCGGCCTGATCGTGTGCGGCATCATCGGGCTGAAGCTCGTCGCCTGAAACGGCACAAACGCGTTCAGGGCCGCCACCGGCGACCCTGATTCATTTTTCGAACGAACTCGAACCTAGCGGGCGGAGAAGCCCGGAGGCGTGCGGCCGACACGCGCCTTGCGGGCGGCGTAGCGCGCATCGCGCTTGGCCTTGCGCTCGGCCTCTTCGGCAAGCACACGGGCGATGCGTTCGGTTTCCTCGGCTTCGCGGATCTTGGCCTCGGCCGCCGCCGCTTCTTCAGCAGCGATACGGTCAGCCTCTGCCGCTGCCTCGCGTTCAGCCTTCTCGGCTGCTTCGCGCGCCAGCTTTTCCTGCTTCAGCCTGGCCTTCTCGGCCTCGCGGATCGCGCGGGCCGCGAGGATCGCCTTGCGTTCCGCCTGACGCGCCAGCACCGCTGGATCATCCGCCGCCGGCTTTGCCTTGAAGCGCTCCAGGAGCGCCTTCTTCGCCTCGTTCGCGGCATTGCGCCGCTCGAATATGTCTTTTTCCCTGTAGATAGCCAAATCCACTTCCCTGCAGTCAATTCGCGACGCTTACATACGCGCGAAAGCGATGAGTTCAAGCGCCAAAACGGTATGCCAGCCATGAAAATCTGCGCTGTTGCCGCCGGGATACGTCCTATCGCGCGATGCACTGTTCACAAACCGTGCCACTGGCGGCCGACCCGGCCGATCGCTACGTCTTGCGCCAGCAATCAACGCTCAACCAGCGCATCGGGATGCAATCGCCATGGAACTCGGCCTCTACACTTTCGCGGATGTCAGCCCGGAACCGGGCCCGGGCGCCATCGGGCCGCATGAACGGCTGCGCAACCTGATTGAGGAGATCGAGCTGGCCGACCAGGTCGGGCTCGACGTGTTCGGCCTCGGCGAACATCACCGCCCCGACTATGCGGCCTCGGTGCCGGTCGTGGCGCTCGCGGCGGCCGCCGAGCGGACCAAGCGCATCAAGCTCACCAGCGCGGTCACCGTGCTCTCTTCCGACGATCCGGTGCGGGTCTTCCAGCAATTCGCGACCCTCGACCTTCTGTCCGGCGGCCGCGCCGAGATCATGGCCGGGCGCGGCTCCTTCATCGAATCCTTCCCGCTTTTCGGCTACAATCTGGAGGACTATGACGAGCTCTTCGCCGAGAAGCTCGACCTGCTGCTCGCCATCCGCGACCAGGTGAAGGTGACGTGGCAGGGACGCTTGCGCGCGCCGATCAACGGCCGCGGCGTCTATCCGCGCCCCTTCCAGGACAAACTGCCGATCTGGATCGCCATCGGCGGGACGCCGCAGTCCGCCGCCCGCGCCGGCATGCTCGGCCTGCCGCTGGCGCTTGCCATCATCGGCGGCGAGCCGGCCCGCTTCGCGCCGCTGTTCGACATATATCGCGAGGCGGCAAGGGGCGCCGGCAACGATCGGGCCGCCCTCGCCACCAGCCTCAACGTGCACGGCTTCATCGCCGAGACGACGGAGAAGGCGGCCGACGATTTCTACGCGCCGCAGGCCGAGGTGATGAACCGCATCGGCCGCGAGCGCGGCTGGGGGCCGACCTCGCGGGCGCATTTCGACCACGCGCGGGGTCTCGGCGGCGCCCTGTTCGTCGGCAGTCCTGAAGCCGTGGCGGAAAAGATCGTCGCCCAGCACAAGATCTTCGTCAACGACCGCTTCCTCCTGCAGATGGCGATCGGCACCATGCCGCACGCCAAGACCATGAAGGCGATCGAGCTCTACGGCACCAAGGTGGCGCCGATCGTGCGGCGCGAGACGGCGAAGGCTGCGCCCGCCGCCTGAAGACGCCGGCCCGGCAAGGCTCTATCATCACCGCCGGCTAACGGAACCTTGGCGCGGCGGACACGTTTTTCTCGACGATCGCACCGGTAGCGGTGCTCGAGGGGAACGATGAAAGCCGAGACGACCGCTTCGGGCGCGAGCGTTGCCGAAAGCGTTGAACCACGTGCCGAAGCCCACGCCGAACTGCGACTGATGCGATCGCTGCTGATCGGCATCTTCATCCTCATGACGACCGCGGCGCTCTATTTCGCCCGCGCTTTCTTCATGCCCGTGATCCTCGCCTTCCTGCTGGCGCTGACGCTGACGCCGATCGTGCGCTTCCTGCGCAAGCACGGCGTTCCCGACGTGCTGTCCGCGACGCTGCTGGTGCTGCTCTCAGTCTTCCTTGTGGCCAGCGCCGGCTATCTGCTCAGCGGCCCGGTCATCGATCTCATCAACAACAGCTCGTCCATCGGCCTGCAGCTGACCGACAGGCTGGCGCCGTTCAAGCAACCGCTCGAAAGGGTCATGGACATCGCGCACCAGCTCGAGGCGCTGACCGAGACCGCACAGGAGCCGAACGTGCAAAAGGTGGCGGTGGCGCCATCCGGCATGCTCTCCACGGCCGCCAGCAACATAGTGGGGGCCGGCACCAGCATCACCATCGTCTTCGTGCTGTCGCTGTTCCTGCTCGCCTCGGGCACCTTGTTCTACGAGAAGATCGTTCAGTCCTTCGCCAGTCTCAGCGACAAGAAGCGGGCGCTGCGCGTCGTCTATGACGTCGAGCGCGAGATCTCGCACTATCTGCTCACCGTCGCCCTCATCAATACCGGCCTCGGCACGGTGATCGGGCTCGGCCTGTGGGGGCTCGGCATGCCGAACCCGCTGGTCTGGGGCGCGGCCGCGGCGTTGCTCAATTTCCTGCCCTATGTCGGCGCGCTGATAACCATCCTCCTGGTCACGACCATCGCGCTGATCAGCTTCGATACGATCTCCTACGCGCTGCTGGCGCCCGCCTTCGTCCTGTTGTGCGACCTCGTCGAGGGCCAGTTCGTGACCCCGACGGTGGTCGGCCGGCGGCTCGAGATCAATGCCGTGGCGATCTTCATCGCCATCGCCTTCTGGTCCTGGCTATGGGGCTTCGTCGGCGCGCTGATGGCGGTGCCGCTGCTGGTCGTCATCAAGGTGTTCTGCGACCATTTCGACGGCCTCAGCCATGTCGGCAACTTCCTCGCCGCGCAGCAGACCATCGTCGCCGACGAGGTTGGCGAGAACAACCACAAGCGCGCCGCGTAAAGCCTGGTCCAATGGCCATGTCCGGCCGGCTGTTTGCGGCGCCCATGGCGAGTGCCTATATCGGCCTGGTCAAGCCGGATTTCCCTCTCATGACCAACGCCTCCTTCGACATCGATGGCTATTTCGCCCGCATTGGCTATCGCGGTCCGACGGATGCTTCGCTGGCAGCGCTGAAGGCGCTGCACCGGCAGCATCCGCAGGCGATCCCGTTCGAGAACGTCGACGCGCTGATGGGCGTTTCGGTCGGGCTCGATCCGGCTTCGCTGCAGGACAAGGTCTTCAGCCAAGGCCGCGGCGGATACTGCTTCGAGCACAATCTGATCTTCATGCATGCGCTCGGAGCGCTGAGTTTCAACGTCAGCGGGCTCGCCGCCCGCGTGCTGTGGGGCCAGCCGGACGATGCCATCACGGCGCGCAGCCATATGCTGTTGCGGGTCGAGCTCGATGGAAAGACATACATTGCCGATGTCGGCTTTGGCGGCCTGACGCTGACGGCGCCGCTGCTGCTCGAGCCGGATCTCGAACAGCAGACCCCGCACGAGGCCTTCCGCATCACCGAGACCGGCGATCATTTTCGGCTGCAGGCGGGCATCGGCGGCGCCAATATCAACAACGATTGGCGCACGCTCTACCGCTTCGACATGCAGCGGACCTACGAGGTCGACTACCAGGTGAGCAGCCATTTCCTGTCGACGCATCCGAGCTCGCATTTCCTGTCGACCCTGGTCGCGGCGCGCGCTTTGCCGGACCGGCGCTACGGGCTGCGCAACAACCGGTTGTCGATCCATCATCTCGGCGGCCGCAGCGAGCAGCGCGAGATCGCCTCGGCGACCGAGCTCGCCGACGTGCTGGAGAGCGAGCTCGCCATCGTCATCCCCGACCGCGCCGCCTTCGAGGCAAGGCTGCGGCAGAAGAACATCGTGGAGACCTGATCAATGACTGCACTTTCGGTTCTCGACCTGTCGCCGATCACGCAAGGCAGCAATGCCTCGCAGTCGCTCGCCAATTCGCTCGACCTTGCCCGCCATGCCGAGCGGCTGGGCTACAAGCGCTATTGGCTCGCCGAGCACCACAACATGCCGGGCATCGCCAGCGCGGCGACTTCCGTCGTCATCGCCCATGTCGCGGGCGGTACCAGAACGATCCGCGTCGGCGCCGGCGGCATCATGCTGCCCAACCACGCGCCGCTGGTGATCGCCGAGCAGTTCGGCACGCTCAACGCCCTTTTCCCGGGCCGCATCGACCTCGGCCTCGGCCGCGCGCCGGGCACCGACATGATGACGGCGCGGGCGCTGCGCCGCAACCTGGAGGCCAGCGACAACTTCCCCCAGGACGTGGTCGAGCTGATGGGCTACTTCCGGCCGGCCGAGGAAGGCCAGCGCATCCGCGCGGTGCCGGGCGAAGGGCAGCATGTGCCGGTCTGGATCCTTGGCTCCAGCCTCTACGGCGCGCAGCTCGCGGCGCTGCTCGGCCTGCCCTATGCCTTCGCCTCGCATTTCGCGCCGGCCGAGCTCGACCACGCGCTGGAGGTCTATCGCACCCGTTTCCAGCCGTCGGCTGAGCTCGACAAGCCCTATGTAATGCTCGGCCTCAACGTCTTTGCCGCGCCCACCGACGCCGAGGCGCGGCTTTTGTTCACCTCCCTGCAGCAGGCCTTCGTCAATCTGCGCAGCGGCCGGCCCGGGCAATTGCCGCCGCCGGTCCAAAACTATGACCGCGATCTCGATCCGGTCGCCAAGACCATGCTTGCCCAGGCGCTGTCCTGCGCCGTCGCCGGCTCGCCGGAGACGGTCCGCCAGGGCATCGACGCTTTCGTGCGTCGTACCGGCGCCGACGAATTGATGGTGACGGCGCAGATGTTCGACCACGCGGCGCGGGTGCGCTCCTTCGAGATCCTGGCGGATGTGCATGGATCGATGTCACAAGCGGCCTGAGCAACTCGATGGCTTTTGCCTGACATACTCGTCTGCTAAGGGCAGGCCCTTACTCAAGCGCGAGCCTTCCCGTGACCGACGACCTCGACCAGCGCATGCATTTCGCCATCGGCCTAGCGCGCCGGGCCGGCGAGCTTGGGCTGAAATATTTTCGCGACCTCGACAACCTCACAATCGAGAGCAAGGGCCGTCAGGACCTGGTCTCCGACGGCGACCGCGAGGTCGAGATGTTCATCCGCGCGGCGATCACCGAGACCTATCCCGCCGACGGCATCGTCGGCGAGGAGCATGCGCCGGTGACCGGCAGGACCGGCCATGTCTGGGTGATCGACCCGATCGACGGCACCGCCAATTTCGTGCGCGGCATTCCGGCCTGGTGCGTGGTGATCGCCTGCGCCAGGGATGGCGAGACCGTCGTCGGCGTCATCCACGAGCCTTCGACCGGCGAGACCTTCCATGGCCGCCTCGGCGGCGGCGCCTTCGTCAACGGCCGGCCGATCGAGGCGAGCGGCGCCGCGGCACTTTCCGAAGGCTCGGTCGGAACCGGGCTTTCGAACCGCGCGTCGACCGAACATGTCGCAGCATTGATCAGCATGATCATGGCCGAGGGCGGCGTCTTCTACCGCAACGCGTCCGGCGCGCTGATGCTCGCCTATGCCGCGGCCGGGCGGCTGCTCGGCTATGTCGAGGAGCACATGAATGCCTGGGATTGCCTGGCCGGCATGCTACTGGTGGAGGAGGCGGGCGGCACGGTGCTGAAGCCCGATCCCAAGGCGGTTCTCAGCAATGGAACGCAGGTGATCGCCGGCGGAAAGCTGATCTTTCCGAAGCTGCGCACGCTTTGCACGGAAGCGTTCCGACACTGATCCCCCGGCATCTGCAGGCCGGCATCACCTTGATCTCAACACACCTCAAATCACGATGACCTTTGTGCCGATTTCAGCCCGGTCATAGAGATCGATGATGTCCTGGTTCATGAGGCGGATGCAGCCCGCCGACACGGCTTTGCCGATGGACCACCATTCAGGGCTGCCGTGCAGGCGATATCCGGTGTCACCCTTCTCGTTGAAAAGATAGAGCGCCCGCGCGCCGAGCGGGTTCATGAGTCCGCCTTCCATATGGGCCGGTATGATGTGGCCCCGGTTGCGCTCGCGCACGATCATCTGGGACGGCGCGCTCCAATCCGGCCATTCGCGCTTCCGCGCAACATGAGCAGTGCCATGCCACTCGAAGCCCGCCTTGCCGACGCCGATGCCGTAGCGCATCGCCTGGCCGTCTCCCAGCACGTAATAGAGGAACTTCGCCCCTGTATCGACAATGATGGTGCCTGGCGCCTCGTCGGTCGCATAAGCCACCGTCTGCCGGCGAAGCCTTTGGTCGACCTTGTAGATCGGAACCGGCGGAATGCGGAAACCGGCGTCGGTGAGGCCGCCATAGGCCAGTGAGGAAGTCGGCAAAGCGCCGCCGGCGGTGCAGCCGGACAATGCCAGCATCCCGGCAAGTACCCCGATCAGAACCGATTTCGCGCGCATGATCCAAGCCGGCGCTCGTGCCGGCGATCTGCCGCATCTTGTCCTATTCGTAGTCCCGTCTGCCTCGATTGCCAAGCTTTCCATCTTCTCCGACCGGCTGGCCGGCGTTTCCTGCGCAGGGTTGGACCGACCGGACGGGCCCGGCGGCCTTTCCCACAACAGCCAGACGTTTTCGCGTCCGCCGGCAGCCGTCAGATGCATGGCGGCAAAGATGTTTTCAGCCTCATTCGCGACCCAAAGTCACGCCCCCAGGGCACAGCTTCCCCCGTCCGACATGCAACCGGCGCATGAGGGCGGCGTCCCGTTTTGGAAAAATCCCGTTTGGACAACGAGATAGGGCAAAAATGGATCGACCCTGGCGTCGAGCGTGCCGGTCCGCTCGCCAAACCCCACCGGACAGTTGACGCCGTGCGCAGAATGCTTGCGCGCCGTGCCGCCTGTTCTTATATACGCGCCAGCCGTCCGGCCTTGAAAATCCGGGACCGTGGCGGAATTTCTTGTGAACAGGGGCTTTCGTCGGAACGCCTTATCAGGGTCCTGAGAGCCTGCTTAGAGGAGAGACTAGAACAATGGCAAAAGTTATCGGTATCGATCTCGGAACCACAAACTCCTGCATCGCCATCATGGACGGCAAGGAGCCCAAGGTTATCGAGAATGCGGAAGGCGCGCGCACGACCCCTTCCATCGTCGCCATCAACAGCGACGGAGAACGCCTCGTCGGCCAGCCGGCCAAACGCCAGGCGGTCACCAATCCTGAAAACACCATCTTCGCGGTCAAGCGCCTGATCGGCCGCCGCTATGACGATCCGGTGACGGAGAAGGACAAGAAGCTTGTCCCCTACAAGATCGTCAAAGGCGACAATGGCGATGCCTGGGTCGAGGCCGGCGGCAAGAAGCTGTCGCCCAGCCAGATCTCGGCCATGATCCTGCAGAAGATGAAGGAAACGGCGGAAGCCTATCTTGGCGAGAAGGTCGAGAAGGCGGTCATCACCGTTCCGGCCTATTTCAACGACGCCCAGCGCCAGGCGACCAAGGACGCCGGCAAGATCGCAGGCCTCGAAGTGCTGCGCATCATCAACGAGCCGACGGCTGCCGCGCTCGCCTATGGCCTGGAGAAGAAGGACGGCAAGACCATCGCCGTCTATGACCTTGGCGGCGGCACGTTCGACATTTCGGTGCTCGAGATCGGCGACGGCGTCTTCGAGGTGAAGTCGACCAACGGCGACACCTTCCTCGGCGGCGAGGACTTCGACATGCGCCTGGTCGAGTACCTGGCGGCCGAGTTCAAGAAGGAGCAGGGCATCGACCTCAAGGCCGACAAGCTTGCGCTGCAGCGCCTGAAGGAAGCGGCGGAAAAGGCCAAGATCGAGCTGTCGTCGACGACGCAGACCGAGATCAACCTGCCCTTCATCACCGCCGACGCCACCGGGCCGAAGCACCTGACGATGAAGCTCACCCGGGCAAAGTTCGAAAGCCTGGTCGAGGATCTCGTGCAGCGAACCATCGACCCCTGCAAGGCGGCGCTCAAGGACGCCGGCCTGAAGGCGGGCGAGATCGACGAGGTGGTGCTGGTCGGCGGCATGACCCGCATGCCCAAGATCCAGGAGATCGTGAAGCAGTTCTTCGGCAAGGACCCGCACAAGGGCGTCAACCCCGATGAGGTCGTGGCGCTCGGCGCCGCCATCCAGGCCGGCGTGCTGCAGGGCGACGTCAAGGATGTGCTGCTGCTCGACGTGACGCCGCTGTCGCTCGGCATCGAGACGCTGGGCGGCGTGTTCACCCGGCTGATCGAGCGCAACACCACGATCCCGACCAAGAAGAGCCAGGTGTTCTCGACGGCTGAGGATTCGCAGTCGGCGGTGACGATCCGCGTCTTCCAGGGCGAGCGCGAGATGGCGGCCGACAACAAGATGCTCGGCCAGTTCGACCTGGTCGGCATCCCGCCGGCTCCGCGCGGCGTGCCGCAGATCGAGGTCACCTTCGACATCGACGCCAACGGCATCGTCAATGTCTCGGCCAAGGACAAGGGCACCGGCAAGGAGCACCAGATCCGCATCCAGGCTTCGGGCGGCCTGTCCGACGCCGACATCGAGAAGATGGTGAAGGACGCCGAGGCCAACGCCGACGCCGACAAGAAGCGCCGCGCGCTCGTCGAGGCCCGCAACCAGGCCGAATCCCTGGTGCACTCGTCCGAGAAGTCGCTCAAGGACTATGGCGACAAGGTCTCGGAGGCCGATCGCACCGCGATCGCCGACGCCATCAGCGCGCTGAAGACCGCCGCCGAGGGCGACGACGTGGCCGATATCGAGGCCAAGTCGCAGTCGCTTGCCGAAGCTTCGATGAAGCTTGGCCAGGCCATGTACGAGGCCTCGCAGAAGGAAGCGGCCGAAGCCGACGCCAAGGCGGACGCCGCCAAGGATTCGGACGTGGTCGACGCCGACTTCGAGGAGATCGACGAAGACGACGAGAAGAAGAAGTCGGCCTGAGCCGCCTGACGGCAAATAATGCGAAAAGCCCGGCGCAAAGCCGGGCTTTTTTGCAACCTTGAAACGAAAAAATGCGAGTCTGACCGAAAAAGTGACGGAAAAACACGGGCCGGGCATGTGCCGGCTCTGGCATCCGGGCAGCATCGCTCCTAAATCGAACAACGTGCCGGCGACGACGCAACAATGCCTGAAGACATTGAGCATCCGGACAGCGGGAAAAAATGAAAGCTGATTTCTACGAAACGCTGGGCGTGCACAAAGGTGCCGACGACAAGGAGCTGAAGAGCGCTTTCCGCAAGCTCGCCATGCAGTTCCATCCCGACCGCAACCCAGGCGACCATGCCTGCGAGCACAAGTTCAAGGAAATCAACGAGGCCTACGAGACGCTGAAGGACCCGCAGAAGCGCGCGGCCTATGACCGTTTCGGCCACGCCGCCTTCGAGCAGGGCGGCATGAACGGCGCTGCGCACGGCTTCGGCGCCGGCGGCTTCGCCGACATATTCGAGGATATTTTCGGCGACATGATGGGCGGCCGCCAGCGCCGCTCTTCGGGCGGTCGCGAGCGCGGGGCCGACCTGCGCTACAACATGGAAATCTCGCTGGAAGAGGCATTCTCCGGCAAGACGGCGCAGATCCGGGTGCCTGCCTCCATCTCCTGCTCGGAATGCTCGGGCAGCGGCGCCAAGCCCGGCACGCAGCCTGTCACCTGCTCCATGTGCCACGGCCACGGCAAGGTGCGGGCAACGCAGGGCTTCTTCTCGATCGAGCGCACCTGCCCGCAATGCCAGGGCCGCGGTCAGACGATCAAGGACCCTTGCCCGAAATGCGCCGGCCAGGGCCGCGTCACCGAGGAGCGTTCGCTGTCGGTCAACATCCCGGCCGGCATCGAGGACGGCACCCGCATCCGGCTTGCCAATGAGGGTGAGGCCGGCCTGCGCGGCGGCCCTTCGGGCGACCTCTACATCTTCCTCGCGGTCAAGCCGCATGAATTCTTCCAGCGCGACGGCGCCGACCTCTACTGCAAGGTGCCGATCTCGATGACGACCGCAGCCCTCGGCGGCTCGTTCGAGGTCACCACGCTCGACGGCTCGCAGACCAAGGTGAAGGTGCCGGAAGGCACCCAGAACGGCCGCCAGTTCCGGCTGAAGGGCAAGGGCATGCCGGTGCTGCGGCAGGCCAATGTCGGCGACCTCTACATCCAGACGGCGGTCGAGACGCCGCAGAACCTGTCGCGCCGGCAGCGCGAGCTGCTGGAAGAGTTCGAGCAGCTCTCCTCGAAGGACAACTCGCCCCAGTCGAGCGGCTTCTTCGCCCGCATGAAGGACTTTTTCGAGTCCTTCGGCGAGCACTGATCCTTATCCGGCAACATTCCCGAGCGTCATCAACACCTTATGCCAGGTTGACGCCTTGCCTTGTTCCACCTAGCTGATAAGTAGCGGTTCGGGGAGCATTGAGGAGAGCTCACATGGCACGTGGTCCCGGATTGCGCAAAGCGCTGGCGCAAAAATTCGACGACGAGCTGAAGTTCTTCAAAGGCTGGATCGACAAGCCGAAAGCGGTCGGCTCGATCGTTCCCACCAGCTCCATCACCGCCCGCAAGATGGCCTCGATCGTCAATCCGAAATCGGGCCTGCCGGTGCTCGAGATCGGCCCAGGCACCGGCGTCATCACCCGCGCCATCCTGGCGCAGGGCGTGAAGCCGGAAAACCTCTATGCGATCGAATACTCGAGCGACTTCGTGCGTCACCTGCGCCGGCTCTATCCCGGCGTCAACGTCATCGAGGGCGACGCCTTCAATCTCAATGCCACGCTCGGCGACAAGCGCGACATGATGTTCGATTCGGTCGTCTCCGGCGTGCCGCTGCTCAACTTCCCGGTCGCCCAGCGCGTCGCCTATGTCGAAAGCCTGCTCGACCGCATCCCCGCCGGCCGGCCGATCGTGCAGCTGACCTACGGCCCGATGTCGCCGATCCCGCCCGGCCGCGGCAACTACACGGTCAAGCATTTCGACTTCATCATCCGCAACATCCCGCCGACGCAGCTGTGGATCTACCGGCGCAAGGCGCACTAGGAGAAGGGAATAGGGGAGTAAGGCAGTAGGGGAGTAGGAAATAGTTCGGAATTGGAGCCATTCTTTCCTCTGCCCTGCTGCCCTGCTGCCCTGCTGCCCTGCTGCCCTACTGCCCTACTCCCTTACTCCCTTCCCCCCGTTGATTTGAATGCCCCTTGGCTGTACCTGTCCGGGAACAAGGTTGGCCAATGACCGTCATCCCCACAATCCTCGTCTTTGCCGGTTCGGTCCGCACCGGCGCCTTCAGCGGCCGAACGGCCGACGTGGCGCAGAAGGAGCTCGCCATGCAGGGCGCCGAGGTGACGCGCATCTCGCTCGGCGACTATCCGCTGCCGATCATGGATGAGGATCTGGAAAAGGAAAAAGGCGTCCCCGAAAACGCCGTGAAGCTCGGCCGGCTGATCGCGGATCACGACGGCCTGCTGATCGCGACGCCCGAATATAACGGTTCGATCCCGCCGCTCTTGAAGAACTCGATCGACTGGGTGAGCCGGATCCGGCGCGACGGCAGCCATTCGTTCCGGCCGCTTTACGGCAAGCCCGTCGGCCTTTGCTCCTCCTCCGAAGGCAAGTTCGCCGGCATACGCTGCATCAACCATCTGCGCGCGGTGCTGGTGCGCTGCCAGATGGAAGTGATCACGCCGGAATGCTCGGTATCCGGCGCCAATGAGGCCTTCGCCGAGGACGGACAGTTCCGGGACGAGAGACTACACCAATCGATGGAGCGCCTATGCCGCACACTGATCGAAACCTCGCGCATGCTGTCGGTGCGGATCGAGGCCTGATGCACCCCGGCAGTTCCCAAGGCGAGACCATGCGCGACAGGCTGATCGTCGGCCTCGACGTGCCGACGCTGAAGGACGCCGAAAAGGCGGTGCGCGAGCTCGAAGGCACCGTCTCCTTCTACAAGATCGGCTACCAGCTCGCCTTCGCCGGCGGGCTCGATTTCGCGCGCGAGCTGGCCAGCGGCGGCACCAAGATCTTCCTCGACATGAAGCTGCTCGACATCGACAACACGGTAGCCAAGGGCGTCGAAAACATCGTCAGGATGGGCATGACGATGCTCACCATCCACTCCTATCCGAAGGCGATGCGGGCGGCCGTGGAAGCGGCCAAAGGCAGTGACCTTTGCCTGCTGGCGGTCAGCGTGCTGACCTCCATGGACGAGCAGGACATGATCGACGCCGGCTATGAATACGATCCGCACACGCTGGTGCTGCGGCGCTCCGAACAGGCGCTGCATGCCGGCATGGGCGGCATTGTCTGCTCGGCCGAGGAGGCCGAGGCGGTGCGCCGGATCGTCGGCCCCGACATGGCCGTCGTCACGCCGGGCATCCGGCCGAGCGGCAGCGACCA
Organism: Mesorhizobium sp. M1D.F.Ca.ET.231.01.1.1; assembly: GCF_003999155.2. NCBI lineage: Bacteria > Pseudomonadati > Pseudomonadota > Alphaproteobacteria > Hyphomicrobiales > Phyllobacteriaceae > Mesorhizobium > Mesorhizobium sp. M1D.F.Ca.ET.231.01.1.1. The sequence goes on from NZ_RZOZ02000003.1 coordinate 522,718, forward strand.
CGGCGACCAGAAGCGCGTGGTGACGCCGGCGCAAGCGATCCGCAACGGCTCCAGCCACCTCGTCGTCGGCCGGCCAATCGTCGCCGCTGCCGACAGGCGGGCGGCGGCCGAGGCGATCCTGACCGAGATGCAATCCGCCTGATTTTCAAATCGGAGAAAAAATGATGCCAAAGGGATATTGGGTCGCTCGCGTCGATGTGCGCGATGCCGAGGGCTACAAGGACTATGTCGCCGCCGCCAAGCTCGCCTTCGACCGCTTCGGCGCGAAATTCCTGGCGCGCGGCGGCGAGCACGAAAAAGCCGAAGGGCCTGGCCGCGCGCGCAACGTGATCATCGAATTCGAATCCTTTGCCGCGGCGCATGACTGCTATCACTCGCCCGAATATCAACGCGCCGTCGCCATCCGCCAAAAGGTCGCCGACGGCGAGATCGTGCTGGTCGAGGGGATTTAGTTCGTCTGTATGGGCCTATGCTGGAGATCAGCCGCCTATCTGTCGTCATCCACGGGCGGAGCAAGGAGCGTAGCGACGCAGCGCAGACCCGAGGATCCATGCCGTGACTTCAACGCGCCGCTTCGGTCCAGAATTCTGCTCCGCTGCCCTCCACGGCCGCGGTAACGGCGTGGATTCCAGGGTCTGCGCGCGTCGCTTCGCTCCTTGCTCCGCCCTGGAATGACGAAGTTGTTGGGTCTCCGCCGGTCTTGAAGGTCACGACGTGAGCCTATTCCTATTGGCTGCCGTTTCCGCCATTGCGTCGGCCAGGCACAGCCCCCACTGCCTGCGGCAATAGTCGCGGAAATCGAAGCAGGGCAGGCCGGGACAAACCTCGAACTCGATGAGGTGGATCGTGTCGTCGGCCTCGACCCGAAAATCGACGGAGAAGACGTCCCCCAGGCCAAGTCCATTCATCAACCTTTGCGCGATGGCGCGGATCGCCCGATCGGCGGCCGGCTGGCTGGCGGCGACCGGCTCGAGCTCCGGCTCGGCATAGGTGCCTGCGTTCCTGGCGGCCTGGCCGGTGTCGCCATAGAGCGCCATCGAGTCGGCCATGGTCTGGAAATCGCCGCCGGACTCGACGAAGGCGATGCCGAGCGCCTCGACGCCGGTTTGAGGCTTCAACCCGAGGAAGCTCGCCCGCGCATTGCGGCCGGCGACATAGGGCTGGACGACGACCTCGTCGCGATAGTGGCCAAAGACGCGCCGGCTAAGCTCCAGCGCATGGCCGAGATCGGTGACCCGCGAATCCGGCCAGATGCCGATCTTGGCGCCGAGCCGGTTGGGCTTGACGAACCAACCGGCAGCCGAGGCCGGCGGCTCGACCAGCCACGCGCCGTTGCATGCCAGGCCTGCAGCCGGCGCCGGCAGGCCGAGCGCTCCGAGCACGGCACCGGAGCGGAACTTGTCCTGGCAGAGCGCGAACAGCGAATCGTCGGCGCCGATCATCTTCAGCCCGTTCAGCCGCGCCAGCGCAGGCGAGGCGCCGCCCCGGAAATAGGCGATGCCGTCGGTCAGCGTCCAAACCAGGGTTTTGGCCGGATCGGCCTCCGCCAGCGCCGCGGCCGCGCCGCTCAGCTCGACGGCCATGAAAGCGAGGCCGCGCTTTTCGCAAGCGGCGGCGAGCTGGCCGAACTCAGGCGCGAGATCAGTCGACTGCGCCAGATAGGACGAGATTTCGATGGCGCGCTCAGTCGGGTAGCCATCGGCGACGAGCCGGTCGAAGCAGGCCTTCTCCGGCTCATGGACAAGGATCAGCATCGGCCTGTTGCGCGGCATGGAAACTCCCAGCGAAATCAGGCGCTACCATCGCATGGCCGTTGCAATCGGCTTGCGGGAAACCGACCGCGCCGGGCGATAATCCGCAAGCCGCTCAGGCGATCAGCACGCGCGGCTCCAAGCGACCTTTGACGGACAAGTCGAGCAGGAAGGTCATGCCAGCTTGAGGGTCCAGCGCGCGCTGCTTGTCGTCCTTGCCCTTCCAGGCCGACGTCACCGCAATCCTGTCGCCCTTCTGGCCGACAAAGGCGGGGCAAGACGGTTGCGTTACCGGCATCGCAATCTCGCGCAGCAGCGTGCCGTCAGGTGCATAGGCCTTCACCGCCTTGCCGCCCCAGACCGCGTTCCATAGCACGCCGTCGCGGTCGACGACGGAGCCATCGACATAACCCTTTGACGAGCGGTGATCGACGAACACTTTCGGCTCGCCTGCCGGAAGGCCGGTCGTGGGATCGCAGGCGACGCGCATCAGGAGGCCGGTCGCCGTGTCGGTGTAATAGGCGATCGTTCCGTCCCCGGAAAAGCAGATCGAGTTGGAGACGGTGATGTCGGCAAACAGCCGGCGCAACTCGCCCTTGAAGAACCAGTAGATCGCGCCGGCGCCCTTGCCCTCGTCCTTGCCCATCGTGCCGGTCCAGAAGGCGCCGCAGGGGTGGACGCGGGAATCGTTGGAGCGCGTCGCCGGATTGTCGGCCTCGATCGGTGTGTTGAGCGTCAGCTTGCCGGTCGCGACATCGCGCACATAGAGGCCCTTCTCGGTAGCGATGAGCTGGCGGGCATCGTCGATGACGGCGATGGCGCTGGCCATAAGACCGAGGTCATGCACCTTCAGCGCGCCGGCGAGCGGCTTTTCCAGAAGCCTGCCGTTGACGATGTCGAACCAGAACAGCGTGTCGGTGGCGGGATCGTAGCTCGGGCCCTCGCCGAGCTCGCAGATATGGTCGCTGAGAACCGAAACGCCGTCCATCATTCCCCTCCGAAGGCTTCGTCCCAGGCGGCGACCGCGGCGCGGGCGCGCTGCGCCACGTCCTCGACGCCGGCGCCCGGCCTGTAGAGGCTCGATCCCAGGCCGAAGACGCTGACGCCGACCGCCTTGTAGCCGGCAAAGTCCTTGTCGGAAACGCCGCCGACGGCGCCGATCAGCGTCGTCGCCGGCAGCACCGCGCGGATCGCGGCGATACCAGCGGCGCCAAGCACGCTCGCCGGAAAGAATTTCAGCGCCGAGGCGCCAAGCTTTATGGCCTGGAAGGCTTCGGTCGGCGTGAACACGCCGGGCATCGTCACCATGCCGTGATGCATGGCGCGGCCCATGACCTCGGCATCGATGTTGGGGCTGACCAGCAGCCGGCCGCCGGCCTTGTGCAAGGCATCGACATCGGCGGCCGTCAGCACCGTGCCGGCGCCGACCAGCGCGATCTTGGGAAGCGCTTCGGCGATGCTGGCGATGGAGGCGAAGGGCTCCGGCGAATTGAGCGGCACCTCGATCGCCTCGATGCCGGCGTCGAAAACCGCCTTGCCGATCGCCACCGCTTCACCGGGCTTCAGCCCGCGCAGGATGGCGACGAGGCCGCGCCTCAGTTTCGGGAAGGGTGCGGTCTGGCTCATCGAGCGCCTCCGATCATGCCGTTCTCGCGGGCGGCCTCGACAAGACCAGCGCGCACTGCTTCATCCGCATCCACGATCCGAAAGGCAAGGCCTGCGAAGCCGAGAGCGGCAGCGTAAAGCGCGGCCAGCGCCCCGGAGGCGATCAGCACGACCGGAGCCTCGCCGGCGCCGTAGCGGCGTCTGGCCGAAGCGATCTCGCCGCCGATCAAGAGCCCGGACAGGCACGCCGCCGCCTCGTCCGCCTTCAAGTCCTGCAGCAGCCCGGCGGCGCGGATGGCAAACAGTTTCGAGCTGACGTCGCCGCCCTCGCCCAGCGCCTGGCTGCACCATTGACGGAAGAACGGGCTGTCCGCCGCAACAGGAGCCGGATGCTCGCCAAGCGAATGCTTCAGGATCGAATGCGCGGCAAGCACCGAAAACAGCTCGCCCGTCGGCCAGGTGCCGAAGCCGGCGACCGCGCCGTCCTCGACCGCAACCCATTTCGAATGCGTGCCCGGCAGGCAAACGAGATGCCGTCCCTTTGCCGGCAAACCGGCGCCGGCGAGCTGCGTTTCCTCGCCGCGCATGACGTCCGGCGCGTCGGCCAGGCGCTGGGCGAGGCCCGGCACGATGCGGATGTCGCGGTTTGAGCCCTCGATGCGGGCGGCCTCGCCAAGAATGGCGCCGATCGGCGCCGGCACCGTGACATAGGGCGCCTCGATCCAGCCTTGTCTGGAGCCCGCCATGCCGCAGATGATGACGGGCAAGGCCTCCGGCGCGCCCATGGCGGCGAGGTGGCCTTCCAGCACGGCGGCGAAGCCTTTTTCACGCGCAATGATCAGCCCGTCGTCGCCGCGCCGCTCGGCGAGCATCTTGCCGCTGCCGTCGAGCAACCAGGCCCGGAGCCTGGTCGTGCCCCAGTCGAGCGCGGCGACCGCAGGCGCGCCGCTCACAGGAAACCTCCGTCGACGATCAGCATCTGCGCCGTCAGCATGCGCGAGGCGTCCGATGCCAGGAACAGCACCGTGCCGACGATGTCGTCGGGCTGCATGGCCTGCCTGATGCATTGCTTGGCGACATGGGCCGCAAGTCTCTCCTCGGTCACCCAAAGCTCCTTCTGGCGGTCGGTGATCACCCAGCCGGGCGCGACCGCGTTGACGCGGATGCCGTCGGCGCCGAGCTTGCCGGCCAGGCCCTTGGTGAGGCCGAGTATGCCGGCCTTGGCGGCGGTGTAGGCCGGCATGTCCGGATGGTTGATGAGGTAGGAGGTCGAGGTGAGGTTGATGATCGAGCCGCCGCCGGCGCGCTTCATGCCCGGCGCCACTGCCTGGGCGGTGAAGAAATGCGGCCGCAGGTTGATCGCGAGGTTGTTGTCCCAGAACTCGACCGTGACGTCCTTCACCTCATGGCGGTCATCGAGCGCGGCGTTGTTGACCAGCACCGTGACATCGCCATGCGTTTGCGCCGCCCTGGCCGCGGCAGCGCGCAGCGCCTCGACGTCGCGCAGGTCGGTCTTGAGATAGAGCGGGCGCCGGCCGAGCTCCTTCTCCAGGCGGTCGACGAGCGCCGTGCTTGGCTTATCGGCTATGTCGATGAAGGCAACCTTGGCGCCCTGGCGGAGAAAGCCCTCGGTCAGCGCCGCGCCGATGCCGGAACCGCCGCCGGTGATCAGCACCGAGGCGTCGTCGAGGTCGGCGAAACGCGCCGATGGCATCATGATTTCTTTCTCCCTTTGGCCGGCGCGCATCCTAGCCATGCCGGCCCCGGGGGCAAGGGCGAAAAGGCGTTTTTCGGGCTTATGTCTGACAAAATGAGGTCTGCACCTCCGTTTCCCCGGAACCACCTCAAGGGTTGTTGAGATTCAGGTCAGGCCGAGTCGAAAATGGTGGCTTCCGAGAACCGGCCTACGCCGGCCGTAGCCTTCATAGAGCGGAAACACTTATGAGGGCTTCGGCCGGCGAAGGCCGGAGCGGAGTACTTGAAGTACGTGAGCACCGGAAGCGCAGGAGGCCGCCATTTGCAGGCCGGCCTCACCTGAATATCAACAACCCTTGTCAGATCGCCTTGGCGCGCAGCGCGCCGCGATAGGAATCGCGCAGATAGCCGAGCGTGGCGTCGGCATCGGCCGGCTTGCCGAACAGGTATCCTTGGCCGCCGGCGCAGCCGAACTGGACGAGGCGGTCGGCCTGCGCTTCCTCCTCGATGCCTTCGGCGACAACGTCCATGCCAAGCCCTTCGCACATGGCGAGGATGGCGCGGATGATGTGCTCCGACGGCCGGTCGTCGAGGATGGAGGAGACGAAGGCGCGGTCGATCTTCAGCTTGTCGAAATGGAACTCGCGCAGACGCCCGAGCGAGGACTGGCCGGTGCCGAAATCGTCGAGCGAGACGCGGATGCCGACCCGGCGCAGGTCCTGGACGATCTTTTCGGCCGAAGCCGGATCGGTCATCAGGCCGGTTTCGGTGATCTCGATCTCCAGCCGGCGCGGATCGAAGCCGGTGCGCTCGAGGATGGCGAGAATGTGCAGGCCGGTGTTCTGGTCGACGAGCTGCGACGGCGACAGGTTGAAGGAGAGGAACAGGTCCTTCGGCCAGCTGCGCGCCGCCTCGGTCGCCTTGCGCAGCACCAGCTGCGACAGCGGACCGATGATGCCGCGCTCCTCGGCGATGGGAATGAACACGCTCGGCGGCACCATGCCGAGATCGCGGTCGGTCCAGCGGGCCAGCGTCTCGAAGCCGATGGTGCGGCGGGTGCTGAGATCGACGATGGGCTGGAAATGCGGCTCGACCTCGCCGGCCGAGACGGCGCGGCGCAGCGCCTGCTCGATGCGGGTGACGCGCTTGGCGGCCTCCTCCATCTCGCGGGTGTAGACGACGACGCGGCCGCGGCCCGAGCGCTTGGCGTGGTAGAGCGCGGTCTCGGCCTTGTTGATCAGGATCTCGGTGGTCTCGTCGCCGGAATAGAACAGCGAGCAGCCGACCGAGGCCGACAATCTCGCGGTGCGCTCGCCGACATCATAGGGGGCCGACAGGATTTCGATCAGCATGCGCGACTTCTCGGCCGCCTGCTCTTCGCTGAACACCATCGGATAGAGGAAGGCGAATTCGTCGGCGCCGATACGGCAGACCGTGGAGTAGCCGTCCATCGAGGCGCGCAGGCGCATCGCCACCTGGATCAGGATGTCGTCGCCGGCCTTGTGGCCGAACAGGTCGTTGATCGGCTTGAAACCGTCGAGGTCGAGGATGCCGACGGTGAACGGCGCAGGATCGTCGGCGCGGTCGCTGATCAGGCGATCGACCTTGTCGAAGAAGCGACGATGGTTGCCAAGCCCGGTCAGCGGATCGGTGAAGGCCAGATCCGTGTTGTCCCTGCCTGGCTGCCCGGTGCCAAACGTCGTTTGCATCATGTCCCTGTTGTGACGACGGTATTTATCGCCAGACTGGCAGCAAAGCGTTTAGGAAAAGTATCGGAAAAATCGATTTTCCGATTACCTTGGGAGAGCCCCGGGGCCGGTTGGCCGGCTTGGGGACAGGGGCTTAAACCTGGCCTTAACGGCTTCAATAAATAGTGAAGCGGCCCGGAGACGCCGCCATTGGGGCCGGCATCGGCGCGGCCGGAGGGCCGGGCACCGGAGACAGACATGCCGCACGAAGTCCGCAACGAGCCGGTGATCGCCGTGCTGCTGCCCTGTTACAACGAGGAGCTGACGATCGGCGAGGTCGTGCGGCGCTTCCGCGAAACGCTGCCGGCCGCCGCGATCTATGTCTACGACAACAATTCGAAGGACCTGACCGCGCTCAAGGCCCGCGCCGCCGGCGCCGTCGTCGTGCGCGAACCGCGCCAGGGCAAGGGCAACGTGGTGCGCCGCATGTTCGCCGATATCGAGGCCGACATCTACGTGATGGCCGACGGCGACGGCACCTATGCGCCGGAAGATGCGCCGCAGCTGATAAACACGCTTTTGACCGAGCACTGCGACATGGTGGTGGGCACCAGGCGCGGCGTGACCGACGATGCCGGCCGCTCCGGCCACGCCTTCGGCAACCGCATCTTCAACCGGCTCTATAAGGGCCTGTTCGGCGCCGATTTCACCGACATCTTCTCCGGCTACCGGGTCTTTTCGCGGCGCTTCGTCAAGAGCTTCCCGGCGGTTTCCGGCGGCTTCGAGATCGAGACCGAAATGTCGGTCCATGCCTCGCAGCTCAAGCTGCCGGTGAACGAAATGGCGCTCGACTACGGTCGCCGCCCGGAAGGCTCGTCATCGAAGCTGTCGACCTTCAGGGACGGCGCCAGGATCCTGTGGATGTTCGCCATGCTGGTGAAGGAGACGCAGCCGCAGCGATTCTTCGGCACGTTCGCGCTGTTCTTCCTGGCGGCCAGCATCGGCCTGATGATCCCCCTGCTGGTCGAGTTCGCCGAGACCGGGCTTGTGCCGCGCATGCCGACCTGGGTGCTGTCGGTCGGCCTGCTCCTCTCATCCATGCTGGCGATGGTCACCGGCCTGATCCTCGATTCGGTGTCGCGCGGCCGCGCCGAACAGAAGCGCATCTTCTATCTTTCGATCCCTGCCGGCCGCATCGGGCGGCGCGCGGGCGGCAACGAGCAGGCCTCCCCGAAGACGGCGCCGGGCAAGGCCTCGCGGGCGGCCTGATGGGCCGGCTTGGCCGCTTCGTCCTTGCCGGCGGCATCGGCTTTGTCGCCGACGCGGCCGCGCTCTGGCTGCTGCTTGCCGTCACCCCGCTCGGACCGCTGATCGCGCGTATCCTGTCGATCGGCTTCGCGCTCACCGTCACCTGGCAGATCAACCGCCATCTGACCTTCGCGCCATCGAGCCGGGGCATGGCGCGGGAAGGCGCGCGCTATGGCGGCGTCGGCGTCGCCACCAGCATCGCCAATTACCTCATCTACTGCGCCATGCTGTTCGCGCTACCCGCCCTGCCGCCGCTGGCGGCGCTGGCGGTCGCCTCGCTGGTTGCGATGGCGCTGTCCTTCCTCGGCTATTCCCGGCTGGTCTTCGATCGCTGAGCGTCTGCACCAAGCAAGCGCGATTGGCAGAAGCCTTCGAGTTCCTTATATCGGCGCCAGAGATGCGAGAATTCAAAGTGTTGGAGCGTCGTTTGTGCGTCCAAACGGATGCCGCTCCGATGGAGACCGAAAATGCCGCTGAAGATCGCCGTCCAGATGGACCATGTCTCCACCGTGTCGATCGCCGGCGACACGAGCTTCGCGCTGTCGCTGGAGGCGCAGCGGCGCGGCCACAAGCTCTTCCACTACACGCCCGACCGGCTGTCGATGCGCGAGGGCAAGGTGTTCGCGCGCGTCGAGGAGATGCAGCTGCGCGACGAGAAGGGCAGCCACTATTCGCTGGGCGAGAAGGTGCGCACCGACCTTTCGGAGATGGACGTGGTGCTGCTCAGGCAGGATCCGCCCTTCGACATGAACTACATCACCACCACGCATATCCTGGAGCGCATCCACCCGAAGACGCTGGTGGTCAACGACCCGGCCTGGGTGCGCAACAGCCCGGAAAAGATCTTCGTCACCGAATTCCCGGACCTGATGCCGGAGACGCTGATCACCAAGGACCCTCAGGAGGTGGCCGCCTTCCGCAAGGAGTTCGGCGACATCATCGTCAAGCCGCTCTACGGCAATGGCGGCGCCGGCATCTTCCATCTGCACGAGGCCGACCGGAATCTAGCCTCGCTGCTCGAAATGTTCGGTCAGCTGTTCCGCGAGCCCTATATCGTGCAGCGCTATCTCAAGGAGGTGCGCAAGGGCGACAAGCGCATCATCCTGGTCGACGGTGAGCCCGTGGGCGCCATCAACCGCGTGCCGGCCGAGCACGATTCGCGCTCCAACATGCATGTCGGCGGCCGCGCCGAGAAGACCGAGCTGACGGAGCGCGAGCGCGAGATCTGCGCCCGCATCGGCCCGGCGCTCAGGGAACGCGGCTTCATCCTGGTCGGCATCGACGTGATCGGCGACTGGATGACCGAGATCAACGTCACCTCGCCGACCGGCATTCGCGAGGTGCAGCGCTTCGGCGGGGCGGATATCGCAGCCCTGTTCTGGGATTGCGTCGAGGGGAAGCGGGCCTAGGCTCGACCGTGCACGCGAGCCGTTGGTGATGCACATCGCAGCGACAGCAAGCACCTTTACGCTTGCCTCGAAGGCATCCTATTTTGCAGAGCAGTAGCCGCTCGTGGGCATAGAATGTCGGTACTGCCTTTCCTAAGAATTTACGCGCCGCCCAACGCTGTGCTGGCTGCGCCCGGGCTTCTGGCGGTGGCTGCGCTCACGATACCGGACCTGTCCGGACGAAGCAGGCTGGCCCTGGCTGCCGTGCTCGCTGTCATTTGGGGCGCCTATCTCCTGCAGATGGCGGCGACGCTGCTCAAGCGACGGCCGGGAGACATACGCAACAGGGCGCCGGCAATCGCCATCGATGTGCTAGCGGTCCTGGTTCCACTCGCCGCATTTCTGCTCGTCCGCACGCCCGACTGGAGCCTCTACTGTGCGGTCTGGCTGCTGAAACCGCTGCGCGACTCGACCTTCTTCCCAGTGCTGGGCAGGGTGCTGGCCAACGAAGCACGCAACCTGATCGGCGTCACCACCCTCTTCGGCGTCGTTCTATTCGGTGTCGCGCTCGCGGCCTATGTCATCGAACGCGACATCCAGCCGGTAAAGTTCGGCAGCATCCCCCAGGCTATGTGGTGGGCGGTGGTCACACTGTCCACCACCGGCTATGGCGACGCGATTCCGCAGAGCTTCGCCGGCCGCGTCCTTGCCGGGATGGTCATGATGAGCGGCATCGGCATCTTCGCGCTCTGGGCCGGCATTCTTGCCACCGGCTTCTATCAGGAAGTCCGTCGCGGGGATTTCGTCCGCAATTGGCAATTGGTCGCCGCCGTGCCGTTGTTTCAGAAGCTCGGCCCGGCCGTGCTGGTCGAGATCGTGCGCGCGCTAAGACCTCGCATGGTGCCGGCGGGCGCCGTGATCTGCCGCATTGGCGAGCCCGGCGATCAGATGTTCTTCGTCGTGGAGGGGCGTGTCAGCGTTGCGACGCCGAACCCTGTGGAGCTTGGCCCTGGCGCCTTCTTCGGCGAGATGGCGCTGATCAGCGGCGAACCGCGTATGGCGACCGTCAGCGCCGCCACGGCGGTCTCACTCCTGTCGCTGCACTCGGCGGATTTCCAGATGCTGTGCAGCAGCAGCCCCGAGATCGCGGAAATCATCCGCAAGACCGCGCTCGAGCGGCGCGGCACCGCGCCGACGGCTTGACGGCACCAGGTGCGTGGTCACAGCCCCAGGATCGTCGCCATGCGGCGCCCCCTATGTTCCCGTAATGTTCTTGCCTAAATCCGAAATCTGTGATTGTCTCGGATCGATATCACCCGCGGTCCGAGCAAGGGCCGGGGTGAGCCGGTATCCGGGGGCTTGATAAAAGATGGTGGCGCGGGTTCGCACGGTGGCTTTCCAGGGCATCGAAGCCGTGCCGGTCGACGTGCAAGTGATGATCGCGCCGGGCAAGGTCGGCATGCAGATCGTCGGCCTGCCGGACAAGGCGGTGGCCGAGAGCCGCGAGCGCGTGCAGGCGGCACTTCATGCGTCCGGTTTGTCGATGCCGTCGAAGAAGGTGACGGTGAACCTCGCGCCGGCGGATCTGCCCAAGGAAGGCAGCCATTACGACCTGCCGATCGCGCTCGGCCTGATGGCGGCGCTCGGCGCCATTCCGGGCGACATGCTGGCCGGCTATGTCGTGCTCGGCGAGTTGTCGCTCGACGGCACCATAGCTGCGGTGGCCGGGGCGCTGCCGGCGGCGATCGGCGCCAACGCCGAGGGCAAGGGCCTGATCTGTCCGTTCGCCTGCGGGCCGGAGGCGGCCTGGGCCGGCAAGGATTTCGACATCCTGGCGCCGCGCAGCCTGATCGCGATCGCCAACCACTTTCGCGGCACCCAGGTGCTGTCGCGGCCGGAGGCCGGTATCCAGTTGGCGGCGCGCGACCTGCCGGACCTTGCCGACATCAAGGGCCAGGAAAGCGCCAAGCGGGCGCTCGAAGTGGCTGCCGCCGGCGGGCACAATTTGCTGATGGTCGGCCCGCCCGGCTCGGGCAAGTCGATGCTGGCGCAGCGGCTGCCCTCGATCCTGCCGCCGCTGGCGCCGAAGGAGCTCCTGGAAGTTTCCATGATCGCTTCCGTCGCCGGCGAGCTCGGCGAAGGCAAGCTCACCGACCGGCGGCCGTTCCGCGCCCCGCATCATTCGGCCTCGATGGCGGCGATGGTGGGCGGCGGCCTGCGCGTGCGGCCGGGCGAGGTGTCGCTGGCGCATCACGGCGTTTTGTTCCTCGACGAATTCCCGGAATTCACGCCGCAGACGCTGGACGCGCTGCGCCAGCCGCTGGAGACCGGCGACTGCGTGATCGCGCGCGCCAACCACCGCGTCACTTATCCGGCGCGCATCCAGCTGGTGGCGGCGATGAACCCGTGCCGGTGCGGCATGTCGGGCGAGCCCGGCTTTCGCTGCCTGCGCGGCGACCGCTGCCGCACCGAATACCAGGCGCGCATTTCCGGCCCGCTGCTCGACCGCATCGACCTGAGGATCGAAGTGCCGGCGGTTTCGGCCAGCGACCTGATCCGGCCGGACCGCGCCGAAACCAGCGCTTCGGTGGCGCAGCGCGTGGCGCGCGCCCGCACGCTTCAGCGCGAGCGGCTCGAACGGCTCGGCGCGACCGTGACCACCAACGCGCATTGCCCGCCGGCGATCGTCGAGGAGATCGCCAGGCCCGACGCCGCCGGGCTGACGCTGCTCAAGGACGCCAGCGAGAAGCTCGCCTTCTCGGCGCGGGCCTATCACCGCGTGCTGAAGGTGGCGCGCACGCTCGCCGACCTCGATGCCAGCGAAACCGTCGGGCGGATCCATCTCGCCGAGGCGATCTCCTATCGGATGAGCGCCGAGCGGATGGCGCAGGCGGCGTGATCGCAAGAGGTATCCGCAAGCGCACAGGGTCCGCTTTTCCAGGCGACTGTCAGCCGACCGTCGATCGGTCCCCGGGGATCAGCTTCTGCAACGTCGGCGCCAGGATCATGCCGAACGTCAAGGTATCGCCGTAGGCTCGCGCAGAGAGCATTGCGCCATGAACGGTCGCCATGAAGGCCTCCGCCTCGACGCGCGGCGCGGCGGAGATTGTCAATTTCTTCTGCTCGGCGCCGCGCTCGATGACGCCGGCCAGCCAGCCTGAGAGAAACCGAAAATACGCCCGGACCTCCACGGCAACCTCCGGCGGAAGAGCGGGAAGCTCGCTGGCAAGCAGGGCGCAGACGCAGAACGGCCGGCTTGCGTCCTCGATGCACCGAGCCCAGAAGCCGGCGTAGGTTCGAAGCAGCTCCGGCGGCTCATGCACATTGCGCTCAAGTTCTCCCATGCCCGTGACGGCATCCTCCAGGTAACGCCTGACCAGGGTTTGCACCAGGTCGACCTTGCTGGGGAAGTGGTGATGGATGCTGGCCTTGCGGATACCGATCACCTCGGCGATATCGGCGTAGCTGAACCCGTTGTAGCCGCCGGCGACGATGAAGGTTCGCGCGGCGGCCAGGATATCATCGGCAGTGTGCGAAGGCTTGTTCATGGACATGCCTAACGTCCAGCGGAGGAAAGCTCAACTCACCCCTTGCGGCGACTTCCGCACGATATCGCTTACCGAAAGCCACACCGCGGACACGAGGAAGTAGAAGGCGCCGAAAGCGGCATAGGGCGCAACGTTGGCGATGCCGATGGCCTCCGTGCCGCCGGCCATCTTCACGAAGAACAGGCCGGCCAGCGCCGACTGGGCACCGCTCAGGATCATCGCCCACTGGGCGCCGTTGGTTTTCCAGCGACGCGCCGCGGTCAGAAGCTGAAACGCGCCGGAGACGACGGCCCAGACGCCATAGACCGCAAGCACCGTGTTCATGCCGCGGCCAAGCGCGACGGCGACCGCAACCGCGGTGACGATGCTGACGGCGAAATTGAGGAGCTGCGACTTGTTGCGGCGGAGCCCGCCGCTACGCTGAGCGTCGACATAGTTCGCAAGCGCATCCCACATGGGGTAGGCCACCAGCATGACGGCGGCGAGCGGTGGAACGCTCTTCGCGACGGTGAGCGCCGCCACGACCCAGGCAGCAGATACGGCAAACCGCAGATAATAATAGGTTCTGAGCCAGCCATTCGGAGACCGGGCGCGGTTTTGACCGCTCATTTTTGCAGACATGACGACTATCTCTCAGTGAGTTTCGGTGTCTACCTACTAGAAGGTAGACACTGGCTCGTCAAGCCATTTGTGCGGGTCCTGGTAGACGTCGGCTCCTGCAATAGGCGGCTCCACGATGCGCATGTCGTGTCCGCACCTTGTCGGAGCGAGGCCTATGATCGCGTGCTGAAGGTGGCGTGCGCGCTCGCCGACCTCGACGCCCAGCGAAACCGTCGGCCGCATCCATCTCGCCGAAGCGATCTCCTACCGGACGAGCGCCGAGCGGATGGCGCAGGCGGCGTGAGCCGCCGGATGGCGCGAACACGAACCAGCATAGGCTTGTGCCGAAGCGAACCTATCAGGAGAGATGAAAGGCATGTTCAGGAAAGGTATGGTCGTGACCGCCGTGGCCCTGGTGCTGGGCGGCAGTGCGTTGCACGCTTCAGCCGCAGGTCAAGGAGGACCTGGCGCACGAAACCATGTCGTAAAGCATGGCACACGAAACCATAGGGTAAAACAAGGCGCACGAAAGCCTGCCGCAAAGGCAGGCCGCAAGAGTAAGAAGCCCGCTGCATCCAATCTTGCGTTGCCCAGCAACAGCGTTGCTGTGGGAGGGCCTCATACCGGTTTGAAGTTCATCGGAAACGTTCCGTGACGAGCCGTCGCCGTTCCGCTTACAGCACGCGCTCCTTCGCCTTCAGCTCCAGGCGCCGCGCGTGCAGCACCGGCTCGGTGTAGCCGTTGGGCTGAACCGTCCCCTTGAACACCAGGTCGCAGGCAGCCTGGAAGGCGATGGAAGCGTCGAAATCCGGCGCCATCGGCCGGTAGAGCGGATCGCCGACATTCTGGCGGTCGACGATGGCCGCCATGCGCTGCAGCGAATCCCGGACCTGGATTTCCGAGCACACCTTGTGACGCAGCCAGTTGGCGATGTGCTGCGAGGAGATGCGCAGCGTCGCGCGGTCCTCCATCAGGCCGACATCGTTGATATCGGGCACCTTCGAGCAGCCGACGCCCTGGTCGATCCAGCGCACCACATAGCCGAGGATGCCCTGCGAATTGTTGTCGAGCTCGCGCTGGATCTCGTCCGGCGTCCAGTTCGGCCGCACCGCGACCGGCACGGACAGGATGTCGTCGAGCTTCGCCTTCGGCCGGCTCCTCAGCGCCGCCTGCACGGCTTGCACGTCGACCTTGTGGTAGTGCGTGGCGTGCAAGGTCGCCGCCGTCGGCGACGGCACCCAGGCGGTGTTGGCGCCGGCCTTCGGATGGGCGATCTTCTGCTCGAGCATGGCCGCCATCAAATCGGGCATCGCCCACATGCCCTTGCCGATCTGGGCATGGCCGGCGAGCCCGCATTCCAAGCCGGTATCGACATTCCAGGCCTCGTAGGCGGAAATCCAGGCGGCCTGCTTCATGTCGCCCTTGCGGATCATCGGACCGGCTTCCATCGAGGTGTGGATCTCGTCGCCGGTGCGGTCGAGGAAGCCGGTGTTGATGAATACCACGCGCTCGCGTGCAGCGCGGATCGCTTCCTTGAGGTTGACGGTGGTGCGCCTCTCCTCGTCCATGATGCCCATCTTGATGGTGTTCTTCGGCATGCCGAGCAGCGCCTCGACGCGGTCGAAGATCTCGATCGCGAAGGCGACTTCCTCCGGCCCGTGCATCTTGGGCTTCACCACATACATCGAGCCGGCGCGGGAGTTGGCGCGGCGGCCGTTTTCGCCGACATCGTGCAGCGCGATCAGCGCGGTGAGCGCGGCATCCATGATGCCTTCCGGCACCTCGTGGCCGTCGCGGTCGGTTATCGCCGGATTGGTCATCAGATGGCCGACGTTACGCACCAGCATCAGCGAACGTCCGGGCAAAAGCAGCTGGCCGCCATTCGGCGCCGTGTAGCGGCGGTCCGGGTTGAGCGTGCGGACAAAACTCTTGCCGCCCTTGGTGATCTCTTCGGCGAGATCGCCCTTCATCAGGCCGAGCCAGTTGCGATAGACGACGACCTTGTCCTGCGCATCCACGGCGGCGACCGAATCCTCGCAGTCCTGGATGGTGGTCAGGGCGGCCTCGAGCACGACATCGGCGATGCCGGCCGCATCGGTCTTGCCGATCCCGCTGGCGCGGTCGATCACGATCTCGATATGCAGGCCGTTCTTCACCAGCAGCACGGCTTCCGGCGTGGCGGCATCGCCGCGATAGCCGACGAACTGTTTTGGATCGGCAAGCGTGGTGGCGCCGGCGCCCTCGCCCACTTTCAGCGCCCCGTTCGCCACCGACAGCCCGTTGACGCCGGCCCATTTGCCGGAGGTCAGCGGCGCCGACTGGTCGAGGAAATCCCTCGCCCAGGCGATGACCCTGGCGCCGCGCGCCGGATTGAAAGCCTTGCCCTTCTCGGCGCCGCCGGTTTCGGGAATGGCGTCGGTGCCGTAGAGCGCATCGTAGAGCGAACCCCAGCGGGCATTGGCGGCGTTGAGCGCATAGCGCGCATTCATCACCGGCACCACGAGCTGCGGCCCGGCGACAACCGCGATCTCGGGATCGACATTTTCGGTCGAGACGCTGAAGGCCGGACCCTCGGGCACCAGATAGCCGATCTCCTTCAGGAAGCTCTTGTAGCCCTCCATGTCGACTGGCGCGCCGTTCTGGCGATACCAGCCGTCGAGCTTTTCCTGCATGGCATCGCGTTTGGCGAGCAGCGCCCGGTTCTTCGGCGCGAGGTCGTGGACGATGGCGGAAAAGCCGGTCCAGAACTGTTCCGGGTCGATGCCGGTGCCGACCGCTGCCTCCTCGGCCACGAAGTCATGGAGCTCCCGGGCGATCTGCAACCCGGCGATCTCGATGC
Organism: Mesorhizobium sp. M1D.F.Ca.ET.231.01.1.1; assembly: GCF_003999155.2. Lineage (NCBI taxonomy): Bacteria > Pseudomonadati > Pseudomonadota > Alphaproteobacteria > Hyphomicrobiales > Phyllobacteriaceae > Mesorhizobium > Mesorhizobium sp. M1D.F.Ca.ET.231.01.1.1. Next base: position 539,140 of record NZ_RZOZ02000003.1, read on the forward strand.
GGTCGGTCATCAGGGCTTCTCCAACTGGTAGGCTTTGGCCTTGCTAGCGGGGGCCTTTGGCATGCCGGGGTTCAAGGGTCAATTCGGCTTAAGGTGAAGTAGGGCGAGCAGGGCACGGTTTCTAAGGCTGGCGCCGAGGGCGACGCTGCTGATCTCCCCCCTTGTGGGGGAGATTACGCTCTCCATTACACCGCAATCCGCGGCCGTCCTGACGCCACCGCCACCACATGCGCCTCGATGAACATGCGCTGTCCCTCGATGGTCGAGACCTTGAACTCGGTGGCGACGTCGATCTCGGCGCTGTCGGTGCCGGCATCTTTCGCCCGCTCCGCCGCGATCGCCCGCACATCGGCTTCGGCTGCCGCGATGGCCTTCGCCTCGTCGGTGAAGTCGCGCACCGTCTGCCCCGACGCCAGGCGGAACAGCCCTTCCTTGGGCTGGCTGACGCGGGCTTCGGCCGAGACGCGCACCTGGCCGACGACGGCGCCGAGCGCATTGGCGACGTCGGTATCCTCCGGCACGATGCAGCCATTGCCGACCAGCGCGGCCAGGCCGGCGTAATGCAGCGGCGCCGAGGCGCCGAGGCCGATGACCGGGCGGTCGAGCGCGACGGTGAGCCGGGCGATGCCGGGATGGGCGTCGACCGCGCGCTGCACCAGCGCATGGGCGACGGTTGCGGCGCCGTCCAGCCCGTCCTCGGCGAAGGCGGTTTCGAGGATATATTCGGCCGACCAGCGGGTCAGCGTGACCAGCACGCGCGCGGCGAGCGCCTCCGGCGTCGCGGCGATCGCCTGGCCGCGGCCGTCGCGCCGGCGGGAGAACAGCTCGGCGCCGAGGCGGGCGGCGGCGGGGTCCCAATTGGCCTGCTTGCCGAGCACATGGGCGGCGTCCGACGGCGTGAAGCCGCAGATATGCACGAGGCCACGCGCCACCAGCCGGTTCAGCGTGGCGTTCTGGGCATTGGAGGTGAGCAGCCGGTCGAGCGCAAACGGCACCGCGCCGATCGCCTCGTAGAGCTTCGCTTCCGGCGCGGTCAGCCCCGCGGCGAGGCGGTCCGGCACGCCGGTGCGCACGGCGAAGCGCCCGTCCATGCGGCCGGGATTCGGCGCGCGCAGCTGCCGCTCCAGCTCGGCGGTGACCGCCTCGCCATGCGCCAGGCCGGCCAGCGCCAGCGGCACCAGGCGGCGGGGTCCGAGCAGGATCTCCGGATCGAGCGCGCCGTCCTCCAGCGCCACTTCGGAATCGCCGCCGAGGCCGAAGGTGCGCATGGCGACAGCCTCGACCATGGTGCGGAAGCCGCCGACGGTGGCGCCTTCCGGATCGAGCCTAGGCCGGCCGCTATCGAGCACGGCGACATCGGTGGTGGTGCCGCCGATGTCCGAGACCATGGCGTCGTCGAGCCCGGTCATGTGGCGGGCGCCGACAAGGCTGGCGGCCGGGCCTGACAAAATGGTCTCGATCGGCCGCTGGCGGGCGAAGGCCGCCGACACCAGCGCGCCGTCGCCGCGCACCACCATCAGGGGTGCGGCAATGCCGCGATGACCAAGAAAGCCTTCGGTCGCCGCCACCAGTCGGTCGATCATCGAGATCAGGCGGGCGTTGAGCAAGGTGGTGAGGGCGCGGCGCGGGCCGCCGAGCTTGGCCGACAATTCGTGGCTGGCGGTGACCGGCAGGCCGGTCTTCTCGCGGATCAGGTCGCGGGCCGAAAGCTCATGCGCCGGATTGCGGGTGGCGAAATAGGCGCAGACGGCGAAGCCCGACACCGAACGCCCGAGTTCGGGGAGCGCGGCCTCGAGGCCGGAGAGGTCGAGCTTGGCTGCATTGCCGTGCACGTCGTGGCCGCCGGGGCAGAACACCACCGGATCGGTGCCGAGCGCCGTCTTCAGCCCGTCGCGCGCAAGGTCGGCCTCGGAAAAGCCGATCATGACCAGCGCCACGCGCCCGCCCTGGCCCTCGACCAGCGCGTTGGTGGCCAAAGTGGTCGACATCGAGACCAGCTTGATCGCCGCCGGATCGGTGCAGGCCTTTTCCAGCACGGCGTCGACCGCGCCGGAAATACCGACGGCGAGATCATGCCTGGTGGTGAGCGCCTTGGCCTTGGCCAGCACCTTGCCCTTGTTTGGTTGATCTAGGGGCCCGCCCTCCTCCGACCACAGCACGGCGTCGGTATAGGTGCCGCCGGTGTCGATGCCGAGGAAGAGAGGGGATTGCTTGGCGATCATGGAAAGGTCCGGCCAGATTTTCTTGCCCCGCCCTTAGCCGATACGGGCTGGCGGATAAAGGCGGGAGGGATGGGCCAAGGATAGAGAGAGTAATCTCCCCCCTTGTGGGGGAGATGGCCGGCAGGCCAGAGGGGGGCGCGAAGGATCGCCGCGCTCGTCTTTTGTCGAACGGGCGAAACCCTCCAAGGTAGATCTGACAGCTGAGACGCTGGCGGGACAGCACCCCCCTCTGCCTGCAGATCGACCTTTTTAGCAGCTCCCCCGCCAGCGTCTCCTACTTCGCCGTAACCACGCCCGTCATCGAAGCGTGGATCGCGCAATGGAACGGGTGCGAGCCGGCGGCCGATATTTTGACCTTGGCTCTCTTGCCCTTGGCGAGCTGGCCGGTATCGAAGGAACCGTCGTCCGCCGTGGCGGTGTGCGTCTTGGAATCGGCGTTGGTGAAGGTCACGGTGTCGCCGACGGCGACACTGATCTTGGCCGGATGGAATTTCATGTCCTTGATCTGGACCGCATGATTGGCGGCATAGGCGGGCATTGCGAAGGCGAGCAAGGCAAGAACGAGCACGGTACGCATGGTGGATTTCCTCCCATGGGTTGTGTAGCTGCTCCTAAACTAACGCCGGCGCACCGCTTGTCATGCCACGAACCCCACTCTTTTATGCGAACCATCGCAAAACGGCTTGTTGGCCGAGTGCCCACAACGGCACAGAAACACCTTGGTGGTGCGGGCGATGGTGTGGCCGGTGCCGGTGACGATCTCGGCATTGCCTTCGAGTTTCAGCGGCCCGTTGGCGGTGGGCGTCACGTTCAGCGGGCCGTCCGGAGCCTCCAGCGCCTGCGCTTCCTTCAGCGGCGGCTCGCCGGTGGCGGAAAAACCGGCCTTGATGTGGCTGTTGTCGCAAAACGGCTTGTTCTGCGACAGGCCGCAGCGGCAGAGCGTGGCGCGATGGAAGGTCTCGCCGCCGAGCACGATCTCGGCATGGACCGCGAGCGGGCCGTTCTCGCGCAGGCGCACGGTGTTGACCACCGGCGGCTTCTCCTGCGGCCCGCCGTCCTTGCGGCTGTAGGTGATGGCGCCCGACGGGCAGTTCTCGGCCAGCGCCACGACCTTCTCGACGCTTGCCGCATCGGGGTGGATCCATTCGCCCTTGGCATTGGGCACGAAGACATGCGGGTTGCCGAGCACGCAACTGCGCGAATGGATGCAGCGCCTGCCGCTGAAGGAAACGTCGATCTTCTCGCCTTCGACCGTGCCTGCCATTTGAGTGGGGTCTCCTGTTAGGTGGAGACGAGGCTAGGGCGGGGGTGGGAAGGGCGTCAAGCTACAAGCTTCCCCTTCTCCCCTTGTGGCAACCGCTGGAGATTGGCGAAGGCCTGGATGACAGCCAATCTCCCCCACAAGGGGGGAGATCAGCGGCTTCAGCGCCGCGCTCACTCCTCCAGATCGATCTCCTCGGTCTGGCCGCCGCTGCAGGTGTAGCAGCAGTCCTCGCAGGTTTCCTTGTTGTTGGGGCCGACGCCCCAATAGGTCTCCTCGTCGCCGTCGATCCAGGCGCCGTAGCAGATCTTCTCGCCCTCCTCGCAGGAGATCGGCAGCTCCTTGGTCTCGCCGTCGTCGAGATAGAAATCCTTGCCATTGCCCGGCCAGACATAGTCACGGTCCTGGCTGTAGAGCTCGACGCGCATGGCGTTGGGGTGGCTGTTCCTGATCTGGAAGGTGACGTCGCCGGCATGAGCGGCGGGCGTGAGCAGGACGGCAAGCGAAAGCGCGGCGGCGGCGCGGCGCGCGATGGTGATGGACATGGAAGACCCCCGAGGTCGAATCGGCCCCCACGGCCGATTGCGGGATGATGGCATGGCGCGAGCCGATGCCAAGAGGTGGCGACAAAAATAGCTGACTGAATTTGGGGCGATTGGTGCCGGCGGCGGCGACAGCTGATCTCCCCCACAAGGGGGGAGATTGGCAGCTTCAACGCCCCGCGCTACTCCGCCAGATCCACCGTCTCGGTCGAATGGTCGGTGCAGATGAAGCAGCAGGTGTCGCAAGCGCGGTCGTTGTCGGGGCCGACGCCGGCGGTGACGGAATCGTCGCCGTTCACCCAAGCGCCCCAGCAGATGTGCTCGCCATTGTCGCAGGAGATCGGCACGGATTTCTTCGCCCCCGGACGGATGAGGAACACCTTGTCGTTGCCCGGCCAGACTTTTTCGCTGTCGCGGCTGAAGAGTTCCAGCGCCACGCCGTCCGAGCGCTGGCTGCGGACGAAGACGGACATGTCGGCGGCAAAGGCCGGCGTGGAAAGCAGAAGGGCGGCGAGGAAGATGCGAATCATGGTGGGGTTCCCGAGAGGAGTAGAGCACGGGTGGAGTGCGTAATCTCCCCCCTTGTGGGGGAGATGCCCGGTCCACCCTCCGCAGCTGCAGCGCAGCTGCTGCGGAGGACGGGCAGGGCAGAGGGGGGCGGTGTCCCGCCGGCGTCTCCATTCGTCATCCTCGGGCTTGACCCGAGGATCCATGCCGTGACGTTTGGCGTAGAGTGCAACGGCGCAGAATTCTGTAACCGCTGCAATACTTTGCCGTAACGGCATGGATCCTAGGGTCTGCGCGCGTCGCTTCGCTCCTTGCTTCGCCCTAGGATGACGAATGGCTAACGCCGAGTTCCTTCACGCCCCCCTCTGTCCTGCCGGACATCTCAAGGGGGGAGATCAGCAGTTTCGGCGCCCCGCTCGTCCTGCGACGTCGGCGATTTGCGAGGCCGGCCCTACTTCCGCACCACCACATGCGGCGCGAACTTGCGCACCGCCTCGACCATGTCGTCGCCGCGCGCGTCGAGCGAGGAGATCTCCATATGCACGATGGTCTTGCCGAAGGGCATCAGGCCGAAGGCGTTGGCGGCGGCATATTTGATTTCGTCGGGCGGCTCCTCGGTGAGCTCGAAATTGAGCATCGCCGCGCCCTTGCCGCCGGCGGCGAGGCGCACGCTCCGCACCTTCGCCCACGGCACCAGCACGTCGCCGGCGCGAGCATCGCGGAAACCTTGGCTGTCAAGGGTGACCTTGACCGAGGTGTCGAAGGCGCCGCGCACGATGAAGAAGCCGAGCGCAAGGCACGCGGCGCCGAGCAGCGCGATGATCAGCACATGCCCGCCACTCGCGCCGGCAGCCAGGCCCTGCAGCGCGCCGAAGCCGAAAATGCCGCCGATCAGGAACGGCCCCAGCGCCGGGAGGATCTTGCCGGTGGGGCTGTTGCGGATTTCGAGCGGCGCGGCCATGTCCGGCCCGCTCACGGTTCCGATTTCAACAGCGTCCAGATCCAGCCGATGAAGGTGAGGACCAGGAACGGATAGCCGGCGGCGGGCAGGGGCGAGGAGGTGGGCAGCAGCGGCGCGCCCCACAGGATCATCGCCGCCGAGACGACGAAGAGCAGCGCCGAGACGAAAGCGGTGAGCCGCATCCAGAGCGCGAAGGTGGCCGGCGCGCTGACCATGGTGAGCCCCGCCGCCCAGAGCGCAATGCCGCCGACATAGGACGGCACGCTGGCCTGCAGGCCCGCCGCATTGCCGGCCAGAAGCAGGCTTTCGCCGGCGAGGAAAGTGAGGAAGCCGGCCGCGACGAGGTCATTGCCGAGCCGCTGGTATTTCATCGTCAGCAGCGCCGCCGCGACGACGACGCCCACGCCGTCGATGGTCCACAGCGTCTCGCGCAGCGCATCGCCCGCAACGAACGTGCCCGCCATGCCCAACGCGCCGCCGACGGCGAGGCCGATCGCGGCGACGGTGTCCGAGGTGGAGCGCATGTGATGTCTCCCCAAGCTGGGGAGCATAGTACTTCGGGCAGACACGTTCTCCAAGCGGGCGCTCAATGAGTCTACTTCCGCAAGGTTAGCCCTAGTAGCACGCTTCAGAAGCTAGCCACTCCGAGAGACGACTTTGCAAGGCTTCTTTAATTTTCGTTTCGCATTCCCATACAATCAAAACGTCCCAACCGAGCCGCTGGATATCCCCTACAGCGCGGTTATCGCGTTCAACATTCTGTACAAATTTCTGCTGCCAGAATTCGTGGCGAGTTTTTGGCACACTTGACAGTCGACACCCTGGATGGCGATGCCAAAAACAACCGTGAACAAAAATAACCTTCCTCAGTCGAGGAAATACTAAGTCCGGAGTTCCCGGAAGATCGCGCCGATGCAACCGAAAGCGATATCCGAGGCCATGAGCCAACCCTCGGACAACCGTCTCAGGCTTCGTATCTCGCTGTCCAACTCGCGCCATGAGCGCCGAGCGCTCTGGCGACACGGGGATACGGTCAACCTGCTTCAAGGATTTTAGGCCTGTGCTGGGGGGGCTTCATGGCCACATCCCTCATGTACAACGCGGGGAGGGTTCAGCCGCACTCCCTACCTTGCATTAGCTGTCATCAGAATTTCTAGCCAGGCAAAAATGTGTGCCCATTATATGGCAGCTTGCACCGGGCGCTTTGCGGGTTCCAAGAATTCATGTCTGTCAATAAACCGCTCTACGGCTCGGACCACAGTCCTCAGGTACATAGAAGTATTTTCGGCTATTTCTCTCAAACCTGCGGTGGTCTCTTTTTCCCCACATTCCCTGAACGAAATGGATCCGTGCGCGAGATCATTTCGGAGTTTGACAACCAAGGCCAACGGGCCAAGATTATCCCTGAATATCCGCTTTGCGGCAACCCTTACCGCCGGTGTCAGCCTTAGCCGCAAACCGACACGCTGGAACATATCTTCTATATTAGTGTCACTCCAGTTTCCGCCACCACCTTTCTCAAGTTTGAACTCTGGAAGGGGGTCCGCCTTGACTAGCAAATCGGCCATCGCAACGGCATACTTCAATCGGTTCTCGGCGTTTAGTTCCTTGTTGGCCGCGACAACCACTTTTACCCACTCTTTTCGGAAATGTGGATTAAGGTCGGCGGCCTTCCATGCACCGTTCCAGGATGCGGAGGCGAGCGCATCTAAGCAGCGCGTCATCATCGCCTCTATTAAATTATATAGCTGCACAAAAACGCCTGCCCTCAAAATCTGAATCTGCTGGGGCGAGAGCGGATTTCCGGCGGCGCCAAACCTCGGTGGTCCTAGCAGAGCAGCCGCTTCCAGTTCGTCCAGAAAGCTGAGATAGGCATTAACCTCGGAAAGGCGCTCATCAAAAGCAGTTTCAAGGGGTCCCGGCATCGGCCAACAACCTGTCACGCACGAAGTCAATACGCGCCCGTAGCTTCGACAATACATTCGCTCCGTCTGACGTAGTCACCTTGGAGAAGGCTTCGGAGTCTACCCACTCGGCAACTGGGACCTCAGGCCCGTCCGCCTCGATACTCGGGTTCTCCTTCATCGCAAGGTAAGAGCCGATGGCTAATCCCTCGAATCGAACCCGCGGTGTTGTGGTGCTAGTTTTGGTTTTACGGAATCCATTGGGGCTGTGCTGCTCAATAAACTTAACCATTTTGGCGAAACGAGATCGGTACGCATCGATCAGTACCGGACTTTGCTGAAAGCGTTCATTCATTCGCCGTGTATAGTCAAACAGAAAAACAGCCGGCCGATCTTTATAACCATCAAGCCCGTCACCATAAGCAAAGAAACGAGTCACAAGTTCCTCGCGCTCGCGCTCATGGAGGGCTTTCTGTGGAACAGGGGCCAACTTCACGAACTGCGTATTCTTGGCCAATTCAATCACAAGATTGATAAACGGCCCACCTAGTGCACCTCGGCGCACCTCCGCTTTGTTTGCAGCTTTACTTCCAGTATTAATTCGCTCGAACATATCAAATCGAGCTTGATCGTCCGCTTTTTCGTTCAGAACGATACCTCTTATCGACCGATTCTTTACTTTTCGCTGTCGTGATTCCAGCAGATCGGCGAAGCAGGAATTTGATAGGGCCGGCAACTCTTCGAGTTCGCCGAGGCGTAGGCCGCCATGAACCCATTCTTCAATGGTGCGAAGGCGCTGTGACCCATCTACAACTTCAAGTCGCCCGTTTGGCATCTCCCAAAAAAACAAGAATGGGATTGGCAGTCCCATTAGAACAGATTCAATAAAGCGCGACTTGCGGTAGGGCTCCCACGTAAATTCGCGCTGGTAAGCAGGTACGACGAATTCCCCGTCTTTCATCTTGTCTGCTAAGAATTCAATTGTGAACTCTACGAGATAAGAGTCTATTCGCTTCGAGCGCTCGATTATTTCGAGCTCTGCCGCATTTCTGGCAGATTCGTCAAAGCCATCGGTCGTCTTGGATTTGCCCATGCGTATCCCCCTGCGCCAGTGTTTTAGACTCATGAGCGGCTTCAGGAAAGTCAGTTTTGTATCGATTGAATATTATTGATGTGAGCCAATACGCTTCGCCCAATTGCTTCGCCCAATTTCGGCGGGACTGCATTGCCGATCAACATTCCTACCTTATCGAAAGTAGGTCGAGTATCATCAGGGATAAATGAATAGGTTTCTGGAAATGACTGCAAAATCGCCGCCTCGCGGAGCGTAATGGCACGATCTTGATCCGGATGCCCAAACCTCCCATTTCCATAGCCGAAGCACTGCGTGGTCATTGTCGGGGCAAAGTCATCCCAAGACATGCGACCATAGACGGAGGGGTAAGTCTCGCCCGTCTCCTTCTTGTGGCAACTCGCCCGGAGGTCGGACGGCCAATCTCGCCATGTTCCGCCCGGCTTTGAGGCTCTGATCCTTCGCAGATTGGTTGGACTCAATCGACATGCCACATGCAAGGAATCGTGAGTGGATGCCTGCCCCGCATTTAGTCGAGGCAACGCAGCAATCGCGTCTCGAACAGTCAACTGCTTAGTGCCCGCTTCAGCCTTCGGCACACCTATCGGTCCGATACGTGACGCAATTAATACCAGCCTCTTTCGTGTTTGCGGGACGCCAAAATCACTACACAGGACTTCGTCCCAGGCCACTTCGTAATTAGATGCCTCTAGTCCCTTGACGAACTCCCGCCAGATCGATTTGGCCGCCAAGCCACGGACATTCTCCATAGTCACAATTTCTGGCTTGACTTTGATGGCTAGCTTCAGGAACGAACGGAGCAACTCCCACCTACCGTCTGGCGTCTTCCGACTTTGGGAATAGGTAGAGAACGGCTGACAAGGTGCGCACCCAGCCAACACCCGAATATCCGCGCCTGCGAACCAACCGTCGAGTTCAGCCTTAGTCAGATCATCGACGCTTTTTTCGGCAAATTTACCGCCACAATTAGTCTCAAACGGATGGCGGCAAGCAGGATCGAGGTCGACACCCGCTGCAATCTCAAACCCCGCTGATTTCAAGCCATAGGCTAAGCCTCCGGCGCCGCAAAATAGGTCCACCACCTTAACAATGGGCATGCGTTTTTTCTGCGGAGTGATCGAGTCAGACATAGTAAACATAGTATCTGATTCGCGAGGCTTTGAATCGCCTGAAGACGCCCCCTCAATCGCCCATCTTCAGCGCCTGGATAAACGCCTCCTGCGGGATATCCACTTTCCCAAACTGCCGCATCCGCTTCTTGCCCTCTTTCTGCTTGTCGAGCAGCTTGCGCTTGCGGGTGACGTCGCCGCCGTAGCATTTGGCGGTGACGTCCTTGCGGAGCGCCGAGACGGTCTCGCGGGCGATGATGCGGCCGCCGATGGCCGCCTGGATCGGGATCTTGAACAGGTGCTGCGGGATCAGCTCCTTCAGCTTCTCGCACATGGCGCGGCCGCGCTTTTCCGCCGCTGACCGATGCACCAGCATGGATAGAGCGTCGACCGGCTCGTCATTGACCAGGATCGACATCTTCACCAGGTCGCCCTCGCGGTAGTTGGTCAGGTGATAGTCGAAGGAGGCGTAGCCCTTGGAGATCGACTTCAGCCGATCGTAGAAATCGAACACGACCTCGTTGAGCGGCAGGTCGTAGGTCAGCATGGCGCGTTTTCCCACATAGGAGAGATCGGCCTGGATGCCGCGCCTGTCCTGGCAGAGTTTCAGGATGCCGCCGAGATAGTCGTCGGGCGTCAGGATCGTGGCGCGAATCCACGGCTCCTCGATCGAGGCGATCTTGACCACGTCGGGCATGTCGGCCGGGTTGTGCAATTCCTTGGTCGTGCCGTCGATGAGGTTCATGCGATAGACGACGGACGGCGCGGTGGCGATGAGGTCGAGGTTGAACTCGCGCTCCAGCCGTTCCTGGATGATCTCCAGGTGCAGCAGCCCAAGGAAGCCGCAGCGGAAGCCGAAGCCGAGCGCAGCGGAGGTTTCCATTTCATAAGAGAAGGACGCATCGTTGAGGCGCAGCTTGCCGACGGCGGCGCGCAGGTCCTCGAAATCGGCGGCGTCGACCGGGAACAGGCCGCAGAACACCACCGGCTGCGCCGGCTTGAAGCCGGCAAGCGCCTTTTGCGTCGGTCGGCGGTCCTCGGTGATGGTGTCGCCGACGCGGGTGTCGGCCACTTCCTTGATCGAGCCGGTGAAGAAGCCGAACTCGCCGGGGCCGAGCTCGTCGACGTTGACGCGGGCCGGCTTGAAGACGCCGGTGCGCTCGACGAGATATTTCGCGCCGGTGCCCATCATGCGGATGGTCTGGCCCTTCTTCATCACGCCGTCGATGATGCGCACCAGCACGATGACGCCGAGATAGGCGTCGTACCAGCTGTCGACCAGCATCGCCTTGAGCGGCGCGGCGATGTCGCCCTCGCGCGGCGGCGGCAGCTGGTGGACGATCGCCTCCAGCACGTCCGGCACGCCGAGGCCGGTCTTGGCCGAGATCAGCACGGCATTCGAGGCGTCGAGGCCGATCACCTCCTCCACCTGCTCGCGGATGCGCTCGGGCTCGGCCGCCGGCAGGTCGACCTTGTTCAGCACCACGACGATCTCGTGGTTGTTGTCGATGGCCTGGTAGACATTGGCCAGCGTCTGCGCCTCGACGCCCTGGCTGGCGTCGACCACCAAGAGCGAGCCCTCGCAGGCGGCGAGCGAGCGCGACACCTCGTAGGCGAAGTCGACATGGCCGGGCGTGTCGATGAGGTTCAGCACGTAATCCTCGCCGTTCCTGGCGCGGTAGTTCAGCCTGACGGTCTGGGCCTTGATGGTGATGCCGCGCTCGCGCTCGATGTCCATCGAGTCCAGCACCTGCTCCTTCATGTCGCGCTCCTCCAGCGCGCCGGTGAGCTGGATCAGCCGGTCGGCAAGCGTGGATTTGCCATGGTCGATATGGGCGACGATGGAGAAATTGCGGATGTGGTCTAGGGGCGTCGTCATGCGGCGCGCTTTAGCAGGGGCAAGGGTGAGGGGCAAGCGGGGCGCCCTTTTCCTTCTCCCCTTGCGGGAAAAGGGGCGCCGCGCAAAATCAACTTAAACTTTCATCCATCCCTTTAAGGCATAATTCTACCCTCGAGTGTAGGCGGGCTGTGCTGCCGACGGCGTCTGGGGGGTCAAGGAATGTTTTCGTCCGCAAGGGATTTCGTCCGCTCCCAAAACGGCTCGATGATGCCGATCATGGTCATAATGACGATCCCGCTGCTCATCGCGGTCGGCTTTTCCGTCGACTACACCTCGGCGGTGACGACCAGGAGCAACATGCAGAACGCGCTGGACGCCGCGATCCTGTCGATCACCACGATGGAGACCACGACCTCGAAGGCCGACCGGCAGGTCGCGCTGCAGCAGGCCTATGCGGCCAATAACGGGGACGGCACGGTAACGCTGCAGAGCGTCGATGTCGCCGCCGACGGCACGGCGAGCTTCAGCGCCACGGCGGCCTATCCGATGCCGACCAATTTCATGACGATCGCCAACATCAAGACCGTCGCCATCGGCGTCGGCGCGTCGGTGCGCAAAACGCCGGCGCTGACGCAGGCCGATTTTAAGGTGACGAAGGTGTCGGGCTATTGGAACAAGACGATGTATCTCTACGGCACCAAGTTCGCGCAGACGAACGCGCAGAGCCTGATGAAGATCGACTACAAATACGTCCCCTATCAATTCACCTATAAGGTGGGCACCAAGAGCTACACCGTGAGCGAGCCGAAGGGCTACGGCACCACCTCCGTCTACACGGTGAACGGAACCACGCAGACGCAGGTCCAGCAGCAGACCTGCACGACGACCGGCTCGCTCACCGCCTTCAGCAATCCGCCGGCCGGCTCGATCCCCGGCAGCGTCAAGGACAGCAAGTCCGGCAAGACGATCTACTTCAACACCACCTGCGCGACCACCACCTACCCGGCCAACGGCGCCGGCGCGGCGATCGACGTCAGCCAGATGGACAAGCTCTACCTGCAGATGGACGTTCCCTCGGGCAATCCGCAGACGCTGAAGTCGGACGATGCCGCCACCTCGAACCGGCTCTATATCGGCACCAGCGAAACCGACATGCCCGAGGTCGCGACGGGCGAGAAGGTCGACATCTTCAGCGCCGTGCCCTGCAACCAGACCAGCTACCAGGCCTGGGAAGACGGCGGCAACCCCGTGCCGGCCGATGTCAGCAACGCCGACTTCTTCTACAACGTGACCGGCAAGTGCGCCTTCAACAAGCGCCAATCCGAAACCGTGATGACGCAGTAGCGGTGGAACTGCCGATCTCCCCCCTCGTGGGGGAGATTGGACGTCGCGTATGCCTTCGCCAATCTCTGGCGTCGGCGATTGCCCAATCACAAACCGGTGAAGCCTGTAACGAAGCCTTCCGCCGCGGCGAAATCAGAGCATTGCCGCAACGGAGACTGCTTCTCATGACTGGACCAAGGACAACGCTCGGCAGGCTCGCCGGCGCCGCTTTTGTCGCGCTTGCCGCCACGGCCGGGGCTGCTTCCGCGCAGCCGCTCACCGTGGTCGAACTGTTCACCAGCCAGGGCTGCTCGTCCTGCCCGCCGGCCAATGCCAATCTGATCAAGGTCAAGGACCAGCCGGGCGTGCTGGCGCTGTCCTTCAACGTCACCTATTGGGACTATCTCGGCTGGAAGGACACTTTCGGCCGGCAGGAATTCACCCAGCGCCAGGTCAATTACGAGCCGCCGCTCGGCCATGACGGGCCGTTCACGCCGCAGGTGGTGGTGAACGGCCGCACCGACGCGGTCGGCGCCAAGCCCGGCGAGATCCAGGGCCTCATTGCCAGGGCCGACCGCGCCGAGAGTCCGGAGGTGTCGCTTGCCGGCGGCAAGGTGAGCATCGGCGCCGGCACCGTTTCCGGCGAAGCGGCCGACGTCTGGCTGGTGCGCTACGACAAAGGCGTCGTCGAGGTGCCGGTGGCGCGCGGCGAGAACAGCGGCCGCACGCTGCCGCATGCCAATGTCGTGCATTCGCTCGAGAGGCTCGGCCGCTGGAACGGCAAGGCCACGACGCTGCCGCTGCCCGCGGCAACCGGCGGCCTGAGCACCGCGGTGCTGGTGCAGCAACCGGGCGGCGGGCCGATCCTGGCCGCCGCCGCGAACTGATCGATCATCCCTTTTCGCGCGGCGCCGCAGGACGCGGCAGCGCACCATCCGGCCCGCATCGCGCGCCACAACCCAAGGAGACCACCATGACCAGATTCCTGACGGCGCTCGCGCTTGCGCTCGCAACCACGGCTTTCGCCGCCAGCGCCCGCGCCGACGAGGCGACCAACGCGATGAAGCCCGCCAACGCGATGGCGACGGACGCCATGAAGCCGGCGACGGACGCGATGAAGCCGGCCGACGCGATGAAGCCCGCGGACGCCATGAAGCCCGATGCGATGAGCACCCAGGCGATGAAACCGGCGACGGATGGGATGAAGCCCGCCGACGCCATGAAGCCGGCGACGGATGCCATGAAGCCGGCCGATGCGATGGCTCCGGCGCAGTAAGTCGGCGGCCGGCGGGGCTGACAATCGCAAAGGGCACTCCCCCCGCTCCGTCTCGGCGCTGCGCGCCGATCCACCTCTCCCCCATTTCATGGGGGCGAGGAAATGCCAACCGCCGAGGCCGCCGCACGGCAAAGTGAGAACCCCCACGGCGGTTTCCGTCGTATATATTGGAACAACGACAAGGAGGTCAGACATGACTGGGATCGAAAAGAAAACCGAACGGCGATCGCCATTCCTGGCCCCGCTCGCGGCGCTGGTGCTGACGGCGGCGGCCGCCGCCTTCTGGCAGACGCCCGCACGCTCGGCCGAGGACGCGGTGGTGATCCCGCCGCCGGCCCTGGATGAAAAAGCGGCCGGCGGCATGGAGAAGGCCGTCTTCGCTGGCGGCTGCTTCTGGGGCGTGCAGGGCGTGTTCCAGCACGTCAAGGGCGTCAGCAAGGCTGTGTCCGGCTACGCCGGCGGCAGCGCCGAGAACGCCGTCTACGAGGTCGTCGGCACCGGCCGCACCGGGCACGCCGAATCGGTCGAGATCACGTATGATCCCTCCAAGGTCACCTATGGCCAGCTGCTGCAGGTCTATTTCTCGGTCGCGCACAATCCGACCCAGCTCAACTACCAGGGGCCGGACCAGGGCACGCAGTACCGCTCGACGATCTTCGCCGAGAGCGACGAGCAGAAGAAGGTCGCCGAGAGCTACATCGCGCAGCTCGACAAGGCCAAGGTGTTCGGCAAGCCGATCGTGACGACGCTGGAGACCGGCAAGACCTTCTATCCGGCCGAGGACTACCATCAGGATTTCCTGACGCTGAACCCGACCTACCCCTATATCGTCTACAACGACCTGCCCAAGGTCGAGAACCTGAAGTCGCTGTTCCCGCAGCTCTACAGCGAAAAGCCGGTGCTGGTGCTGGCATCGAGCAAAAGCTGAGCATGCCATCCAGAGCCTTCTCCCCGTCACTATACGGGGAGAAGGTGCCGGCAGGCGGATGAGGGGCGGCGCCGGCATTGAAAAGGATGGGCCTACCCTGCCGCTCTGCTTGATAGGTTTGCGCTGCCCCTCATTGCCCTGCCGGGCATTTCTCCCCGTATAGTGACGGGGAGAAAGACGCTGTCACCAGCTCCCCTCAATCATACGTCAGATCCGTCGCCTTCCCGCCGAACACCCGGTAGGCATAGAAGGAATAGAAGATGATGATCGGCAGCACGACGACGGTGCCGACTAGGATGAAGGCGAGGCTCTCCGGCGCCGAGGCGGCCTGCCAGATCGTCAGCCTGTCGGGCACCACGAACGGGTAGAACGACCAGGCGAGGCCGGCGAAGCCGAGCGCGAAGATGGCGGCCAAGGTCAGGAACGGCGTCAGCGCATGGCTGTCGTCGGGCCGCGGCAGATGGAAGGTCTGCCGCCACAGCCACAGGAACAGCAGCGCCGACAGGATCGGCAGCGGCGAGAGATAGAGCATCTGCGGCCAGAGGAACCACTTGTCGAAGATGCGCGGGCTGGCGAACGGCGTGGCCAAGGAGACCGCCACCATGCCGAGCGCCGTCAGCACCAGCGTGACGCGCAGCCAGCGCACGGCCTTGACCTGCAGGTCGCCCTCGGTCTTGTAGATCAGCCAGGCGGAGCCCATCGCGGCGTAAGCCGCCGAGAGGCAAAGCGCGACCAGCGCGCCGAAGGCCATGCCGCCGAGGCCGACATCGAGGCCGAGCACATAGACGCCCAGCATATAGCCCTGCGCCAGCGAGGCGGTCGCCGAGCCGATGAGGAAGATGCGGTTCCAGCGCTGCTTCTCGCCGGCCGGCACCTTGGCGCGGAAGTCGAAGGCGACGCCGCGCAGGATCAGCCCGACCAGCAGCAGGAAAACCGGGATATAGAGCGCGGTCAGGATGGTGCCGTGCGCCATCGGGAAGGCGACCAGCAAAAGCCCGACGGCCAGCACCAGCCAGGTCTCGTTGGCGTCCCAGAACGGGCCGATCGCGGCGATCATGGTGTCCTGCTCGGAGCTTTCAGCGACGCTGAACAGGATGCCGATGCCGAGATCGAAGCCGTCGAGGATGACGTAGATCAGGATGGCGAGGCCCATCAGGCCGGCGAAGATCAGCGGAAGCGCGGTCGGCCAGTCGAAGCTCATCGTTTCACTCCCCAGCGGCTTGCTGCGAAAGGGCCGCATTCATGGCGCCCGGCAGCGGCGAGGCGTCGCCGTCCTTGGCCGCCTTCAGCGCCAGATGCACCAGCACGCTGAGATAAGCGATCAAAAGCAGCACATAGAGGATGAGGTAGACGGCCAGGGTCAGCGCGACATGGCTGCCGGCGACCGGGCCGACGGCATCCGCCGTCTTCAGCACGCCGGTGACCAGCCAGGGCTGGCGGCCGATCTCGGTCGTGTACCAGCCGGCCAGCGTCGCCAGCCAGCCGGACAGCGCCATCGGCACCATGATGAGGGCCAGCGGCTTCGGCAGGCTGTGGCGGCGCTTGAGGAAGAAGGCGGCCGACCAGGAGACGATCAGCATCAATATGCCGGTGCCGACCATGATGCGGAAACCCCAGAACACCGGGAACACCGGCGGGTGGTTGCCGGGATAGTCGTTCAGGCCCGGCACGACGCCGCTTGGCGAGTGACGCAGCACAACGCTGGCGCCATCGGGAATAGTGAGCTCGAACCGGTTCTCCTTGGCCGCCTCATCGGGCCAGGCGAACAGCACCAGCGGCACGTTGGGCCCGGTGTTCCAGTTCGCCTCCATGGCGGCGATCTTCTGCGGCTGATGCTCGAGCGTGTTCAAGCCGTGCTGGTCGCCGGCGAAGATCTGGATCGGGATCAGGATGGCGGCGGTGAAGACGCCGGTGCGCAGCGCTTTCCACATCGATTCCGAGCGGTCGCCGTAGAGGTAGCGCAGCGCCGACAGGCCGGCGATCAGGAACGAGACGGTGAGCCCGGAGGCGAGCAGCATGTGGACCAGCCGGTAAGGCATGGACGGATTGAAGACGACCGCCCACCAGTCGAGCGCATGCGCCTTGCCGTCGATCATCGCGAAGCCGGCCGGCGTCTGCATCCAGGAATTCAGCGCGATGATCCAGAAGGCCGAGACAGTGGTGCCGCCCGCCACCAGCACGGTCGCCAGCGTGTGGATGCGGTTGGAGACGCGGCGGAAGCCGAACAGCATGATGCCGAGGAAGGCAGCCTCGAGGAAGAAGGCGGTGAGCACCTCATAGGCCAGCAGCGGGCCGGCGATGTTGCCGACCGTTTCCATATAGCCCGGCCAGTTGGTGCCGAACTGGAAGCTCATGGTGACGCCGGAGACGACGCCCATGGCGAAGGACAGCGCGAAAATCTTCACCCAGGTGAAATAAGCGCGCATCCAGGCGGAATCGCCCGTGGCGTTGTAGCGTAGCTTGAAGAACAGCAGCACCCAGCCAAGTGCAATGGTGATCGCCGGAAACAGGATATGGAATGAAATATTCGCGCCGAACTGGATACGCGACAGAATGAGCGGGTCCATGGGCGACTCCGGCTGCTGCTATTCTTCGAGGATAGGCCTCGAAGGCACATCGGTCAAAGCGGCGCGGCGTCACGCGAGGCGCGTTGTCGCAGCGCCAGGCGGCAGCCGTCCCGGACTGGATAGACCTGGCGCGTGACGGCTTCTCGACGCCGGGGGGTCGCGCAACGCCGTTGCGCCGCCGGCCGGCGAGAGGCGCGTGGCCGGAACTGTCAGGAAAACCGTCGATTGCCGGTTTGCATAAAACGCCATCCGACCTATATCAGGTCACGTTTTCCAGCCGGCCGTTTTTCAGCATGTCATCCATCATCTCGATTTCCGGTGTCACGAAAACCTATGCCACCGGCTTCAAGGCGTTGAAGGAAATCAACCTCGATATCGAGCGCGGCGAGATCTTCGCGCTGCTCGGGCCGAACGGCGCCGGCAAGACGACGCTGATCTCGATCGTGTGCGGCATCGTCAACCGATCGTCGGGCACGGTCACCGTGGACGGGCACGACATCGGCAAGGACTATCGCGCCGCGCGCAACCTGATCGGGCTGGTGCCGCAGGAGCTCACCATCGACGCCTTCGAGACGGTCTGGGCGACGGTGAACTACAGCCGCGGCCTGTTCGGCAAGGCGCCGAACAAGGAATTCGCCGAGAAGGTGCTGCGCGACCTCTCGCTGTGGGACAAGAAGGACGCCAAGGCGATCACGCTTTCGGGCGGCATGAAGCGCCGGCTGATGATCGCCAAGGCGCTGTCGCACGAGCCGCGCGTGCTGTTCCTCGACGAGCCGACGGCCGGCGTCGACGTCGAATTGCGCCAGGACATGTGGGCGATGGTGCGGCGCCTGCGCGAGGACGGCGTCACCATCATCCTGACCACGCATTACATCGAAGAGGCCGAGGCGATGGCCGACCGCGTCGGCGTCATCAACAAGGGCGAGATCATCCTGGTCGAAGGCAAGGCCGAATTGATGCGCCAGCTCGGCCGCAAGCAGATGACGCTGGAATTGCGCGCGCCACTCACCGCGCTGCCGGACGGGCTGTCGCGCTATGCGCTGGAGCTGTCTCCCGACGGCGACCAGCTCACCTACATCTATGACAACCAGAGCGACCGGCCGGGCGTCGCCTCGCTGATCCGCGACCTCGAGGCCGCCGGCATCCAGTTCCGCGACCTCGACACCAAGAACAGCTCGCTCGAAGAGATCTTCGTCAATCTTCTGAGGCAAGAGCCATGAACCCGCGCGCGGCCATGAACCTTCGTGCAGTCTGGGCGATCTACCGGGTGGAGATGGCGCGCGCCTTCCGCACGGTGCTGCAGAGCATCATCTCGCCGGTCATCTCGACATCGCTCTATTTCGTCGTCTTCGGCTCGGCCATCGGCTCGCGCATCACCGAGATCGATGGCATCAGCTACGGCGCCTTCATCGTGCCGGGGCTGATGATGCTTTCGCTTTTGACGCAGTCGATCTCGAACGCCTCCTTCGCCATCTACTTCCCGAAATTCGTCGGCTCGATCTACGAGCTGTTGTCGGCGCCGGTCTCCTATCTCGAGATCATCATCGCCTATGTCGGGGGCGCGGCGACCAAGTCGATCCTGCTCGGCCTGATCATCTTGGCCACCGCGGCACTGTTCGTGCCGCTCAGGATCGAGCATCCGTTCTGGATGGTCGCCTTCCTGGTGCTGACGGCGGTGACCTTCAGCCTGTTCGGCTTCATCATCGGCATCTGGGCAAAGACGTTCGAGCAGCTGCAGCTGGTGCCGCTGCTGATCGTCACGCCGCTCACCTTCCTCGGCGGCAGCTTCTATTCCATCCACATGCTGCCCGGCATCTGGAAGACGGTCACGCTGTTCAACCCGGTCGTCTACCTGATCAGCGGTTTCCGCTGGAGCTTTTACGGCAAGGCGGACGTCTCGGTCGGCGTCAGCCTCGGCATGACGCTGGTGTTTTTGGCCGCCTGCATTGGGATCGTGGCGTGGATCTTCAAGACCGGGTATCGGTTGAGGAACTGAGGGCTGCCGTGTTCCCGAAATGGAGAGCGCGCAAGCTTTCGTGATTGGCCGGAACTCCTGTCCTGTCGTCATCCTCGGGCTTGACCCGAGGATCCATGCCGTGACCTCGAAACGCTGCCCCCGGTGCAAAATCCGCTTCTAGTATCCCTCGGCTGATGTAACGGCATGGATCCCAGGGTCTCCGCGACGCCGCTTCGCGGCTGCTTCGCCCTAGGATGACGAAGTTGCGAGGATTCGGCCAACCGCGCGACGTTCTAAATCGCCTTCATCAGCCGCAGCAGCCCCAGCATCTCCATCAGCGTTCCTTTGCGGAAGGCGATGTAGGTCGGCTCCTCCTGGCCGTGGAAGCGGCGCTTGAAGGCGGCCTGGCCCTGCAGGTTGAAGCGCGAGCGGTTGACCCAGGGCGACTGGTAGGCGCGCTGGAAGGCGCCGCGCCAGAAATTCGATTCGGCATAGCCGCTCGGCTCCACGTCGAGCAGCGGCGACAGGCCGAGCGTGACGACCGAAATGCCTTCCTCGCGAAAGCGGTCGACGGCGTATTTGGTCAGCCCGATTTCGGCATGCGAGGTGGCGTCGACATGCTTGCGCTTGAAGGCCGTGGTGTAGCCGATGACCTTGCCGCCGCTGAACAGCGGATCGAAATCGAGGATGGCGACGAGCTCGCCTTCGGGGCCATGCAGGACGAAGCGGCGCATGTCGGCACCGAGATGGTCGGCGAAAGGACGGTTGAGGAAGCCCATCTCCCAGCGCTTGACGATGCGCTCGCCGCGCCAGTTCTCGGACAGCCGCGAAACCTCGGCCAGCAGCATGTTGGCCTTGTCCTCGGAGAAGGTGAAGCCCTTCTTCGCCAGCCAGCGCTCGGAATAGCGCACGGTTTCGTTGCGCTTGCCGGAAAAATCATGCGCCGGCAGGTGCAGCCGGGTGTCGATGCCGAGCCGGTTGACCTGATAGCCGAGCCCGGCCAGCGCCTTTGCCGTGGCGGCGCCGATCTGGACGAACCAGGGGCCGCCGGCAGCCTCGACGAAGCGCTTGATGTAGCCGGGCCTGCCGGCCGGATCGACCACCGGATCGCCGAGGGCGAAATGGTGCTTCATCTTGGTGCCGAAGGCGATGTAGCCGTCGCCGTCGCTGAAATAGGACAGCTTCTGCTGCACGGCGGTGGAATAGGCGAGCGAGAAATCGCCATGCCGGCGAACCAGCGCCAGGCGCTCGAGATGTGTCAGCTCGCGGCGCGGCACCTTGGGCGCCGCACCTTCGAGAAACCTGTCGATATGGATACGCAGGGAGGGCATGAGCTTCCGCGTGCCGATGAACAGGGACCCGCGGCCCGCGGGCCTCGAATCAGTCGCCTGGCGCGACCGATCATGTCGCCAGCGCCATATAGGATGCTATCGACCGCGAATGAAGAGGGAATGTCCGCCGTCGGAAGCCGGCACTGACCATGCTTGCCAAGCCACCTTGCCAAATTCCATGTGATGTTATATATCAAGTTATGGTTCTGCTCCGGCGGGTTGCCTATGGAAGACATTCTGCGGTCCCTCGGCTTTCTCTGCCTCGGCAGCAGGCTGAAGCGCATCGGCGAGCAGCTGCAGGCCGACACGCAGCGCGTGCTCGACCGCCTGGATGTGCGGATCCAGTCGAGCCAGTACCCCTTGCTCGCCGCGCTCGACCGACTGGGGCCGCTGCCGGTCGGCGAACTGGCGCAATCCCTCGGCATCGCGCAGCCGGGCGTGACGCGAAGCGTGTC
Organism: Mesorhizobium sp. M1D.F.Ca.ET.231.01.1.1; assembly: GCF_003999155.2. Lineage (NCBI taxonomy): Bacteria > Pseudomonadati > Pseudomonadota > Alphaproteobacteria > Hyphomicrobiales > Phyllobacteriaceae > Mesorhizobium > Mesorhizobium sp. M1D.F.Ca.ET.231.01.1.1. The sequence continues at coordinate 560,416 of NZ_RZOZ02000003.1, forward strand.
GCTGCTGGCCGACCTCGGCCTGGTCGAGGTCATGCAATCGAACGACGACCAGCGACGCAGGATCGTCTCCCTCTCGGCGAGCGGCCGGCGGCTGGTCGACACCGCCAAGCGCGACGTCTGGCCACGCATCGAGGGCGCGGTCGCGGAGCTGTGCGCGGACCTCTCCGGACCGCTGCTCGGCCAGCTCGCCGCCATCGAGGATCGGTTGGCGGCGATCCCGCTCGACCGCCGCGTGGACGAAGCCGGTGCCAAGGCCGTCGTGCGATGAAACACGTTCTCGACCGTCCCATCTGGAGCGCGCTTGCGACGCGCCATCAGGCTCTCGCGGAAGGCGACAATTTTGCCCGGCGGTACCGGCCGTCGATCGTTCCCTTCGCCGCCACCGCGGCCGACGATGCGGAAAGCCTGCTGGCCCTCGGCAAACTGCTCCCGCCGCTTGAAAGCGCGATCCTGGTCCAGACGGATCCGATCGCCCTGCCTGCCGCGCTTGCCGCGGTTTCGACCGCGTCCCTCGTGCAGATGGTTGCCGAGCGGCCGGTGCAGGCAGTGTCCGACCAGGGTGTGCAACCGCTGACGCGGGACGATGCGGCCGAGATGCTCGCGCTCGCATCGCTCACCAAGCCGGGCCCGTTCACACTGGAGGCCTTGAGCCTCGGCGAGTTCTGGGGTGTGAAGATCGACGGCAGGCTGGCGGCGATGGCCGGCGAGCGCATGAAGCAGCCCGGCTATTCCGAACTCAGCGGCGTGTGCACGCATCCGGATTTCCGCGGCGGCGGCCTGGCCAGGCTGCTGTCGCTCATCGTGGCAAACCGGATCATGGCGCGGGGCGAGGTTCCCTATCTCCACGCCTATGACAACAACGCTCTGGCCATCGGCCTCTACGAGTCTATCGGCTTCCGGTTGAGAACCACCCTGAACATGGCCGTGGTTCGACGCGCGGGGTAGCTGGGGAGTCGCGGATGCCCATCGACGACGTCGGAGGCCTCAGCCAATCCCCGACGTCTGCGATGGCTCTCCATGCCTCAGCCGGTCACACCCCGATCTTGCCGCCGCCCTGCCTGGTGATGGCGACGACAGAAGGCCGCACCGGCATGTCCGCCTTGAAGTCCGGCCAGCGGGTCGACGGATCCTCATAGTAGGACGGACGGCCAAAGCCCTCCCAGTCCTCGCCGCCGTCGCCCGGATGCTGGACGGAAACGAAAGCGGTCTGATCGTCCGGCGCGAACAGCGGGCCGCACATTTCGGCGCCGATCGGCACGCGGAAGAACAGCTTTGACGTCGCCCGTGCGGCGCCCTCGGTGTCGACCGCCCACAGGCCGTCGGTGCGGCCGGTGGCCTTCGGGCCCTGGCCGTCGGTGGCGACCCAGAGCCGGCCGGCGGAATCGACGGTGCAATTGTCGGGCATGCCGAACCAACCATGGGCTGTGGTCGCGGTCGAGAAGGTGGCGCCGACATCGGCAACGGAAGGATCGCCGCATTTCAACAGCACTTCCCACTTGCCCTTGGTGGCGGCGAAGTCGCCGCCGTCCTCGACGACCTCGATGATGTGACCGAAGGCGTTCGCGGCCCGCGGGTTGGCCGCGTCGACCTGGTCGGCCTTGCGCTTGGAATTGTTGGTCAGCATGACATAGACCTTTCCGTTGCCGGCATTGGGCTGGATGTCTTCCGGGCGGTCCATCTTGGTGGCGCCGAGCAGGTCGGCGGCGCGGCGGGTCTCGATCAGCACGTCGGCCTGGCCGGCGAAACCGTTCTCCGCCGTCAGCGGGCCCTGGCCAAAGACGATCGGCATCCATTCGACCGAGCCGTCCTCGGCGAACTTCGCCACATGCAGCGTGCCGTCGTCGAGCAGGTTCATGTTGGCCGCGCGGTCGCTCGGGTTGAACGTGCCCTTGGTGACGAATTTGTAGACATAGTCGAAGCGCTCGTCGTCGCCGAGATAGAAGACGACGCGGCCATCCTTGGCGACGATCGATTCGGCGCCCTCATGCTTGAAGCGGCCCATGGCGGTTCGCTTCCTCGGCACCGAAGTCGGATCGTTGACGTCGACCTCGACGATCCAGCCGAAGCGGTTGGGCTCGTTCGGCTCCTTGGCAAGGTTGAAGCGGTCGTAGTGGGCGCCCCATTCATAGGCGCCTTCCGGAATGCCGAGGCGCTTGTAGTTGGCGGCTTCCTTGTGGCCTTCCGGCAAATCGCCCGAGAAATAGCCGTGGATGTTCTCCTCGGCCATCACATAGGTGCCCCAGGGGGTGACGCCGCCAGCGCAATTGTTGAAGGTGCCGATGACCTTGGCGCCGGACGGATCGGCATTGGTCTTGACGCGATCATGCCCGGCGACCGGGCCGGAAAGCGCCATTTCGGTGGTGGACATGATGCGGCGGTTGAACTTGCCGTCGCGCACCACCTGCCATTTGCCGCCTTCCTTGCGGATCTCGACGATGGTGCCGCCATGCGCCGCCATCTCGACATCGACCTGCTCCTTCGAGAGCGGCGCCACCTCGGCGGCCTTCTTGCCGTCCTTCTCGACGATCTTGACGATACCGGGGAACATCAGATGCGGGTTGGTGTATTCGTGATTGACGACCAGGAGGCCATGCTCGGCCGAGCCATCGATCGGGATATAGCCGACATAGTCGTTGTTGTAGCCGAACTGTTTTGCCTGGGCCTCGGCCGCCTGTTTGGTCGGATCGAATTCCGGCGAATCGGCGAAGAGCGGGTCGCCCCACCGCAACAGCACGTCGGCGTCGTAGCCCGGCGCCACATGGTGCTTGTCGTCGATGCCGGCCTCGAGCTCCTCGAACTTGAAGGCGGAACCTTCGGCGGCGCGCGCATCGTCTGCCGCGACGAGCGCAAGCGGGCTGACGGTGGCGGCAATGGCCGAGACGGCCAGCGAACCCTTGAGGAAACCGCGGCGCGAGAAGCGCGCGGCGATGATCTCGCCCATGGTGCGGTTGTCGGTGGGATTGACGGGCGGGCCGTCATTTTCCTCGAGCAGGCTGGTGCGGAAGCGGTTCTCAGGGGATTGGGTCATAAGCTGTCCTCTGGCTCTTGAGGTGGCTGGAATGTGTGACCTGTCGATCCCTACAGGCGGCCGATCACATTTTCGTGACATCGGCACGATCAAGCAAGGTCGATTTGCCGACTGACGATTGTTCGCCTGCGGCCGCGCATGCGCCGGTGCCGATCACGGGCACGACAACCCGGCGAGCCGACCCACGAGCGGCCTCGGCCAAGGGTGCCAACCATGGCTGCGCGGCGTATTTTGCGACATCCGGCTTCGATCCCGTCGCGGCGCGCCTTGCCCGATGCGATCAGCTTGACGGCTTCGCGCGCTTCGGAAACAAGTGCGGCGACGGGCGCGGCGAAGGCCGCTTCAGGAGGGCTGAAAAGGTGAGTTTCTGGGGATTGGCGCAGCTTGGCGTTTCGACGGTGATCTTCCTGCTGGCGGCGATGGCGGCCAAACAATGGGGACTGGCGCCGAGCCTGACCAAGATCCTTTTGACGCTCGCGCTCTATTCAGCCGGCAATCTGATCATGCTCAGGCTGATCCGCGAGTTCGGCATGTCGGTATCGTTCAGCCTGTCGGCCGTGATCCAGTTGGTGTCGGTGAATGTCGTGGCACTGGTCTTCTTCGGCGAGCGATTGAACGCATTGCAGGCGACCGGCGTCGTGCTGGCGATCGCCGCGGTCGCGCTGATCACGCTCGGGCCCTATATGCAGCGGCTGTAGCCGGACCCAGGGCACTCGAATGAAATCGGCCGCCAACGCGTTGCTCAACAGAATGGAATTCCCGGTGCTCCTGGCCGGACTGGCGATCGCCTGCGGGCTGTGGGGCCTGCTGGAGCTCATGGAGGTGGCGCGCGCCACCACGCCGCACGCCTTCGACACGGAGATCCTGCTCGCCTTCCGCCATGCCGGACAGCCGGACAGCCCGATCGGTCCTCCCTGGCTTCAGGGCGCGATGCGCGACATCACCGCGCTCGGCAGCACCAGCGTGCTGGTGCTGATCACCAGCGCGGCCATCATCTACCTGGTGCTGATCCGGCGGCCGAGCACGGCGCTGCTGGTGTTCGTGGCCATTGCCGGCGGACAGGTGCTGTCCAGCCTGCTCAAGTTCGAGGTCGACCGGCCGCGGCCAGACCTCGTCTCGCATCTGGTCAGCGAGACTTCGCTCTCCTTCCCCAGCGGCCATGCCATGCTCTCGGCGGTGACGTATCTTACTCTTGGCTCGCTGGCGGCCCGCTTCCTGCCGGACCGCACGACCAAGGTCTTCGTGCTGGCGCTGGCCGTGCTCGTCACGGTGCTGGTCGGAACCAGCCGCGTCTATCTCGGCGTGCATTGGCCGTCGGACGTGCTTGCCGGCTGGTGCGCAGGCTTCGCCTGGGCCATGCTGTGCTGGCTGGCGGCGCGCCTGCTGCAGCGGCGCAAGGTGGTGGCCGACAGCGATTGATGCGCGCCCAAGCCAACTCTCGATGATGCTTGAGACATTGTAATATTTATATTATACATCGATATCGCACATACAGACATGGATTTCGGCCGATGATGACTGCCGCACAGATGCGCGCTGCGAGGGCACTGGCCGGCATCGACCAGAGAACGCTCGCCGAGCGCGCCGGGGTTTCGCTTCCGACCATACAGCGCATGGAAGCCAGCGAAGGCGTCGTGCGGGGCGTCGTCGATTCGCTGACGAAGGTCATCCAGGCACTCGACGAAATCGGCGTGGAGCTGATCGGCGAGAACCAGGCCAGCGAGCGCGGCGGGAGGGGCGTGCGGCTCAAGGCAAGCGCGGCGCAGGGCTGACCCGCAACCGACATCAAACGGAAACGACGTCGCGGCAACCGGCCGGCAGTGAGATGCTCAGACTGCCGCTTCGATCGGCTCGGCCAGTTTCGGGTTTGCGCGCGCGGCGATCAGGCAGCCGGCGACGATCAGGCATGCACCCTGCCAGCGTGGTCCAGGCCACCTCCTCGCCGAAGAGGAACCAGCCAAGCCCGATCGCCCAGATGAAGGCCGAGTATTCCGTCGGGATCAGATATTGCGCTTCGGCACGGGCATAGGACCAGCTCATCAGGAATTGGCCGGCGAGCGACAGCCCCGCCACCCCGACCAGGGGGAGCCAGAGATCCCTCGCCAGCGCGACGGCGAGCCACGGCGCGGCGAGACCAAGGATGATCGCGACGTAAAGGTTCTGGAACAGCATGATCTCGACCGGCTTGGCCAGCAGCGCCTGTCGCCGGGAGAGGATCAGATTGTAGGCATAGAACACCGTCGATACGAGCACCGCGGCGGTGCCAAGCAGGGCATCCTGCGCCTGGCCGGCCTGGCCGAACTGGCCGGCCAATATGATCGCGACGCCCGCGATGCCGGCGAGCGACGCCCACACGGCCTGCCGCCTTATACGTTCGCCCAGCAACAGCGCGGCGAGGAAAAGAGCGAACAGCGGCGCGACGAAGCTGAGCCCGATCGCCTCGGCGAGCGGCAGCCTGGCGAGACCCCAGAAGAACAAGAGCAGGACCGTGCAGACAATCGCGGCACGCAGCGCATGCAGCCTCAGCACCGGAAATGTCGGCTTCGAGCGCGGCCCTGCCGACCAGGCCGCGCCCGCGACCAAGGTCGAGACCATGCTGCGCCACAGCACCGTGTTGTAGACGCCCACCGCGATGACCAGGGACTTCATCGCCGCATCCATCCCGGACAGCAGGAAGATCGCCAGCGCGCATACGAGCACCGGGATCGTCGGGGAAACGGCGCCGGCCAGGCTTGATCTATTCACGGCTTCGCTCATGCCAGCCGGATATCCCGCGGCGGACGGCGCGGCCAGATGGCAGCGCCGTCGATACGCCGGTCCAATCCCCGATATGGCGGCCAATCCCGGATATGGGGGGCCAATCCTGGATATGGGAGGCCAATCCTGGATATGAGATCCAATCCTTATTGACGTCGTTCCCGCCGCGGCGGCTCTCAGTCGATCTTCAGCGCCGCGACCTCGCCTTCGTTCATCAGCGGCACCAGGATCTTCTCGCCGTCGGTGCCGATGTCGGCGCTGCCAGGCTTGAAGGTGGCGACGACCTCGGGCTTGCCGCCGGCATGGTAGCGGTAGAGCGCGCCGGTCATGTAGGCGGTGGCATAGATATCGCCGCCGATGGCGACGACGCCGTCGAGGTTGGCGAATTCCTGAGCGCCGGGCAGCGGCGTCACCTTCCTGCTCTTGAGATCGACCGCCAGCAGGCCGCCCGGCTCCGCAGTGCTGAAATCGGGCTTGATGCCCTTGCCCCAGGAGGCGACGATGAGCCGGTCGCCATCGGCGAAGACGCCGTTGGGCGAGGCAAGCAGCGCATCCTTCACGAACAGCTCCGGCTTGTCGCCGTCGATGCGGTAGATCGTGTCGGCCAGCATATCGCTGACATAGACCTTGCCCGAGGCGTCGGCGGTCATGTCGTTGAGGAAGACGGCGCCGGGCACATCGATGCTGGAGACCAGCCTGCCGCTGGCGAGGTCGACGACACGGACCTTGGTGATGTCGGCGGCGTAAAGCCTGCCGCCCGAGATCGCCATGCCCTTGGGCGCGTCCATGCCGTCCACCCAGTGGCGGGTGATCACCTTGCCGTCCATGGACAGCAGCGACAGGTAGCCGTTGCCGTCCGCATCGCCTGGATTGCCGACGATGTTGGAGACGACGATGCGTTTGCCGGCGGCATCGACGAGCGTCGATTCCGGCTGCTCGAAACCGGATGCGCGCCAGATCTCGCCGGCCTGGGCAGCAGGAGCGGCTGCGATGCCGGCCATGGCGAGAACGGTGGAAGCGATGAGGGTTTTCATGGTGCTCTCCTGTGATGACGGCGGAGAGCTAGGTTTTTCGATACTTTCCCGGAAGACGGTTCGAGCGTAGTATCGAAGATCGATACGAATTCATGCAAATGGGGCGCATTCCATGAACGGTCCGATCTTCGAGGCGCTGAAACGGACGCTCAAAGCCAAGGGCCTGACCTACCGGGCGCTGGCCGAGCGCATGGGCGTTTCCGAACCGACGGTGAAGCGCATCTTCCATGAGCGCAACTGCAAGCTCGACCGGCTGATGGAGATTTGCGCCGCGGCGGAAGTGGAACTGGAAAACGTGCTGGGCTCGATGAACCGGGGGCCGGGACCGGCCAACCACGTCGCGCCGGAGATCGAGCGCAAGCTCGCCGCGCGGCCGGCACTGCTCTTCGTCTTCATCATGCTGTCGGAGAAATTCACGCCCGAGGGCATCATGCGCTCGCAGGGCCTCAGCGAAGCCTCGATGTTCCTCTATCTGCGCGATCTGGAGGAACTCGGCCTGGTCGCGCTCGGGCGCGGCCTGTCGGCAAGATTGCTGGTCGAGACGCCGATCCAGTGGGATTTCGAGGGCCCGCTGAAGCCGCATTTCGAGACGACCAACAAGAATTTTGTCGGCTGGGCGATCGGCCATATGGAACGGCAGGCTACTTTCATCAGCTTCTCGCGGCGCATGCGGCCGGAAACGGCGGAGATGGTGCGGCGGGAGGCGGAGGACCTGGCGGAGCGCGCAAGGCTGCTTGCCCATCACGACCAGCACACCACGCCGGAAGACCAGCTCATCGGCTACAAATGGACCTTTGCCTTCGGCGCGACGCCGTTTCCGGCGATCATGCCGATCGGGCCGCATCCGCGCGATGCCGGGGCGGCCGACCGGCGCGCCGCTCCTGCAAAGGGACGTCGTCCTTTGCCGGCCTGACACGGCCAAATCATCCCGAGCAGGATTGCATCTGGTGGCTGAGCTTGTCGCGCACCACTCCGACGGCGCTGAGTCATGATAGAGTTCGCGCACTGATTTGCCAGATTGTAGAGGGGGGTTTGCCGAATGCGTGACACGTCCCCGTCAAATCGAAGTGACCCTATGCCGACCGCGCCAACACTTGAACTTCGCCGCTATTCGCGCCTGAAAAAATTGCGGGAGCGCGCAGAACGCCAGGGTGCTGGATTGCAGTTCTGGGCGCGCACCGCATCGCTCGCCGCGATCTTCTGCTTCTTTTCTTTGATCAGTCGCTGGGATGCCTCGCTGCTCTTCGTGCTGGCGGGCCTCGTGCTGTTCCAGCTCGTCGGCCTGATCCAGTTTCTCTTTGCGCGCCGTCGCACGGCGCCATGGTGGACCGGTTACCTCGCCGGTACGCTGGACATTATTCTGTTGACCGTTCTGCTGGTGACGCCCAACCCGTTTTCCGTGGAGGTCGCGCCGGCCGCGATGCAACTGCGCGAGGGCAGCTTCAAATTCCTGCTGATTTTCGTATGCCTTGGCGCGCTGACCCTTTCGACACGATTGGCGCTCTATCTCGGCGCGCTCGCGGCCTTGACGTGGGCGATCGGGGTGGGATGGGTGATTTTTCATCCGGGAACCGTCATTCCGGCGACGAACCTCTATTCGCTGCCGATGACAGAGCGACTGAACCTCTATCTCAACCCCAACTTCGTCGATACATTCGCGCAGGCGACCAACGTGTTGGTTGTGTTGATTATCGGCGCGATCATGGCGCTGGTCGTCTATCGTTCCCGACATCTGTCGGAAGACTATGTCAAGGCAGAGCGCGCCCGCGCCAATCTCGCCCGGCATTTTTCGCCCAATGTGGTCGACCAGCTCGCCACGGATGACGAGCCCTTCGGCCCGGTCCGCCGGCAGGATATCGCGGTGTTGTTCGCCGACATCGTCGGCTTCACACACTATTCCGAGGATCACCCGGCCGAAGCAGTGTTCGAACTTCTGCGTCAGTTCCACCGTCGCATGGAGCAGGTCGTTTTCGACCACCGTGGCACCGTCGATAACTATATCGGCGATTGCATCATGGCGACATTCGGGGTTCCGCAAACCAGCCATGACGACGCGACTCGGGCCATCCAGTGCGCTGAAGCGATGATCGCCGCTCTCGAAGCATGGAATGTGCAGCGTGTGTCCAGGGGATACCCGCCGCTGGACGTTCGGATCGGTGCACAATATGGCGCAGTCGTCATCGGCGCGGTCGGCAGCGAGCGCAATCTGTCCTTCGCGGTGGTGGGCGACACCGTCAATGTCGCCAGCCGTTTGCAGTCGCTCTGCCGCGAGCTTCAGGCGAATATTTGCTTTGGGTCACGACTGATTGAGGCCGCAAAGGCGGAATCGCCCACGACACAGTTGAATGCGCGCGATCATGGGTCGGTGAGTATCCGCGGCCGGGACGAACCGGTCCATGTCTGGGTCGAGCACAGAGCCGAAGACCAAGGCGCTAATGCGGTTTCGGCGTGATACAGGCCGCCATGCGAAACGCCTTCACCTCGGCCGGATAGCGGTAAGGCCGCACCACAAGGGCATGTCCTGACCCAGGCCGAAAGCCATCACGTGTCTGAGGCGATTGCTCCAGCCTTTGCGGCTGCGGCGTCTGCGCTTGCCGTGTCCCCCCACGCGACCGCCCGATAGTCGAAGCCATATTCCAGCGTCGGCTTGACGATACGGAAATAGGGCGACAGGTCGAAATCGCGCGGCGTGTAAAGCGAGTGATGACGGATGTGCAGGATCTCGCGCCGCATATAGCTCGACTGCGCCGAGGCGCGGCCGGGCGCGCGGGTGATCTCGGGCAGGATCGGATAGCGGACCTGGCCATAGGCTTCGGCGATCAGCGTCGAACAGATCGCCCGCGTCGGATCGCCGGAGCCGAACGCCAGCATGCGGCGGCGCCAGCGCACCGGCACAGGCGGTGTCGGCAGGAAAAAGCGCAGCATGTCGAAAATGTTCTTGAGATCGTATCTCAGGCCGAGCTTGCCGATCATGAAGGCAACGACCTTGTCGCGATCCTCCGGCGTCAGCCCGCTCGCCCGGCAGATACGGGTATTGTAGGTGCGGTAGCGCGAGAGCGGCACGGCAACGCAGCCTTCGCCGAGGGTCACTTCGATCAGACGCGACCGCTCCGAACCGTCCTCGGGCAGCGGCAAGGCATCGCCGACATAGAAGGCCGAATGCGACCATGTCGACTGGGTGAGATACTTGATCACCGCCGAGATCTTCTGGTTGCCTTCGACGAGCAGGATATCGCCGGGCTGCAGCGTGCGGCGCAGCGTATCGGCATCGGACGGCGTATAGGGCTCGTAGCCCGAAGACTCATCCTGCAGCCGGCCGGCGAGCCAGCGGCCAAGTCGGTCCAGCAGGGTGTCGGCCGGCGCAGTCATCCAGACGCCGATTAGCACAGGCCGGCCACTTAGGCCATGATCAGGGCCATGATCAGGCGGCCTTCGCTTCCTCATGCGGCTCCGCGAGGTCGTCGCGGGCCTTGCGCGCGAGCTTCCTGGCCGAGCGCTTGGGACTGTCGCCGAACAGTTCGGCGGCCTCGGTGAGGCAGGCCTTGCTGAGGCTCTTTTCCGAACGCTTCAGGAGCTTGCGCAGAAGCTTGGTGTCTTCGGGCGGGCCGAGCGGCTCGCCGTCGGCGGCGAGCAGGCCGCGCATGACGAAGACGTCATGCAGGTCGCCCAGCAACTCGCCGAGCTTATCGACCGCCTTGCGGCGCGCCTTGATCGGCGTCGGCCACAGGCGGCCGAGCAGCGACAGATGCATCGAGTGGGTCTTGGCCGCCTTGCGCAGATCGTGAAAGTCGTCGGCCTCGCCGCGCGAGCCCGCCTTGTCCAGCGCCTTCTTCGCCCGCCGCAAGGTGGCGCGGGCGCCTTCGGCCAGGATGTCGGCCGCCTGCTCCGGCTGATCGGGCAGCGACAGCCTGTCGATACGCTCCAGCCCTTCCCGGCACGCGGTGACGGCGGCATTTATGGCCGCGTCGAGACCGGGGCCGGCGTGCAGCTCATGCTGGCGCAGCACCAGCCGGTCGCGGACGGCGTCAAGGCCACCGCCGGCGCTCTGCTCCGGAAAGGCATTCGCCAGGCGATCGACGGTCTCGACGAGAGCGGTCGCCTCGCGTGGGCCGGCAAGCAGCGCCGAGACCTGCTTGTAACATTCGTTCTCAGTCTGGCAGAACGGTTCGTCTCCGGAACGAACCAGGCGCAGCAAGGCCCGCACGCTCTTCAGCCGCTTGCGGCACTTGTGCAGCCCCTGCTCCGGCTTGTCGCGCGCCGTCTCAAGATGGGCGAGCGCCCTGCCGATCTCGTCGGTCAATATGCGCCTGACCTCGCCGGTCAGCGGCAAGCGCGGATCGATGCGAAAGCTCATGCGGCGATCTCCGGAATCCCCCCGAGGGCCAGCGACGCGTTGTAGAACCTCGACTCGCCGGTGACCTCGCGACCGAGCCAATCGGGCAGCATTTCGTCAGGCACGTCCTCCGGCGTCTCCAGCTCCGCGACCACCAGTCCCGAGAGCACGCCGCCGAATACATCGACTTCATAGAGATAGCCGTGGTGTCTAACATGGTGGCGTGTCTTCTCGATGACACGCCCGATGGCGAAGGCCGCCATCTCCTCGGCCTCGGGAAGCGGGATCGGATACTCGAACTCGTCGCGCTCGCGCGCCCTGTCGCCGAACTTGAGTGTCAGCTGCGCCGAAGCACCGTCGCTGATGCGCACGCGCACCGTGCGGCCGGGCTGCGCGGCGAGGTAAAACTGGCGGATGCGAATATGCGCCTCGGCCCTGTCTCGCCAGGCGGAACCGGTGACCAGGAACTTGCGTTCGACTTCCTTGCCCATGGCCGCGCACTAAAGCCCGCGTGGGCGGAGATGGCAAGCCGAGTCGCGATTCAATTTGACTTTAATCAATCGATTGATTAAATCAGTGCCATGAGCAAGCAGCCGAACACCAGAAGGCCGCAACGCGAAGCCTCTCCGGCCGATCAGACACGCGCGGCACTTGTCCACGCCGCGCTCAAGCTGTTCGGCCGGCAGGGCTTCGACGGCACCTCGACGCGCGAGATCGCGGCCGAGGCCAAGGCCAATATCGGCTCCATCGCCTATCATTTCGGCGGCAAGGAAGGCCTGCGCGCCGCCGCCGCCGATTTCATCGTCGAGACCATCCAGGGGATCGCCGGCCAGGCGCTCGGCGCACCCCAGGCGGCCGCTCCCGCAAACCGGGAAGCCGCGCGGGCACAGCTCTTTGCCGCGCTGGAGCGGATGGTCGGCTTTGTCGTGGCAAGCCCACAGGCCGGCGAGATCGTACAATTCGTACTCCGCGAGCTGTCGCACCCGACGGCGGCGCTCGACCGCATCTATGCCGGCGTGTTCGAACCGACGCATCGACGGCTCTGCCAGATCTGGGAGCAGGCCACCGGCGAGCCGGCCGAGAGCGAGGCCACCAGGCTCACCGTGTTCACCATGATCGGCCAGGTCATCTATTTCCGCATCGGACGCGAGGCGGTGCTGCGCCGGATGGGCTGGCGCGAGATCGGCGACAAGGAGGCCGCCAAGGTCGTGGCGGTCGCGACCGACAACCTCAGGGCAATGCTGGCGGCGCGCGATCCGGCTGCTGGCAGGAAGGGAAAGTCATGAGCTTTTTCTGTTCGCTGCCGCTCGCGGCCCAGTTGTTCAGCGCCTGCGCGCCGTCCGCGCCGCTCGCCGTCGGCTATGTCGAGGGCGAATATGTGCTGCTCGCGCCGATCGAGGTCGCGCAGGTGACGACGGTCGGCGTCAAGCGCGGAGATCGGGTGACGCCAGGCATGCCGGTGGCGACACTGGAAGACGCCGACGCCGAGATTGCCGTGGTGCAGGCTCAAGCCGCGCTCGCCCAGGCGCAGGCGCAGCTTGCGGACCTGCAGGTGGGCAAGCGGCCGGACGAGATCGCCGTGCTGAAGGCGCAAGTGGACATGGCGAAGGCGCAGGCCGCGGACGCCAAGCGCAAATACGATCGCGCCAGCGACCTCTACAGGCGCGGCACCGGCACGCAGGCCGACTACGACACGGCTTCGGCTTCGCTGGAGACGGCCACCGCGCAGGTCGGCCAGGCCGAGGCCAACCTCGCCGTCGGCGGCCTGCCGGCGCGGCCGGAGACGATCAAGGCCGCGGAGAACCAGGTCCAGCAGGCGCAATCGGAGCTGGGGCAGGCGCGATGGCGGCTGTCCAAGCGCGTTCTGGCGGCGCCTTCGGCCGGCCGCATCGACGACGTGATACGCAATCCCGGCGACACGGCCGGACCGACCGCGCCGGTGATCTCGATGCTGCCCGACGGCGCGGTGAAGCTCAGCGTCTATGTGCCGGAGACCGCTTTCTCCTCGGTGAAGGTCGGCACGCTGCTCAGCGTGCATTGCGACGGCTGCGGGCCGGATCTCAAGGCGCGCATCAGCTACGTTTCGCCCGATCCGGAGTTCACCCCGCCGGTGATCTACTCGCTTCAGAACCGGCAGAAGCTCGTCTATCTCGTCGAGGCACGGCCGGAAGGCGATACCGGTCAGCTGCAGCCCGGCCAGATCGTCGACGCCGATCTCGCGGACATCGGGGCGGACCTCGGAAAATGAGCGTCATCGACGTCCGCGGGCTGGTCAAGCGCTTCGGCGGCAGGACGGTCGTCGACCATGTGACGATGACTGTGGCCGAGGGCGAGATCGTCGGTTTCCTCGGGCCGAACGGCTCGGGCAAGACGACGACCATCCGCATCATGTGCGGGCTGCTGACACCGGACGAGGGCGAGGGCACGGTGCTCGGTTTCGACATCCGCTCCGACTCGCTCAGCATCAAGCGCGAAGTCGGCTACATGACGCAGAAATTCTCGTTCTACGAGGATCTGACGATCGGCGAGAATCTCGAATTCGTGGCACGGCTCTACCAGCTGAAGCCGGTCGAGGACTATGTCTCGCGGACGCTGCAGGACCTCGGCCTGGCGACGCGCCGCAACCAGCTCGCCGGCACGCTTTCCGGCGGCTGGAAGCAGCGGCTGGCACTCGCTGCCTGCATCATGCACAAGCCGAGGCTGCTTTTGCTCGACGAGCCGACGGCGGGCGTCGACCCGAAGGCCCGCCGCGAGTTCTGGGACGAGATCCATAGGCTGGCGACCGGCGGGCTGACCGTGCTGGTCTCCACCCATTACATGGACGAAGCCGAGCGCTGCCACCGCATCAGCTACATCTCCTACGGCAAGCTGCTGGCCACCGGCACGGTGGACGAGGTGGTGAGGAATGCCGGGCTGACCACCTTCGTGGTGCAGGGACCGCGGCTCGACCGCGTGGCCGAAGCGCTGGAGGGCCGGCCGGGCGTCGACCAGGTGGCGCCGTTCGGCGCCACGCTGCATGTCGTCGGCTCCGACAAGGCGGCGCTGGAAAAGGCGCTTGGAGATGTCGAGAAGGAGCACAAGGGGGTGACGGTGACGCCCGGCGAAACCAGCCTCGAAGACGTGTTCATCCAGTTCATGGCCGGCTCGAAGGACAACATGACATGAAGGATGGCTTGAGAGCGGTCTTTTCCTTCGCGAGACTCGGCGCGCTGTTGATCAAGGAGTTCATCCAGATGCGGCGCGACCGCATCACCTTCGCCATGATGCTGGGCGTGCCTCTGCTGCAGCTGGTGCTGTTCGGCTTTGCCATCAACAACGATCCCAAGAGCCTGCCGACGGCGCTGGTGGCGATGAGCAACGACCAGTATACGCGGGCCATGGTCTCCGCGCTGCAGATGACCGGCTACTACCGCTTCGACCATGTGTCCGAAAGCGCGGCCGAAGCCGAAATGCTGATGGCCAAGGGCGCCGTCTTGTTCGTCGTCACCATCCCGGCCGACTTTGCCCGGCGCGTCGAGCGCGGCGACAGCCCGCAGATCCTGATCGAAGCCGACGCGACGGATCCGTCGGCGGCAAGCGGCGCCATTTCGACACTGAGCAAGGTGGCGAGCCAGGCGCTGCTGCGCGCTCAGGGCATGCAGGCGACCGCCGCCGAAACCGCCAAGCAGCAGCTGCAGGTGGTGGTGCACCAGCGCTACAACCCCGAAGGCATCTCGCAATACAACATCGTGCCCGGCCTGCTCGGCGTCATCCTGCAGATGACCATGGTGATGATGACGGCGATGGCGCTGACCCGCGAGACCGAGCGCGGGACGATGGAGAACCTGCTTGCCATGCCGTCAAGTCCGACCGAGATCATGCTGGGCAAGGTGCTGCCCTTCCTCGTCGTCGGCGCCGTGCAGGTGACGGTGGTGCTGGCGGCGGCGAAGCTCTTGTTCGGCGTCCCCTTCGTCGGCAGTCTGACGCTGCTGCTTTCATCGGTGCTCGTCTTCGTGCTTTCGCTGGTGCTGCTCGGCTACACGATCTCGACCCTGGCTCGCTCGCAGATGCAGGCCATGCAGCTCACCTTCTTCTTCTTCCTGCCGTCGCTGCTGCTTTCCGGCTTCATGTTCCCTTATCGGGGCATGCCGGGCTGGGCGCAGATCCTGGGCGAGATCTTCCCGCTGACGCATTTCCTGCGCATCACACGCGCCGTCATGCTGAAGGGCGCCGACTTCAGCGCGGTCGCCGCCGAGATCGGCTGGCTGGCGGTGTTCGTGATGGCCTTCGCCGGCGCCGCCCTGCTGCGCTTCCGGCGGACGCTGGACTGAGCGTTTCTACAGTCCACACCCTTTCTTGTCGGCGAGACAGGGGGCGCGGAGGAACGCGGCGATTCCTGCCTGCGGGCCGTGGCCTAGAGCGTTTCAGCGATTCATAGAATCGCCGAGCCGCTCTAAGTATTTGTTTTTGCGCAATTCCGGACGGAAAACCGTTACACACTTTTCCTGGAATTGCTCTAGGCCGCCGCCATGATCTCCGCATAAGTGCTGAAATCGACGTTGCCGCCGGAAAGCACAACCGCCACGCATTTGCCGGCAAGGTCGATCTGGCCGGATGCGAGCGCCGCCAGCGCGACGCAGCCGCCGGGCTCGACCACCAGCTTCAGATACGCCATGGCGTCGCGCATCGCCTGCGCGGCGGCCTTGTCGGAGACGGCGATGGCGCCGGCGAGATTTTTGCGGTTGATCTCGAAAGTGATGGCGCCCGGTTCGGCGGTGAGCAGCGCATCGCAGATCGAGGTGTGGCCAGGCTCGTTCGAGACCCTTTCGCCCTTGGCGAGCGAGCGGCGCGTGTCGTCGAAATGCTCCGGCTCGACCGCCCAAACGGCGGTCTGCGGCGAGGCGTACTTGACCGCGACGGAAATGCCGCTCGACAGCCCGCCGCCGCCGCAAGGCACGACCACAGCGTCGAGGCTGACGTCGAGCGCCTTCGCCTGCCGCATCAGCTCCAGCCCGATCGTGCCCTGGCCGGCGATGATGGCCGGGTCGTCGAAGGGCGGCACCAGCACCATGCCCTTCTCGATATAGGGGCGCACGACAGCCATGCGATCGTCCTTGTAACGGTCGAACGGCACCACCTCGGCGCCCATCCTGCGGACATTGCCCACCTTGAGCGCCGGCGCGTCGACGGGCATGGCGATCACCGCCCGGATGCCGAACATGGCGGCCGAAGCGGCGACGCCTTGCGCGTGGTTGCCGGAGGAAAAGGCGACGACACCGCGGCTGCGCTCCTCTTCGGTGAGCGACGACAGTTTGTTGTAGGCGCCGCGGATCTTGAAGGAGCCGGTGCGCTGCAGCGTCTCCGGCTTGAACAGGATGCGGCCGCCATGGCGCTTGTTGAGCTCAGGCGATTCGATGAGCGGAGTCTCGACGACAAGGCCGGAAAGCCGCGCCGCGGCGGCGTGGATGTCGAAGATGCCGGGGATGGTGGTCATGGCGTGGCCTCGCGAAGAACGGGACTGCCCATGGTGCACGGAAATTATCCCTGCGCGCCATCGAAAAAATGTGACGGGGACAAGGTTGGTTCGGCAGCTTTGGAAGTTGGCGTTCCTTCGCGCCGACATTGCGCCCTGTCGGCGCCCCCTCACCCCAGCAGCGTCGGCGTCCTTTTCTTGCCGCCGAGCTTGCGCCAGCCGTTGAAGCGGTGGCTGGCGGCGGCAAACGAGATCTTCATCTGCTGGGCGACCGTGTAGCGCGACTTGCCCTCGTCGAACATGCGGTAGCAGCATTCGACGCCTTCCTCGGTCAGCTTGCCTTCCGGCGTCTTGTTATGCGGATTGGCGGGATCGAATTTTTCGGCCTGCTGCTCGACCAGGCCCTTCAGGCGCTGCAGGTCGGCCTCGATGCCGGCGATGAGATCGAGAACAGGTTTCGGGTCGAATGCGTGCGGGGGCTTCTTGTCCGTCATGCCTTGTTTCCTTAAATTTCGGCTGGCCACCCCATATAGGTGGACATTCGGCAATAATGAAGAGCGGGAACACCGGATCGGCAAATTCCGCTCGCCACACGACGTCCGCGATTGACCCTCCGCCCGCGAGTGCCTAGTTTAGAACCATTCTAATCTAGGGTGATTTCCTCATGCTTTCCCGTGTTTTCGGCTTCGGCCGCCGCTCCTTCGATTCGCTGTCGGAGCAGGAGATCCTGGCGCTGGCGATTTCTTCCGAAGAGGACGACGGGCGCATCTACCGCGCCTATGCCGACGGGCTGGCGCAGGACTTTCCGCAATCGGCCAAGGTGTTCGAGGCGATGGCGGAGGAGGAAGACGGCCATCGCGATTCCCTCATCGAGTTGCACCGCAAGCGCTTCGGCGAGCGCATCCCGCTGATCCGGCGCGAGCATGTGAGGGGCTATTACGAGCGCAAGCCCGACTGGCTGGTGCGGCCGCTCGGCATCGAGCATGTGCGCCGCCAGGCCGAGGACATGGAGCGGCAGGCCTATCGCTTCTATGTCGAGGCGGCCAAGCGCACGACCGATGCCTCGACGCGGAAGCTGCTCGACGAGCTGGCCGCGGCCGAGCTCGGCCACGAGAATTCCGCGCATGAGCTCGAACAGGAACATGTCCCGGGCGAGGTCAAGGAGGAGGAAGCGAGCGCCGAGCAGCGCCAGTTCATCCTCACCTATGTGCAGCCGGGACTGGCCGGGCTGATGGATGGCTCGGTGTCGACGCTGGCGCCGATCTTCGCCGCCGCCTTCGCCACGCACGCCACGTTCCAGACATTCCTTGTCGGCCTGGCCGCCTCGATCGGCGCCGGCATCTCGATGGGCTTCACCGAGGTGGCTTCCGACGACGGCAAGCTGTCGGGCCGCGGCTCGCCGGTGAAGCGCGGCTTGACGGTCGGCGTCATGACGACGCTGGGCGGGCTCGGCCACGCGCTGCCCTACCTCATCCCCTATTTCTGGACGGCGACGATCGTCGCCGCGATCGTGGTGTTCTTCGAGCTCTGGGCGATCGCCTTCATCCAGAACCGCTACATGCAGACGCCGTTCTGGCGCGCCGCCTTCCAGGTGGTGCTGGGCGGCGCGCTGGTGTTCGGGGCGGGTGTGCTGATCGGGAATGCGTGAGCGCCGACTTTCCCTTCTCCCCTTGTGGGAGAAGGTGTCGCCGAAGGCGACGGATGAGAAGTGCTCCAGGAAACGCCAGCGTCTCACTCCGCTGGAACACCCCTCATCCGTCTCGGCGCTAACGCGCCGATCCACCTCCCACAAGGGGAGAAGGAGAAACTGTGCTCAGCCGTTCACGGCCCGACTGTCCTGCGGCGCCTCGTCCCTTTCCGTCATCCCGTAGTCGCGCACGACATGGGCGATGCGCAGACGATAGCCGGCAAAGATTCCGCCGCGACCCGCCTGCTGCGCCTGCCGGTGCTCCTCGGTGTTGCGCCAGGCCTTGACCGCTTCCTCGTCGCGCCAGAAGGACAGCGAGAGCACGCGCTTCGGATCGGTGAGGCTCTGGAAGCGCTCGACCGAGAGGAAGCCGTCGATGCCCTCGAGCAGCGGCTTGAGCTCCGCGGCGATGCCGAGATAGGCATCGCGCTTTCCTTCCGCCGGCTCGACCTCGAAGATGACAGCGATCATGCCTCTATCCCTTCCTTGACCGTTACGCTGGTATCGAAAACCTTCCGGGGGCCATGCGGCCCCGACGCCAGCCTGAGGAAGATCCGGTCTTCCTTGTGGATGAACTTCTCGCGCCGCGCGAACTCGTAGTTTGCCTTGCCGGCGGGGTCGGCGGCAAGGCGCGCGCGATAGGCCTCGTAGGCGGCGAGGCTTTCGATGTTGTAGGCGGCGTAGGCGATCGTGGCCGAACCCTCATGCGGCGCGAAATAGCCGATCAGCTCGGCGCCGCAGCGCGGGATCGCCTGCCCCCAGGCCCGCGCATACTGCTCGAAAGCCGCCTTGCCGAACGGATCGATCTCATAGCGGATGAAGCAGGTGATGGTCATTTCGGTCTCCCCGTCGGTTGGCTTCCTGGGTCGGTTGGCTTTGCGGCGACGACGGTTCGACCGCGGTCGAAACATCGCTTCACTCGGTGTGCTAGGCATTCTCCTGTCAGGAGCGTTCGCCGCGCTCCTTGAGCCGACCCGAGAATAGTGCTTCTCTCACCGGAATGCTTCGATAAGGATCGAACTATGCGTGAAGGACCCGACATTGCGCGCATCGCCAGCCTGGTCGGCGACCCGGCCCGCGCCAACATGCTCAATGCGCTGATGGGCGGCACGGCGCTGACCGCATCGGAACTGGCCCTGGAGGCCGGCGTGTCGCTGCCCACCGCTTCCTCGCATCTGTCGAAGCTGATGGATGGCGGATTGCTGACGCTCGCGAGCCAGGGTCGCCATCGCTATTACGGCCTCGCCGGCCCGCAGGTCGCGGGCATGATCGAGGCGATCATCGGCGTCGCGGAGGCGGTCGGCCCCAGGCGTGTGCGGCCCGGCCCGCGCGACGCGGCCATGCGCGTGGCCCGCGTTTGCTACGATCACCTCGCCGGCGAGCAGGCGGTGACCATGCTCGACCGCCTCGTCGACAGGAAGCTGCTGCTGCGCGAGGGGAACGAGATCAGGCTCTCACCGTCGGCTTTTTCGCATTTCGCCGCGCTGGGTATCGCGATCGACAGCAAAGCCAGGCGGCCGGTGTGCCGCGCCTGCCTCGACTGGAGCGTGCGGCGTTCGCATCTCGCCGGCGCGCTGGGCGCCGCCATCCTCGACAAGGTCATCGCCGAGAAATGGGCGCGGCGCGACAAGGACAGCCGCGCCGTGGTGTTTTCGCCGAAGGGCAAGCAGGACTTCGAGAGGGTGTTTCTGGCTTAGGCGGACAATCTCGCGATGCTGGCGGGACAGCGCCCCCCTCTGGCCTGCCGGCGCCTAGGCTCACCCCCGCTTCAGCACCTTCCCCAGCGTGAAGAAATCCTTCCACGGGTCCGCTTTCTTCAGCTCGCCCAGCGTCGTCTCGTCGCCGAGCGGGAAGGCGTTGGGCGCGAGACCCTTTTCAAGCTCCGGCCAGGTCACGGGCATGGACACCGTCGCGCCCTTCTTGGCGCGCGACGAGTAGGGCGCCACCGTGGTCGAGCCCCTGCCGTTGCGCAGATAGTCGACGAAGATTTTTCCTGTGCGCGCCTTCTTCGACAGCGTCGCCGTGTAGCGGTCCGGCGCTGCCTGCTCCAAGGCGCGGGCGAAGTCATGGGCGAAGTCCTTGACCTCGTCCCAGTCCGCCGACGCCTTGAGCGGCACCAGCACGTGATAGCCCTTGCCGCCGGACGTCTTGACCAGGTTCGGCAGCGACAGCTCGTCAAGCTGCTTGTGAATGTCGAGCGCCGCCTGGCGCACCATCTTCACATCGACGCCTTCATCCGGGTCGAGGTCGAAGATCACCTGGTCCGGCTTTTCCAGTTGGTCGATGGTGGAGCCCCAGATATGGACCTCGACCACGCCATACTGGACGAGCGCCGCAAGCCCGTCGAAATCCTTGATGAACAGGATCTCCTCGCCATCGGTCGGATCCTTCATCCTGGCGATCCTGTCGCTCATGCCGGGCGAGGCATGCTTCTGGAAGAAGCGCTGGCCGTGGATGCCGTCGGGCGCCCGCACCAGGCTCAGCGGACGGTTGACGACAAACGGCTCCATGCGCGGCCAGACCAGCGCATAGTGGTCGAGCAGGTCCTGCTTGGAGACCTTTTCGTCGGGCCACAGCAGCTTGTCGGGATGCGAGAGCTTTATCGAGGTCATCGCCGTTCCAGCCGAGGCCTTCGGCGCGGCCCTGTCGCCGCCCGATCCTGCTTCGGCCTTGCCGCCGGTCTTCTTCGGCTTTTCCTGCACGACTTCCTCCGGCGGCTTGTCCTCACGCAACCCCTGGAACGAGGCGTGGCGGATTATACGGTCGGATGTCCAGCTGCGGAACTCCACTTCGCCGACAAGCTCAGGCTTGACGAAGGTCAGGCCCTTGCCCTTGGGCACGGCGCCGGAGAAGGACGAGTCTTTCGCCTCCAGGCGGTCGAGCTTCTTCTTCAAATCGGTCAACACCTTGCCGGAAAAGCCGGTGCCGACGCGGCCGGCATAGTTGAGCTTGCCGCCTTCATAATAGCCGACAAGCAGCGAGCGCAGGCCGCGCCCGGTCTTGTCCGAAGGCAGGTAGCCGCCGATGACGAATTCCTGGCGCAGCGTGCATTTCGACTTGATCCAGCTGAGGCCGCGTCCGCTGCGGTAAGGCGCGTCGGCGCGCTTCGACACCACGCCTTCGAGGCCCATGCGGCAGACATGCTGCAGTATCACCTTGCCCGGCTCGGAAAAATGGTCGCTGAAACGCAGCGCCGAATTCTGCGGCTGCTCGCCGAGCAGCTCGGCCAGCGCGTGCTTGCGCTCGACCAGCGGCTCGCGGCGCAGATCCTTGCCGTCGAGCCGCATCAGGTCGAAGACGTAGTAGATGAAGCGGTCGGTGCGACGGGCGGAGAGATCGGCCTGCAGCAGCGGAAAGGACGACACGCCGCTGTCGGCCAGCACGACGATCTCGCCGTCGATGACGGCGTCGCGGCATTTGAGGCCGGCAAGCGCCGCGGTGACCGGGCCTTCGAATTTCTCCGTCCAGTCGAGGCCGGCTCTGGTCAGCAGCCTGACGTCGCTGCCGGCGATCTGCGCCTGCATGCGATAGCCGTCGAATTTCACTTCGTGCAGCCAGTCGTGGCCGGAGGGCGCGTTCTTTTCCAGCGTTGCGAGCTGCGGCTCGATGAACTCCAGGCGCTTGGCGCGGCCGGCCTTTGCCTTGCGGGCGGCCGGTTTGTTGGAGTGCCAGACCTTCGGCTTCGCGCCCCTGGCGGCCTTGCCCGCGCCGACCTCCTCGACGGTGAGGCCGGACTTCACCGATTGCGGCTCGTCCTTGAGGATGTCCTCGCCGGGACGGGCGGCCGCGTCGTCGGACTTGATCAGCAGCCAGTTGTCGCGCTTTTCGCCGCGGCGCGGTTTCAGCCTGACCAGATGCCAGCGCCCGTGCAGCTTGTAGCCTTCAAGCTCGAAGCTGATATGGCCCTTCTTCATCCCTTGCGCCGGATCGCCTTCCGGGATCCATCTGCCGTCATCCCAGACGATGACCGAGCCGCCGCCATACTCGCCCTTCGGAATGATGCCCTCGAAAGACGCGTAGTCGATCGGGTGGTCCTCGACATGCACGGCCAGCCGCTTCTCGTGCGGATCGAGGCTCGGGCCGCGCGTCACCGCCCAGCTCCACAGCACGCCGTCATGCTCGAGCCGGAAATCGTAGTGGAGGCGCGTGGCGGCGTGCTTCTGGATGACGTAGATGCCGCCGGCCTCGCCTGTCTTATGCCGCGGCACCTTGCCGGCCGGCTCGGCGGTTTTGCGGAAGTCGCGCTTGGCTTGATACTGCTCGAGGCCGGCCATGGCATCCTGCTCCTATGCGGATTTGCGCCTTCTATGCTTGTTATGACCGGCCGCGGCGGCCTTGGCCTTCGTCCGCGCCGACGCTTTCGATGAAGATTTGCCGGCCTTGCCGCCGCCTTCCGCGTTGAGGCTCTTCTTCAGAGCGTCGAACAGGTTGACGACATTGGACGGCTTCGGCGGCGCCTTGGCCTTGGGAGCCTTCTTGCCGGCCTTCTTGGCGCGGATCAATTCGAGCAGCGCGTCCTCATAGCGGTCTTCGAACTTCGAGGCGTCGAACTTCGTCTTCTTGCTGTCGATGATGTGCCGGGCGAGATCGATCATCTCGTCATCGGTCCTGGTTGCCTTGATGTCGTCGAAGACCGTCTCGGGCTGGCGCACGGTGTCGTCGTAGCGCAGCGTCGTCAGCACCATGCCCTTGCCGAGCGGTTCCAAGACGACAGGGCGCTCGCGTTGATAGAGCACGATGCGCGCGAGGCCGGCCATCTTCTTCGCCGCCATGGCGTCGCGGATGACGGCGAACGCCTCTTCCGACACCTCGTCCGCCGGCGAGACATAGTAGGGCGTGTCGAGATAAATCTGCTCGATCGAGGATTTCTCGACGAAGCCGTCGAGGCTCATCGTATGCGAGGACTCGATCTGCACCGCCTCGATCTCGTCCTCCTCGATATGGACGAAGTCGCCGTCGCTGACCTCATAGCCCTTGATCTCGTCGCCTTCCTCCAGCGGCTTGCCGGTCTCGGCATCGACATAGATGCGTTTGACGGTGTTGCCGGTCTTGCGGTTGAGGATGCGGAACGAAACCTTCTCGGCATGGGTGACGACGTTGGTCAGCTCGATGGCGCAAGTGACCAGCGACAGTTTCAGATAACCCTTCCAGGCGGGGCGCGGTGCCATTGCGAGCTCCTGCTGCGAACTCCTGCGCGGTGCGATCTCAATCGCAACGGATGGGGCTCGCTTGGGTTCCGGCAGGCCCGCGCCTGTCGCTGCGGCATCGCCGATCAGGCCGCCAGCAGGTTGATCCTGTTTTGCGCTATCTCGGTGAGCTTGCGGTCGGTCGCCTGCTCTTCCTTGAGGTTCTTGGCCAGCACGTTGGCGCAGTCGCTGCGGCCGAGCTGCTTGGCCCAGGCGATCAGCGTGCCGTAGCGCGTCATCTCGTAATGCTCGACCGCCTGCGCGGATGCGATCAGCGCGGCGTCGAGAACCTCCTTGTCGTCGATATCGCCGCTCACCTCATCGGCCTCCTCGAGGATGCCGTCGATGGCGGGGCAGCTGACCGCCTTGGCCTTGACGCCGTGCAGCTCGAACACCTGCTCGACCCGGTCGACATGGCCCCTGGTCTGCTCGAGGTGTTTTTCGAAGCCGGCCTTCAGCTGCGGATCGGTCGCCGCGCCGATCATCTTCGGCAGGGCCCGCTCGATCTGCTTCTCGGCATAGTAGATGTCGCGCAGCATATGGATGAAGAGATCGTCCAGCGTCTTGATGTCTTTCGAAAAGAAACCCATGGCTTTGCCTTCCATAGCTTGGTCCGGATCGGGAAATTCAATCGGCGGCGCGGCCGCCCTCGCCGCGCGGGCTCGAAGGAATCAACGTGTCCCTTCCTGACCGGTTCCTGAACCTTTCCGGATGCGCAAGGAAATTTCCGGGTGGCGGCCGGACGTGAAACAGAACCGCGTCGAAGCGACATCGAGACGAAACATATGTGATGCAAAAGTCACACAAGCCGGAATCACGACAAAAGGCGTGGAAAGACCGCGAATCAGCCGCATTCCAGCCACGAAGCAACGTGTTTCGGACCAGAAATTAACATCGCGTTCACCGACTATTCACGCCTCGACGCTATGTTCTCGGACAATTCGGAAGGGACATCCGAAAACGGGACAGGGACAGGTAAAATGAACTTCTGGAACCACATCGCCGGCTATGCCGCCGCCATCCGCGAATTCGTCGCGCCGACCTATCGGCCCGAGCGCTACTACATGCGCGGTCCCGGTCCGGCCTGCGCGCGGCGCGGCAACTCGCTCGGCATCGGCACGAACTGATCGTCATGCTCGACAGCCGCCACAATAGCCGGATCTGCAAGCCGGCCGCCGACACCCGCGCCACGACCTATCGTGACGAGCGCCCCGCCGTCGCCGACGGCAGACGTGCGACAACGCCGCGACTTTGACGCCGCCGCCGGCTGGCTTAGTGTCTGAAGGCACAAGCAGCCGGGGCCGACATGACCGACCTGGCCGAACCGAAGCGTCCCCTTATCCCAGGCCAGGCCTATGCCGCCGACCAGCCGTTGATCGTCTTCGACGGCGTCTGCGTGTTCTGCTCGGGCTTCGTCCAGACGATCGTCAAGCTCGACCGCGACAAGCGCTTCCGCTTCGCCACGGCGCAATCGCCGTTCGGCGAGGCGCTGTTTCGCAAATACGGCCTGGCAACCGACAATTACGAAACCAATCTCGCCATCATCGACGGCGCGGCCTTCACGAAGCTCGACAGTTTCGTCGCCATCATGGCCGCGCTCGGCTGGCCGTGGCGCGCCGCAAGGCTGCTGCTCGTCCTGCCGCGGCCGCTGCGCGACTGGCTCTATGACCGCGTCGCCAAGAACCGCTACGCGCTGTTCGGCAGGAAGGACAATTGCGAAATCCCGTCCGCCGAACTGCGGCAACGGCTGATCGGCTAGGGCAATTTCGGGAAAACGCGAATCGGTTTTCCGTCAGGAATTGCGTAAAAGCAAATACTTAGAGCGGTTCGGCGACGCTCCGGACCGGTTGCCGGGCACTATCGCGGCTGGCTCGTGCCGTTGCAAGGTTCGAGCACCGTCGTCTCTCCCGCTGCCTTGCCCAGCACACGGCAGCCTTTGGCGGTGCAGAGCGTCCATCCTTCCCCGGTGGCGCCGGATGCCGCGAGCACCAGGCTCGGCTGGGGTCCGATCCGGGGCGAATAGATCCACCAGCCGTCGCGCAGCACCGAGCCCTCGGGCGGTTCCATGCCGGCGCCGGAGCCCTTGACCCGCGCCGCGACGACCTGCAGCCCGGCAGGCGTGACTTTCCAGTCCTCCTGCCAGCGCGTCCGTTCCACCGAATGCGTCCAGGACAAAGTGAAGGCGGCGACGGCGAGCGTCACCGTCTTGCCGGCGGCGAGGATGCAGAGGCTCATGCAACGTCCCTTGCGGACGCCTGGCGCGCGCGCCAGCAGTGCCAGCCGATCCAGACAAGCGCCAGCGCCCAGCCGCTCTCGTCGGTGAGCGGCAGCGCCGCGACCAGGAGCACGCCGGCGGCGAAGGCGACGATGCGTTCCCACCACGCCATGCGGCGGACGAGGAAGCCGACGGCGGCGGCGCCCCACAGCACGATGCCCATGCAGGCCTTGACGACGATGTAGGCGACCTCGACCGGATAGCCGAACGAGGCGGCGATCGGGCCGGCGTCCTGCAGCATCAGCGCCGGCGTATAGACGGCCATGAACGGCACGACGAAGCCGGCGATGGCGAGCTTGGTCGCCTGGATGCCGATCTTGAGGCCGCTTTCCCTGGCCATGGGCGCAGCGGCGAAGGCGGCAAGCGCCACCGGCGGGGTGAGGTCGGCCATGATGCCGAAATAGAAGACGAACATGTGGCTGACGATGAGCGGCACGCCGAGCGACAGAAGCGCCGGGCCGGCGAGCGAGGAGGTGATGATGTAATTGGGGATTGTCGGGATGCCCATGCCGAGCACCAGGCAGGTGAGCATGGTGAGCACCAGCGACAGGAACAGATTGTTCTCGCCGATGGAGATGATCCAGCCGATGAAGGTCGAGGCGATGCCGGTCAGCGTCAGCGTGCCGATGACGATGCCGACAATGGCGCAGGCGATGCCGACCGGCAGCGCGTTCTTCGCCCCTTCGGCAAGCGAATCGACGCAGATGCGCAGCGTCTCGCGGCCGCCCTTGAAGGTGACGCAGGCGACGATGAGCGCCGCGATGACGAGGCTCAGGACGTTGACGCCGAAGCGCATGAAGGAGGCGGCGGCAAGCCCGAGCGCCAGCCAGAAGACGACGCGGAAGGCGAACGGCCCGATCAAGGCCGCCAGCGGCGTGCCGAGGATCAGCACGATTGTCAGCGCCAGGCCCATGGTGCCGGCGAAGATCGGCGTGTAGCCGGCAAAGAGCAGGTAGACCAGCACGGCAAGCGGCAGCACCAGCGGCCAGTGTTGCCGCACCGCCTCCCAGGGATTGGGGAGCTCCGCCTTGGCCATGCCGTGCAGGCCGGCCTTGCCGGCTTCCAGATGCACCTGCCAGAAACAGGCGCCGAAATAGAGCATCGCCGGGATGATCGCCGCCTTCACGACCTCGGCGTAAGGGATGTTCAGCGTCTCGGCCATGATGAAGGCCACCGCGCCCATCACCGGCGGCATGATCTGGCCGCCCATCGACGAGGTCGCCTCGACGGCGCCGGCAAAGGCCGAGCGGAAGCCGAAGCGTTTCATCAGCGGGAT
The DNA here is from genome assembly GCF_003999155.2 of Mesorhizobium sp. M1D.F.Ca.ET.231.01.1.1. Lineage (NCBI taxonomy): Bacteria > Pseudomonadati > Pseudomonadota > Alphaproteobacteria > Hyphomicrobiales > Phyllobacteriaceae > Mesorhizobium > Mesorhizobium sp. M1D.F.Ca.ET.231.01.1.1. The sequence continues at coordinate 587,444 of NZ_RZOZ02000003.1, forward strand.
GGTGAACTGGCCGCTCGCCACGACATTGGCGACGCCCGAACCGGAGATGGTGCCCATCAGCGCCGAGGAGAGCACGCAGACCTGCGCCGGGCCGCCGCGCCAGGAGCCGACCAGGCCGAGCGCGAAATCGTTGAACAGCGCGATCATGCCGGCGCGTTCGAGAAAGGCGGCGAAGACGACGAAGATGAAGATATAGGCCGCCGAGACATAGACCGGCGTGCCGTATATGCCCTCGGTGCCAAAGGCGAAGGTGTCGACGAGCTGCGCGAAATCATAGCCGCGATGGATGAAGGGCGGCGGCAGGTGATTGCCGACGAAGCAATAGGCGAGAAAGAGGAAGGCGATGACCGCGAGCGGCAGCCCCATCAGCCGCCGAGCCGCCTCGAAGACCAGCACCACCAGCAGGGCGCCGACGATCAGGTCCGGCGTGGTGAGGAAGCCGGAACGGCGGATGAGGTCGGCGTAGAATATCCAGTTGTAGAGGCCGGTGGCGAAGCCCAGCGCGCCAAGCGTCCAGAACAAGGCCTTCGCCGGCATGCCGGCGGCGCGCAGATTGGCGATCAGGCCGAAGCCGAGCAGCAGCAGGAAGCCGACATGCATGGCGCGCACCACCTGGCTGGGCAGGCTGCCATAGGCGGCGATGTAGATCTGGAAGACGGAAAAGGCGACGGCGATCAGGAAGGCCGCCTTGCCGGCGATGCCTTCGCCGAAACCCGGCGGCAGGCCTTCAAGAGGCTCTTCGACAGTTGGAGAAATGACGGTCGGGGTTTCGGTCATTGACGAGTTCCTGACGTCCCTCTCCCTGGAGGGTCCCTGGAGGGAGGGTACCGAGCGGAGCGAGCCGGAGGGTCGCCGCAACCGCCGCGACCTTCGCCTCAGACGATCGAGCGCGTCGCCGAGGACCCTTCCCGGCCTGCGGCCAGCTCAAGGGGGAGGGTTACTTGATGAGCCCTTTTTCCTTGTAATATTTCTCCGCGCCGGGGTGCGGCGGCACCGGCATGCCGTTGAGCGCCTTGGCCGGATCGATCGCCTTGGCGGCGGCGTGGGCGGCGGCGAGCTGGTCGAGATGCTCGAACATCAGCTTGGTCATCTGATAGGCGGTCTCGTCGGAGACATCGGCCCTGGTGACGAGGAAATTGCCGACCGCGGCGGTCGCGACATCCTCGGCCTGGCCCTCATAGGTCCCCTTGGGAATGACGACCGAAAGATAGGGCGAGCCGATCTTGGCGACGTCCTCGGCCGGCACGGCGACGACGTTGATCGGCACCGAGGTGGCAAGGTCGCGGATCGAGGCGACGCCGAGACCCGCCGATTGCAGCGTGGCGTCGAGCTGGCGGTTCTTGATCAGCTCGACCGATTCGGCGAAGGGCAGATATTCGACGCGTCCGAGATCCTCGTATTTCAGCCCGGCGGCGGCGAAGATGGCGCGGGCGTTGAGCTCGGTGCCGGAAGCGGGCGCGCCGACCGACAGGCTCTTGCCCTTGAGATCGGCGAGCGTCTTGATGCCGGACTCCTTGCTGGCGACGATCTGGATGTAGTTGGGATAGATGGCGGCGATGCCGCGCAATTTGTCGAGCTTGCCGGGAAAGCCGGCCTCGGTGTTGCCTTCGGCGGCACGCTTCACGGAATCGCCGAGCGCGAGGGCGATCTCGCCCTTGCCCTGCTGCAGCAGGTTGAGGTTCTCGACCGATGCCTTGGTTGCCTGCACCTGGGTGCGGGCGCCTTCGATGCCCTTGCCGTAGATCTCGGACAGCGCGACGCCGAGCGGATAGTAGACGCCCAACGTGCCGCCGGTCAGCACGTTGATGAATTCCTGCGCCCCGGCCGACATGGCGCCGAGGCCAAGCGACAGCGCCAGAGCGCCGACGGCAACGAATTTCGTCCTGAAATCGCGCATATGGTTTCCTCCTCCTGAAACAGTCGCGCCGCACCGCCTCCCAGCGCGAAGCTCGGAGTTTAGACAGGAGGCGCCAAATTCCAACCCGCAATTGCAAGCGTTAGACCAATGGTTGAGAGTGCGCGAGGCGAGCCGCAGGTCCCAGCCGTGCGGCAGCGCCCGCGAAAAGATTTTTGTGGCTGCTGTCGAAATCGGCCGCGCCCACGCGACATAGGTCGGCCGCGACGATGCGGCCTTCAGCGAAACGGGAGTAGACCCATGCGTTACATGCTTTTGATCTACAACGACGAAGCCGCGATGGCGAAAGCGCCGAAGGAGCAGACCCAGCAGGTGCTTGCGGCCTATGGCGCCTATACGGAAGCGTTGCACAAATCGGGTGCGTGGCTGGCCGGCGAGCGGCTGCGGCCGACCCAGGCGGCCACGCAGGTGCGGCTGGCCAGCGGCAAGACCAATGTGCTCGACGGGCCCTACGCCGATACCAAGGAGCAGCTGGCCGGCTTCTACATGATCGAGGCGGCCGACATCGATACCGCCATCGAATGGGCGGCGCGCTGCCCCGCCGCCAGCACCGGCACGGTCGAGGTACGGCCGATCTGGGAGATGGCCGAATACATAGCCGCGTAATGGTCCGGTGATGGACGATCGCTCGGAGATCGCGCGGGCGGCGGCCGAAGCGGCCGCCCGGCAAAGCTACGGCAAGCTGGTCGCATGGCTGGCGGCCCGCACGCGCGACGTCGCCGGCGCCGAGGACGCGTTGGCCGACGCCTTCGCCGCCGCGCTCGAACGCTGGCCGCGAACCGGCGTGCCGGCGCAGCCGGAAGCGTGGCTGCTGGCGGTGGCGCGCCGGCGCGACGTGGACGCCGTGCGACGTCGGCTGACCGGCGAGGCCGCCCGCGATCATCTGAAGCTGATCGCCGAGGAAATGGAGGCGCGCATGAACGGCGAGGAGCTGCCGGACGAAAGGTTGCGGCTGATGTTTGCCTGCGCCCATCCGGCGATCGAATCGAGCGTGCGCGCGCCGCTGATCCTGCAGACGGTTCTCGGTTTCGACGCCGCGACAATCGCCTCGGCCTTCCTGGTTTCGCCGGCGACGATGGGCCAGCGTCTGGTGCGGGCCAAGGCGCGCATCCGCGAGACCGGGATTCCGTTTCGGGTGCCGGAGCAGGCGGAGCTGAGCGATCGGCTGGATGCCGTGCTCGAAGCGATCTACGCCACTTTCGCCGAGGGCTGGTCGGATCCGACCGGCACCGACAGCCGGCGGCGCAACCTGGCCAGCGAAGGCATCTGGCTCGGCCGGCTGGTCGCCTCGCTGATCCCGGACGAACCGGAAGCGCTCGGGCTGCTGGCGCTGATGCTTTTCGCCGAGGCGCGCCGCTCGGCGAGGCGCGGCCCGCAAGGCGATTTCGTGCCGCTGGCCGAGCAGGACATCGCGCTTTGGGACGACATGCTGATCGACGAGGCGGAAGCCCTGCTCAGGCACGCCGCGCAAAGGGCAATCATCGGCCGCTACCAGCTGGAGGCCGCCGTGCAGTCCGCCCATACGGCGCGCCGGCGCGGCCACGGCACCGACTGGGCGGCGATCCGCCAGCTTTATGACGCGCTGCTCTCCGTCGCCGGCTCGCCGGTGGTGGCGATCAACCGCGCGGTGGCGATCGCCGAAACCGAGGGCGCCGCGGCCGGACTGGCGGCGCTTTATGTGCTGGGCGACGACAAGCGGCTGCAGGACTACCAGCCCTATTGGGCCGCGCGCGCCGGACTCCTGGCCAGGCTCGGCAACACGAAGCACGCGGCCCAGTCCTACGACCGGGCGATCGGCCTCGAGCGCGACCCGGCGCTGCGGCGTTTCCTGCAGGCCGAACGGGGAAAGCTCGTTCAGCACTGAGGGCGAATCTCCCCTCGAGAGTTCCTCGGGGGAAATCAGGCCACAGCGGTTCCAACTATTTGTTTTTACGAAATTCCGGACGGAAAACCGTTACACACTTTTCCTGGAATTGCTCTAAGCGCCCAGCCCGTCGAACAGGATCGTCGAGAGATAGCGTTCGGCGAAGGACGGGATCACCACGACGAGGTTCTTGCCCTTGTTTTCCGGCCGCGAGCCGACGACGATCGCCGCCTGCAGCGCGGCGCCCGACGAGATGCCGACCGGCACGCCTTCGAGGCGGGCGACGAGGCGGGCATTGGCGACCGAATCTTCGTTCGAGACTCGCACGATCTCGTCATAGATCGAGGTGTCGAGGATCTTGGGCGCGAAGCCGGCGCCGATTCCTTGAATCTTGTGCGGACCGGGCTGGCCGCCGGAAAGCACCGGCGAGGCTTCCGGCTCGACCGCCACGACATGCAGCGAGGGCTTGCGCTTCTTCAGCACCTGGCCGACGCCGGTGATTGTGCCACCGGTGCCGATGCCGGCGACGAAGATGTCGACCTCGCCATTGGTGTCGTTCCAGATCTCCTCCGCCGTGGTGCGGCGGTGGATCTCCGGATTGGCCGGGTTCTCGAACTGCTGCGGGATGATGGCGTTGGGGAGCGTGGCGGCAAGCTCGTCGGCCTTGGCGATGGCGCCCTTCATGCCCTTCGGCCCTTCGGTCAGCACCAATTCGGCGCCGAGCAGCGCCAGCATCTTGCGGCGCTCGACCGACATGGTCTCCGGCATGGTGAGGATCAGCTTGTAGCCCTTGGCGGCGGCGGCGAAGGCCAGCGCGATGCCGGTGTTGCCCGAGGTCGGCTCGATCAGCGTGGTCTTGCCGGGCGCGATCTTGCCGGCTTCCTCCAGCGCCTCGATCATGGCGACGCCGATGCGGTCCTTGACCGAAGCGATCGGATTGAAGAATTCGAGCTTGGCCAGCACATTGGCGACGATGCCCTTCTCCCTGGCGAACTTGTCCAGCCGCACCAGCGGCGTGTCTCCGATCGTCTCGGTGATCGAGTTGAAGATGCGGCCGCGGCCGGGGACGCGCGCGGAGGTGACGGGCTTGTTCATTGGTTTCGCTCCCAAGGCAGTGGCATAGGCAAGACAGAATAGGGCTTTCAGCCGCGCAAGATAGGCTGCCAGCCGAAAATAACCGAGTGGGGCGGTTGCTGAAAACCACCCCACGATGGAAAACTCTCACCGGGTCCCGAAGGTCGCGATATAGCCGAAGCCTCGGCTTACTGACGAGCAGCGATCGCCGCCGCGGCCCCCATCATGAAGCCGGCGGCGGTGCGGTTGAGAATCTTCAGCGCGCGCGGCGATTTCAGGAACCAGCGCGCCTTGGCGGCCAGCGCCAGATAGGGCACCAGCACCACGAAAAGCACGACGACGGTGAGCGCCACCAGGATGCCGTAATCGGCCGGGGTGATCGTCTTCAGGTCGACGATGGTCGGCGTGATCGCAAGATAGAAGATCATCGTCTTCGGATTGCCGAGCGTCACCGTCAGCCCGGCGATGAAGCTCGCCACGAAGCCGCCCTTGCCGTTCCGCGCCTCGATCGTTTCGGGCGAGATGCCGCTGGTCCAGAAGCGCCAGGCGAGGAAAGCGAGATAGGCGACGCCCGCCCATTTGATCGCAAGGAACACCATGCCGAAGGTCTGCGCGACGAAGGCGAGCCCGAGCACCACGGCGGTGAGGTAGGTGATATCGCCGAGCATGAGGCCGAAGGACATCGCCAGCGAGGAGCGGAAGCCGGAGCCGAGCGCGCGGGCGACAAGCGCCGTCACGCCGGGGCCCGGAATGGCGGCGGCGACGCCGAGGGCGGCGCTGTAAGCGAGAAATCCAGTCAGCGTCATGTTTCGAGACCTAAGCGCGCGATCCCTCCGCCGGGATCGATCCTGAAGCGGCGGCTCAATATCACAAACCTCGCGCCCGGTTAATTCCCTTGCGGCAGGATTCGATTACACCAGCGGGCCGATCAGGACCGGCCGTCGCCGTATGTCACGCGCCAGATGGTGCCGTTGCCGTCCTCGGTCAGGATCAGCGCGCCGTCCTTAGCCACCGCCACGCCAACCGGCCGGCCCCAGACGGCGTCGTCCGCGATGACGAAGCCGGTGGCGAAATCCTCATATTCGCCGGTCGGCCTGCCGTCCTTGAACTTCAGCCGCACCACCTTGTAGCCGGTGCGGATATTGCGGTTCCAGGAGCCGTGCAAGGTGACGAAGGCATCGCCCTTGTAGTCGGCCGGCAAGCTGCCGCCTTCGTAGAAGGCGATGTTGAGCGGCGCTGAATGGGCCTGGATCAGCACGTCCGGAACCGTGACCTTGCGGGCGAGATCGGGCCGCGCGCCCTTGTGGCGCGGATCCTCGTTGCCGCCGATATAGTACCAGGGCCAGCCGTAGAAGGCGCCGTCCTTGACGGTGGTGGCATATTCGAACGGCACGTCGTCGCCGAGCTCGTCGCGCTCGTTGACGACGCACCAAAGCGCGCCCGTCGCCGGCTGCACGGTCATGCCCGAGCAGTTGCGCAGGCCGGTGGCGACCATCCTGCGGTTCTTGCCGTCGGGATCGAAGGCGAGCACGTCGGCGCGGCCTTCCTCCGCGCCCCAGGCGGCGCCGAGCGGCTGCGCTTTCGCCCAGTCCTCAAGGCCGCCCTTCGGCCTGGCGCCCATATCCTCGGCGATGTTGGAGCCGGAGCCGACCGACAGATAGAGCGTCTTGCCGTCGGGCGAGAACGCGATGTCGCGCGTCCAGTGGTGGCTCGACGGGATATTGGAGACGATCGTTTCGGGCCTGCCGGAAGCCTCGAGGTCGCCGTCGCGATAGGCAAAGCGAACGACGCTGTTGCTGTTGGCGACATAGACCCATTGCGGCTTGTCGCCCGGCGGATAGAAGGCGATGCCATAGGGCCGCGTCAGACCCTTGGCGAAGACCGATTTCTCGGCTGGCTTCGCGCTGCCCTCTGCCAGGCGGAAGACGCGGATCTGGTTCGCCCTGCTGTCGGCGACGAAGAGATCGCCGTTCGGCGCCACGCGCACGACACGCGGACTGTCGAGGCCGGACGCGACGAGCCCGGCCGTAAAGCCGGGCGGGAGAGCCGGCTTCGCGCCCTCGGGGCGATCGGTGACACCGCCGCCGTTCGAGGCGGATTCGGCGACATTCGGCTGCTGGAGATCGTCCGGCCTGATGAGACGCCGGACGCCTGGCCGGTCGGCCTTCCAATCGCCGAAGGCCTTTTCGCCGGTGAGCAAGGGCTGGCCGGCCTGCTGCGCCAAGGCGCCGGAGGCCAGGAGCAAGGCAAGGGCGGCCAGGCCTGCGATCCGTATCATGCTGTTCTCCGTCAACGGCCGACGCGCCCAGTCGCGATCAGCTCACGATCGGCGCAACCAGACAGCAAATATCGGGCAGGCGTCCCAAAAGAGAAGCGCAGGCAGGCAGATTTGACGGAAATTACCGCAGCTCAGCTGTCTTCGACGTCGAGATCGTCGTCGAGCTGCTTTTCCAACGCGACCAGGTCGGCCGGCAGCGGCAGGCCCATGGCGCGCATTTCCCTGAGCTTCTCGCGCAGCTGCTCCTGCACCTCGTGCTCGTCCTTGGGCTGGTTCACCATCTCCTCGAGCAGCAGGCTGATCTGGGCCTTGAACGATTCCAGCGCCATTTCCACCCTCCTTGCGGCGATCCCGCCCGCTCCGTCAGCTCAGCATGCGCGAAATCAATTGGGCAGTATAGTCGACCATCGGCACGATGCGGGCATAATTCAACCGCGTCGGGCCGATGACGCCGAGCGCGCCGACGACGCGCGCGTCCTTGTCGCGATAGGGCGCGACCACGAGCGACGAGCCGGACAGCGAGAACAGCTTGTTCTCCGAGCCGATGAAGATGCGCACGCCGGACCCTTGCTCGGCAAGGTCGAGAAGCTGCAGCAGCCCGTCCTGTGTTTCCAGGTCCTCGAACAGATGGCGCAGCAATTCGAGGTCGGCCTGGGCGGTGACGTTCTCCAGGAGATTGGCGCGGCCGCGCACGATGAGGCGCGCCGGCAGGCCGCTTTCGGCCCCGGCCCAGACCGCGAGGCCCTTCTCGACCAGATCCTGGGACAGCGTATCGAGGGCTGCCCTGGTCTCGTCCTTGATGCGGGCGATCTCGATGCGGGCCTCCGCGAGCGTTCGGCCGCGGATATGGGCGTTGAGGAAGTTCGAGGCCTCGTGCAGCTGCGAGACGGTGATGCCGGCCGGCAGGTCGATCACCCGGTTCTCGACATCGCCGCCTTGCGACACCAGGACGGCGAGCGCCTTGGTGGGTTCGAGCTGGATGAACTCGATGTGCTTGAGCGCCACCTCGTTCTTGGCGGCGAGCACCAGGCCGGCGCCGCGCGACATGCCCGACAGCATCTGGCTGGCCTCGGTCAGCACATGCTCCAGCGTCGCGCCCGAGCCCGAGGCGCGCACCTGCGCCTCGATGCCGCGGCGCTCGTCGTCGGACAGATCGCCGAGCTCCATGAAGGCGTCGACGAAGAAGCGCAGCCCGGTCTGGGTCGGCAGGCGGCCGGCCGAGATGTGCGGCGCGTAGATCAGGCCGAGATGCTCGAGATCGCTCATCACATTGCGGATAGTGGCCGGCGACAGCGACGAGGGCAGGATGCGCGACAGGCTGCGCGAGCCGACCGGCTCGCCGTCGCGCAGATAGGAATCGACGATCCGCCGGAAAATGTCGCGCGAGCGCATGTCGAGCGACTGCAGCACGGGCGAAGCGGGATCGACTGCCTTGTTCATTCCGGCGAGGAACCTCCTGTTGAAAGATATAGACTTAAGCCCACCCGGCGCAACCCGGTGTCCCGTTTGCGGTTAGCCGGCCGGTTTTCCCCGGCGCCCCCCTTTTCCTTTGCGCCATGCGCCGCATGCGTCTACAAGCCGGCCACGATTCCAAAAACCATAGGAAAGAAGGCCGAATGCGCCCCTCCAAACGCCAGCCCGACGAAATGCGCGCCATCTCCTTCGAGCGCGGCGTCTCCAAGCACGCCGAAGGCTCCTGCCTGGTGAAGTTCGGCGACACGCATGTCTTGTGCACGGCAAGTCTGGAGGAAAAGGTGCCGGCCTGGATGCGCAATTCCGGCAAGGGCTGGGTGACGGCCGAATATGGCATGCTGCCGCGCTCGACCGGCGAGCGCATGCGGCGCGAGGCCTCGACCGGCAAGCAGGGCGGCCGCACGCTGGAGATCCAGCGGCTGATCGGCCGCTCCTTGCGCGCTGTTGTCGACCTGCAAGCGCTGGGCGAGCAGCAGATCACCGTCGACTGCGATGTCATCCAGGCCGACGGCGGCACCCGCACCGCCTCGATCACCGGCGGGTGGGTGGCGCTCTACGATTGCCTGCGCTGGATGGAAGCGCGCCAGATGGCCAGCGTCTCCAAGGTGCTGAGGGACCACGTCGCCGCGATCTCCTGCGGCATCCATGACGGCCAGCCGGTCATCGACCTCGACTATCTGGAGGATTCCTCGGCCGGCACCGACGCCAATTTCGTCATGACCGGCAAGGGCGGCATCGTCGAGATCCAGGGCACCGCCGAGGGCGAGCCTTTCTCGGAAGAGCAGTTTTCGGCGCTGATGGCGCTCGCCAAGAAGGGCATTTCGCGGCTGGTGAGCCTGCAGCAGATGGCTGTCGCATAGGGACGCATGAAACCTTCCGCCATCCTCGAATCGGCCCTCTACGTCACCGATCTGACCGCGGCGGAAGCATTTTATCGCGACATCATCGGCCTCGAGGCGTTGGGCAAGGTCGAGGGCCGCCACGTCTTCTTCCGCTGCGGCAGCGGCGTGCTGCTCATCTTCAACGCCGAGGCGACGAAAATTCCGCCAGCGCCCGACGCCAGACTAAAGGTGCCGCCGCACGGCACGGTCGGTGAAGGCCATCTCTGCTTCACGGCGAGCGCCGAGGAGATCGCCCGGTGGCGCAAGCATCTGGCGGCAAGAAACATCGCCATCGAAAGCGATTTCGAATGGCCGCAGGGCGGCCATTCGATCTATATCCGCGACCCATCGGGCAATTCGATCGAGTTCGCCGAGCCAAGGATCTGGGGCCTGTGATGCATTCATTGAACGGACAAAAGATCGTCGTCGCCAGCCACAATGAAGGCAAGCTGCGCGAGTTCGCCGACCTGATGGCGCCGTTCGGCTTCGAAGCGAAATCGGCCAAGGAATACGGCCTGGCGGAACCGGACGAGACCGGCACGACCTTCGAGGAGAACGCCTATATCAAGGCATACGCAGCGGCCAAGGCGACCGGCCTGCCGGCGCTGTCGGACGATTCCGGCCTCTGCGTCGACGCGCTCGATGGCGCGCCCGGCGTCTACACCGCCAACTGGGCCGAGACGCCGGACGGCGCACGCGATTTCGGCATGGCCATGCAGCGCACCGAGGTGGCGCTTCAGGAAGTCGGCGCGACCGAGCCGGCGCAGCGCACTGGCCGCTTCGTCGCCGTCATCTGCCTCGCCTTCCCTGACGGCGAGGCCGAATATTACCGCGGCGAGGCGGAAGGCACGCTGGTGTGGCCGCCGCGCGGCACGCTCGGCTTCGGCTACGATCCGGTGTTCCTGCCCAACGGCTTCGACAAGACGTTCGGCGAGATGAGCGCGGAGCAGAAGCATGGCTGGAAGCCCGGCCAGGCGACGGCGCTTTCGCACCGCGCCCGCGCCTTCCAGAAGTTCGCGCAAGCCCGATTGGATTTGGCTCGCCTGGACCTGGCGCGGCTCGACGCAAGATGATCGGCACCGGCCAGACCATGCCGCTCGACCGCAGCCCCGGCTTCGGCGTCTATATCCATTGGCCGTTCTGCGCGGCCAAATGCCCTTATTGCGACTTCAACAGCCATGTCCGCCACCAGCCGGTCGACCAGGAGCGTTTTGCGCGCGCCTTCGAGACGGAGCTCAAGACCATGCGCGCCCGCACCGGGCCGCGCGAGGTGACCAGCATTTTTCTAGGCGGCGGCACGCCGTCGCTGATGAAGCCGGAAACCGTCGCCGCGGTACTGGAGGCCGTGGCGAGGAACTGGACGGTGCCGGCCGGCATCGAGGTGACGCTGGAGGCGAACCCCTCCTCGGTCGAGGCCGAGCGCTTCCGCGGCTATCGCGCCGCCGGCGTCAACCGCGTGTCGCTGGGCGTCCAGGCGCTGAACGACAAGGACCTGCGCTTCCTCGGCCGGCTGCACAATGTCGAGGAGGCGCTGCACGCGATCGGCCTGGCGCGCGAAATCTTTCCGCGGCTCTCCTTTGATCTCATCTATGCGCGGCCGGGCCAGACGCCCGAGGCCTGGGCTTCGGAGCTCGAAGAGGCGATCGGCCACGCCGCCGACCATCTGTCGCTCTACCAGCTCACCATCGAGGAAGGCACGCCCTTCCATGCGCTGCACGCGGCGCGGAAGTTCGTCATCCCGGACAATGACCAGGCCGCCGATCTCTATGCGCTGACGCAGGAAGTGACGGCGGCGCATGGGCTGCCGGCCTATGAGATCTCCAACCACGCGCGGCCGGGCGCGGAGAGCCGCCACAATCTGACCTATTGGCGCTACGGCGAATATGTCGGCGTCGGGCCGGGCGCGCATGGCCGCTTCGTCGAGAACGGCCGCCGCACGGTGACGATCGCGGAAAGGATGCCGGAAACCTGGCTCAACCTGGTCGAGGCCAAAGGGCATGGCGTCACCGGTGGTGAAGTTCTCACCCGCGCGGAAGAGGCCGACGAGTTTCTGCTCATGGGCTTAAGGCTCGCAGAGGGCATCGACCTCGCGCGCTACGAGGCGCTTTCGGGACGCGGCCTTTCGAGCGCAAGGCTTTCGGTGCTGCAGGAGGAAGGATTGGTGGCGCCGGTCGGCAATGCACGGCTGCGCGCCACGACGGCCGGCATGATCGTGCTGGATGCAGTGGTGGCGGATCTGGCGCGGTAGCATTCCACTGCGGAGTGCAAAACCCATGGCGTCGGCGGGACAGCGCCCCCCTCTGGCCTACCGGCCATCTCCCCCACAAGGGGGGAGATCAGATGTCATGCCGGCTTTCGCCAATCGCCAACGTCGGAAGGACAAGCCGGGCGGCGGAGCTGCCAATCTCCCCCCTTGTGGGGGAGATGTCCGGCAGGACAGAGGGGGGCGCGAAGGAACGCTACATCAGAGGGAGAGCGTCCTGCTATCCAATCACGCATCATGCTTCTGGCGGTGCTTGCCGCGGGTCTTTTCGCCGTGCGCCTCGCCGTCACGCGCCGGCTTGTTGTCGGCCTTGTCGCGGCGGGCGCCGTCCTGGACGGCGATCGGATGTGGGGGAGTGCCCTCGCGGGCGGTTTTGCTTTCAAGTCGGCTGATGAAAATATCGAAGCGATTGGGCATCGTCCGGTCCTGCCTCCTCCGGGGAATCAGGGATTAAATCGACCGGTGCCGGTTTCGTTCCTCACTGTGGCAAAGGCATGGCGATTTCCTTGCCTCGACTTCACGTTTTGCAACCGGCCGTGAGCCATGCCAAACAGATTTTGTTTTTTCGCAATTCCGGCCGGAAAACCGCTACGCACTTTTCCTGGAATTGCTTGGGCGGAGGGTTATCCTTGACCGGCGACAAACGCAGCTACGTGATCGGGCAGACCGAGATTCCGGCCCGGCCTCTCGCGCCTGCGCTCTATCTGGTGGCGACGCCGATCGGCAATCTGGCCGATATCACGCTGCGCGCGCTGGAGACGCTGGCCAGCGCCGACATCGTCGCCTGCGAGGACACGCGCGTCTCGCGCGTGCTGCTCGAACGCTACGGCATCCGGCGGCGCACCACGTCCTATCACGAGCACAATGCCGCCGAGGCCGGACCGAAGCTGATCGAGGCGTTGGCGGCCGGGCAGAGCGTGGCGTTGATCTCCGATGCCGGCACGCCGCTGGTTTCCGATCCCGGCTACCGGCTGGTCGGCGAGGCGCTGGAACGCGGCATTCGCGTCGTGCCGGTGCCGGGGCCGTCGGCGGCGCTCGCGGCGCTGACCGCCTCCGGCCTGCCTTCGGACGCCTTCCTGTTCGCCGGTTTCTTACCTGCGAAAGCTGGCCAGCGGCTGACCAAGCTCGAAAGCTTCAAGCAGGTACCGGCGACGCTGATCTTCTTCGAGTCGCCGCGGCGCCTTGCCGAAACGCTCGGCGCCATGGTCGAGGCGCTCGGCGGCGCGCGCAAGGCCGCGATCGGGCGCGAGCTGACCAAGGCCTTCGAGGAGATGCGGACCGGCACACTCGCCACGCTCGCCGGTCACTACGCGGCCGCCGACACGCCGAAGGGCGAGATCGTCATCTGCGTCGGCCCGCCCGAAGCGGCGGAGGATCAGCCGGCCGATATCGACCGGCTGCTGTTGTCTTTAGCCGCCGAAATGCCTGCCTCCAAGGCGGCGGCCGAAGCGGCGAAGATGACCGGCGGCCAGAAGCAGGCGCTCTACCGGCGGCTGCTCGAGCTCAGGGACAGACCATGATCCCGAACCGCAGGTCCGCGTCAGCGAAAAGTGGAAGCCGGTTTTAGCATTCGCTGACCTTCGGTTCGGAAAAGATCATGGTCAAACAAAGAGAAGACGGCGATGGCTGAACGCACTGTCGGCCACCGGCGAAAAGCCTATCGGCGCGGCCATCGCGGCGAATGGCTGGCGGCGCTGGCGCTGATGCTGAAGGGCTACCGCATCCTTGCCCGCCGTCACCGCACCAAGCTCGGCGAGATCGACCTGATCGCAAGGCGCGGCGATCTGGTGCTGTTCGTCGAGGTCAAGGCGCGCCGCACGCTGATCGAGGCGATGGAGGCGATCGCCCACGCCTCTGAACGACGTATCGAAGGCGCGGCCGACCTCTGGCTGTCGCGCCAGCCGGATTACGGCCGGCTTTCAATACGTTTCGACATGGTGGCGGTGCTGCCCTGGCGCTGGCCGGTGCATGTCGAGAATGCGTTTTATGGAAGGAATTGAGGGGTTTTACCCTCCCCCTTGCGGGGAGGGTCGGCGAGCAGCCGACGCGAAGCGTCGGTGCGAACCGGGGCGGGGGTATGGCGCCGCCCCACCCCGATCCGCTCTGCGGATCGACCCTCCCCGCAAGGGGGAGGGTAAGGCTCAGCCCCAGATCATCAGCGCCACCAGTCCGAGCCCGCCGACCACAAGCCGCCACCAGCCAAACAGCGAGTAGCCCTTGCGCGAGACGTAATCGAGCAGGAAGCGCACCACGATCAGGGCGCTGACGAAGGCGGCGACGAAGCCGACGGCGATGATCGGCAGGTCGGCCGAGGTCAGCACGTTGCGGTTCTTGAACAGGTCGTAGGCGAAGGCGCCGACCATGGTCGGCATGGCGAGGAAGAAGGAGAACTCCGCCGCCGCGCGCTTGTCGACGCCCAAAAGCAGCGCGCCTACGATGGTCGAGCCGGAGCGCGAAGTGCCGGGGATCAGCGACAGGCACTGGAACAGCCCGATCTGCAGGTAGAGCCTGGTCGGGAAACGCTCGACGTCGCGATAGACCGGCTTCAAATTCATGCGGTCGACGGCGAGCAGCACGACGCCGCCGATGATCAGCATGATGCAGATCAGCCGCGGCGATTCGAACAGGAAGGTCTTGATGAAATCATGCGCCAGCGCGCCGATGACCGCCGCCGGCAGGAAGGCGATCAGGATGCCGATGACGAAATGCCGGGTCAGCCGGTCATGCGGCAGCTCGAGCAGCATTTTCCAGAGGCGGCGGAAATAGACGCTGAGGATCGCCAGGATCGCGCCGAGCTGGATCAGGATCTCGAAAGCCTTGCCGGTGGAATGGAAGCCGAGGAAGTGGCCGGCGAGCAGGATATGGCCGGTCGAGGAGACCGGGATGAATTCGGTCAGGCCCTCCAGCAGCCCAAGCAGCAGTGCTTCGACGATGGTCTGGCTTTCCATTGGCAACCTCTGCTTTCATGTGACGGCTACGGGAAGGGCTTGCTTGTCATGGCGCGGAAGTGCCCCTATAGGTCGCAACACATGACATCCCCTGGAATCGGGCGGCCAAGACTTACCGGCGCCGGAAACGATTCGCCAGTGCGCCCTATCATCGCGGAACCATGCTGACGCTTTTCCACCATCCGATGTTCGCCACCTGCCGGTTCGTGCGCCTCGCCTTCGGCGAGTATGGCGAGGAACTGGCGCTGATCGAAGAAAAGCCCTGGACGCGGCGCAAGGAGTTCCTGGCGCTGAACCCGGCCGGCACGCTGCCGATCCTGCTGGCCGAAGGCGACGTGCCGATCGTCGGCGCCATGGTGATCGCCGAATATCTCGACGAGACGCGCGGGGTGCTCAAGCGCGACAAGCGGCTGTTCGCCGAAGACCCGATGCAGCGCGCCGAGATCCGCCGGCTGACCGACTGGTATCTCAGCAAGGCCGAAAGCGAGGTCACCCGCCACCTGGTGCGCGAGCGGGTGCTGAAGCCGGTCATGCCGGAGACGGCGGGCGGCGGCTCGCCCGATTCGGCGGCGATCCGCGCCGCGCGCGCCAACATCCGCCAGCACATGAAATACACCAACTGGCTGGCCGGCACGCGCCATTGGCTGGCCGGCAACAAGGTGACCTATGCCGACCTCGCCGCGGCGGCGACGCTTTCGGTGCTCGACTATCTCGGCGAGATCGACTGGCGCGAGCATGCCGCCGCGCGCGAATGGTACACGCGCGTCAAATCACGGCCGTCCTTCCGGCCGCTGCTCACCGATCGGGTGCGCGGCCTGTCGCCGGTATCGCACTATGCGGACCTCGACTTCTGATAGAACCCGACTGCGCGCGCTGATCGACGCGGAGGCGCGCCGCGCCGGCTTCGAGGCGATCGCGGTGACCAGGCCGGACGCGATCCCGCTGGCGCCGGCGCGCCTGGCGGAGTTCGTCGCCGACGGTTTTCATGGCTCGATGGACTGGATCGCCGAGACGGTTCTGCGCCGCGCCCAGCCCTCGACGCTGTGGCCTGAGGTGCGCTCGATCATCGTCCTGGCCATGAACTACGGTCCCGACCGCGAGCCGCGCGATGTCCTCGAAAAACGCGATCGCGGCGCGATCTCCGTCTATGCGCAAAACCGCGACTATCACGACGTGATGAAGGGCCGGCTGAAGGAGATCGCCGGCAAGATCGTGGCGCGGGCGGGAGGCGACGTCAAAGTCTTCGTCGATACGGCGCCGGTGATGGAAAAGCCGCTTGCCGAAGCCGCCGGGCTCGGCTGGCAGGGCAAGCACACCAATCTGGTGAGCCGCGTGCATGGCTCGTGGCTGTTCCTCGGCACCATCTTCACGACGGCCGAGCTCGAGCCGGACAAGGCGGAAATCGACCATTGCGGCTCCTGCCGCGCCTGCCTCGACGTCTGCCCGACCGATGCCTTCCCGGCGCCTTACCGGCTCGATGCGCGGCGCTGCATTTCCTACCTGACCATCGAGAACAAGGGACCGATCCCAGTCGAATTCCGCGAGAAGATCGGCAATCGCATCTATGGCTGCGACGATTGCCTCGCCGTCTGTCCCTGGAACAAGTTCGCCAGCGTTGCCGCGGAAGCCAAGCTCGCCGCGCGCGACGACCTGCGCGAGCCGCCGCTGTCGAAGCTTTTGCTCCTCGACGGCGCGGCGTTCCGCGCCTTCTTCTCCGGCTCGCCGATCAAGCGCATCGGCCGCGACCGCTTTGTCCGCAACGTGCTCATCGCCGCCGGCAACTCCGGCGATGCTTCGCTGACCCGGATCGTGCGCGGCCTGCTCGACGATAGCTCGCCGCTGGTGCGGGGTGCGGCAGTATGGGCGCTATCGCGACTGATGCCCGCGCGCGATTTTGCGGCGCGCGCCGCATCGGCCTTGCAGACCGAAGGCGACGCAACGGTGCGCGACGAATGGTTCTTGGTGCTGTCTGATCCCACAAAGGATCATTGAAAGAGTTCATCGATGGGCGAAAGACGCTTCTTCATCTTCGGCGCCGGCTATTCCGGCAAGGCCTTTGCGCGCGCCAACGAGCTCGGCGCGCCGATCTTCGGCACGACGCGCTCGCCGGACAAGTTCGAGGCGCTGCGGCAGGCGGGCATCGAGCCGCTGCGCTTCGACGGTTCGCTGACGCCCGAGATCAGCGACGCGCTCCGGCAGACCACGCATCTCATCGTCTCGGTCGCGCCGGACGAAGCGGGCGATCCGGTGCTCGCCGCCGCGGGCGGGACGATCCGGGCAAACATGCCGGCGCTGGAATGGATCGGCTACCTTTCCACCGTCGGCGTCTATGGCGATCATGGCGGCGCCTGGGTGGACGAGGGCGCCGACTGCAAACCGGCGTCGAAGCGTTCGGTGATGCGGGTGGCGGCCGAACAGGAATGGCTGGCTCTTGGCCGGGAAATCGGAAAACCGGTGGCGATCCTGCGGCTTTCCGGTATTTACGGCCCGGGCCGCAACGCCCTGGTCAATCTCGAAGACGGCACCGCGCGGCGGCTGGTCAAGAAGGATCAGGTCTTCAACCGCATCCATTGCGACGACATCGCGGGCGCGCTCTGGCAGCTGGCCGGGAAAAATCTCGGCGGCATTTTCAACATCACCGACGACGAGCCGGCGCCGCCGCAGGATGTCGTCGCCTATGCCGCCGGACTGATGGGCGTCGAGCCGCCGCCGGAAATTCCTTTCGAGACCGCCCAACTTTCGCCCATGGCGCGTTCCTTCTATGGCGAGAACAAGCGCGTCGCCAACAAAGCGATCAAGACGGCCGGCTACAGCTTCCGCTTCCCGACCTATCGGGTGGCGCTGGAGCGGATGTGGGCCGACGGCAACTGGCGGGACGGGGAGCCGCGCAGCCCGATGAAACGCTCGTGATCGAAGCGAGGCGCGCGACATGGTATGATTCGCGCCTGAAGCATATCGCCGATATTGCGTCGCGCCGCTGGAGAGGGGACCCGACCTGATGATGTTGCGATCGCTGCCCGACAGGAAGCCGTTCCTGACCGCCGCGCTTGCGCTGGTGACGTTGGCCGCGCTGGCCGCGGCCGCGATCTCGGCCGAACCGCGCGCAAAAGACCTGTTCGGCGCCACGAAGCTGCCGGCGGTGGCGCCGGCGCAATCCTTCGGCTTCTACTCCAAGGGCTGCTTCACCGGCGGCGTCGCCCTGCCGATGGACGGCCCGGCCTGGGAGGTGATGCGCCCGTCGCGCAACCGCCGCTGGGGCCATCCGGCTATGGTCGCGCTGATCGAGAAGCTCGCAAGAGATGCCCAGGCGGACGGCTGGCCGGGGCTTCTGGTCGGCGACGTCTCGCAGCCGCGCGGCGGGCCGATGATGACCGGCCACGCATCGCACCAGATCGGCCTCGACGCCGACATCTGGCTGACGCCGATGCCGCGGCGGCCGCTGACGTTTGCCGAGCGCGAGACCATGAGCGCGACGCTGATGGTCGACGAGAAGACGCATCTGGTGAAGGAGGCGCTGTGGACGCCGGCGCATACGCGGCTGCTGAAGCGCGCGGCAAGCTATCCGGAGGTCGAGCGCATCCTGGTCAATCCGGGCATCAAGAAGAGGCTTTGCGACACCGTCACCGGCGACCGCTCCTGGCTGCGCAAGATCCGCCCGTTCTGGGGCCACGACTATCATTTCCACATGCGCATCGGCTGCCAGCCGGGCTCGCCCGGCTGCAAGGCGCAGGAGGCGACGCCGGACGACGACGGCTGCGGCAAGCCGCTGGCCTGGTGGTTCACCGAGGAGCCGTGGCGCCCGAACAAGAACCCGGATGCGCCGAAGGCCCGCGACCTGATGACGATGGCCAATTTGCCGAGGGAATGCCAGGCGGTGCTCGCCGCGGCGGACGCGCCTTCGCTGGAGGCCGTGACCTATCATGGCGGCAGCGCGGCGGCGGTCGCGGTGGCCGAACCGCCCGCGGCCGAACCGGCCGAGACGATTTCCGACGCCGCGCTTCCCGCGGCGGCAAGCGCCTTCGCACCGACACCGAAAATCGGCATTCCGCTGCCGCGGCCGAGACCGGGGAACTGAGGCCAGGGCATTCTTCGGCCCGGCCAATTGTCGAAGTTGGCGCCGCCCCTCATTGCCATGCCGGCATTTCTCTCCGCCAACGGCAGGGCAATTGCATATGGCGCACCCCTCTCCGTCTCGGCTTCGCCGAGCCATCTCTCCCCCACTTCGTGGCGGCGAGGAACCCAAGCGTTTCAAGGCCGCGCCCTCGGCGATTGGCTTTCCTCGCCCCCGTGAAACGGGGGAGAGATGCCGCGAAGCGGCCGGAGAGGGGGCTGGCGCCGACATATGCGATTGCCCTGGAACTGGCGCCAACCGGCTTTCCCTTTGCAAGCCCATGCGCTAGTTCAACCAACAGACAGGCGGCCGGAACGGGACGAGCAAATAGCATGGCAGGCGAAGACGACACAGCGCTGCGGTTTCCGGTCCTGATCGGCGACATCGGCGGCACCAATGCACGCTTCTCGATCGTGCTCGACGCCAATTCGGAAGCGACCGAGCCGCAGATCGTCCAGACGGCCAATTTCAGGACCATCGATGAGGCGATCCAGGCGGCGGTGCTCGACCGCTCGTCGGTCCAGCCGCATTCGGCGGTGCTGGCGGTGGCCGGGCCGGTCGACGGCGACGAGATCCGGCTCACCAACTGCCCCTGGGTGGTCAAGCCGCACCAGATGTTTGCCAATCTGGGCTTGAGCGAGATCGTCGTGCTCAACGATTTCGAGGCGCAGGCGCTCGCCGTCGTGGCGCTCGGCGAGGAGCATATGGAAAAGATCGGCGGCGGCACGCCCGAACCGAGCGCGGGGCGGGTCGTGCTCGGCCCCGGAACCGGGCTCGGTGTCGCCGGGCTGATCTACGCGCTTCGCCACTGGATACCGGTGCCGGGCGAGGGCGGGCATATGGACATCGGCCCGCGCACGCCGCGCGACTTCGAGGTGTTCCCGCATATCGAGAAGCTCGAAGGCCGCATCTCCGGCGAGCAGATCCTGTGCGGCCGCGGGCTGGTCAACCTCTATCGCGCCGTCGCCAAGGCCGACGCCAAGGCGGCACCCTTCACCACGCCGGCCGATATCACCGCGACCGCGCTCGCCAAATCCGATCCGGTGGCTGAGGAAGCCCTGGAACTGTTCGTCACCTGCCTTGGCCGCACCGCCGGCGACCTGGCGCTGGTGTTCATGAGCCGCGGCGGCGTATTCTTGACCGGCGGCATCGCGCAGAAGATCGTGCCGGCGCTGAAAGCCGGCAATTTCCGCGCCGCCTTCGAGGACAAGGCGCCGCACAGCGCGCTGATGCGGGCGATGCCGGTCTATGTGATCACCCACCCGCTGGCCGCGCTTCTCGGGCTGGCCGCCTATGCCAGGACCCCGTCGCTGTTCGGCGTCCAGACCGCGGGACGGCACTGGCGGGCGTGATCTTTCACGTCTTTCGGACCGCAACCGGGGGACACGTCGTGAACCGCGACGAAGTTTCGCCATAGGCAAGCTGCGACGAGGACGCTAAGAGGGGTGCCGAGTTGCAGCCATGCTGCGAAGCCGAACGAAAATCACGGAACAAATCCCGATTTGAACCAGTCGCTTCAACATCAAGCGAAGCCCTCGCCGGGCGAAACCTGGGCGATCCTGCGCCGCATCATCGCCGAGAACGGCCGCGAATACCGCTGGTCCTATGTCGTCGCCATCTCCTGCTCGCTGGTCGTTTCGGCCACGACGGCCTTCGCCGCCTGGATCATGAGCCCGGTGGTCAACCAGATCTTCTACGATCGGCGCGGCGATCTGATCTTTGCGATCTGCGCCGGCATCATGGCGTCCTTCGTGCTGCGCGGGCTTGCCACCTATGGCCAGGCGGTGACGCTGTCCAAGATCGGCAACAATCTGGTGGCCCGCTACCAGCGCCGCATCTTCGACCATCTGATGAGGCTCGGCGTCGGCTTCTTCACCGACACGCGTTCCGGGCAGCTCGCGGCGCGGGTCAACGAGAACATCAACGGCATCCGTGACCTGCTGTCGATGACGCTGACCTCGATCGCGCGCGATGCGGTGTCGCTGGTCGGCCTGATCGGCGTCATGATCTATCAGGATCCGCTGCTGTCGCTTTCCTCGCTGCTGATCGGACCGCCGCTGATCTGGGCCGTCGTCTATCTGCAGCGCCGCGTGCGCCGCATCTCGCGCGAATCCGTGCAGATCAACTCGCGGCTGATCGGCGCCATGCAGGAAGCGACGCAGGGCATCGCCATCGTGAAGGCCTTCACGATGGAGGAGGAGCTGTCGCGCCGCATCGGCAAGCTTTCCGAAAGCGCCGAGCAGCGGGGCAACAAGATCGCGCGCGTGTCGGAGCGGCTGACGCCGATTTCCGATCTGCTGGCCGGCCTCGCCGTTACTGGCGTGATCGCCTATTCCGGCTACCGGGCGCTGGTGCTCGGGCAGCCGCCGGGAGCGGTCTTTTCCTTCATCACCGCGCTGATCCTTGCCTACGATCCGGCAAGGCGCCTGGCGCGCACGCAGGTCGGCATGGAGCGGTCGCTGGTCAACGCGCGCATGATCTACGAACTGCTCGACCTCGAGCCGCAGCAGGGCGACGCGCCCGGCGCGGTCGAAGCCAGAATCACCAGCGGCGAAGTGCGCTTCGACAATGTCACCTTCGGCTACGCCGAGGACATGCCGGTGCTCAGGAGCCTGAGCTTCACCGCCGCCGCCGGCAAGGTGACGGCGATCGTCGGCGCCTCCGGCGCCGGCAAGTCGACACTGGTGGCGCTGCTGCAGCGCTTCTATGATGTCGATAGCGGCAGCATCGAAGTCGACGGCCAGGACATTGCCAAGGTGACCAAGCAGTCGCTGCGCGGCTCGATCGCCTATGTCTCGCAGGCGCCCTATCTGTTCGAAGGCACGATCCGCGACAACATCCGCTATGGCCGGCTGTCGGCCAGCGACGCCGAGATCGAGCAAGCGGCCAGCCAGGCCGCCGCCGACGAATTCATCCGCCAGCAGCCGCAAGGCTACGACACGCCGGTCGGCGAGAACGGCGTGACGCTGTCCGGCGGCCAGCGCCAGCGCGTCTCGATCGCCCGGGCCATCGTGCGCCAGGCGCCGATCCTTCTGCTCGACGAGGCGACCTCGGCGCTCGACAACGAGGCGGAAGCGCGCGTCCAGGAAGCGCTGACCCATGTCATGCAAGGGCGCACCACCATCGTGATCGCGCACCGGCTGTCGACGGTGGTCAATGCCGACCACATCATCGTGCTGGAAGAAGGCAGGCTGGTCGAGGAAGGCACGCATGCCTCGCTAATGGCCGATCCGCACAGCGTCTATGCCCGCTTCCACCGGGTGCAGGGCAAGAAGGGGCTGGGGCTTGTCGATGACGCCAAGGCGAGCCAGACTTCGGGCCAAACTCCGTTGCCGCGCAGCCGCGCGAAAAAGGCCGTCGGGAGAAACGCATGAGCGAAACGGGCGATATGGGCCTGGTGGTGGTCGGCGCTGCCGGCCGGATGGGCCAGACGCTGATCCGCGCCATCCACACGATCCCCGGCGCGCGCGTCGCCGGTGCTGTCGAGCGGCCGGGTTCGCCGTATCTCGGCAAGGATGCAGGCGAGCTTGCCGGCATCGGCATCATCAACGTGCCGATCGTCGACGACCCGCTGCCGGCCTTCGCCAAGGCGGACGGCGTGCTCGACTTCACCGCGCCCAGGGCGAGCGTTGAATTCGCCGGCTACGCCGCGCAGGCGCGCATCGTCCATGTCATCGGCACGACCGGCTGCTCGGCCGACGACGACGCGAAGATCGCGGCGGCGGCCCGCCATGCGACAATCGTCAAATCCGGCAATATGAGCCTCGGCGTCAATCTTCTGGCGGTGCTGGTGGAACAGGCGGCACGCGCGCTCGAGCCGCAAGATTTCGACATCGAGATCCTGGAGATGCATCACAAGCACAAGGTCGACGCCCCCTCCGGCACGGCACTGCTGCTCGGCGAAGCGGCGGCGAAGGGCAGGGAGATCGCGCTGAAGGATAACAGCGTGCGGGTGCGCGACGGCCACACCGGCGTGCGCAAGCCCGGCACAATCGGCTTCGCCACGCTGCGCGGCGGTTCGGTGGTCGGCGAGCACAGCGTCATCATCGCCGGCACCGGCGAGCGCATCACGCTCTCGCACCAGGCCGAGGACCGGGCGATCTTTGCCCGCGGCGCCGTGAAGGCGGCGCTTTGGGCGCGCGGCAGGAAACCCGGACTTTATTCCATGCGGGACGTGCTCGGCCTGAGCTGAGCACCCCAAAATCTGTCTTTACGCAATTCCGGACGGAAAACCGCAACACGCTTTTCCCGGAATTGCTTCAACGAAGGAGCAAACATGTCGGGAACTCTCGTGCTCGTGCGCCACGGCCAGAGCGAATGGAACCTGAAGAACCTGTTCACCGGCTGGCGCGATGTCGGGCTGACCGAGCAGGGCACCGCGGAAGCGCTTGCCGCAGGCGAAAAACTCAAGGCGCGCGGCCTGAAGTTCGATGTCGCCTTCACCTCGGCGCTGAAGCGGGCGCAGACGACCTGCCAGCACATCCTCGACGTGGTCGGCCAGAGCGACCTCGAGACGATCCGCGACCAGGCGCTCAACGAGCGTGACTATGGCGACCTCTCCGGCCTCAACAAGGACGACGCGCGCAAGAAGTGGGGCGAAGAGCAGGTGCATATCTGGCGCCGCTCCTATGACGTCGCGCCGCCCGGCGGCGAGAGCCTGAAGGACACCGGCGCGCGCGTGTGGCCCTATTACCTGCACGACGTGCAGCCGCATGTGCTGCGCGGCGAGACGGTGCTGGTGGCCGCGCACGGCAATTCGCTGCGCGCGCTGATCATGGCGCTGGACGGCAAGTCGGGCGAGGAGATCGTCAAGCTCGAGCTCGGCACCGGCGTGCCGGTCATCTACAAGCTCAACGCCGATTCGACCGTGGCCAAGAAGGAAGTGCTGGAAGGGTGAGGGCTATTCGCAACTCGCTCCGCCGAAGCGGGGAGCGAGTTGTAACGCCAAGCCCGCCCGGCAAGCATTGTCGGGTCTCGAAAAAAGCGCGTTGACACATATCGTTTGCCCGCTTACATGAGCGCCCACCAGCCCAGATGGCGGAATTGGTAGACGCGCACGGTTCAGGTCCGTGTTCCGCAAGGAGTGGAGGTTCGAGTCCTCTTCTGGGCACCAAATTCCCGCTTCAGACGATCTGACGCGATGAGCAAAAAGCCCGGATTTTCCGGGCTTTTTTGTGCCTTGCAACTCGTCTCGAGTTGAACCGTTCCTAACTTGTCGGTCAACCGAGGCTAGGTGATGCCCAAGCCGTTCAAGGAGTGGAAGGTTCTGCCGCATGGCAGGCTCACTCCTGTCGACGACAATATTCTGACGGTGACCGGCGACATACCGATGCCAGTCGGCAACATGACACGGCGCATGACCGTGGTGCGATTGCGCGACCAACGGCTCGTCATCTTCAGCGCCATCGCGCTCGACGACCAGCAGATGCGCGCGATCGAGGCCTTTGGCCAGCCGGCCTTCCTGATCGTCCCTAATGATCATCACCGGCTCGATGCAAAGCCATGGAAGAATCGTTATCCCGCCCTTGAGGTGATTGCATCGCCGGGCGCGCTCAACAGCGTCGGGAAGGCGGTACATGTCGATGCGACACGCGGCGACTTTGGCGATCCCGACGTCAAGCTCATCGCCGTCCCCGGAACCGGCGATCGCGAGGCGGCGCTGCAAGTTGACGGACCAAACGGCACGACGCTCGTTCTCAACGATATCGTCGGCAACATCCGCGACGCATCTGGCTTTGCAGGCTGGGCGTTGCGCATGATGGGATTTGCCGGTGATGAGCCGCATATACCCTGGCCGGTCAAGCTGACGATGGTCACCGACAAGGCGGCACTCGCAGCGCAGTTCAGACGATGGGCGGAACAACCGGCGCTCAAGCGCATCCTTGTCTCGCATGGCTCCGTCATCGCCGATGATCCGCAAGGGGCGCTGCGCAAGCTGGCGACGTCGCTCGGATAGCGAAAGCATAGCGACCAACCTCCCCTTCCGGCCAGTCTCCGAACAAACCGCTTCAATCCCGGCGACCATGACGCTACGGTCGCCGCATGGCCCCTGCCGTCAGCCCGACCATCGCCGCCCGTCGCGACCAGATGTTTCCCGCCCTCGCCGACGCGGATATCGAACACATGCGCCGCTTCGGCGAAGCGCGAACCTATGCCGCCGGCGAGCATATCGTCACCGCCGGCACGGTGTCGCCCGGGCTGATCGTCATCCTGTCGGGCAAGGTCGAGATCACACAGGCCGGGCTCGGCCCGCGCGAAGCGATCGTCACCCACGGACCGGGCAACTTCATCGGCGAGCTGGCGCAGCTTTCGAGCCGCCCGTCGCTGGTCAATGCCGAAGCAGCCTCGCCGGTCGAGGCCATCGTCATCCCCTCGCAGCGGCTGCGCGACCTGATGGTGCAGGAGGCGAACCTCGGCGAGCGCGTCATGCGCGCGCTGATCCTGCGCCGCGTCGGCCTGCTTGAAAGCGGCGTCAGCGGGCCGGTGATCATCGGCCCGCCCGGCAATGGCGACGTGCTGCGGCTTGAGGGTTTTCTGCGGCGCAGCGGATTACCGCACCGGGCGCTCGATTCCGACACCGACCCCTGCGCCAAGACGCTGATCGAGCGTTTCCGTGTCGATCCGCACCATCTGCCGATCGTGCTCTGCCCGAACGGCAAGCTGCTGCACAATCCGGGCGAAAGCGATCTCGCCCGCTGCGTCGGGCTGCTGAGGCCGGTCGATGCCAGCAAGATCTACGACGTGGCGATTGTCGGCGCCGGCCCCGCGGGGCTTGCGGCCGCGGTCTATGCCGCCTCCGAAGGGCTGTCGACGATCGTGCTCGACTGCCGCGCCTTCGGCGGGCAGGCGGGCGCTTCCGCACGTATCGAGAACTATCTCGGCTTCCCGACCGGCATCACGGGCATGGCGCTGATGGCGCGCGCCTACAACCAGGCGCAGAAGTTCGGTGTCGAGATGGTGATCCCCGACGAGGTGAAGCTGCTCGGCGCCGCCGACGACATGTCCGGCTACAGGCTCTATGTCGGCGACGGCGAGACGGTGCGCACGCGCACGGTGGTGATCGCCAGCGGGGCGCGCTACCGCCGCCTCGATGTCGCCAACCTTGCAGAGTTCGAGGGCACGTCCGTGCATTATTGGGCCTCGCCCATCGAAGCGCGGCTTTGCCGGGACCAGGAAGTGGCGCTTGTCGGCGCCGGCAATTCGGCCGGCCAGGCGGCGGTCTATCTGGCGAGCCAGGTGCGCAAGGTGACGCTTCTGGCGCGCCGCGACAGCCTCAATGCCACCATGTCGCGCTACCTGGTCGAGCGCATCGAGGCGCAGCCGAACATCGAGGTGCAGCCCGAGACCGAGATCGTGGCGCTCGACGGCCACGACGGCAATCTCGACCATGTACGCTGGCGCAACCGGGCAGCCGGCGTCGAGACGACGCGCCCCATCCGCCACCTCTTCCTGTTCATCGGCGCCGATCCGAACACCGACTGGCTGGCGAAATGCAATGTGGCGCTCGACGCCAAGGGTTTCATCCGCACCGGACCGGACGTGGCGCCGGGACACGGCCTGATGGAAACGAGCCGCGCCGGCGTGTTCGCCATCGGCGACGTGCGCTGCGGCTCGACCAAGCGCGTCGCCGCCGCCGTCGGCGAAGGCGCCCAGGTGGTGGCGGCATTGCATGCCTATCTTGCGCGGAACGGCCGCGCGGCTTGAATCGACTGACCGTGCCGAACCGGCGAGGAGATCGTGATGGACGAATGCAGGCATACGGACGGCATCAAGGACGTGACGCCGAGCGCGCTCGGCTGCGAGGAATGCCTGAAGAGCGGATCGTGGTGGGTGCATCTCAGGCTCTGCCGCACCTGCGGCCATGTCGGCTGCTGCGACGACTCGCCCAACCGCCACGCCACCAAGCATTTCCACGCCACAAGCCACCCGGTCATCGAGGGCTACGATCCGCCGGAGGGCTGGGGCTGGTGCTTTATCGACGAGGTGTTCATCGACCTCGGCGAGCGCACGACGCCGCAGAACGGCCCGATCCCGCGCTTTGTTTGAAGGCGGTGTGCTGCGGAATGGCGTGAACAAAGTTACGTCAGCCCGAGAAAATGCTCTGCAAAGAAGGAGTTTTGGGGCCTGTTGGTCGCTACACCAGGCTCGATGCTCCGTTGACAAAGTCAGTTAGCGTGGCCATGCTTGTGAGAGCGGAGGAGTCTCCCGCACCGTCCACAATGGTGAAGCCTTCGGGGCAAGTACATTTCGAGAACCTCGGCACTCTTTCGAAGTGCGCCGCGGAGTTGAGTGGACCAACTCGCATCAGGCGCTATTGAGAGAGATGAGCATGAGACTTTTTTTTCCGAATCCCACGCGACCCAAGAAAGCAGCCAAGCTAATTGCGGACAAACTTGGCCTGCGCCTCTCTTCCGTACACCACGGTATCGCCCGTGCATGTGGATATACGGACTGGTACGAATTCAACCGTAACTTGAGTGCCAGCGCGCCGAGCCCACTGGACCAAGAACTAAGTCACTCCGAGTTTATCGAACGGCAAAGCTATCTTAGCTTAGCACTCGCGCACGAGTTGGCCGTGCCGGACGGAGACGCCCAATATGCTCTCTCGGTTGCACGACTAACCGGTGACAGGCAGCCACTTTTGGGTGATCAAATCGCTATACGCCTGAAATGTTGGCAAATGTCAGTTCTGCCACTAGCTGATGCACGCACGCGTGGGGCGATGGGTAAGTTGAAGACCCGAGGCCGCAATGGCGAACCTGTTATCCTGCTTAACTACGGACGGCCCACGCAGGTCGTCACACATCAAGAAGTTACGACAATTGCAGATTTTGAATACGTGACTCCCCGCGCTGCATTACCCTTGTTCCTGCCAATGCGCCTCTATCTTCCCTACGGCTATTGGACCGAACAAGACGGCGCCGAGGTGTTCTTCTCTCGAGACTATAAGCCTATGTGGCGCATTCGCACCGATGGCGATGTTGAGCGCCTAGAGCCTTGGCTCTGGATCAAAGTCCATGGGGAGACTCATCTCTGGGAAGATGTGCGAACGCCTTGGCACTCCCCCGTTTTGAAAACCTCGCTAGAGAAGCTTTTGGCTGACCGGGGACTGCAGGCGCTGCCTATTTTGGCCGACGCGCTTCCTGTCCTAGTCAATGAGACTAATGCGGTCCACCAATACGTGTCCCTGCGCGACGGTATTGACTTGCTGGAACAGGCCCGTAGGCCTGTGCCGGAGGCAGCCGAATAGTTTTCTGGACGTCGACGCGCTCTGCGATCCCGGCGACAGGCATCTTGGGAAGTGGCCAACTGGCGGCCGCCTGGCGGTCATCGCACCGAGCTGGTAACGGTCCGGTCGATGGCGGCGGGATCGCGATCGTTGCCGGCAAGCGCGCCGATGATCAGCAGGCTGACGATGATCGGGACGAACAGAATGGCGACACGCGCCTGCACGTAAAAGATGGCGCGCCATTCATTGCGCTTTTCGGGGCTGTCGTTCATCGCGCTCACTCTGTCCTGCCTCCCGGGACGGGAGATAGTAGCCAAGCGTTAAGCAACCTTTTCCAGAACCGTTAACCGGCGGCCGGCACCGCAAACAATCTGCCGCCGGCCGGCACGACGTCGTCGATGCCGGCGAGCCGCAGGCAGTGCCAGGCCATGGCGTGGTTGGAGGAGGTGACGGGAATGCCGATCCTGCGTTCCAGCCCGGCCACCGCCTCGGCGACGCGCAGGCTGGTGCAGGAGATGAAGATCGCGTCCACACCCGGCGCCGCCGCCATGCGCTCGGCCGCGGCTTCGATCGAATCCAGCGAGATGCGCGCCGCCTCGCGGTCGTCGCGCCGGTCGAAGGTGGCGACGGCGGCGATGCCGAGGCCGCGCCCGGTGAAATAGCGGACAAGGCCCTGGTTGATCTCGGGGGCATAGGGTGTCAACAGCCCGATGCCCCTGGCGCCGAGCGCCCTGAAGGCGGCAAGCGCGCCGGTGACCGGCGTGGTGCAGGCGACACCCGGCCGCGCCTTCCTGATCTCGGCGAAGACGGCCTCCTCGCCGAGCGTCATGGTCGCCGAGGTGCAGCCGAAGCCGACGACGTCGAGTGGAATGCTGGGCAGGATCAGGTCGACGGTCGGCGCGATCCGCGGGCCGATGGCGCGCAGCGTGTCCGGCGTGATGTCGTTGTCGTTGAAGAGACGCGCCTCGTAGAAGGCGACGCCCGGAATGCGCACCAGCGCGCGGAATTCATGCTCCAGCGTCTGGTCGGTGGCGAGGATCGCAAGCCCGATCGCCGCGCGCGAGGCGAGGCCGCCATCGAGCTCGGACGGCAGGACGCCGAGGTCGACCGGTCCCGAAGTTTCAAGGCGGGTAGCAGCTGCGCCGACAGACATGGCATTCCCTCTCAGTTGAACATGATCTTTTCCAAAAATCGGGTTCCACTTTTTGGGATCATGTTCTCAGTTCAAAAGTCCATCCATGGATATGGCCGGCCGGCGGCCGGCGATCAGATCGGCGGTGATGCGGGCCGAGCCATGCGACATGGTCCAGCCGATATGGCCGTGCCCGGTGTTGAGATAGAGGTTGCCGAGGCGCCGCCGGCCGAATTCGGGCAGGTTGTTCGGCGTCATCGGCCTGAGACCCGCCCACATCTCGGCGCGGTCGTAGTCGGCGCCCTCGGGATAAAGCTCCTGCGTCACGCCCTTCATGAAGGCGAAATCGGCAGGCTTGTGGCTGGTGTCGTAGCCGGCAAATTCCGCCGTGGCGGTGACGCGGATGCGGTCGCCGAAGCGCGAGATGGCCACCAGATTGTGCTCGTCGACCGAGGCGATGGTCGGCGGATGCGGCCGGTTGCCGATCGGAATGGTCAGCGAATAGCCCTTGATCGGATAGATCGGCAGGCCGATGCCGATCTTTTCTGCAATCAACGGGCTGTAGGAGCCGAGCGCCAGCACATAGGCGTCGCCCTTGACCGCGCCCTTGTCGGTCAGCACCTGGGTCACGCCGTCGCTGGATGCCTCGATGCCGGTGATGGTGGTTTGGGTGCGGATCTCGCCGCCGCGCTCGACCACCTTCTCCGCCAGCGCCCGGGTGAACTTCGCCGGGTCGCCGGTCTCGTCGGTCGGGCAATAGATGCCGCCGGCGATCTTTTCCCGCGCCGAGGCCAGCGACGGATCGAGTGCCACGACGCCCTCGCGGTCGAGCACCTTGATCAGCTGGCCGTCGGATTCGAGCAGCCGCATATGCTCGACGCCTTTGTCGAGCGCCTGCTGGCTGCGGTGGAAATAGACGATGCCGCGATCGTTGCGGTCATAGTCGATCTGCTCGTCGGCGATGACCTCGTGCAGCACCGATTGCGAATAGGCGGCGAGCCGATGCTTGAGCAGCGTGTTGCGCCTGGCCTTCGCGGCCGTGCATTCCATCAGGAACAGCCACGACCAGCTGTAGAGCCTGGGATCGGCCGAGAGCCTGAAGCGCAGCGCCTGATCCTTCAGCACCAGCGATTTCAACAGGATCATCGGCGCCCCGGGCGACGACCAGACAAAGGAATGTCCGGGCGCGATCATGCCGGCATTGCCCCAGCTGGTCTCGGCGGCGACCTGAGGCCGGCGCTCGAGGACGACGACCTCGTGCCCATCCTTCTGCAGCTGATAGGCGGTGGTGACGCCAACCACGCCGCCGCCCAACACGATCACGCGCATGACGCCTCCGGAGATCGCAAGCCGGCACAGTCTAGAGTGTGGATTGCGGTCTGCAATGGCACACATAGCGAGATGTCGGCAGGACAGCGCCCCCCTCTGGCAGAACGAGGGGGGCGCGAAGGATCACCACGCTCGGTGATTGGCGGGTGGCTAGGTCGCCAGCGCCTGCTCCAAATCCGCGATCAAATCATCGCCATCCTCGATGCCCGCCGACAGGCGAACCAGCGAATCGGAGATGCCTATCTCACCGCGCTTCTCCGCCGGGATCGAGCCGTGCGTCATCAGCGCCGGGTGCTCGATCAGGCTTTCGACGCCGCCGAGGCTTTCGGCCAGCGTGAAGAGCTGCGTACGTTCGAGGAAGCGCTTTGTGCCGGCAAGGTCGCGGTCGAGATCGACCGAGATCATGCCGCCGAAGGCATGCATCTGGCGTTTGGCGATCTCGTGCTGCGGGTGGCTGGCAAGCCCCGGATAGATGACGCGGCGGACATCCTTCCTGCCTTCCAGCCACTGCGCGATCTTCAGGCCGTTCGCCGAATGCCGCTCCATCCGAAGCGCCAGCGTCTTGATGCCGCGCAGCGCCAGAAAGCTGTCGAACGGGCCGGAGATGGCGCCGATGGCGTTCTGCAGGAATTTCAGCCGGTCGGCGAGGTCGTTGTTGTCGCCGACGACCGCGACGCCGCCGACCATGTCGGAATGGCCGTTCAAGTATTTGGTCGTCGAATGGACGACGATGTCGATGCCGAGCTCCAGCGGACGCTGGTTATAGGGGCTGGCGAAGGTATTGTCGGCGACGGTGAGCAGACCCTTGCTTTTGGCGAGCGAAGCGAGGCCTTGGAGATCGACGATGCGCAGCAGCGGGTTGGTCGGCGTCTCGACCCAGAGCAGTTTCGTCTCGGGGCGGATCGCGGCTTCGACGGCGGCGAGGTCGGTGAAGTCGGCGAAGCTGACCTGCAAGCCCGCCGAGCGCTTGCGCACCCGCTCCATCAACCGGAACGAGCCGCCATAGATGTCGTCGGTGGCGACGATGTGGGCGCCGGCATCGAGCAGCTCCAGCACCGTTCCGATCGCCGCCAGGCCGGAGGCGAAGGCAAAGGCCTTCGTGCCGCTTTCGAGATCGGCGACGGCGCGCTCGAAGGCAAAGCGCGTCGGGTTCTGGCTACGGGCGTATTCAAAGCCCTTGTGCACGCCGGGCGACTGCTGGCCGTAGGTGGAGGTGGCGTAGATCGGCACCATCACCGCGCCGGTGGTCGGGTCGTGGCTCTGGCCGCCATGGATGGTGCGGGTGGAAAAGGCCAGGCGGTTCTTGCCAGTCGTCGTCATCTTGCGCGGCGCCTCAGATGGTTGATCAGGTCGATACGGGTTATCAGGCCGATGAACTCCTCGCCATCGAAGACGATGGCAACCTCGTTGCGGTCGAAGACCGGCAGCAGCGCGTCGAGCGTCTGGCTGGCCTGCAGCGTGTGCAGGCTGGACGTCATGGCCGTGCGCACCGGCGCGTTGAAACGGTCCCAGCGGCCGTCATAGGGACCGTCGACCTTGGCCAGGATGTCGCTCTCGTCGACGATGCCGACCAGCTTGCCGTCATCGAGAACCGGCAGCTGCGAGACATCGGAGCGGCGCATGCGGCCATAGGCGTTGAGCAGGGTTTCCCCGGGGCCGACGGTCACGATGTCACCGGTGCGCGGCGAGCGCATGACAAGGTCGCGCAGGTCGCCATGCTGCTCATGCTCGTCGAGGCCCTGCTCGGCCAGCCAGATGTCGTCGAACACCTTCGACAGATATTTGTTGCCGCTGTCGCAGACCAGCGTGACGACACGTTTCGGCGATGTCTGCTCGCGGCAATAGCGGAGCGCCGCCGACAAAAGCGTGCCGGAGGAGGAGCCGGCCAGGATGCCTTCCTTCGACAGAAGGTCGCGCACCGCCAGCATGCTCTGCTTGTCGGTGATGGAATAGGCTTTCTTCACCAGCGAGAGGTCGGCATTGGGCGGCACGAAATCCTCGCCGATGCCTTCGACCGTCCAGCTACCGGCCTCTATCATCTTGCCGGTCTTGATCAGCGGCGCCAGCACCGAGCCGACCGGATCGGCAAGCACCATCTCGGTCTTCGGCGAATGTCTTGCGAAAAAGCGGCCGACACCGGTGAGGGTGCCGCCGGAGCCGACGCCGACCACCACCGCGTCGACATCGCCGTCGAGCTGGGCAAGG
Organism: Mesorhizobium sp. M1D.F.Ca.ET.231.01.1.1; assembly: GCF_003999155.2. Classification (NCBI taxonomy): domain Bacteria; kingdom Pseudomonadati; phylum Pseudomonadota; class Alphaproteobacteria; order Hyphomicrobiales; family Phyllobacteriaceae; genus Mesorhizobium; species Mesorhizobium sp. M1D.F.Ca.ET.231.01.1.1. Next base: position 620,146 of record NZ_RZOZ02000003.1, read on the forward strand.
ATCTCCGGACCGGTCGTGGTCTCATGCGCCAGCGGGTTGGCCGGGTTGGCGAACTGGTTGGCATAGAAGGCGCCGGGCAATTCGGCGGCGATCTTCTCGGCCATGTCCTGGTAATATTCCGGGTGGCCCTTGCCGACGTCGGAGCGGGTCATGCGCACCTCGGCGCCCAAGGCGCGCAGATGCTGGATCTTCTCGCGCGACATCTTGTCGGGCACGACGAGGATGATGCGGTAGCCCTTGGGGATGCCGACCTGGGCAAGGCCGAGGCCGGTGTTGCCGGCGGTGGCCTCGATGATGGTGCCGCCGGGCTTCAGCTGGCCCGCCTTCTCGGCGGCCGCGATCATCGACAGCGCGATGCGGTCCTTGATCGAGCCGCCGGGGTTCTGGCTTTCGAGCTTGATGAACAGCCGGCACTTGCCGGTGTCGAATTTGGTGAGCTCGACGACCGGCGTCTGGCCGATCAGATCGAGCACCGAGGCGTAAGGCGGCCGCAACCGATTATTTTCCGCGGCCTCCGGCGCCGCTTTCCCGTGCACGCTCATGTCCGCTGCTCCATGGGTCGAAACTAGCGTCTTTTCCAGCCGATCGCCGCTGGAAAGAAGATAGATCGTGCCAATCCGGGGGCGAGTGGGGGAATGGAATTTCAGGCAGGAAGAGGACCATCCCTCAATCGAGGCGTCGGCGCGACAGCGTCCCCTCGCGCTGGCCGATCCTCCACAGCGTTGCGGAATGCGGACGGCCGACCCGGCGCCCGATTGGGACTTTGCGGCACGAAAGGGCAAATCGGCCGGCGCTTCAACGAACCATGTCGTTCGTTGCCGGCACCGATTTCGCCATGCTAGGCGAGCGCTGCGCGGGGCCAACGCAAGGAACAGCCGATGAAGATTCTTGCCTATGACAATTTCAAGCCCGGCGTCACGCTCGACGACCTCCGGCCCTATCTGCGCGACGAGGTCTCGAATGTCTGGCGGCTTTGGAAGACAGGCATCGTGCGCGAGAACTATGCGCGTGCCGATGTCGGCGGCGTCATCATCGTCTTCGAGCTCGACAGCGTCGAGGAAGCCAGGCGCTACACCGACGATTTCCCGCTGTCCAAGGCCGGTCTGCTGGAATGGCATTTCATCGCCTTCGATGCCCCGCTGCCGCTGGAATATTTGTTCGATCCGACCGTCGACGTCGCAAAACCTTGGGATCGGACGGCAGCATGATCCGCTCCAGAGACGGGATCGAGATCCCGACCAGCCTGGCGGAATGGTGCGATCCGCGCCGCATGGCGCTGGTGATCTACGACATGCAGGTCGGCATCTGCCGCCAGGTCGACGGCGCCGCGGCAATCGTCGAGCGCACCGGCATCGTGCTGGAAGCGGCCCGCTCGGCCGGTATGCGCGTGGCCTTCACGCGCCACCTGTCGCTGCCGAAGACATGGATGGGCGTCACGCAATTGCGCACCGCCATGGCCTGCAGCGGCGCGATGACCCCGACGCGGTCGAGCCCTGGTTCCTGCGCGACGCCGACGCGACGCAGATCGTGCCAGAACTCGCGCCGCGCGCGGACGAAGCGATATTCGACAAGCTCACGATGTCGGCTTTCGATTCCACCGCGCTCGGCCTTGCGTTGCGCGATTGCGGCGTGCGCGCGATCGCCCTTGCCGGCATCGCCATGGAGATCGGCATCGAACCGACGGTGCGGCAGGCGGCCGACAACGGTTTCGTGGCCGTGGTCATCGAGGATGCCTGCGGCTTCGGCAACAAGGAGGCCAGCGGCCGCTCGATGGCGACGCTGCGCTTCCTTGGCGAAGCCATCGTCACCGATGTCGCCGGCTTTCGCGGCGCGCTTGCCGATGCTCTTTGAGTTAGGCGGCCGCCTCGATGTCGGTGCGGAAGCGCACACCCTCGGCGCGGCCATGTACGTCGCCCCAGTCGTAGAGCGCCTGAAGCGCGGCGGCGAGATCGCGGCCGCGCTCCGTCAGCGTGTAGCGTCCCTTGCCATCGGGCGAGGACTCCAGCGTGACGAAACCGATCTCGACGAGATCGGCCAGGCGCTGCGTCAGCATCTTGTCGGAAAGCGAGGGGGTCATCCGGCGCAATTCGGAGTAGCGCAACGGTTGTTCCTTGATCCGCGCCAGGATCACCGTCTTCCACTTGCCGCCCAAAGCGTCGAGGGCGAACTCGACCGGGCAGCCATAAAGTCTACCACGTTGTGTCATGCGACGATCCTAGGCAAGGCCCGGCCGATCGGGAAGCGGAAATCGCCCCGCCATCTGGCGGGGTTGAAGTGTCCGACCTTGTCGGGCAGCGTGTTTCACAGGAGGAGAGCGACGATGAGTGTGAGGGATCCCAATCCGGTCAATGCGCGAAAGCCGAAGCGGGTGGCGATCGTCATCGCCAATCCGGCCGTCTCGACCACGACCGGGTGGCCGGTGGGCTTCTGGTGGAGCGAGCTTACGCATCCCTGGCTCGCCTTCACCGAACGCGGCTATCAGGTGGAGATCTTTTCGCCTGACGGCGGCAAGTGCGAGGCCGATGCGCTGAGCGACCCGCGCGATCCGTCGGGCTATTCGGAAAGCGACCTCATCTCGCTCGGCTTCATTTCGAGCCCGAAACTCTTGGCCATGGTCGACAACACGCGGACGGTGGCCGAGATCGATGTCGAGCAGTTTAACGCAATCGTCGTCGCCGGCGGCCAGTCGCCGATGTTCACCTACGAGCGCGCGACCGATTTGCAGCGGACATTCGTCGCCTTCCATGAGGCCGGCAAGGTGGCGGCTGCGCTCTGCCACGGCACCGCGATCCTGCGCTATGCCAGGCGCGCCGACGGATCGCTGCTTGCCGCCGGCAAGACCGTCACCGGCTTTGCCAATGTCGAGGAGGACTTTGCCGACAACGCCACCTGGGCGATGGGCGCGCTCGAACGCGGCAAGCATCTGATGCGATGGCGGATCGAGGACGAGCTGAAGGCGATCGGCGCAAACTATGTCCAGGCCGGGCCGTGGCGCGGCTTTGCCGTGCGCGACGGCAACCTCGTCACCGGCCAGCAGAATTTCTCCGGCGCCGAGACCGCGCGGGTCGTCTGCGAGGCGCTTGGCGGCTGAAGCCAAACCGGACCCTAGAGCGGTTCACCGTTTCACGGAAACGCCGAACCGCTCCAACTCTTTGTTTTTTCGCAATTCCGGGCGGAAAACCGCTCACACTTTTCCTGGAATTGCTCTGAAGCGCGTCGCGATCTTTCAGCTTCGCTCCATGCGCTTTAGGTTTTCATTTTAGGCATGACCCCGAAACCGGTTCCCACTTTCGGGAGACATGCCTTTAACCCAGCAACAGCTTGCTCAGCTTCGCGCATTGGACGCGGATATCCGGAATGGCGTCGATCTCGAAGAAGGTGCCGCGCGTCAGCGGGCCGACGGCGAGGAGCTTCGACGACACCGTGCCGTCGGCCGCGATCAGCTCGCATCCGGCGGTGACGTCGAGGCCGAGGCGCAGCGGATCGGGGCGCGCCAGGGCGCGCTCGACCAGCGAGCGCACGACGCCGTTCGACGTCCTCGAGATGTCGCGGGCGATGCCCATGCAGTCATAGATGCGGGCAACTTCGAGCGTCTCGAGCGCCTGCGTGGCGCGCTGCTGGATCGTGACGGTGAAGCCCGGCTCGATGTCCACGACCCGGCCGGCGACGAGGCGGATGCGGCCCGAGCCGACCGCTTCGGTGACGCGCTCATAGACTTCCGGCGCCATGCGATGGCGATGGATGTCCCACCAGGCCTTGGTGTGCTCGACGAAACGGCGTTTGGCCGAGGACGGCCAGTTCTGCCAGATCTTCTGGTTGAAGGGTCTGAGGCCGTCGACCACGTCGCGCCAGTCGCCGCCGGCCTTCTGGGTCTCGCGAATGAGGTTGCGGAACCAGCCGACGAAATAGGAAAGCTCGGTGCCGAGCGGGATGTCGGCGACATCGAGCTTGATCGGGTTGCCCTTGCGGTGCGGCGAGGGCAGCAGGCCACGCCGCGACACAGCGACGATCTCGCCACGATGGCCGCGCTGCTCCAGCGACAGGAAGGCGTCGACCATGCTCAAGCCCGTGCCCAGCACCAGGACCGTGGCTTCGGGGTCGAGCGCGGTGTCGGCCTCCGAACCCATGCGGATGGCGCGGCCCTGGAAGGCGCCAGGCTGCTCGTCATGGCCGGTGGCTAGAACGGCGAGATGGCCGACGACGCTGGTGCCGTTGGCCAGGGCCACCTCGACGCCCGACGGGGTCGGCGAGATCGACAGGCTCTCCTCGCGGATCAGGCGTAGCCTTCCCGTCTCGCGCTCGCGCTCCTCGAGATCGTCGAGCAGTTCCTTCAGGTAACGGGCATAGAGGCTGCGCGGCGCGTAGAACGGCCCCTGGTCCGGCTTTGCGAAGCCGCGCTCCAGCACCCAGCGCGCGAAATCGCCCGGATCGTCGGCATGGGCGCTCATGCCGGAAGCGTTGACATTGAGCACATGCGCGGAGAGCAGCGTCGAATAGGCCATGCCCTGGCCGAAATGAGGACGCTTCTCGATCAGCGTGACGCGCAGATCGGGGTTTGGCGATTTCAAAAGATGCGCCGCCAGCACGACGCCGCTGGCCCCGCCGCCGACAATGATGATGGAGTTGCCGCGTCCAACCATGGCTGAAATTCAGGAACTGTCGAGGAGCCGCGACCTAGCCTAGGCGGCCGGCGCCGGCCGCCGCGAGGCAGCCCTCAGGCCGGTGCCGCGAACGACTGGCCGTATGCGGTTCAGGTGCTCGTGCATCGTTCTCTCTCCCTAATGTCGATAAGATTACTATACTAACCTGATCGCGCGCGGAACCTCGTTTCAATTCCGCCGCTATCTGGGGCACGGATTTACCCGGGGAAGGTCACAGGAGGATTTTCGTTCGCTGGAGCGACCACCCTCGGCGATTGGCTGAGCCATCTCTTCTGTCGTCATTCCAGGGCGGAGCAAGGAGCGCAGCGACGCGCGCAGACCCTAGATGTTTAGTCCCGGCATTTGATGGATTGGATCGAGCCTGAAGCGTTCAGGGTCCTTTGTCCAGCATTTGCAGATGTATTCGTAGGGGGTTAGCCCCGTCAGTGTCTTAAGCCGGCGCCCGAAGTTGTAAGCGTC